>CAVGIM010000008.1:0-63925 GCA_963629575.1 Candidatus Methanomethylophilaceae archaeon
AACCAGCGCGAAGCGTCGCAACCAAATTTTTGAAAATTGAATTTTTAGAGGTGAGCAAAAGCCTTTTCGAGCTTTTCGAGAGCCTCCGCACATTCCGCTTCGCTCACGTTCAACGGCGGAAGCAGACGGACGACGTTTCCCTTTGCGCTCAGCACGAGCAGTCCTTCGGAACGGGCTGCGGAAATCAGGTCAGCGACAGGCTTTTCCGCACGCATCGAAATGCCGAGCAGCAAACCTTCGCCGCGAACATTTTCCAGAAAGTCAAACCTTGACACGATTTTCGAAAGCCCTTCGACGAGCTGCGCCGAGCGAGCACGGACATTTTCCAAGAAACCCGGAGCGGCAATCTGTTCGACGACAGAAAGACCCGCTGCGCAGGCGACAGGGTTCCCGCCAAAAGTCGTCCCATGGTCACCCGGGCGAAGCTCATCGGCGATTTTCTTCCGCAGGAGGACCGCGCCGAGCGGAAGCCCGCCCCCGAGCGCCTTGGCAAGCGAAACGAGGTCGGGAACAAGCCCATGTTTTTCGCAGCCGAGGAAAGTTCCGAGCCGCCCCATTCCCGCCTGGACTTCATCGACAATTACGAGACATCCGAACTTTTCGCGCAAAGCGTGAACCGTCTCGACCATTTCCGAAGAAAGGGTCATCACGCCGCCTTCGGCGGCAAGCGATTCGAGCATGATCGCGCACGTATTTTCATTGACTTCCGCCTTCAACGCTTCCACGTCGTTCCACGGAACGTGTACAAAGTCGCCCGGCATATCGCCAAATCCTTCGCGGATAGACGGCTGTCCCGTCGCAGACAGCGCGGCAAAGGTGCGCCCATGGAAGCTGTTCACGAACGTGACGATCTTCTGCCGATTCGATTCGCCCTTGCGATAAAAGTATTTCCGTGCGAACTTGATGCAGCCCTCGTTCGCTTCCGTTCCCGAATTGCAGAAAAACGCCTTGTCAAATTTTGTCAATTCCAGAAGCTTTTCCGCCAAGCGGATTTGCGGGTAGTTCGGGTAGAGATTGCTCAGATGGATGAAACGGTTCGCCTGATCCGAAATCGCGTTCAAGATTCCCTTGTTCCTGTGTCCCAGACCGTTCACGGCAATGCCCGCGACAAAATCCAGATACTTGCGACCTTCGGCATCGAACAGGTAGCTTCCGGAACCTTCCACAAAATCCACATCCGGCTTTCCGTAAAGCGGAGCGATGACCGCCGCGTCTTTTTCCAAAAGATTCTTAAGCGAGGATTGTTCCATAGTTGATTTCTCCGTTAATTTGTTTCACAAAGGAATCCGCATCTTTCCACCCGAGAATGTGGATTTCGCCAAGTCCATGTTTCAAGGCACAGACGCTCTCGCGGACTTTCGGGATCATGCCGCCACCAATCGTTCCGTCCGCAATCAGGGCTTCGACCGTCGCTTCGTCGAGATTCGGGATCAGGCTTTTCTGTTTGTCGAGAACCCCCGGAACGTCGCTTACGAGCAAGAACTTGTCCGCCTTAAGCGCAACGGCGAGTTCCGAGGCGGCCGTATCCGCGTTCACGTTCCACGCGATTCCGTCTCCAATAGAGATAGGGCTTACCACGGGCGTCCAGCCGGCATTCCAGAGGTCCGTGACGATTTTCGGATTCACGCGGAAGATTCGTCCGACAAGCCCAAGGTCCGCGCCGCCGGTCCGCTTTTCCGCTTCGAAGAGATTTCCATCGACACCCGAGATTCCCACGGCCGACGCACCGAAAGATTCGAGCATCCGAACTAGCTTCTTGTTCACGTGGCCGGAAAGCGTCATTTCCACCATCTTCATGATGCCCGGAGTCGTCACGCGCAAGCCTTCGATAAATCGCGGTTCCTCGGAAAGCAGCGCGATATTTTCGTTGATGTCCTTGCCTCCGCCGTGGACGACCGCAATCCGAAATCCGAGAGCGGGAAGTCTCGCGATGGAACGAGTAAAATCCAGCAGTTTCGCCTCGTCTATGGCAAGGCTTCCACCGATTTTCACGACGACCGTTTTCATTTCTCGATAAACCTCTATGTTTTTTAGCTCAAATTTATTTATATTCAAGGAAATGTTTCACCCGAATGTTCCAAAAGCACCTTTTTGGACCGTTCACAACAACACGAAGGCAAATCTATGGCAATAAATAAAGTTTGGCTGGACGAATCGAGCGACGAGTGCGTTTCATGCGGCGCCTGCGAAGGCACCTGCGACGCGGTCTTCAGCGTTCCCGACAAGATGGTGGTCAAGGAAGGCGTCGACTATTCCCAGTACGAAGACGACATCAAGGCGGCGGCGGAAGGCTGCCCGGCACAGGTCATCAAGTACGAATAATCTTTTTCCATCTCTCCTTTCGGCGGGCGGCCTTCGGGCTGCCCGTTTTTTAGTCGGAGAGCAAAAAGTCCAACAGGCCGATATATTGAACGCCCCTTTCATCCGACCAAGGTTTGAGACCGAATCTCGTTATCACGGTCTTTTCAAAAAAATCCTTCACGGAAAGAAGCGGACGAATTTCCTGATTTCGTTTTTCGTCACCATTTAGACTGTATGCGGATTGAAAATAGCTTTTCTTGATTCCCTTCGATGCGATAAAATCAATTTCACAATTTTTGAGATGCCTTTTCCCGTCAACTCCGTTTTCACAAACAGGAACAACCCCGACATCTACAGAAAAACCGCGGATTCTCAATTCGTTATAAACGATATTTTCCATGATGTGAGTTTCTTCGAGATCCCTAAAACCAAGACGCGCATTGCGAAGCCCCACATCAGTCGCATAGAACTTTAACGGAAAATCGAAATACTTTTTTCCTTTCACGTCATAGCGATAAGCCTTGGAAAACAGGAAGCAGTCCGTCAGATAATTCAGATAGCAGGAAATTGTTTCCGAGCCGATTTTTTTTCTCTGAAGGCTTTGAATCGTCCTGGCAATTTTGCTTGCATTCGTCAAGGATCCAACAGCGGAACAGAGAGCGTTCGTGATTTCCCCCAAAGCGGCAGGATAGGCCAGCGAATAACGTTCTTCAATATCCTTAAAATAAATTTCCTCGAAAAGATTCAAAAGATATTCACGTTTATCCTCGTCGTTTTTAAGCGTTGCCACATAAGGCATTCCACCAAAAGTCGCATAAGTCTCGTAAGCAACTTCCCGATCTCCGTCAAAAGCACCGAAGAATTCTCGAAACGATAAAGGATATATCGGGAGAATGTCTCCGCGTCCACGAAATTCTGTCGCCACATCGTGCGAAAGCATTTTGGAATTGCTTCCCGTTACATAAATATCGATGTTGCCCTTTTGCAAAAGACCGTTTAATACTCCATACAAACGAACCGGTTCATCATGATTTTGCAATTCCTTTTTTGAAATGGCGAACTGTATTTCGTCCAGCAAAAGGTAATATTTCTTATCCGTGTCGCCCATCCGTTTTCCTAAGAATTTCCAAAGCTCTTTGGGGTCGCGAAGATGTTCGTTTTCAATACTATCCAGAGAAAGTTCCACGATGAAATCCGAGGAAACTCCGCTAGAAAGCAGATGTTCCTTGAAAATCTTAAAAAGGAAATAGCTTTTACCGCAACGCCGCAGCCCGGTGATGATTTTAATGCGTCCGTTCCATTTTTTTGAAACAAGACGCTGCAGGTAAAAATTTCTTTCAAAAACCATAAGCCATCCGAAATTCACTCGACATTTTAAGTCATTTTCAGACAAAATAGATAATTTTTCGAAGCAACATTTAAAAACTATCCGAAATTTACTCGATTTTACAAGTAAATTTCAGACGATTTCTTGGCGAGAGCGATTTTCATGGCAAATTCTTAATGCAGCGGACGGAATTTTTAGGACATTGACTGTCCCGTGTCCGATTTTACACATATCCTATTTTGGAAACCGAGACAACACCTCGGCGCAAAACGGTTATACGAAAACTGTTGCAGGCAAATTCCTTTGTCTGAAATTTTCCAAAATCAAAAGACTTCCCGTTAAATTCATTGAAACGGAATGGTTCCACCTGAAAAGATTTTATCCCTAATTCATCCAACACTTCTTGCGGCAATTCATAGTTTTGATCGACAAGGCCAAACATGGTAAATCCGGTATCCACACATAAGGAGAGTATCGCTGCGCCGCCAGCATTGCAAGCAAACGAGCCCAATGTCGCCCCGATGAAACTTCCCAGCATAAATCCCAGGCAAGGCAATACGCACGATGCCAAACCGCCGACAATCAATCCCGAAGAAGAAACGACCACATTCTTGATCAGGTTCAAAGTCATTTCCTGCCGGTCCTTTTGACCGCACGCCACGCAAAAAGCATCGCCAATCGTTTCCATCGTCAGCACGGTCAAGGTCGCAATAACGCTCGGCGTTAAACTTTTCATTGCAGCACCAAAAAAGCCCGCTTTGCAAGCCGTCGTAATTCCCGCTGCTACGGAACCTCTTATAAAGCCAAGCGTTGCGCCGTCTAATGCAGCCAGCCCCATTTTCTTGAACTGCTCAGAATTCAACCTTCCTGTTTTCACTAAATAGGAAATCGTTTTCAATACTTCCGGGGCGAGCTTCATCACCGTCGTGATAACGGCTGCAGTCTTCCCAGCCTCCATCGCCTGCTTAAAAACGTATTCGCATTTGACGATTTCTTCTAACGACACGCCATATCGCTTTAAATATTCCGCATCGACATTTCCTTTTTGGGCCTCTACGGTTAGCTTTTCAGAATCCGGTCTCGACAAAGGATGCGATTCGACACCTTCTCCATCACGAATACGGTCATCGAGCCGTTCAAGGGTTTCTTGATATTTCACCGCCTGTTCCGGCCTGTTATAAGCCTCCTTGTTGTATCTCTTTTTTAAATATTCCGCCGTTTCGGAAAGCTGGTCTGACGGGACAATTCGCCACTGCCCTTGATACAAAGACAGATTCGGATCCTTGCCATCCAACTTCTTTTTATTCAAAAAGTCTTCCAGGAAATCCATTCCGCTTTCTTTGAATTGTTCATAAACCGTTTTCGCCTGCTTCAATCCGCTCAGTCTGCCGCTCGCATAATACTTTAAGCTATAATCTTCGCCAAAATTTGTCTGGATGTCAACAGAACCTAAGCCATGACTTCCGAGAACATCTGCGTGGTGCGAGGATTCCGCCGCTTTCGCTTCGATATTAAAAGTATGAGCGTGCCAATACTCCGCGACATTTCCCTGGAGCTGACCAGTCCCCACACGAGACGCCCTAAAGCCGTTCAGCTCTTTAGCGAAAGAATCTATCTCTTCTTCGACACCAGAAACATACCGAGATGCGCCATGAGCACCATCCATCACGCCGATGTTTTTTTCAAAAAAAGAATAGCCGTCTTGAAAAGAAGACCTGGAAGGCATTTATCAGCTCTCCATAAATTTCGATAGTCCGTATAGATACGTATGCAGAGCTAACGCATAGTTTCTTTCCTTGAAGTATTGGTTTTTCAGTTTAAAATGCCGGACTAAAGCCGCACCCACCACGCCACACAACAGAAACAAGGGAAACCCGCTAGCGAGACTTTTTATTACGCCTAAATCAGAAACGCCCTTCTTGAATGATTCCTGGTCCTTTTTGGCAAATTCGACGAACTGCTCATATTCTTTTTTGTCATATGCCCGCGAATCGACGAACATGACCGCTCGCATCCCCAGCCATCCAAAAGTCATCCCATATTCGGAAAATTCCGTTTTGATATGGGATTTATTCTCTTCGATTAGCTTCGCATCGCCCAAGATAAGAACGTGGGTGTCAGAAGAAATTTTTGACAATGTGTCGCGATATTCTTTAACACTCCACATGGCAGCCCGGATAGAACCGTCCTTTGTTCCCACAGCGGTTCCGTCCGGCTTGTCGTCCTTTAAACCGATAAGCTGAATCAGGTAAGACGCGTACTCGGCGGTATCCTTATCGTGCACAATAATCAGTTCTTTCGTTTCCTGTTCAAACATAAATTCTCCTTTTACAGGTTTGCTGAATTCTTGGACAAGCTATTTCGCGTTCACCCGGACGGAACGGTTCCCAACGCGAACGACATAGCTCCCTGCCCGCGGAGCGAGAATCGTCATCTCCGGGCTTTCAATGCGGCCCTTAGCGAGGACCTTTCCCTGCAGGTCGAAAAGCGCATAGGGTTTCCCGACCGGTGCGGCGTGAACCCGGAAGTTGCTGCCCGAAGCGGTGACGCTCCACTCGGGAGCGGGGAGGTTCGCTACGAGGGCGTCGGGGCTTTCGGACGAGCTGCTGGAATTTTGCTTTGCGGAACTCGACGAGGACTTTTCTTCGCTCGAAGAAGACCTTGCCTCGCTAGACGAGGAAGCTACGGAACCGCTGCTCTGCGGAATCAGCGTCAAAGCGAAGACCGCCGTGTAGTCCGCGGGTCCCTTCACCGTGTTGATTGCGGGATCCCAGCCGATGAACATGTAGGCGTATTCCGCGGAAGAGGCCTTTGTCGGAGTCGTCCCGGCGTAGGACGGGAGTTTGCCGTAGTCGACTTCTCCGCTTTGCAGCTCCGTGCCGTCGAAGTCGAGGAAGCGGACCGTGTAGGAGCGGAGCGTCTCCGAATAGACCGCGTAGTAGTCGAAGTCCTCGGTGGCGGCGGTGGGTTCCACGTGCCAGCCCTTGAACACATAGCTGAACTGCGCCGTAGAAGCCTTCGTCGGCGTCCCCGCATAGCCCGGCGTCTTGCCGTATTGCACGTACTGCGAATCGAGAAGCGTCGTGTCCGAATCGAAGAACCGGATGGAGAAGTAGATGTCGGACGCGTTGATATAGACCGCGTGCACGGTCTGGTCCTTCGTAAAAACGGTCGTCGCCTTGACCTTCACTCCGTCGGTAGTGTACCAGCCGCTGAACATCTTCCCCTCGGGAGCTTCGGGATTTTCCGGGAAAGACACCCGCCCCTTGTAGTTCGTGTAGCGGTTGGCCGTCGCGCCGCTGTCGTCGAAGACCACCTTGTAGATCGGCAAATGTAGCGAGTCCGCGAATACCGGGTAGCCGACGCTGTCGCGGCTCCAGACGCCGCTGTGCGCCGCCGTGCCGTTCGTGGTGTTGAGGACCCAAGCGAAGCGGTCGCTCTGCATGTCGGACGTGTGCAGACCCGAATTCGGGGCGACGGTAGATTTGCCAGTTAGGACATCGGAATCGTAATAGCAGTTGATGACGGTACCTTCGTTAGTATAGATGACGCCGTAACCGGCCTTGTTCGCCACGCTGAAGCTGTTGAGCAATTTGCCGCTACTAGAGTCGCGAAAGGAAAGGCCACCTCCTCTTACTGAGCCCCAGTTTTTACAGTCCGAAATCGTCCCCGCGTTCCAGCTCGCGATGCCGCCAAAGTTGGAATTGTAGACTATGGTGTAGGGGTCGGAAACAGCGCCGCCGTTCATGCAGCCCGTAATCGTTCCCGCGTTCCAGCCCGCGATGCCGCCAGAGTTGGAATTGTAGACTCTGGTGGAGGGGGCGGAAACTGCGCCGCCGTTCATGCAGCCCGTAATCGTTCCCGCGTTCCAGCCCGCGATGCCGCCAGAGTTGGAATTGTAGACTCTGGTGGAGGGGGCGGAAACTGCGCCGCCGTTCATGCAGCCCGTAATCGTTCCCGCGTTCCAGCCCGCGATGCCGCCAAAGTAGGAGAAGGAGGAGGTGTGGGAGGAGTTGGAGGCGGAAACTGCGCCGCTGTTCGTGCAACCCATAATCGTTCCCCTGTTATAGCTCGTGATGCCACCAGATTTGGAGTGGGAGGAGGAGGTGGTGGTGGCGGCGGAAACTGCGCCGCCGTTCGTGCAGTCCGTAATCGTCTCATCGTTCCAGCCCGCGATGCCACCAGAGTTGGAGCGGGAGGAGGTGGCGGAGTTGGAGGAGGAAACTGCGCCGCTGTTCGCGCAGCCCGTAATCGTCCCCCTGTTATAGCCCGCGATGCCACCAGAGTTGGAGCGGGAGGAGGTGGCGGAGTTGGAGGAGGAAACTGCGCCGCTGTTCGCGCAGCCCGTAATCGTCCCCCTGTTATAGCCC
Source organism: Candidatus Methanomethylophilaceae archaeon (assembly GCA_963629575.1). Classification (GTDB taxonomy): domain Bacteria; phylum Fibrobacterota; class Fibrobacteria; order Fibrobacterales; family Fibrobacteraceae; genus Hallerella. The sequence continues at coordinate 7,999 of CAVGIM010000008.1, forward strand.
GCGATGCCACCAGAGTTGGAGCGGGAGGAGGTGGCGGAGTTGGAGGAGGAAACTGCGCCGCTGTTCGCGCAGCCCGTAATCGTCCCCCTGTTATAGCCCGCGATGCCACCAGAGTTGGAGCGGGAGGAGGTGGCGGAGTTGGAGGAGGAAACTGCGCCGCTGTTCGCGCAGCCCGTAATCGTCCCCCTGTTATAGCCCGCGATGCCACCAGAGAAGGCGTAGGTGTAGGAGGATGTGGAGGAAAAAACAGCGCCGCTGTTCGTGCTGCCCGTAATCGTCCCCCTGTTATAGCCCGCGATGCCGCCAGAGTAGAAGGTGCTGCTGACCGTGTCGCCGTTCGCGCAATTTTCAATTCGTCCGTTGTTAAACGCGACAATCCCTCCCGCATACGCATATTTAGAAGACGACCTTATCGAATCCTTTGCCAAAGCCACGTTCTTGACAACGGCGTTCGAATCCGTCACCCCGAACATCCCGGCAAACTTGTCCTGGTTCGAATAGAGTCCGTAAATCGTCTTCCCGGCGCCGTCAAAAATCCCGTCGAACATCGCCGCGGAATCCTTTCCGATCGGCGTCCAGTTCACGGAACTGGTTTTAGTCGTATCGTCCATGAACCGGATGTCGTTTGCAAGGACCGCGTTGATCATTGACCGGCCACCGTTCACCTGTTCGGCAAACCAAGCCAGTTCCTCGGCACTCGTAATGACGTAGAAGACCTTGCCGTTTATCTTTTTCGTGTTCTCCGGCTCGCTCGTGGAACCCGTCCAGTCGGCAAAAGCCGTCGTCGCCAGCAGAAGCATTCCGACAAGAATCGGAATCGCCTTGAATTGACCGCGCATCGACTAATTCCCCCTTAGATCAAAGCAATCTTTTGAATCAGCACTTTGTCTTTTCCTTTGGCACCATCCAAAGCCACATCCAAGGAAACCTTCAAATGGTTCGCCTTGGCGGTCAGAAGGAACTGGAGATCTTTGGAATTTTCCCCAAGCGACAAGCTTTCCCCGACCGGGAAAATTTTTACTTCCTCGGCATCTAATTTCCAGATCACGTTATACGTTTTCCCTTTTTCCAACCGGTATCCGTCCACGCCGCGAACCGTTACGCATCCGTCGGACGAAACCGTTTCCACATAGCATTCAATTTTGTATTGTATCTCTTTCAAGTCTTTTATATCTAAAGGATTTTTTGCTCCTTTTTTCTTAGTCATCCTCATTCTCCTTTATTTGTAAAACTGGTCAGCGCTTTTCCCGTAGAACCGAGCAAAGTAGTCGCTCACACCGTCCCAGTCCGGGTAAATCACATCCACCGTCCGGGCGAGCAGTTGCAACTCCCCGCGGATATTTTCCTTCGCCGAGTGCGGAATCCGAACTTTCCGCATCCGAATTTTTTCTTTCTGCTTGCTGCTTTCGAGCGTCGCCAGATGATGCTGGTCGCCTTTCAGCCCAAAGAGCAAAAAAACGCCCTGTTGCGCCTTGATCCGCGGATTCGTGAGAAGCGGGTGTACGCAAAAGACAGACGACAGGTCATCTACATTGATCCAGTCCAGAAAATACGGTTTTTCCGCCTTGATTTCGTGAAGCAAGTGCTGCACGGCATCGTTCTTGTTAAACTCCTTCCGCTCTTTTCCGTGAACCCGGCAAATTTTTTCAACGTCCAAATCGTCATAGTGCGAATAGACCGCCAGGTTCGACACGACGCTCACCGCATCGGAATGGTAGTTCTTGATGCTGTTTTCCGGGACTTCATAAACCAAAACGACTCCGTCACCGCTATCGTCCTTTCTACCGCGAGGGTCCAGGTAGAGCGCAAAGAAAAGCGCGACAAGGGGGTCGAGCGAGATGTCGAGAATCCGCGTCGGGATGCCGTAATGCTGCATCATCACCAACTTTTCGAAAGTCGATTTGCAGTCCAGAAATTCGGTCGTCAGCCGTCGCTCGCATTCCCGGAAAAGTTTCGCTTCGTTGTGCCCTTCCAACCAATTTCCGCGACCGATCATCGCCTGGCCGCTCGTCGCCCCGTAATCCCTGGATTCGCCGCGGTAATAGTAGCGGACCTCCGGGCGATAACCGCACAGGCCGCTTCGCTGGTAGCCTTTCAAGCACTCGATATACTCGGCAACAGAACGAACCTCTTCCATCTTTATCCTTCGCAAGCGGGCCAGCAATCTTTTTAAAAGATAACGGACATTCCGCTTACTTACTTTCTAAACATAAGAAAAAAAAAACGTTGTCAAGAGACTTTCGGAAATTCACAGGGAAAAGTGATTTGGGATACAGGAGTGGTTAGAATGGGACGCAGAACACGGTGGGAGGGACGAGTGGCGTTTGAGAAAGAATTTTCATTTAAACAGTCATCCTGGAGCGGAGCGATAGGATCCATTTGGGCGAAAACGTTGAGAACGGATTCCATCGGTTCCCATGAGTATTTGATCCAAGCGCACCATTCAAAAATCGACATAAAATTTTCTATTTTTCGTAAACTAAAGCGAGGTATGGTATGAAAAAGATACTCTTTCTCTTCTTCTTTTCCGCGGTTTCCGTCTTTGCATCCGATTTCACCGTGTCCGTCGGCATCGCTTCGCCAAGCAGGGGTATCCTGGGCGTCGAATACGGCATCGTGAAAAACGAGCTGAATGCGGGAATCCAGTTCAAGAATTTCAATAGCTCCTATACGGAACAGGGAATGTCCCTGTTATATTTCCCAATGGCCAATCCATTCATTTACCTGTTCCACGCATCTTCCTGGATTCACGGGAAATTCGATTACGATGGGCCGCGGAACACGAAAGGGCAGATTACGACGGAAACAAAAACGCGCAATTACTGGCGAGTCGTTTTTGGCGCGGGCATCCAAAAGGCGTTCTTCCGGCATTTGGGCGCATACGCCGAATTCGGCTGGGAATTTTATGCGGGGAACGGCGGCTACTACCTGAATCTTGAACGGGACTCGGGAAGGCTTGACAACGAGTCGATTGCGTTTCCCATTGGCTTCGGCCTGATAATTCCGTTTTTCTAAAAGGCATCCGTGTCAAGAGGAAACCCAAAATTTCTAGTTTTATGCGCACTATGACTGCGCAAGAACTTTTCGACCGACTGAAAAAAATCCAACCGGGCGCCGTGCTCTGCAGCTACACGCTCGAATACTGCGAAAAGCTGATTCCGACGATCAACGAAATCAACGAGCTAAAAAAAGAGCGGAACGCGGTAATCCTCGCCCACAGCTATGTCGCACCCGAAATCGTTCTGGGCGTCGCCGATTACGACGGAGACAGCTTTAAGCTCAGCCAGGACGCTACCAGGGTGAACGCCGACACGATAGTCTTCGCCGCGGTCCGCTTCATGGGCGAAACGGCAAAGATCCTGAACCCGGACAAGACGGTTCTCGTCCCAGGACCGCTTTCCGGTTGCAGCCTCGCCGACAGCATCACGGGAGAAGAAGTCAAAAGCCTCCGCGAAAAATATCCCGACCACACGTTTGTCTGCTACATCAACACGACTGCGGACGTGAAAGCGGAATGCGACGTCTGCGTCACCAGTTCCAACGTTTTCAAAATCGTTTCGAGCCTCCCGAACGACAAAATCGTCTTTGTCCCGGACCGACTCATGGGCGAGAACCTGCAAGAAGCTCTCGACAAGAAGGGCATCCCCAAAAAAATCGTTTTGCACTCGGGTTGCTGCTACGTCCACGAAAAATACGACCCGGACCTCATCCGGTTCTTCCGCGAACAGAATCCGGGGCTTCGCGTCGTGAGCCATCCGGAATGCCACCCGGGAGTCGCCCTGCTCAGCGACTACGTGGGAAGCACGGGACAGATGGTCAAATATATCCGAGAACAGCCCGAAAGCACGCCGTTCCTGCTCCTCACGGAATGCGGGCTGAACGCGCGGATGCAATACGAGTTTCCGGACAAGAGCTTCATCGGCAGCTGCAGCATGTGCAAATACATGAAGTCCAACTCACTCGAAAACATTCTCGAATCGCTGCGCCACCCGGAAAAGGCGGCAAGGGTCGAACTCAACAAAGACGTGATGAAGCGAGCGAAGCACTGCATCGACGAAATGTTCCGCTACGCCGCCATGTAGGGTCTTCATGAAAAAGCTTTTCGCCATCCTGCTTGCTATCGCCTGCGCACCGATCTTTGCCGAACACCACGAAAGGGTCATCTGGCACCGGACCTATTTTGTCTCGCTCGGACTGGACGCCTCCCTTTCCCTGGGCGGCGATCTGGACGGCAAGAGCGTATTGGACGCGGACAGCGAAAAGAAGGAAAAAATCTTTATTCCCTCTATCGGCTCCTTTCCGCTGCCGCTCGCGGAAATCGGCGTGAACTTCAACCAGCACACGATCGCTGTTTCCTTCGGCATGTGGAACATTGACGTGAGCTATGGCGAAGATTCCGAATACTACACGGGAAACGATGCGAACTACTGGCGGTTCGCCGCAGAATACCGCTACTACTTTTTCTATCCCGAAGACTTCCAGATAGGTCCTGGGCTTGCGTATTCCTTTTCGAGGCTTTCCGTGCATAGCGCAGCGGTCGGCGAGGATAAATACGGCGAAGAGTTCCGCGAAGCGGTCGTCTTTGCGGCCAACGCGTTTGCCGTTTCCGCAAACATGCGCTACAAGATTCGCCCATTCGGCATCGATATAGCCATCCGTTACCGTCCGCTGTTCATCCGCAGCGTGAGTTCCGATACCGCGGGCTACAGCGACCTTTCCGAAACGCTGTGGCACCACAACATCGAAATCGGCGGACGCGTCTTTTACGAATTTTAACTTTTCAAAAGAGCTAAATCACCAGTCCTTTTCGGGGCGAGCCATTCCCTTTGCCGGCTTCCACGGCTTCCGTTCGCCGTGTTCCTCGTCGAAATCCTTGAGCAGCTGCGAAGCCTCTTGCGGGCTCATCTGACCGGGCGGCACCTCTTCGTTTTCGCCGCTTGAATCGGAGCTTTCCTCGGGCGCATTCTGCTCGCTGGCGGAGCTTCCCCGCGAATCACTCGAACTTTCCCCGGAACCGTTATCCGCATCGGAATTTTCGGAACCCTGCGAACTGCTGGATTCCGCCGAATTTTCGCCGGCGGAGCTTTGCCCTTCCGAATTTTGATTCCGCTCCTGATTTTCGCTTTGCGAATTTTCGGGAGAATTCTTGTCTGAATTCTGCTCCTGGTTCTGGTCCTGATTTTGCTTGTCCTGACTGGAATTGTTTTGCTGGTTCTGCTTTTGCTGCTCGTTCTTGGATTCTTCTATTCGGTCCGCGAGCATCTGGAGCTTTGCGTCGTCCGGATAATATTGCAGGCCTTCCTTGCACGTGATTTCCGCTGTCGGCAGGCGGTTTTCGATATACTGGAAAGCCGCGTCCGAGTAATACTTTTCTGCAGATTTCGGGGCCTTTGCCGCAAACGTAAATGTCGCCGCCGAGAGAACGGCGATTCCAAAAGAAAGCTTGTTCATCAGATGACCCCCAAGTCGTTGTCCGCGTTCGACTGGTCGATCTTGCTTTTGGGCGCACGTCCGGCCTTGATGTCGATGACATCCTCGATGCGCTGGATATAGGGACCGAGGCTTGTCGCGGTGGAATCCGAAGCAATCGTGTTTTCGAGGAGGCTTTTTGCCGATGAATAGGCGCCGTCCTTGCACATCTGGAGAGCGCGGGCAAGCGCCTGCTTGGCAGCGTCCGAAAGTTCGGGCTGCTCCTGGTTGTTCGGATTGTTCTGGTTCTGTTCCTTCTGCCGGTCGATTTCCTCCTTGAGCTTTCGCTGGACGATTTCGACGTTTCGCTTGGCGTTTTCATAGTTCGGGTTTAGATCGACGGCCTTTTTCAGATAGCCGACCGCTTCGCGCCACTGGGAAATGCGTTCCGACGGTTCCGACGACTTTTCGCCTATCCGGTAAAAGGTATTCGCCAGATTGAACGCGGCCTTGGACGCGAGCGAGGAGTCCGGCATTCGCACGGCGCTTTCGAGTTCCTTTTTTGCCGTTTCATAGTCGCCAAGCTTGTAGGCGCATGTCCCGATGTTGTAAAACAGCAGCGGGTTCGCGGGTTCGTCCTTTCGGGCTTCTTCGTACTTCTTGAGCGCGCCTTCAAAGTCGCCTTTTCGGAACAGTTCGTTGCCGTCGTTTATCGGGCGGGCAAGCGCAAGCGCGCACAAAAAGAGAGGAACGACGAAAATTTTCTTCATTTGTCAGCAATCCTTTTCATCAGCTAAAACGCCCGGCGGTCTGTTTGCGCTTCTTGCCGCGTTCCGAAAGCAGAGCCTCGGCAAGGAACAGCAAGGCGGCTATCGCAAGGAATATCTGGTAGCGGTCCTTGTAGCTTTCCATCTGGTCCGAAGACGTGTCGCGCTTTTCCATCGAAGCGATTTCCGAAAGGACTTTTTGCAACTGGAATTCTCCGGGGCTTGCATAGAAGTACCGCGCACCGGTAACGCTTGCGATATCCTGCAACGTCTTTTCTTCCAAGTGCGTCGTGACGATGTTTCCAAAGCGGTCCTTGTGGTAAGCGACTTCTCCCGTTTTCGAAGGTTCGGGAATGGGAACGCCTTCCTTCGACCCGATTCCGACCGTGTAAATCCGGATTCCCGCATCGGCGGCTTCCTTCGCCTTTTCCACCGCCTTCGCGTCCTGCTCTTCGCCATCGCTCATCAGCACCATGACCGCATACTTGGAGGGCACCTTGGAACGCCGGAACATCTGGAGTCCCTTGTCGATCGCCGCGGCGAGATCCGTTCCCGGATAAAGCCAACCCGGTTCGAGGCTCCGAAGAATCGTCTGCACGGTTCCGTAATCGAGCGTGAGCGGAACGAGCGTCTGCGCTTCTCCCGAAAAAGCCACGAGCCCGACCCGGTCGCCGGAAAGCGTGTCCAGGAAAGCGGAAATTTCATGCCGGGACCGAATCAGGCGATTCGGCTTCACATCCTCGGCGAGCATCGAAAGGGAAATATCCTGCAAGAGAACGATGTCGAGTCCCTTGCGTTCGATGTGCTCCATGGAACGCCCCCACTGCGGGCGCGCCAGCGCAACGATCAGAAAGGCAAGTCCCAAAAGCAAGAGGCAAGTCTTTGTCGCACGACGCCATACGGAAAGCGATGTCGCGATTTTCGGGAACATCGAAAGCGAAGCAAACCGCAAAGCGAGCTTTTTCCGCCGACGGTACGCGTAAAGAAAGAGAAGCAGAAAAAGCGGGAGCGAAAAAAGGCACCACAGAAAATTCGGTTCGGCAAATCTCATGGAATCCTCACAAACCGTGTATTCGAAAGAACAAGTTCCAGAAGAATCAGAATCGCTCCGACGAGAAGCCACGGGTAGAACTTTTCCGAATAGCGCGCATAGGCAATCGTCTGGATTTCCGTTTTTTCCAGCTGGTCGATTTCCGCGTAGATTTTTTCCAGGTCCGCCTTGCTCTCGGCCCGGTAAAAGCGCCCGCCCGTACTCGAAGCGATTTGCGAAAGCGTCTTTTCGTCGAGGCTGTTCTCCGGCGGAATCGGCTGCTCCGCCCAGGAAATTTCGCCCGTCCACGGATTCTGCTGAAATCCCAAAAACGTTCCCGAACGTTTTCCGACGCCGACTGTATAGACCTTGACGCCGAGCGCCTTCGCCACTTCCGCGGCATGGAGCGGCGGAACGAGGCTCGCATTGTCAATTCCGTCCGTAAGAAGCACGACGACCTTCGACTTCGCATCGGACTTTTCGAGCCGCGCAAGGGATGTCATCAGCCCATCGCCAATCGCGGTCCCGTTCCCCGAAGCGGAAGAATCATCGACCGCGGCAAGGATTTCGAGAAGCGCTCCGTAATCGAGCGTGAGCGGCACAAGCGTGTAGGAACGCCCGGCAAAGACCGAAAGCCCAATCCGGTCGCTTTCCCGCTTGCCGATAAATTCCGCCATCACGTTTTTCGCATAGCCTAGACGCGAATAATTCCAGAACCTCCCGCTTTTCAAGACTTTCTCCGCATTCATCACGCCGAGCTTTGCCTGGTCGGTCCGCGTCAGCATGTCGAGAGTTCCCATCGACCCGGAAACGTCCAGTGCAAGCATGATATCGACGCCGTCGGTCGAAGTGTATTCCACCTCGGTCGCGTTTTGCGGACGGGCAAGGGCGACGACAAAGGCGCACAAGGCTGCGACCCGCAGCGCAGGCACGATATACCGCGCATGGATTTTCGATCCCTTGGCAGCCCGCTTCGCAATCGCAAGCGCGGGAAATTTAATCGTACTCTTTCTCTTGTGCGAACGATACCACCAGTCGAGAACGAGAAGCGGCACGAGCAAAAGAAGCAGGAACGCTTCGGGATTCTGGAAATGCAGATTACCGAGATCCATTTGCGCCCTCCTTCTTTTCCGATTCCAGAGCGGGCCTTGTCTCTTCCAAAAGCTTTTCCGCCCAATCGTCCCAGAAAATTCCGCGATCGTCGCCGATTTTCATCTTGGCGAATTTCACGGGATAGGTTTCCCTTTCAAATTCCACCAGCGCCGCACGGTATTCTTCGGAAAGCTCGGCGATTTGCGGGACTCGTACCTTCAACTGCGAAAGCGTCGCGTCGAGAATTCCCTCCGTCGGATGCTCGCCCAAAAATCTCCGTTCCACATAGCGACGCACGATAAAGCTCAGCGCAGCGTAGAACTCGGCCTGGTTTCCCAGCGCGAGCAGCTGTTTTTCGCGCAGTTCCTTGAGCGCAAGCACCGCTTCTTCGTAGGGAGGGAGCTTCGGCGCGACCTTTTCCCGGCGGAATTTCTTGTGCAGAAACCATCCGAGGAAAACAAGCAGCGCGGCTGCGACAATTCCGAGCAGGACCGCGACCCAACCCGGCAAGCGCGTATCGGCAAGCGGTTCTTCTACGTCGAGGATGTCATCTTCCGATCCGTCCGTCCGCGAAACGACCTTGACCGCGACCGGATCCGTCCGCGTCATCACGGAATCCGCGCCGAGAACCGCCCGAACCTCTTGCGGAGCTATCAGAAAATCCCCGGCGACAAACGTGTTGAGCGTTGCGCGCCACACGAATTTCTTCTGTCCCTTCGGCGCGCCGTCCAAGCGTTCCTCGTGCTGCAAGTCCTTCACTTCGAAGTTTCCCAAATTCCCCACGAAGCTCGGCAAATCGACCATCGCGCTTTCCGGAGCGGTCACGCTGATTTCATAGTCGAAGCGGTCTCCCACAAAAACCTGCGAAGCCGTCGTCAGGGACTTGACCGAGACATGGAAACCGAAGGCGCTCGCCACGGCCAGCAAAAAAATTCCGACAAAGATTTTCAGAGAAAGATTCCGAATTTTCAACATCCTAGCTCCGACGTCTTGAAAGCATCCTGAAATGTTCCACCAGCGGACTTACCGTATCGCGGAACGCATCCTGGATCTGGCAACGCACATAATCGACATTTATCTTCTGGAAAAGGTTCCGCGTCTGTTTTTCCGCTTTTCTCGCCTCGTGCGCAAAGGCTTCCCGGAAAGCGGCATCGCCCGTATCGACGAGCATCGTTTCGCCGGTTTCCGGATCTTCGAGTTCCACAAGCCCCACCGGCGGAAGTTCCGATTCGCGCGGATCCGTCACCGAAACGGCGAGCATATCGTGCCGTTTGCAAAGAATCTTGAACGCCTTTTCAAAGCCCGAATCCTGAAAATCCGAAAGGACGACGATCATCGAGCGACGGTTCAGGACGCCACCCACATATTCCAGGGCGTTTTCGAGATTTGTCCCGTGGTGGGAAGGCTTAAAGTAAAGGATTTCCCGGATGAGGCGCAGCACGTGCTTTCGCCCCTTCGCCGGCGAAATGAAGAGTTCGACCTGGTCCGTAAAGATCAGAAGCCCGACCTTGTCGCCGTTTCGCACCGCGGCAAAGGAAAGCAGCGCCGTAATCGCCGCCATGACTTCGCCCTTCATCTCCTTGCCCGAGCCGAACTCCGAACTCGAACTCGCATCGACCATGAGCATGAGCGTCAGCTCGCGTTCCTCGACAAACTTCTTGATGTAAGGCGTTCCCATTCGGGCGGTCACGTTCCAGTCAATTGTCCGAACATCATCGCCGGGAACATATTCGCGAACTTCGCTGAACTCGACACCGTTTCCCTTGAACGAGCTGTGGTAGGCACCGGCCATCATCGAGTCGAGCGGGCCGCGCACCGAAAGCTCGATGCGGCTCACCGTTTTGAGAATATCCTTGGAGAGCATATCAGGGCACTTCGACCGAATCCAGGATTTTTTGAACGACAGTTTCCGCGGAGACTTCTTCGGCTTCCGCTTCATAACTCAAGACGATACGGTGGCGGAGAACTTCCATGGCGCAGGCCTTGACATCTTCGGGCGTAACATAGCCGCGTTCCTCGATAAAGGCGTGGGCCTTTGCCGCCGAAGCAAGCCCGATCGATGCGCGCGGAGAAGCCCCGACCGAGATAAATCCCGAAAGTTCGGACCGCTTGATGCTCGCCGGATCGCGCGTCGCAAGAACAAGGTTCACAATGTATTCGCGAATGCGTTCATCGACGTAGATTTCCTTCACCAGGCGGCGCGCCTTCAGAATGTCTTCCTTGTTCGCCACGGCACTCGGCATTTTGAGACCGTTACCGCTCACCGCATCGAGGATTTTCATTTCGTCTTCCTTTCCCGGATAGCCGACCTTGACTTTCAAGAGGAAGCGATCGACCTGCGCTTCCGGCAGCGGATAGGTTCCTTCCTGTTCGATCGGATTCTGCGTCGCAAGAACGAGGAACGGTTCGTCAAGCTTGTATGTCTCGTCGCCGATCGTTATCTTCCGTTCCTGCATCGCTTCGAGAAGCGCGCTCTGCACTTTCGACGGGGCGCGGTTGATTTCGTCCGCGAGGACGAGGTTCGTAAAGAGCGGTCCCTTGCGGGTTTCGAAGCGGGCTTCTTTCGCGTTGTAAATCGTCGTGCCAAGAAGGTCCGCAGGGAGAAGGTCCGGTGTAAACTGGATCCGCTTGAAGTCGAGCGAGACGGCACTCGCAAAAGCCTGCACCGCGGTAGTCTTCGCAAGTCCCGGAAGCCCTTCCAAGAGAATGTGACCGTCCGCCAAGATTCCGGTGAGAATGCTCTTCACCATATCCTTCTGGCCGATTACGGTCCCTTCCACTTCGCGCAAAAGGTCCACGCAAAAGCGTCCCTGTTCCTTGATCTTATCCGTCAGTTCTTGAACATTTGTCATCATGACCTCATTCGTCTTCTTCGATGTTTAAAAGTTTCGCGGCAAGCTTCCACGTTTCCTTGTTTTCGAACGCATCGCGCACACCGCCGCCGTAACGGGCGTGGGCAAACGCTTCGAGCAAAGCGTCCCAACCCTCGAGCAAGCCCTTCCGGGAAAGCTCTTCCAGATTGTCTTCGCCAAAACGCTTCTTCGCCCATGATTTACAAATTTTTTCCAGATCGAGCAACCAGATGCGACTGTCCGCCTTCGCAACGCGAGCCTTCAACAAGAGAAATTCTTTTTTCAGCGCATCGTCCTCTGCTCGCTTCGCAGATTTCTGCGCCGCAGAACGCTTCTTTTCCCTGAAAATCAAGAACACGCCGATGGCGACAATCAAAACGGCAAGCAGACCGAAAACCGTGACAACCGCGACATGGGATGTTTCCCCGATGTGGAACGAAACGCTTTCGGACTGGAATTCGAACGGACCGTTCGCCGTCGGGATTTCAAAGCGCATCGCCGGAATGGAAACGCTCCCCGTATCGTCTGCCGTGAGCGTGTAGATAAACTGGCTGTTCGAAATCGAAGCGTCGCCTTGCAAGACGCGGGAATGTTCTTCGCGCATCCCGATTTGCGTAATCCCTTTCGTATTCGCGGAACTCTTGGGAAGTATCAGGACGGCACTCTCCTTTTGGGGGGCTTTCCACGAGACGTTCACCTTGAATTCGAACGTGTCGCCCTTGACAATCGTCGGGAGAGAATCCGTGCGCACCGAGATTCCGATTTCTACGGGATTTGAAGCCGCACTCGAAGCGTCTTCCGGCAAAGTATTCAGGCTATCATTTTCCATCAAAAAGAAAATAAAAAATGTTCTTCTTCGAAAGCGTCATGAATCGTTCACGGAAAAGTAAAAAGACAATGCGGGAAATCGGAGAAAATCATCAGCCTCTTCTCGTAAAAGTGCGCAGAAATCCGAGAACAGCGAAAACACGTTTTAAACATTTGTGCACTTGAAAAGCGTTTTTTTTCTTACATTCATAGAATTCAAAAAAGGAGTCTCTATGAATGTCTATCTGGTAATCGGCGACGCCGACATGGGAAAAAGTTCCGTCTTGCGGCACCTGGTCGCCTTTTCGAACGGAAACGGGAAATCCATCCGGACGAAAGATCTCGCCACCATCCACGGCACCATCGAAATCAGCTTCTACGGCTACCAGGCTCTACAGGAGCACGGCGACCTTCCCAAAAAATTCATCAATCTGGTCAACAACCTGTTTAAAAAGGACTTGCCGGAGAACCTTATCCTGGCTCTCCGGTTGAGCGCCACCAAGAAGACTTCGAAGGTCCAGGCGTGCCCGGATGCCGACGCCTACATCCAGGCGTTCCTAAAAGCCGGTTGGACAATTTTCAAAAGCGTCGTCCTGGACGATTCCGGCAAGGCGACCTACCCGAAACATTGGAACGCCACGTCTGTCCTGTCAAGGCCGCCAAAGCCGCAAAAGACCGTTCCTACAAACAAGGTCGCCGACGAAGCCCGGAAATATTTTAACTGGGTTTAAGAAATTAAGGAGGTAGATGATGAAAACGAGATTTTTGCTTTCAGGATGTTTCGCCTTAGCCCTCGTCGCCTGCGGGGACGAAACCAACGTCACCAAGGTCACGAACGAGACTATCGGCATGGAGGTCGCGGTCTCCGCGGATTCTCTCGGCGCGTGCGATTCGGCGGTCATAGGCAAGACGGTGTTCGCTTCGAGCGAAAGTTCGGTTTACATCTGCGCGGATTCGGGCTGGGTTCCGCTGTCGAAGGCGGCTGCCAGCGGCAAGGACGGCGCAGACGGAGAAAACGGAACGGACGGCAAGGATGGAACAGACGGAGCCTCCTGCACGGTCAAGGCGCTTCCGGATTCGTCCGGCTACAAGGTCGTCTGCGGCGGTGATTCCGTCGGAGTAATTTTGAACGGCTCGGACGGGAAGGACGGTGCCGACGGCAAGGACGGGAAGAACAACGAAGAAGGTTGTTCACTCGCCGAAGACAGGGACGGAACAGTAAAATTCGTTTGCGGAAAGGCGGACACGGTTACCTTGTACAAGGCGCTTTGCGGAAGCGAGTCTTACGACCCAGCAAAAAGATTCTGTTTCGCAGATTCCGCCTATGATCTGTGCGGTTCGAAAAGCTACGACCCCGCGAAGGAATTTTGCGCAAGCGATTCCGCTTATGCCTTGTGCGGCGGAACGCCTTACGCCCCTCTTGAAACGTTCTGCTTTACAGATTCCGTCTATGCTTTGTGCAACGCGGCAAGCTATGACCCGACGACGAAATTCTGCCTGGGAAACACGGTCTATGACCGGTGTGGCGGAAAGACGTATGATCCAACGGATTCCGTCTGGAAATGTTATGACGGGAAAATTGCGATGCGGTTTACGGACGACAGGGACGGCAAAAGCTATTTGGCGGTGAAGATTGGCGAGCAGATCTGGATGGCGGAGAACCTGAATTACGATACAACCGGCTATTGCTACAACAATACCGCTTCGTATTGCGAAACGTATGGAAGACTCTATACATGGGCTGTCGCCCAGAAGGTTTGTCCGGTGGGCTTTCATTTGCCGAGCCTTGCGGAATGGGAAACGCTCGATTCGTCCGTAGCGTATATCTTGTATGAGGGAAAAACGGACTCGGTCGGCTATGCGCTCAAATCCACTAACGGGTGGAAAGATTACAACGGTAAGTCGGGAAACGGATCGGATGTGTTTGGATTTTCGGGACTTGCTGCGGGTTGTCGCTTAATCAGTGGTTCATTTAGCTACATCGACGAGCATGCGGATTTTTGGAGTACAACAAGTGCCAAACTTCGCCATTTGTATTACAGTGAAACATCTTTGCGACAAGATACTTATCCTGCAAGCGCTGCGTATTCCGTCCGCTGCGTCAAGGATTAACGCTTCACCGTTATTCCGACATTAAAATTTCCAAAAGCCTAGATGTAAAAACATCCGGGCTTTTTTTATCCAAAAATGCGGAGGTTTCAATCACTTCCTTCGGTCGTTCCAGAACGGCAGTCCGTTTTACAGACCGCCTATCGTGTCCCGCATCCCTTCTAACTACAATCCACTGATTTCTGAATCCTGATTCCTGAGTCCTGCTTTCCCAACTTCTCTCAACTATTAAAAAGCCCCGAATTTAAAAGTTCAGGGCTTTTCCAAAAGTTTGAACCTGCGAAAAACTACTTGCGGCTCCAGGTTGTTCCCTGCGGGCCGTCCTTGATTTCAACGCCTTTTTCCTTGAGCAGATCGCGAATGCGGTCGCTTTCCGCCCAGTTTTTCGCCTTGCGGGCTTCGGAACGTTTTGCGACAAGCGCATCGATCTCCGCGGAATCGTCCGCAGCGTTCGGGTCCTGCTTTTTCGCAAATTCCTTGCGCGGTTCGTCAAGCTTCAATCCGAGTACCCGGTCGAAATCCAAAACCAGCGCGGACTTTTCGCCTTCGGAAAGATCCGTTTTAAGGACGCTGTTCAGAATGCCGAGTGCGCGCGGCATGTTCAAATCGTCACCGATCGCGTTCTTGAATTCCTCGCGCCACTTTTTGGCGGCATCCGTTTCGATTGCCGTCGCCTTTCCAATCAGCGGGTCCGTTTTCTTGTGCAGGCTCTTGAGAGCTTCCCGTGCGCTGTCGAGCGATTCGAAACTGAAATTCAGATAGTTCCGGTAATGGCTGGTGAGAGCGAACAGGCGGTAGTCCAGCGGGTTGTAGCCTTTGTCCTTCAGCACATCGACCGTCAGAAATTCGCCGGAACTCTTGCTCATCTTGGCCCCGTCGAGCCGCAAGAATTCGCCGTGCATCCAGAAGCGGCTGAAAGGCTTTCCCGTCGCGCATTCGCTCTGGGCGATTTCATTTGTGTGGTGAACGCGGATATGGTCCGTTCCGCCGCAGTGAATGTCGAGAGTCGGACCGTTATACTTCATCGCCATCGCGGAACATTCGATGTGCCAGCCGGGAAATCCCACGCCCCACGGGCTGTCCCATTCCATTAAACGGTGCTTGTCCTTGGGGCTGAATTTCCAAAGCGCAAAATCCGTCGGAGCGCGCTTTTCTCCCATATCGATTCGGGAGCCTTGGCGCAAGTTTTCCACGTCCAGGCGCGCAAAGTCCGCATAGCGCGGAAACTTGAGACTGTCGAAATAGATGCCGTCGGATGTCCGATACGTGTAGCCCTTTTCTTCCAGTTCCTTTACCAGATCGATCTGTTCCTGGATGTGATCCGTCGCACGGACCCATTTTGTCGGCTCCTGGATGTTCAAGGCGTGCCAATCCCGAAAGAAGGCGTCCATGTAGAACTTCGCGATATCCCACACGGATTTTCCTTCGCGGAGAGCGCCTTTTTCCATCTTGTCGTCGCCGGTATCGCCGTCGCTCGTGAGATGCCCGACATCGGTGATGTTCACGATATGGTTTAATTTGTACCCATAGTATTCCAGCGTCCGGCAGAGCGTATCTTCGAAAATATACGTGCGCAGATTTCCGATGTGCGCGTAGTGATAGACCGTGGGACCGCAGCAATACATCTTGACCGTATCGTTTCCGGGGAGAAGATCAAACGGTTCCTTCTTGCGGGTTGCCGTATTGTAAAATATAAGAGCCATATTTCCTTCCGGTTAAAAAGTTAGCGTTTTTTTGCGCGACGCTCGAAGTTCAGCCAGTCGAACATGGGAAGCAACGCACGGTTCTGCGGATTTTCCGCATCATCGAGATACTTCCGGTATGCAGGGAACGCCTGGTTTTCGAGAGAGGTCTTGTCGATGTTCAAACGCAGCCAGTCCGCCATCGAAATGAGCCCCGTGATATGCGAAATGACCGTTTCCTCGTATTCGCGAGACGCCCTTTCGATAAGCTCGGAGAGCTTTCTGTAGAACATTCGCCCAGTGCCGCCGAACGAAAAGTTCGTTTGAAGTTCTGTCGCTTCGTCGATTAGCTTGTGCGTATCGTCCAGGAGCTTCTGGTCGTGCGCCTTCAGATATCGCAGCGCCATTTCGTGAATCTTCGCGTTGATTTCAAGGCTCAGGACCTTGCGCATCGTATCGGTCAGCGTGTGGTCGGAATCGGCGAGCGAGTCGATGGAGAGCCCATGGGAAAGCGCAAAGCCGTCAAACGCGTGCGTGACTTCTTCCAGGCGGGACTTCGTCAAAAGCTGGTTCACGTGGCGGAGAGAATCGCTCATCAGATGCCGCAAGCGGATGACGTAGGCGGTCGGGAAAAGTTCCTTCAGCTTGTCGAAAGAAAGGTTCGAATCGTTTACGAACGGGAGGTTCTTTTCGTCGAATCCGCTGAACGTGGCAACAGTAACGCGTCCCATGTTGTCCGTGAGGACAAGAATCGTCGATTCCGTCCGTTCGCCGATATCCGAATCGTCAAACACCGCATGGACAACGGTTTCCCGCTTTCTCGAAGCGACAATTTTCGCTTCGATTCGCGTATCGAGCGTCGAAGAATCCTCGTAGCAATCGAGCCCCATATGCAGAATCACGGCCCGTTCCGCAAGCAGCTTGAGGGCGACCGGCATTTCGGGCACCGCATAGCGGACAAACACCTCGGCGCCGTTCCAGTGGTGTTCATTGGAAGTCGCCCGCCCGAGAATGCCCATGAACTGGTCGCGCAGCGGATGATAGTCGGGCAAGAACGGCTTGAAAAGTTCCATCGCGCGTTCCGCGTAGCGCATGTTCTGGACGGGTTCAAGGCCTTCGATGTCGTTGAAGAACCAGCCGCAGCTCGTAAACGAGAACAGGCAGAACTTTTGGATTTCGAGCAGGCGAATCGCGTTTGTCCGCTGCTTTCCATCTTCCGGATTCTTGAGAATTTCGGAAAGGAATTTTTCCTTGCGCTCCGTTTCCTCGGGCTTCACCAGAACATCGATATAGCGGTTCCGCGCTTTCCACGGATCGATTTTCGAAATCTTTTCGAATTCGCGCAGATAGACTTCGTCCGCAAATTTCTTGAGAAAATTCATCGCGTCGCGGAGCGGCGTTCGCCATTTCTGGTTCCAGCCCGGGCCGCCGCCCGTCGAACATCCGCAGTCCCGATACCAGCGTCCGACTCCATGGGCACAGCTCCAGGCGCAACCTTCGGAATGGGCGTTCTTGAGCTTCACTTCGAAGCGCGGCGGAAAATGTTCGCGGAACCAGCCGAAATTCACCGGGACCATTTCGTGTTCCGGAGCGTAACGGTTAAAAAGCCAGGCCGCACACATATCGCCAAACGGTTCGTGGTGCCCGTAGGATTCCCCGTCCGTTCCGATGCTCACCAGCTGGGCGTCTTCTCGGTTCGGGTCAAACGCGTCCTGGATCCGCTTGCCAAAGACGTTCGCGTCGCGCAAGAGATGTTCAAACCCGACAGCGCTCGAAAGCCACGGGTTGTAGAAGAAAACATCCAGATAGCCGTCGCAAATCTTCCTACCTTCGGCATCGACCGGGAAAATCCGGTAAGGGCGCGTCGTGTCGATGTCCGTATTTTCGCACGGTTTCCATTCCCCGCCAGCAAGCGGTCGGAAACATTCGGCCTGGGTCGGCGAAAGAACCGTGAACTGGATTCCTTCGCGGATCAAATCGACGACAACATCCATGTTGATGGCGGTCTCGGCAAGCCACATCGCCTCCGGCTTTCGACCAAAATGCGTTTCGAAATCGCGAATGCCCCAGCGGATTTGCGTTATCCGGTCTTCTTCCGAAGCGAGCGGCATGATGATGTGGTTATATACCTGGGCGATAGCGTTCCCGTGTCCGAGACGCTCGACGCTTTTCGCATCGGCCTCTTGAATCCGACGGTAGGTTTCCGGAAGATGCGTCCGAATCCAGCCGATAAGGGTCGGGCCAAAATTGAAGCTCATGAACTCGTAATTGTTTACGATATCCTGAATCCGCCCAGAGCCTGTGAGGATTCTGCTCGCCGAATTCGGGCTGTAGCACTGCGCGGCGATCCGGTCGTTCCAATCGTGGAACGGGGCCGCGCTTGGCTGGTTTTCGATTTCGCCTGTCCAGGGATTTTCGCGAGGAGGCTGGTAGAAGTGTCCGTGGATTGTGAAGTAAAGCGGTTGTTTTGCCATTTGATTACCGTTAATTGATACGCTCAAAGAATCAGCATCCCGTCGCCGTAGCTGAAAAGGTGGAGTCCGTGATCCACCGCATAGCGATAGGCGCCTAGCGTATTCTCTCGACCGTAAAAAGCCGCAACCAGCAAGATTAGCGAACTTTTCGGCCAGTGAAAGTTGGTGAGAAGACCGTCGGCTATCTTGTAACGATACCCCGGATAGAAGAAAGCGTGCGTAACTCCCGACTGCGGGACAAGCGTTCCGTCGTCTTTCGCGATGGTCTCGATAACGCGCGTGCTGGTCGTGCCGATGGGAACGATGCGCCCGCCCGCCTTTTTCGCCGCGTTGATGATTTCCGCGTTTTCCTCCGTAAGTTCGTAATGTTCCCCGTGCATCTTGTGCAGGCGGAAATCCTCCTCGGAGATGTTCTGGAACGTTCCCGGTCCGACGTGCAGCGTGACCTCGGCGACTTTTACGCCTTTCGCTTTCAAATCCGTCATCATCTGCTCGTTGAAGTGGAGGCTTGCCGTCGGCGCCGCCACCGCACCCGAATACTTGGCAAAGATCGTCTGGTAGGCGATTTTGTCTTCTTCGTCATCGGGTCTGTCGATATACGGCGGTAGCGGGACATGCCCCTGTCGGTTCATCACGGATTCCAGTTCCACGGGGCTAACGTCAAACCGCAGGATTCGTGCGCCATCCGGATTGATTTGTTCGACAGTCGTTTTTATTCCCGCGATTTCCAGCTCGCGTCCGACCCGAAACGCCTTGCCAGGACGCACCCAGGATTCCCACCGGGCCTTTCCCGAAGCGTCGGGGAAAAGCGTCTGCACCAAAAGAATTTCCACTTCGCCACCGTGTTCTGTCCGTCCGAAAAGCCGCGCGGGAATCACCTTCGTATTGTTCACGACAATGCAGTCGCCGGGACGAAAATACTCGACGATACTCGGAGCGGGAACGATTTCTAACGGACCGTTTCCATCCTTGGGACAGTGCAGAATCTTTGTCTTGCCCTTACCCGGGGAACGCGTCGCGATCAGTTCCTTTGGAAACTCGAACGCGTAATCGGAAAGATGACTTGAAATCATAGCGCCTTGACCGATTCCTTCAGCTTTTTCCGCAAGTTCACCTTTAGCGATTCCGGTTCGAGGATTTTCACGTCGGGAAGAACGCTCAGAAGCCAACCTTCCAGATCGGGCGTGTCATAGACGGAAAGCTCGACCGTCATCGGCTCCTGTTTTCGGATTTTTGCCGGCGGGTTAAAATGCGCTTCGCGGAATTGCGCGGCGAGCCACGACGACTTGATTTCCATCACGAGCCGAATCTTTTCGAATGCAGCTCCGCTGAACTTTCCAAAGCAGTTCCGGTAAAGATTCCTGTAGTCGAAATCGACAGGAGGAAAGAATCCTCCGGTCCGACGAAAATTCTTGATTCGGCGCACGGCAAAGAACTTGACGACGCTTTCCGACAAGGCTATCAGATAGAGCGTATCGATTCGCAAGACGAGCTTTAGCGGACAGACTTCGAGTTTTTCTTCCTGCGCCAGATCCTTCGCCGGGACATACGTGATGAAAAGCTTCGCCCGAGACTTGATGGCTTCGAGCATCTTGTCGATTTCCGCTTCGCGAAAGCTCAGGTTCTCGCTGTATTCCGAAAACGGTCCCAGATCAACAATGAAATCGTTATCGACGCTCATCGCATGGCTCATCGTTTCGGAATCCGCGTTTTCGTCGCCACAGAGATATTCGATGGCCTTCTTGACATTTTTTCCGTGAGCGGTCGTTCCGACGCTATCGAGTACCTTTTGCGCCGACTTGAGTCCGCGAATGATCGCTTCGGGACGCTTTGCCGCCGAAGCCTGGATAAAGAATTTCTTCGTTTTCTTTTCCTGTTTCAGCCCGCAGTTCTCCGATTCCAGCGTTTCTATGTAGCGATAGATGGTACGCTGGTCGCGGCCCATGTAGTCCGCGAGTTCCCGGAGCGTCGCCGGCTTGTTGGGCGGACTCAGTCGCATTTTCAGTTGGGTCAGTTTTTCGTACGTTGATTTCGACATTCCATTCTCCTTCTCTATCCATTTTCCATGCAAAGATGGGTCGGAACATCCATCCCTTTCATCACACGGTCAACGATCCTGTTCAACACTTTTTTTTGAAAGATACCCGAAGGTTCGTATTTTACGATGATTTCGTCCGCCAGGGGAATTACGCGCAAGCGACACTTCGCAAGATAGCTGTTCGATCGCAGCGCCAGGGCGAGCTTTTCCGCCTGTTCCGTCACCTGGAGAGATGGACGCGGGACGGCTTTCAGTTCAAGCGCCAGATTGCGGAGTCCGGGAACTTCGCCAAGGCGTTCCTCGGCCTTCGAAATGTCGCTGTCGGCAAAATAAAGGGCCTTTACCGTCGCTTCGCCGTTTCTGACTTCGATTTCGTCATTGAAAAGCGGACTGTCCTTTTCGCCGACGATTCCGACGATTTGTCCTCGGATTTCCTCGTCCTCCACGGGCCTTGCGGGCTCTACCCGTACCAGATCGATCACGCCTCGAAAGTTCCTCATTCGACATACAGATTCCAGAACGTTCCTCCTGTCGGGAAATCGCGAAACCGTTCCATGGACATAGGCAATCGCATGGACAACGTCCCACTTCAAAAGACCGGGAAGAGACGAGAATCGTTCCGAAAGACTTTCCGATAGCCGTTCTCTCAAAAGCGAATCCGGAACAAGCTGCCTTTCTTGCGGGAGCGTGACAAACAGGACCTTTCCGTTTTCCAGCTGCACCACGAGCTTTTCTTCTCCGCGATCCGCCACCGACCCGACGACCACCCCAAACGCCTTTCGCAATACGTGATATACCGGGTCGCCAAGAAGCGCGACACCGCATTGCGCAGGGAGCAGGCGAAATCCCATCGGGGCCTTGTCGTTGAAACGCGTCATCAGCGGACGGGTAAACCGTTCGAGACGGTTGCCGCCAAAATCCAGATCGACAACTTCTTCCGTCTGCGTCTTGTAGAGAGCCTTGACACGCCCCGGGGAATCCTTGCCGTCGATATAGACCCAATCCTTCAGTGCGATTCTGTTCTGGCCCAGCAGCTTGGCATACTCGGAACCTTCCTCCGGATGCCCAAAATACATCTCGCGGGAAAACGCGACAAAGAACGCGCCGCATACCGAGCATTTACAGACGAGGGGAATGTCCGGGCGCACCGCGCAATGAACCGAAAACGTCTCCTTCGCAAGAACCTCGTGTCGAGTAATCGCTCGACACTCCTTGCAATAGAGCATCCGGTCCAAAATCCTGTGCGTCCAGATTCTGAGCATTGCTAGGCTTGCATTAGAGGTTCCGCAACATCTATTCGACGAAGCGTCTCATCCTTTCCGACGACCTCGAAAAGTTCCCACAGGCCGGGGCCCGCCGTAACGCCAGAAACCGCGAGACGGACCGCTCCGACCAAATCGCCGAGCTTACAATGGCGACTTTCCGCCAAGGCAAGAAAGCCCTTTTCGATTTCCGCGGCACGGAAAGGCTCCACCGTGGCGAGCATTTCGCGAACAGCGCGAGCGACATCTCGGCTTCCGGGTCCCCACTGCTTGCGCATTCCCTTTTCGTCGTAAGAAGTCGGCGCCCGGAAGAAATACAGGGACATTTCCGCGAGATCCTTCAGAAAATGCGCACGGGGTTTCAACAGTTCCACGATTTCGTTCAGGCGTTCCGCCGGTTCACTTTCTACCGAAACGCCCAATTTTTCGAGACCTTTCTTCATCTCCGCGAGAAGCGTTTCGTTTGGCGTCGCGTGAATGTGCTGCATGTTCATCCACTGCAACTTTTTCGTGTCGAACTTTACCGCCGTCGGGTGGATGTTCTCGAGCTTGAACGCACCGATCATTTCTTCAAGAGTCATCACTTCGCGGTCGTCTCCGGGGTTCCACCCCAAAAGCGCGAGATAGTTTACGAGCGTCTCCGGCAAGTATCCCAGTTCGCGAAATTCCCCGACAGAAGCAGCCCCGTTGCGCTTGGAAAGTTTTCCACCGTTTTTCGAATCGAGAATCACGGGAAGATGGCACCAGACAGGAGCTTCCCAGCCAAAAGCCTTGTAGAGCAGCACGTGCTTCGGCGTGGAACTGATCCATTCGTCGCCACGCAAGACGTGGGTCGTTCCCATCAGATGATCATCGACAACGCTCGCGAAATGGTAAGTCGGATAACCGTCCCGCTTGATAAGAACCAAATCGTCCAAGAGTTCGTTCCTGTATTCGATGTGTCCGCGGACCAGATCGTCAAATCCTGTCACGCCACTTTCCGGGATCTTGAACCGAATGACGGCCTTTTCGCCGGCGGCAATCCGACGCTCCGCCTCTTCGCGCGAAATGTTTCGACAGTGGCGATCGTAGCCCGTTTCCGCGACGCCCGCCTTCTTCTGCTCGGCGCGAACCTCGTTCAGGCGTTCCTCGGAGCAGAAGCAGTAATAGGCGCATCCCGCATCCAGGAGCTTTTGAATCTCGCGGTGATAGATATCCAGTCGTTCGCTCTGGAAATACGGTCCGCAGTCGCCTTCGTTCCCGGGACCTTCGTCCCAGTTCAATCCCAGCCATTTCAAGTCGCGCATCAGGTCCTTGAGCGCATCCTCGTTGTAACGCTTGCGGTCGGTATCCTCGATCCGCAGATAAAAGGTTCCGCCTGTCGCCTTGGCAAAAAAGTAGTTGTAAATCGCGGTACGAGCTCCGCCGACATGCAAATAGCCGGTAGGACTCGGAGCAAAGCGGACACGAACCTTGCGTGTAGAATCAGACATGTCAAACCTCGGATAAAATTTTCTTCCAAATTCCACGGTAAAAATAGATTTTCCATCGTCACGAGACGAGAGGCATTTTTATTTGTATGTCAAAATTTGACAGATTTTCGCCAATCGACGGAGGGCGTGTCAGAGCTTAGTGAGCAGAGCTTGGAGCTTAGAGACACAGAGCGTTCCGCTTTGCGTTTGAACCTAGAAGTTTGCGAAACTCGGATCTAAGCTCTAAGATCTAAGTTCTGTATTGGATCCTATCGCTTCGCTCCAGGATGACGGTTTACCGTACAAGGCTTTGCAGGTCGCTTCGCGAACTCTCCACTCTCCATCCTCACGGTATTCCTCCTCTCCTTCAAAAAAAAATAAAAAATTTCGATTTTCCCCTTGACTTTTGTTTTGAATGATTATAACTTTGTAATGATTACAACTTAGTTCAAAAGATGTGGTCATCACTTTCAACAAGGAGACAAAAATGAAAGTATGGGTCTGTTCCGTTTGCGGCTACGTTTCGTTTGGAGAAGAACCTCCCGAACACTGCCCCCAGTGCAAGGCGCCAAAATCCAAGTTCAAGCTCAAGGAAGAGCCGCTAGCAAGCGATACGCCCAAGTGGGCGGACGAGCACCGTATCGGAGTGGCGAACGGCCTCGACGCGGAAGTCCAGCAGGATCTCCGCGAAAACTTTACCGCCGAATGCACCGAAGTGGGAATGTACCTCGCGATGAGTCGCCAAGCGGACCGCGAAGGATTCCCGGAAGTTGCGGAAGCCTACAAGAGAATCGCTTTCGAAGAAGCGGAGCACGCGGCAAAGTTTGCCGAGCTCCTCGGCGAAGTCGTCTATCCCGACACCAAGAAGAATCTTTCGCTCCGCGTCGCCGCCGAAGCGGGCGCGACCGAAGGGAAGCTCAAACTGGCCGAACGCGCCAAGGCGCTTGGATACGATGCCATCCACGATACCGTACACGAGATGTGCAAGGACGAAGCGCGGCACGGCAGCGCCTTCGCCGGACTCCTTCGCAGATATTTCACCAAATAAACAGGAACCCGGGGCGAATAGCCCCATTCCTTTTCTTTATGTCAACAGCCGAACTTCTCAAGAAAAGAAACGTTCGCCCGTCTCTGCAGCGCATCCACATTCTCGACTACCTGCTCGAACGGAAGAACCATCCGACCGTAAACACCATCTACGACGATCTCTTGCCGCAGATTCCGACCCTTTCCCGCACAACCGTTTACAACACGCTCGAAGCCCTGTGCGATGGCGGACTTGTCATTCCGCTCGACGTCGGCGATGGCAGCATCCATTACGACGCGGACACGACCCCCCACGCGCATTTCAAGTGCGAAAGATGCGGAAAGATCTTTGACATTTTTCTGACGCCGGAAGACTTTCGAAAAAGCGCCCCCGACGGATTCTTTATCCAGCGATTGCAGCTTTACGCCTTTGGCCTCTGTGCGAAATGCAAGAGAAATTCCCGATGAAGAGACTTGTCTCCGTATCGATCTTCCTGGGACTCTAGCTCCCGGGCGGAATAGCCGCTGCGGATTCTCCGCAGAAAAATTTTCCGGAAATTTTCGTCAAAGGAAAAATCGATGCGAAACGTCCGAAAGGCAAGTTCCGCCGTATAAGTCGCCGCGTCGACCTTGACCCGACGTCGAGTCGCATCCAGCGGATTTGTCGAAAGCTGGCACTTGGCAAATCCCAACAAATCCAGTCCGCTTGCAGAATCCAGCCAGGCACTCTGTCTCAAGAATTCATCCGTCGCCGCGATATCCCAAATGTCCAGCGCCTGTTCTTCTACCCATCCCGCCCGAGCATTCGGAAACGCATCCGCTTCCGGAATATACGGCTTGATGTCCAGAACCGGCGTTTCGTTCAGCAAGTCCGAATTTTCGACAAGAAGCGAAAGCTTTTCCACGGAAACGAGCCGGACACAAGAAAGCCCGATCGGATTTGGACGATACGGCCCGCGCGACGCAAAGACTCCCACCCGCTCGTGATCCCGCGGAGGAACGGGAGGCCGCGTAGTAGCCCGCCAGCCCTTGTTTCGATGAAAGGCAAAGATTATCCACAGTCTTTCAAAGCCGGAAATGTCGCGCAACGCCTCTTCAAACCCTCGATGCGAAAAAAGCTCGATTCTTCCAGAGCGCGCTCCGCCAAAAACGCCTTGGCGCGGCACTTCGTATTTGTAGGACGCCTTGGAAAAAAAGGTACCGATTGGTTCTAGGGAAATCGCCATAGGTCTTCGCGCAAAAAATAGGTATTTTTCCATTGGAGATTTTCATGAAGTCTGCATTCGAATTTTTGAAAAAAGCCGGAATCTTCTACATCGCGACCCTCGACGGCGAAAAGCCAAGGCTTCGTCCTTTCGGTGTCGTCGCGAGTTTCGAGGACCGCCTGTACATTTGCACCAAGGACGACAAGGACTGTTTCCTTCAAATGGAAAAGAATCCAAATGTCGAAATTGCGACAATGCTCGGCGAGGACTGGATTCGCGTTACCGGGAAAGTCGCCCGGGACATCGATCCGAAAGCCAAGGAAGCCGTTCTAGACCAGAATCCCCATGCCAAGGCCATCTATTCCGCAGATGACCCGCATTTCGCCGTTCTCTGCTTTCAAGAAGCACACGCCGACATCTATCGCGCCATCGGGAAAATCGAATCCGTCCCCCTGCTCTAGGCGGAGCAAAGTTCACTCGTCCTTGCATCGGATGGCGGCTCCGGTCGCATAGCCCTGGATGAAGGCCGGATTCCGGATCGTTCGACGCAAGAGCTGTTCAAAGGTAAAATGCGACTTGAGTTCCTTTACGATACAGCGGCAAACCGGCTTCGACGCGACCGTTTCGCAGGAATCCATCAGGAACTTTTCCATTTCCGCCGTAAACGTCCTTGGCATGCACGGCAAGAACATTTCGAGCACGAGCGAATCGTTTATCGTCCCGCCATTCGATAGGCTCAAAAGCTTTTCGACATTTCCGCCCGAAACGAGTTTTTCATAGGCGCAGCGGCAACTTTTTTGTGCCTGCTCGTTTCCGAAATAGGCCCGGAACTCGACAGAACATTCCGCGAGAAAGACATCCCTGTATTCGGGGGATTCCAGAAGTGCGCTGACGACACCCGACGCGAAAGCGGGATCTAGCCCAAGAGCTTCGAGGGCCGCGAGTTCCTCCGCAGAAAGCGTCCCGAAACCTTCCGGAGAGTCTTCGCTCACCGCCAGCGAACCAATCGACTTGCCCGACTTCATCTGCGCGTCGCATTCCTTCGAAGCGTTTTTTACAAATTCCGCATATCCCAGATCCGAGTGACCGCGGCGCATTTTCAGCTCGATGGCGTCGATCTGCTTTTGGGAATACTTCTTTTCGACTTTTCCTAGGACGCACTCGCAAAATTCCGTCGAAGAGCCTCCGCTTTCGCAACTGGAGACAAAGTTTGCGCGGACATTTTCGGAAAGTGCGCCAAAGGCAAGTATCGCGCAAGAAAGCAGGAAGAGAGCGATTTTTTTCATTGTCCGAGGTCCTCACGTTTCGGGTTTCGGTGGATTTTCCAGTCGCAACAAGGCCATCGCGATATCTTCTTTTCGCGGCAATTCGGAATCCTTCGAAAAGCCTTGCGGCAAGCGTCGGAATCCGACATTCTTCACCTGGGCATAGAGCCTGTGGATCGCTTCGTCCGCCGGTATGTCCGTAGCGTTTTGCAAGAGGTTCAAGAGAAACAGTCCGAGTCCGCTGAGCGTAGCCGTCCGCAAGGACTGGAAGAGAGCGCGCAAATCCGCATGGACAAAGCCTATCGAAAGTTCCGAACCGCGCAGGCGAACCTTCACCTGGCGTTCCACCGGCCCGCGAGGTTTCAGCCCAGGCGTGAGCTCGTTCGCAAGATCAAGAA
The DNA here is from genome assembly GCA_963629575.1 of Candidatus Methanomethylophilaceae archaeon. Taxonomy (GTDB): domain Bacteria; phylum Fibrobacterota; class Fibrobacteria; order Fibrobacterales; family Fibrobacteraceae; genus Hallerella. The sequence goes on from CAVGIM010000008.1 coordinate 34,866, forward strand.
GACGGCGACACTTGAAATCGCCAAAGGGAGGAAGGTTTTCGAGCGCAGGCTGTGCGGGACTTCTGGCGGAAACCTGGCGCGCCTTTTCGGAAGCATCTACCGGGAGATAGTTTTTCATCACGAGGACCGTGTCCGCGACGTGCAGATAGTCCCCGCAGGCTCCGACGACAATCACCATGTTTACGCCTAGCGTCTTCAGTTCCATGGCGCGATCCGACAACGGAATCAGCGGTTCGTCCCTTTCGCCGACAAGCTCCCTCATCCGGGAATCCCGAATCAGAAAGTTTACAGCCGAAGCGTCTTCGTCGATGAAAAGCGTTTTCGCTCCAAATTCGAGAGCTTCGACAAGATTCGCCGCTTCGCTTGTCGAACCCGAAGCCGAACGCGTACAGAACGATTTTGTCGAAACGCCAAACGGAAGCTCCCGGACAAACGGCTCGATGCGCGTCCCCTTCACCACGCGCCCCGGTTCCGCGGCAATCCGAACCGCCGATGGATCGGCGACGACCCATTCCCGGCCATCACCCGCCACATGCGGCACGACGGACTTTTCAAGCGCCGAAAGGAGCGTCGATTTTCCATGATAGGCTCCCCCCGCAATGACCGTAATCCCGCGGGGAATCGCCATGCCCGAAATTTTTTTGCCAAAGACTTCGACGGTCTCTAAAAGTTCCGCCGGAGATTCAAACGGAAGCGCGTCTTTCTTGGGAAGGTCGCTCGAACCGGACTCCCGCGGAAGAATCGAACCGTTCGGGACAAAGGCGACCCATCCCTTTTCTTCCAATGTTCGCAAGAGTTCCTCGCGAATTTCCAGGGATTCGATGTGCCGTTTCGCCGCCGAGCGATCTTCTTCCCGGTTCAGGTAAAGAGCCATCAGCAAGTCGGGAACCGTCGAAGTCAAAAGCTCGCTAGCCGCCGCCACGTCTATTCGGCGCTTGTCCCCGGGAAGTTCCACGGAAAGAATCGCTTCGACGACCGCAACGCCTCCGTTTTCCGCCGGCCCGCCGACCCAAAGCGCATTTCTCGCAAGAATTTCCTCGCCCGGAACGCAAGCCTTTACGGGAAAGGATTCCACTTCGGCGCGCGCCGCGATTTCCGCACAGAGTTTCCGCAAGAGAAAGTCCGAAAGCGCCAAGCGTTTCACGGGAAAGTTTCCCCATTCCACAGGAATTCCCAGCTTCCCTAACGGAGCCTTGAACTTGAGCCGCGACGACGGCGCAAAGGGGTCGCCCTGCACATGGACAAATTCCAGTTCGAAATCCCCGAAATTCCAGGATTTTCCACACAGGCTTTTATACAGGCCGTAGTTTTTGCCCGTAAACGTTCGCAATTTTTGGTAGAGCTCTTTCATTTCTTTCAAAAATTACAATTTATGGAGATATTTTTTTATCGGGATGTTCACCGGGCTTCATTTTCTTTATATCTTAATATCTGACAGAAAAGGAGTTTTCCATGAAATTTTTGCCAAGATTTTTGACACTCAGCGCCATTACGCTTTCTTTTTCGGCGGTTGCCGCCATGGCGGAAGAGCCTCCCCCCCGTGGCCAGCCCTCGAACGTGACAATCCTCACCGAACCGCCAAACAGCGAAGTCTATCTCGGCGGCGAGCTTTTGGGCAAGAGCCCCATCGAAAACCGCGCGGTCAAATCCGGACGCCAGACCCTAATCGTCGTCGATCAGGGTTACGAACTGGTCAACCAGCGCGTGAACATCTGGCCGGGGAACGACAAGCGCAACACGTTTAATTTCGGCACGGTAATTCCCAAAGGCAATATCGAAGTGACGACCATTCCGGGCAAGTGTATCATCTATGTCGATGGTGACAACGCGGACAAGACGGACGGAGCTTCGCTCACCGTCCAGAACCTGGACGCCGGCGACCACATGGTCCGCGCCGAATGCAACAACGGACGCGCCGCCGAAAAACTTGTCAAGGTCGAAGGAGAAAAGACCGTCAAGGTGACAATCGACGCAAGCAAGGGCAAAAGATACTGATCGAGTTCTTCACGGTTTCGAAAAGAAAGGCCGCCATCCAGCGGTCTTTCTTTGTGGGCATTCGAATTTTTCAACACCCGATTTTCATCATTTCGCCTTGAGAATCTTCGTCGAGAAGCGGTCGTCGCCGCGCACAATGTACATTCCGCCAGGAAGTCCGTTCTTCCGCATTCAATTTTGCAAATCCGCCGCGGACGATTTCCAGGTCCCGACGAGATTTCCTTGCATGTCGTAAATCTTGAAATTCTGAATTTCGAGCGCATTCGCTTTCATTTTGCCAAAAGCATTCCGGCTTGTCATGGATTCCGCAACAACCGAAATGGTTCTTTCGACCGTATTTCCGTCATTGTCGTAGGCAACCGCCTTCAGCGTGTGCTCGCCTTCCGAAACCAGTTTCCAGTCAAATTCATACGGATACGTCCATTCGGAATGAACCAGACTATCGTTATCAAGGAAATCGATATGACTGATGGTTCCGTCTTCGTCAGAGGCTTCTACGGAAATCGCAACGGACTCGCCGACCTTTACCGTTTCCGGCACGGTATTCGAAAAGGCGAGAACAGGAGCGACGCCTTCTACAGGCGCATGGCAAGTAAGCTTGATGTTGTCAAAAATCATATTGTTCGGAGCGGAAGCGTTCGCCTGGAACATGATTACGTTCACGCCGCGATCGAGTTCTAGCTGACTTTGAACAAAGCGAAAGTTCGAATCGGCACCTGTGGACTTGAATGTCGGAGTTTCCACCCGTTTCCCGTTCACATACAAATCGATTGTCCCGATATCGACTCCGCTGTTGGAATAACGGGTTTCCAGCGTATAGGTTCCCGCCTGAGGCGCATGAACCGTATCGCGAATGCTTGCGGATGCATTGGTGCCAAACTTGAGATATCCCATCGCTTCGTAATTGCGAATGCCAAGGCCCGTTCCGTTCTCCACATTGCCAGCGATATTCCGAAAGTCAAAATATTCCGCTTCATATTGGCGCGTTCCTCGGTAAAGAGAAGGAGGCGCCGGCGCGGAAACTTTTCCTTTCGCATAATCCGTCTTGCGATTCGTGCTGGATCCAGAGCAAGGGACTTCGATTTCTACAGGGCCATTGTGTTTCACCGTCAATGTGTAAACATTGTCATTCCAGGAATCGGAGATTTCGCTCGCCATGTGATTTCCTCGTTCCTTGTAAGTCATCGAAGGTCTTGCCGAGCATCCGTAAATCCGATAGGTGTCCGTCATCAGCCCCGTATTGTTTTTGTTGTCATAATTTGTCACATAGATATTCAATCGATCTTTGAATTCGCTGATGATTCCCATGCTGTAAATGGAATATGTCGGCTCGATCCTTTCGGCCGTGTTGTATTGGAAAGGAATCGCGCCTGTTGCCGTCGCACCGGTTTTAAACGGGTTGTAGGTCATCCAGACATTGTCGCTACGAGCGGCATAAATCGTTCCCGAGTATTCCTCCGGGAAAATGTCGTTGAAATATTCTTGCTTGTCGGCAATCGTCGGGAATCGCGTCGCATATTCAGAGCGTTTCAGCTGGTACTTGAAAAGTTTCGCCTCGTCATCCATTAAACGGTAAACCGTCGGAAGCGCAGGATAGCGACCAGTCCGTTTAAACCAGCTTGTCTGTTTCAAGCCTTGCCCATCACCATCCATCTTGTAAAGTCCGTCAAAATAATCCAGCGGAGCCGCGTAAGTGCTCACCATGTCATTGTTGTTCACATCGTTAATCAGCACCACTTTGCTGCGCGCAATGACTTCTTTCCTTTCCAGAATGCGAATCGTTCCGTCGAGCACTTTGCGGATTCCTTCAAGAGTGACATTCACAAACTGCGGATAGAATTCCCAGCGGCGAGTCGTGTAGCCATCGGAAGTCGTTCCGTTGAACATCGTGTGAATGGACTGTTGCCAAATGAGTTCCGGTCCGTCGATTACCGTTTCGCCCGTAAGCATCAAATGCTCCATAAAGGGAATGGCGCCCGCAGAAGGCGGAAATTCTTCGCCGTTATTCGATACCCAGCCGCACTGATCAAAGCGGATTCCGTAATGGCCCGCATAGCCGGAAAGCCACATTCCCATGCTCACGCTTTCGATATCGTGGAAGCCGTAGGCCATCGTGAATTTTTCTTCGATGACAAAGCTCTCGGAATATTTTTCAAGCATTTCGGCGAACTTCGGATTGCGTTTGAGCATTCCAATCGGATTGATGCTCGCTCCAAAAAAACCGCCCGTAAAGCTCACAAAGACATATCCGCCGTACTTGTTTGCAAAAGGCACCAGGTTCGTCCAATGCGAAACGCGATCGACCCAGTCCGGCGACATCGCGTCCGTGGACTTTTGATCGAATCCCCAAAACTGTTCCGCGTAATTGATGCCCAAAAAATTCGGATAGTCTCTGAAAAATTCTCCATAAATGGTCGTGTCGAGATCGGTTCCCATCGGATAATCCGGAAAATGGGTAAAGCCTCCGCTCGAAGGCTGAATCGTCGCCCAGACGCGATTTTCCGCAGCGGTTCGAAGCCAAGACTTTGCAATGGTATAGCCATATTCCGACGTAAGGAATTTTCCGTCTCTATGGTTGATGGACAGCGAAAGATTTAAAATCACGTAGGGCCTGACATCTTCCGGAACGAGATCGATGATTTTTTGCGGGTCCGCGGAATTCCACACATCCACGTGAATCATCATCACCGGTTTTGCAGTCGAAATTTCACGACGCATTGTTGCCGCATTCAAAAGATTCGGCACAAGAAGCGCCCAGACAACCGCCATGCAAAATACCGAATTCGGCAGTTTTCTTGAACAAGATACACCCATAAAATCTCCTTTCGAGTTTCCCAGACTAAAAAGTTATCTTTCGAACGGAGCGTTTCGAGAGTGCGCGAAAAATCAATTTTGCAATTTTTGCAAAGACGCCAACGGTTTATTTCATATCCGTTTCGTCAACGCCGTAGAATTCAATATCATCCAGCCAGATTTCGGATTCACCATATGCGGAAATCGCAATGTTCGTTATCTTGTCCCGGATTGTTTCCCAGCCAAGATTTCCCCACAGGCTATCGCCATCGGCAAAGTCCGAAGGCTTTACCGTCTTGCGAATCCATTTTTCCGCGACATCCAGAGAATCGTGGAAGAGCGCCTTTCCCCGATAATTTGAATCTCCCATGGATTCCATCGCAAAGGAATAGCTGCCCGTTCCGCGGATATAGTAAACAATCGAATCCAAGGCGGAGAAATCACACGGAGAGTCTTCGTGGCAAATCCACATTCCAAAAAACGACCAAAGTCCACTTTTCGCAGAAGACGAGGTCCAATGGAACGCAAGCCCTTCGCGTCCAGCCCCCGCATTTTCAATTCCGGCCAAGGCGCTATCTGGCGAAGGCGTCGTTTTTACCGAAGTATCCGTTACCGCCAGATATCCCGTTCCTTCTAGAGCCGGCGCCTTTAAATTGTCGCGGAAAGTCCCCGATTCAAAATCGATGAGGCTCACCATTTTCGGACCTTCTTTTACCGCGACGGTATCGTCCATTTCGAAATTCGAAGTCACGACATGAATCCTGTAAGTCGCAGGCGGCAGGGAATCGATTTCATAGTTTCCGTCAGAATCCGTCTTTACGCTTTTCCCCGTGCCATAGATTTCAACGGTCGCAAAGGATTCCCCATCGAACAATTCCACTTTTCCCTTCAGGGTTCCGAGGCGGCACATCACAAATCGCAAGGAATCCTTGTTCTGGAAATTCTTCGCGGAAATCGTCGCAAAGACGCCGCGGTTTCCGCTTACGACTTCTACCGTCTCCGAGTCCGGCAACAAGCGGTCAATCGCAAAATAGCCCGCAGCATCCGTTAGATATTCCGCAAGGATTCCGTCATTTTCCGATTCGGAACTGAAAAGATAGCTTGCAGAGCGCACTCGCGCCGAGACGTTCGCGGCTGGAGTCAGATCGTCATTCACAATTTGAACGATACAGGCGTTGTCCGTTTCCACAGTGCTCACGCCGGCGACTTTTTCCCTGGAACAAGCCTCAAAAATCAAGGCAAAGGCGGCAAGCATCAAGACAAGAGTTCGAAGTTTCATTTTTTACGTTCCCCTTTTCCCATATCCGCGACAGGGTACAGCGCAAAAACAAACTGCATGATCCTTGAAGGCTTTTGAACTTCTTCAACGCGCTTTTGCACCTGACGGCGAAATTCCAGGGTCATCTCTTTTAAATCCGAAAAGCAGTCTTCATCGACGCCTACAAGGAGCGAAGAAATGCTTCGTTCCGCGGGATGGATGGTCGCAAGCGCGTTTTGCGCCAAGGCGAGGAGCTGATTTTGATAGCTGCGAACCGCCGTCACCTTTGCCGTTCCCGACGAAGTAAAGTTCGCCCGGGAAACCGCGTAGCGCTCCGAAGCAAGAGGCGTTATGAGTTTTAATTCCTTGAGAACTTCTATCGCAAATTCCACTTGTTCTTTAGAAACCGCGGGCTTGATCTGTTTTACCATTCGAGAAACGACAGCCTCGCCACCGTTCATCTCGATCAAGGTTCGCACGACGGGAATCCACCATTTGCCAAGGAATTGGAGCTCCATCGCATTGATAGCGCGCATCTTGACATCTTTCAAGGCTATCGCCATCCTGTATAGCTTGTCTTTTTTCGCCTGCGATTTTGTCTTGGAAGCCGCGACGAGAATTTCAAAGAGTTCTCCGCTGCGTCCTTTGAGCCCGAGCAAGTCCTTGGCGAAAGGAATGCTGCGATTGGGCAAATGAAGTTCCTTGTTCAGAACCCGGTACATTTGACTTGTCTCGAGTCCGAGCTTTTGTCCCATCATTTTATAGGAATACAGGGAAAATTCCAATTTGCGTTCAGCAAAGTAGTTCTTGAGCAAATCCCTATAATCGCCAATTTCATCGATATTCAGCATGGTGTCCTTTTAATATAATTCCTCGCTCAAGAAAGATAATTCCAGGCCAAGTTTCGCATAGACCTTTTGTCAAGACCCTTTTGAAAAAAATACAAAAGATTCTCTTCTCCCCTTCACAAATCGGCATTCGCAAGACATATCTTTCATTGCAAATTTACAAAGGGGAACCTCTGAAAATTGCCTGACTCAGGAAAATAGGAACGAGACCTGGCGAGGGCATAAATGACGAACCAGCGCGAAGCGTCGCGACCAGATTTTTGAAAATGGAATTTTCAGAGGTGACCAAAGGAGAATCCATGATTCCGCATTTTAAATCACCATGCCTTTTAGGAGCGATTTTCGCATTTGGCCTGTGGGCTTGCGACGACAATTCCTCGAATCCGGCGGGAACGCTTGCCGTTACAAGTTCCGCAAATGTCCCGGACAGTTCCCGTTCCGAGTTTGAAGGATCTCGCGACTATGACGACGGTCCACAATCTTCAAGCTCTAGCGAAATTTTACGTTCACTAAGCTCTGGAGAAAATCTTGGCTTTTCCAGTTCCACAGAAAACGTTGCTTCATCGAGTTCCGCAAACATCTTGGCAAGTTCTAGCTCGAAAGAAGAGTTGATTTCATCGAGCGCGGAAATGACCGAAACGCCTTCGGTAAAAAAATCGGCAGGTTGCGGGAAATCTCTCGACGGAATCTCGACGGGATATTTTCAAATCGAAAGTTTGGGCAAAGCGCGCAACTATGCGATTGACATCCCGGAAAGCTACGATTCGAACAAACCGTACAAATTATTCTACGCATCGCACTGGTTCGGTGGAAGCGCGAAAGACGTCGTGAATGGGAACGTCACGAACGGCGGCGCAGAGAACTGGGCCTTTTTCGGATTGAAGCGCATGGCAAAAGAAGCCGGGGAACAGGCCATTTTCATCGCCCCGAACATGAACGGCGCCACGTGGGACTTGACGGGAACGGGCGAAGACCACGCTCTTTTCAGCACCTTGACAAATTACGCAAAGGAAAATCTCTGCATCGACGAATCGAGAGTTTTTGCCGTCGGATTCAGCTTTGGCGCCATGATGACCTATTCGCTTTCTCTTGTTCACCAAGACGTGCTTCGAGCCGTCGCAACCCTTGCCGCAGTAAATTACGTGGGAAGTGCAAGTTCCGCCTGGATTCCTTACCCTGCCGACAGCAAAAAGAAAATCGCCTATCTCGGAATTACCGGAATGAGCGACGGAACCTGTCCATTTGCAGGCGACAAGGATAAAAAGCTGGGAGGTATTTTTGCGGCGGCACTCCATGCCGAAGACAACGGTTGCACGGTTCCAAGCGATCCGACGACCATTGACAAAACCTATGCAGGCAGCAAGACGCATGTCATCTACGACTTTAAAGACTGCGACGACGGCTACCCTGTGAAATACGCGACTTTTGACGGAGGACATATAGCAGCCCCGACCGATGGCCAGACAAGCGACGACGGATTGAATACCTGGGCTCCAAGACTGATGTGGGATTTCTTCTCGCAATTTTGACAAAAAAAAGACGGGTGAAAATTCACTCGCCTTTTTTAAGAGGCAACGCTCAGACTCGAACTGAGGAATGGGGCTTTTGCAGAGCCGTCCCTTACCAACTTGGGTACGTCGCCAGATACACCAATAATAGGAATTATTTTTAATTTTCCAAGGTGATGGTCGGCAAACTTTCCATAAAAAAGCGTTTTTTTGGCAAAATTCTGGAATTTTGGATGAAAAGCCTGCGAATTTCGTGGAAAAGTCCCGAAACGCCGCAAGAGCCTGGAATTTTGGCCATCTGGCACAGGGATCTTTTCGCGGCGACCGCCGCCTTCCGGGAAAGAGAGATTTCCGCATTCATCTCTCCTAGCGGTGACGGCGAATTTCTCGCGAAGATAGCCTCGGACCTAGGATACCGGATCGTTCGCGGCTCGAGTTCCGAGCAGGCGTTTCGCATTCGGGAAGTTCTTCGAACGCTCCGCGCGGGGAATCTTTGCGCCATGGCGCTCGACGGTCCGAAAGGTCCTGCGGGAATCGCAAAGCCCGGTACCAGGTGGCTCTCGAAACAATCCGGGCAACCCTGTTTCCTTGTCGAAATCCGTTACGGGAGACACTTCACCCTGAAAAGCTGGGACAAGGCCAAAGTTCCCCTTCCCTTTTCCCAAGTTATCCTGCAAATTCGAAAAATGTCATTTTTGACAAAATCTTTAAGCTATTTTTGATTCTTGACACCGCATTCTGGAGAACATCGTGTTTTATTCAACCTTTGTCGCCTTTGACCTGGAAACCACCGGACTATTTAAAAACAAGGACGAAATCGTCGAAATCGGAGCCGTCAAGTTCACGGTCTATGACGACGGTGGAATCGTCCGACCCAAGGAAGTCGCCACCTTCCAGACGCTGGTCAAGCCGCCAATGATGATCCCCGACGAAGCGACCCGCATCAACCACATCACGAACGCGATGGTCGAAAACGCGCCTCCGATAAACGATGCCTTGCGGAAATTCACCGTTTTCTGCGGACAGTCCGCAATACTCGTCGCCCACAATGCCGACTTCGACTCCGGATTCCTGCACGTTGCCTACACCAAGCATCCCCAGATTCTGCCGGGGAACCCGATTGTCGATAGCCTGCGCATCGCAAAGTCCATTTTGCCAGAACTCAAAAGCCACAAGCTTGGGGATCTCGCCCACATGTTCCAGCGCATCAAGGGACAAATCCGCCTATCCATCAACAACGAGGAAATGCACCGCGCCGTCTATGATTGCGAAATGCTGATGGAAGTTTTCGTCGCGCTTCTCCGCCGCAGGCTCCGCAAGGAAGACTGGGACATTTCCCGAATTCTTCCGGCAATCCAGAAGAACGGTTCCACTCCCGCCTACCTGACCAAGATGAAGTGATTTGAACGGTCAAACCGTGGACATTGAAGCTTTTGGAAAGCGCTACGAGAGACCTGGAAATCGGATTCAGAGCTTAGTCCAGAGAACTTAGAGCTTAGAGTTGCGAAACGGGCCGTTTTACGCTAGAGCCTAGATGTTTGCGAAACTCGGATCTAAGCTCCAAGTTCTAAGCTCTGACTATGGATCCTATCGCTTCGCTCCAAGATGACCGTTTATTGTGTAAGGCTTTGCAGATCGCTTCGCGAACACTCCAGTCTCCACACTCCACTCTTCACTCTTAACCTTCCCTTCAAACAACTGTTTCCTGACTCCTATCAACTAATAACTAATCGCCAATTGCTGGCTCCTGACTTCTGATTCCTCCCCCCCAAAAAAAACTTTTACTTTACCCTTGTCTTAGAGCGAACTCTAGGTCGTATATTTTTAAAGGAAACCTCGAAAAGTTCCTCATAAGGATAATTTGAGCGAGACCAAGTGATGGAAAAAATGACAACCCAGCGCGAAGCGTCACAGCCAAATTCTTGAAAGTTGACTTTTCAGAGGCGACCGAAACACACTCTCCATGCGAGGAAAACGATGAAAAAAGGATGGTTAATCATGAGTCTCGTTGGGCTGGCCGCTCTTTCCGGCTGCTTCCAGGCTGAAGAACACGCAAAAGCCTTTTCGGCGGACGCGGAAATTCGCGAAATTCTCGAAAACATGACCGAGCGGGAGATTCCCCTCAAGACGCCGCTCGTAAGTCCAAGAGAACGCGCACTGGTCTCGGTCGTTTCGCTCACCGTGCAGCAGTCAAAAACGCTTCTCGCCGAGCAAATCGAAAAAACGCTAGACGACAAGATTCTTTCCGCCGAAGAAATTCTCGAAGCGATATACCAATGTGCGCCTTATGGCGGGATTTCCCGTGCCGCAGACGCCGCCGAAGTGGCAAATTCCGTTTTCAAGCGCAAGGGGATTCGTGTCAAGGCAAACCGCCAAACGACCGATGGTTCGGCCGAAGACCGCTTTGAAAAAGGCGTCAACGCGCAAGTCGTTCTCTTCGGGGAAAGATTCGAGCAGATTCGGAAATCCGGCAAGGACAGCGTTCCGCTTGCAAATTACTTTCTCGCCACGAACTGTTTCGGCGATTACTACACGCGCAAGGGAATCGACCTGAACACCCGGGAACTTCTCACCATGGCAATTCTCGTAAACCTTGGAACGGAACCGCAGCTCAAGTCGCATATCGGAGCAAATCTCGCCCAAGGACGTTCTCGCGAATATCTGGAGCAAATCATCTACGTTTGCCTTCCCTTCTGCGGATATCCCCGGATGCTGAACGCGCAGATCACCCTAAAGGAAGTCGCCGAAGCGAAAGCGAGAACCGCAGCCAATAAAGGCATCGAAAGCCTTGCCGTTTCCGAAAGGATTTTCCCGCGAGGCGAAAAGAATCCATTCGGAAAGTTCTTTAAGGGACAGTCCTACTTGCAAAGGCTGAACGAGAAGGGAGTCTCTGTCGCAAACGTCACGTTTGAACCGGGATGTCGCAACAAGTGGCACATTCACCACGCCGGCGGGCAACTTCTCATCGTTACCGCAGGCGAAGGATGGCTCCAGTTCGAAGGCGAGCCGGCAAGAAAGCTCCGCACAGGCGATGTCGCCTACATTCCCAAAAATGTCAAGCATTGGCACGGAGCGTCCAGGGATTCCTGGTTTGCACACATTTCCGTCGAAATTCCCGACCCGACTGCGACCGACAAGGGAAACGAATGGCTCGAAGACGTTTCGGACGAAGACTACAACCGTCTCTAATTTTTTTTAAAAGACAGCTTGGCGGACCGCTTCGAAACGGTCCGTTTTTGTATCTTTGTAGCAATGCTTTTTCTACTCATCGCCCTGCTGATCGTCGCTTCGATTTTTGCGACAAAAATTTCGGATAAAATCGGCGTGCCGGTTTTGCTAGTCTTTCTCGCCGTCGGTGTCCTCGTTGGTGCGGACGGGTTGAATCTTGTGCACTTCAACGATGCGAAGGTGACAAAGCAGATAGCCGATATTCTGCTTATTTTCATCCTTTTTGACGGTGGATTTCGAACGACCCGTTCGGATCTGCAGCTCGTCGCAAAGCCCAGCATCATCCTCGCGACCTTTGGCGTCGCCGCGACGGCTTTTGTGCTCGGCATTTCGATACACTTTATCATGGATTACGACTGGCTCCAGTCGATGATGATCGGTTCCATTATTTCTTCGACCGATGCCGCCGCCGTTTTTCTCATTACCCGGCAAAATCCGATAAAGAAAAAGCTCGCCGCAACGCTCAACGTCGAAAGCGCCGCCAACGATCCGATGGCGATTCTCTTGACCCTGGCGTTTGTCGGGAGTCTCTCCTCGGGCGCCGATTCGTCACCGATTCGCTTTCTCGCTTCGCTCGCCTGGCAATTTTCGGGAGGCATCATCGTCGGATACCTGATTAGCCGAGTCGCCAAGTTTCTTTTCGACCATCTCAAGTCCGAAAATCGCGGGTATTATTACGTTCTCATCATCGGAACCATTCTTTTGGGCTACGGAACCGCCGACGCGATTCGCGCAAACGGCATCATCGCGGTCTTCTTCATGGGCTACTGGCTCGGCAATTCCGACTTTGTCGCAAAGCGCGGCGTGAGCAACTTTCTCGAAGGCGTTTCCACGTTCTGCAACATGGCGCTGTTCCTGATGCTCGGGCTTCTCGCCTTTCCGCGAAGCTTTGTCCACGTCTGGAAAGAAGGCCTCCTCATTGCGGCCCTCATGATTTTCGTGGCGCGACCCATTGCCGTATGGCTTTCGACATTGCCATTTAAATACACGTCCAAGGAACGCGGATTCCTTTGCTGGGGAGGCATCAAGGGTGCGGTTCCGATCGTGCTTGCCACATACCCGGCGGCCTACGGTCTCGACCCAAGCGAATCCGTTTTCAACATTATCTTTTTCGCGGTTATCGTCAGCTGCCTGCTACAGGGAAGTACGCTCGGCGTTCTCGCCCGCAAGCTGAAACTTTCCGTGCCGAAACCACCCGAATCGCCGTTTTCCATGGAACTTCATTCCGTGAAACGAACCGACATGGATCTCATCGAATTTCAAGTACTTTCAAATTCCTTCTGCGCACAAAAAACGATCCAGTCGTTGAAGCTCGGTCAGGATATCGTCATCACGTCCATCACGCGGGACGCAAGGATTCTTCCTCCGCGCGGCGGCGTCAAACTGCAAGCGGACGACATTCTCTACATTCTAGTCCCCATATCCAAGCAACACGACCTGCTCCAATATTTAGAACAGGGTATCTCCGAAACCGCGGATTAGTCCAATCAGAGCTTAGTCCAGAGAACTTAGAGCTTAGGGACGCAGAGCGGGCTTTTTATTTTTTGCCGAAAGGCTTTTGACGTTTCACGTCTAGGTTTTTGTCGCCAAGCGACCTGTTTCCGCCTGGCGGCGGAGAGTGGGCGCCTGCCTGTCGGCAGACAGGCCTTCCCGGCGAGGGGCATCCCAGAGTTTAGTTGGGAGAACTTAGAGCTTAGAGACGCAGAGCGATCCGCTTTACATTTGAACCTAAACGTCTGCGAAACTCAGATCTAAGCTCCAAGCTCTAGGCTCTGACCGCGCTCCAGGATGACGGTTTACCATACAAGCCTTTACAGATCGCTTCGCGAACTCTTCACTCTCCACATTCCACTTTCAGTCTTCGACCTCCACTGCGTCGCCGAAGAGCTAGAAAAACAGGCATGACTTCTGAACAGATAAAAAAAAATCAAGCGCCCGAGGTTTGTTCCGTGCGCTTTCCTTTTTAGTCTAAGTTCAGCTCTTGGCGCGAGCAGGCAGAATCCATTCCTAGCTTTCCCAGTTATTTTGCGACATCGCACTCCAACTCCAAACATTTAAAACACGAAAATCCGCCTTGCACACAAGGCGGTTTCCGAACAAACTCCAGAAACTTAAATTCCGAGTTCCTGAACGACGGCAAAGATGCCGCGCTTCTGGATCGTGCGAAGACCGGCAGCGCTGACGCGGAGAGTTACCCAGCGATCTTCTTCCGGAACGTAGAAACGCTTCGTTTGAAGATTCGGATACTGCTTCACCAACTTCTTGCGGTTGGAGTGAGAAACCATGTTGCCGACGAGGGCACCTTTTCCAGAAACTTGACAAATACGGCTCATTGTATAAACTCCGTGTTTTTTTATGGGCACAACATTAGTTAATTTGACGGCATTCGTCAAGACACCAATTCCGCCGGCAGCGGAAACTTTACCTTTTCCTGCATCGTAACCCAATTTTCGACCTCGACTCCCGGATATTTCCGACGCATCCAGGCGACCACATCCTGTACAAGGTCATCCGGAGCGCTCGCGCCACTCGAAAGCCCCACAGTCTCCACGCCGGAAAACCAGGCCGGGTCGATATCATCCACGCAGTCGATTAGACGCGAAGGGATTCCGTGTTCCACGCCAAGTTCCGCCAGGCGGCTCGAATTCGACGAATTCTGCGACCCCACAACGATCAGGAACTGCACCTTGTCGCAAAGCGAAGCGACCGTTCCCTGGCGGTTTCCCGTCGCATAGCAGATGTCGCCGCGCACGGGGCCTTCAATATCCGGAAACGCCCTGTGCAACGCCTCAATCACCCCCTTGGTTTCCAAGGTGGAAAGCGTCGTCTGGGTGATGTAGGCGAGTCTTGTCCCTACCGGGAAATGGAGTCTTTTCACGTCTTCCGCATTCCGGATAAGCGTTATGGAACCTTCGGACAGTTGCCCGAGATGCCCTTCGACTTCGGCATGCCCCGCATGACCGATAAGGATCACGTGCTTTCCTTCGGCATGATGCCGCTTCGCGCTCATGTGGACGCGCTGGACCAGAGGACATGTCGCATCGAGGATGTGCAAGTTTCGCGACCGCGCCTCGTTGTACACTTTTTCGGGCACCCCGTGCGCCGAAAAGACAACCGTCGCCCCTTCGGGAACATCCTTCAGGTCTTCGACAAAGACCGCGCCCTGCTCCCGAAAACGGTGCACGACAAAAGCGTTATGAACGATTTCATGGCGCACGTAAATCGGCGCGCCAAACTTTTCCAGCGCTTTCGAAACAACATGCAGAGCGCGTTCCACTCCGGCGCAAAAGCCTCTCGGACTAGCCAAGTAAAGTTTTTTCATTTTGAAGTTTCCATCTGACTTGATTCTGTAAGACGGCACGGGCAGGAAGCATTCCGCCCGAGGACCGTTTCGACAAAGCGCCCGAACGCTTCGTAAGAGGCGAGAACTCTTTCCCGTTCCCGCAAAAGAGCTCGCTCGACATTTTCCGTCGAAGATATCTCCCGATTCAGGTATTCGGACGGATTCCCAATCCGAGAAAGCGCCTTTTCGCGAAGCAGCGAGCGAACCGCTTCCCGCTGCCCCCGAGAATACGGGCCGATACAGGTCGGGACGTTCATTCGCAACGGTTCCCAGAAATCGTGCACGCCGAGAGTCCGCGCAAACGAACCGCCGACAATCGCCGTCCGAGACACCCGCAATACTTCGGAAGTCTTGCCGTAAGCTGTCACCAGGGAGACTGCACCGCGTTTCACGGCTGGCCAATCCAGCATGGGAATGTCTTGTCGAGAAAGCGCACGGCGAAACGTCGAAATTTCCTTTTCAAAGCGCGGAACGACCACCACGGCTTCTCCTGCGGACACGGCAAGAGCGACCATTTTCACGAGCGCCTTGATCTCTTCGCGATGAAATGACAGGAACGACGCATCGACCAGAGCTTCTTCTCTTTTAGAGCGTTCTTCGCAAGACATCGCCCACGGCAACAGTTTCCAGTCGCCGCCGACTATCGCTTTTGCCGAAACCAGGTAGTCGCTTGCCGCCATGAAGCGCGCAAGGTCCGCCGCCGTCTGCATCGAGACAAAGCCGATGCAGCCGAACGATTCCGCAGAAAGACAGCGATAAAAGCGCCCGGAAACCAGGGCCACCGAAGGCAACTCGAATCGACGCCGCATCGACGACAGAAATCCCGGCCAAAGCTCGTTTTCCGCTAGAACCAGCAAGAGCGGTTTCGCCGTTTCCAGAAAGCGTTTCATCCCACGCGGAGTATCCAGCGGCGCGATGGAAACGGCAACGCCAACCGGGTCGGCAAGCGGTTTCAGGAAAGCTTCCACTTCGACCTTCTGCGTCGTAATTAAAACCGGAGGCAGGTTCGAAATTTCCTTTTTCAGGATTCTCGCAAGGCCGAGAAGCATCTTGCATTCGCCGAGGCTCGCCCCGTGCATCCACAGACACGGACCTTCCGCAAACGGTCCATCCAGGCGATTTTCAATCCGGAACCTTTCGTTCAGCGGAGCGACCTTGCTCGCCATGCGCGCCACGACGCCGACAACGTTTCGAAACATTTCCAGACCGATCATAGGGACCTTAAAGATTCAGAGCGAACGGCAAATCCAGATGCCGACGCAACACGAGTAGAAATGTATAAAACAAAAGCCAGAACCATGTCCAGCGATCGCTCCAAAATGCGAAGAGGAGATTCCTTTTTTCGCCGGCAAATGGTTCCGCATTTCCGCTTTTCCCATTTGGAAGGAACATCGGCGTTTTCCGCTTCCACTCAAAAAAAGCTTCCCCAAAGCTTCGAGCCAGAAAAGCGTCCTCGGATTTTGCAAGCGCAAAGACAAACAGGGAGACGGCCAGGGCAAGGCCCAGAGAAACCTCGCATACGCCAAGATGAAACAGGATGAACGCAAGGCAAAGACAAAGATTCGACAGATACAGCGGATGCCGCAATTTCGAATAGATTCCGAAAGTCACGAGTTCCGGAGCGAACTTTTCCTTGCCGCGCGAATGTTCCCCGATAACGCGTCGCGCCTCTAGCCGCAAAACCGCGCCGAGAAACACAAGACAAATCGCCGACAGGGAAATTCTTTCCGCAGAACACGGGAACAGCCAAAGAACAAGCGCAAAGCCACCCAGGATTTCTCCGCGAAACCGATAGAGCCATTTCATCGAAAAGCCTCCATCGAGGAAAAGTCCAGCACGTCAAAGCGTTTTTTCAGATCGCCATCGATCGGCTCGTGCGACGCAAGGAAAACCCACTTCCCATAAAATTTCGCACATTCCAGGAAGCAACGCAGAATCGGTTCCCGTTCCCGTTCGGCGACAAAGGCAAACGGTTCGTCGAGCAAAAGCATTTGCGCAGGGGACGAAAGCGCCCACAAGAGCGCAACCTTCGCCCGTTCGCCTCCGGAAAGCCCGCGCTTTTCGAGAAGCCGCCTTGCAGACAGCAAGTCCATCGCTTTCGAAAAAACGCTGTCGCTCTCCCGCTCCCGAATCCGTCGCGACAAGATTTCCCTGTCCGGCAAAATCAGGTCCTGCGAAACGAGAAACATTCCTCGCCGAGAAAGAGTTTCCGGCAAGAGAATCTTTCCCGAAAACGGCTCTTCCAGTCCGGCGACAAGCCGCAAAAGCGTCGACTTGCCACAACCGTTCGGACCTTGCAGAAGAATCGGCTTCTCGGGAAAAAGTCGCAAGTTCAAGCTTTCGAAAACCGTACTTCCCTGTTCTAAATCTCCATAGAAAAACCGGACGTCCGAAAAGACAAGGGCGCGTTCCTTCGTAAAATCTCTTTTCCGCTTTCGAGGTTCCCTTTCCAAGCTCCGAAGCGCATTCTGCGCGCTTTTCGCAAGCCGGATCTGGGGGAGCAGCCGAGAGCACTCCTTAACAGGCTTGTAGCAGAGAAAGAGCGCCGAACAATACAGGACAAGCCCTTCCGCGTCTAGGCGCCCCGAAAGAATCATCCAGCCGCAAAAGGCAAGAACCAGCACGACCGCGAGCAGGGAAAAGGCTTCCATTCCCTGGGAAAGCGCCACTTTCCGCTGTCCGACGCCCACCCCGGAATCAAGCACCGCCCGAATCGAAGAACGGAGATTTTTCCCGACTTGCGAAAGTTCCTCCTCGGAACTCCACCGACGGTAAAGACTCTTCGCCTCTTCTACATCGGAGCGGAGCCTTCCCCGAAACGCCATTTCCCCTTCCACCGAAGGCTTTAGCCCGTGCAGTTTTCTCTGCACGTAGGAAACAATCGGAAGCACGACGAGCAGCACAGCGAGCGTGAGTCCCGGCGAAATAAAAAAGAGCACGGGCAAGAACACCAAAAGCTGCAAGACCGCCTGCAGAGCGAGCATCAGGGATTCCGCGCTAAAGCTCACGACGTGCACCGCATCATACGCGACCATCAGGCGTTCTCCGCTTCGTTCTTTATGAAAGAATCTTGGGGCAAGCGTCCGCAACCGACGCGCAAACCACAAAAGGAGCCCCGTTTCCAGATGCCGGCACATTTTTTCAATCGAAACGCCGCGCAGATAGGAAAGCCCCCACCGCAAAACGACCAAAAGAAAAGTCCCGCCGAGCCAAAAGGCGAGAGAGAACTCCACCTTCCTTCCCAGGATTTCCATGAAAAGGCGAATCGCTCCCAAAAGCGCCGCATCGGCAAGACTCGCGAGCAGGACAATCGGAAACAGGCGAAAAAAAGCCTTGCGAAGATTCCTTTTCAGCCAACCGGATGGATTCATGGCCATTAAAAATAGAATTTTAAACTTTTCCCCTTGACTAACGCGAATAGTTTCCTATATTTGGCACATCTAAGCGATGCCCCTATCGTCTAGAGGCCTAGGACATGGGATTTTCATTCCCAGAACATGGGTTCGAATCCCGTTGGGGGTATAAAAAGGTTCGTTGCGAAAGCGGCGAACTTTTTTCTTTTCCGGGCAAGACGCTCGCCGCGAAAACCACCTACTTCATCTTTTCCCGAATCTTTTTCCTTAAATCCTTCAGCTTCCAGCGGGTCCGCTTGTCTTCTACGAGAAAATCCGTGCGGACACCCCGATCCAAGGCGTCGTTCACGTATTTCAGCGCTTCGTCGTAACGCTTCTGGTCTAGGCGAAGCTCCGCAAGAAAGAGCATCGTGTTGATGTCCTTCGGGTTTTCTTCGTGCGCCATCAGCAGGTACTTTTCGGCGAGCTTCTTGTCCGGCCAGTTCAAGAAGAGGGGGACATAGGGCAAGAGCTGGTGCGCGCGACCGAGGAACTGGTAATTCTTCGCCTCGAGCGAAAGATCCCGAACCTTGGCGGCAGCCCCCTCCTTGACCGCCTGGAACGCTCCGTATTCGTTCGCCCAGAGAGAGAGGTTCTGCGCATACAGCGAAGTTATCTTCGGATTGTCCGGAAACTTTCTGTGCATTTCTTCGCCGAACTTCTTGGATTCGGCAAACAGTTTCAACCGCGCCTTATGGTCAAACACCACGTGGCAACCCTTGAAATAATAGGCGTAGAGAAGCCTTTCCGCCGCGAATTCCTCGACTGCGGAATCCCTTAGCGCACGCTTGTAGGCGAGAATCATCTTCTCGACAACAGCGGAATCCGCACGGTCGTTCTTCGAATGAAGCGCCCGGTTTTCGAACCAGTAGTTGCCGCTATCCAAGTCGCCATTTGCCAAGGCAATGCCCAACGACAAAAGCAAGGGGAACGCGAAGCGAAACATTTTCTTCAGGTCAGATTTTCCACGTCTGGAGAAGTCGATTCACGGCGGCGATTCGCGTTTTTTCTTCTTCTATTCCATGGAATGCCTTGAAAAGAAGGTTGCGATATTCCATAAGCGCAGTACGAATGATGACTTTTTCTTCTTTTGTAAGCATAGCGCGTATAAGCTAGAAATTTTCCCTTGGGGTCAAAAGTTCATTCTTATTGTTTTTTGCGTTTTGCGAGCTTTCCCGTAAAGTAGTCCTGCTGGCGCGTCGATCCGAGAACCGCGTGCCACAGCGGACTGTCCGGCTTGATTTTACGGCGTTCGCTTACGGCAAAGTCTATCGGCACGTGGGTGAACCGTTCGTTCATGCTTCCGACGACCATGTTCGTCTTTCCCGCCATTGCCGCGTGGACGGCGTTTTCCGCCAGCTGGTAGCAGAAGATGGCATCGGTTCCCTTGGCGGGAATGCTGCGGACCATGTAGCTCGGGTCAAAATACTTGATGTTGATTTCCATCCCGATTTTCTTGAAGTGCTCGTCGATCTTTTCGACCAGATAGTCGCCGATGTCGTACTTGAGGATGTTCCCCGAAGCGTCCTTCCGCTGGGGAAGCCCCTTGAAAAGATGCTGCCCCGCGCCTTCGGCGACGACAAGGACCGCATGTTTCTTGCCTATCGCGTAGCGGTTTTCGAGAGCGTTGAAGAGCCCGCCTTCGCCTTCGAGCTTGAACGGGACTTCCGGAATCAGGCAGAAGTTCACGACCGTCGTCGCGAGCGAAGCGTCCGCCGCGATGAACCCGGAATCGCGCCCCATGAGCTTCACCAGCCCGAGGCCGTTGAACGCACCGTTCGCTTCGCAGTGGGCGCTCGTGATCACGTTGCATGCGGCAAGGACCGCCGTTTCGAACCCAAAGGTCCTATCGACCAGGTTCAGGTCGTTATCGATAGTCTTGGGAATTCCGATGACCGAAATGGGCTGCTTGCGACGCTTGATTTCCTTGGCGATATCCCGCGCGCCGCGAAGCGTTCCGTCGCCTCCGATGCAGAAAAGCATGTTGATGTTCAGACGCATCAACGTATCGACCATGGTTTCGGAGCTTTGTTCGCCGCGCGAACTTCCAAGAATCGTCCCGCCGTCTTCCTGGATGTTATCGACAATGTCCGGATCGAGGATCTGCGGCGCGTAGCCGTATTCGGGATTGAGACCGCGATAGCCGTATGGGATTCCGAAAATGTTCCGCACGCCGTAATCGAACCACAGAACGCGGACAAGGCTCTTGATGACGTTGTTGAGGCCCGGGCAGAGGCCACCGCAGGTGACTATCGCTGCGCGCGTCCACGACGGATCGTGATAGATCATCTGGCGCGGACCGGCCGCTTCGAGAGAAGGAATCGGCTTGCCCGCCTTGGCAAACTTCTCGATTGTCGCCACGTTCGTCGCGAGACTGACCCGCTTGGAATCATCGACAAACTTTAGACCGCTCATCGGCGAAAGCAGCGTGCACTTGCCTACGGTCTCGATCGAAAGATCATATTGTTCGGGATTTTCAAGAATGTCTTCCTTGGTCATAGACGCCTCGTGTTTCTACCTAAAATCTAGAAAACGAACATGCCCGGGGCTAGATGTTCAAGAGCGGCAAATGCAGCTTCGTCCGAAGCCCCGGATTCGCGTTTTCGATTTCAATCTTCATATTTGTCATTTCGCAGAGCTTCTTGACCATCGAAAGCCCGATGCCCGTCCCCGCAGTCGTCCGGGTCATCTCGTTTCCGATGCGGTAGAACTCCTCGAAGACGTGCCCCATTTCCTTGGCGGGAATTCCCGGACCGTAGTCGCGGACGACAAAATAGACATCGTCTTCCCGGACGCGGAGTTCGAGGACAATCATCTTGTAGGCGCTTTCCCGCGCGAACTTGAGCGAATTATCGACGACGTTCATCAGAATTTGCATCACGGCATCCTTGTCGAGCGTAAGCTCCATGTCGCAGAGGTCACTCGTCACGGTCAGGTCAAATCCGTTCTTTTCGATGTTCTGCGTGTATGTGGCGACAAAGGTGTCGAGAATCGTCTTCGGATTGATCTTCGTAAACTGCACGTTCCAGTTTCCGCGCTCGATCTTCGAAAGATTCAGCACGTTCTGGATAAGGCGCGAAAGCCGTTCCGTTTCGCCCACGATAAGCCCGTAATACTTTTGGCGCTTCGTCTCGTTCGCGACCCAGGAATTTTGCAAGAGCTCCGCATACATTCGAATGGCCGTAAGCGGCGTCTTCAGCTCGTGGCTCACCGCCGACACAAAGTCTTGTCGCTTGTTCGCCAGGCGGATCTGGCTCTGCGTGGATCGGTAAACCGCGATGAATCCGCAAAGAATCGCTCCGCAAATCACGATTCCGATAAGGACAACCAGGGCGCGCCCCATCCCGGAACTTTCTTCCGTCAGATACACCGAAAGAAACATTTCGTTCAACGGGAACTGCAACGGGACATCGAGCAGCATCCCGCGCGACTTCTTCGTATTGCCGAAAACGACATAGGGCGAATCCTTTGTCCCGAATTCCAGCGCAAATCCCTGTTCCGTCGGATTGAACTGCATTTCGTTAAAGACGATCTTTTCCAGGTAGGGACGCAAGCGGACCGCGTAGCCCTGGATGAACTGCTCGTTGTTCCGCCAGACGTTCCGATAATAGACGATATAGTTCTGGTTGAATTTCGCCTGGAACGGATCGATTTCCACTTCGAGAATCGTCGGGTTCGGGATGGAATCGTCATCCTGCAAGACGCCCTTCTCGGAAATGCGACGGATGCGCGCCGATTCCACGTCGAAAAGGAAGCTCTCCGTCTGGGAGCTCTGCTCGTAGCGCCTCTGGAACTTCTTGCTGTCGTTCAGCTTTACCGCGAGCGTCAGGTTCTTTCCGTAAAGGCGGTCGAGGCTGTCTTGCGTGTTCGCCTTGACCTGTGTACGGCTTCGGCCTTCGTTGTGGATTCCCAGCTGGTCCAGAACGTTCTGGATGCTGTCCCGAACGATTTCCCGCTTGGCGCGATCCTCGACGGGAATCTTTTCGAGAATGCCGTCGGGAAGGACCGGCGTGTGCATGTCGTCGTCCGGATCGAGCTGGAAGAACCCGATCATCCCTCCGCCGTAATGGCTGCGGATAGGCATCTCCGCGAGCTTCGAAATCGTCACTTCCTCGCCGCCGATAATCGGGACCGCGCGAATAAAGCGGTATTCGGAATAGGAACGCTGTTCTTCTATCGCGAGATCGTCGTAAATCCGCTGGTTCAGCATCTGCAAGATGAAATACGCCTGTTCCTTGTAGGCGTATTGGGATTCCGTCTGGAGGTTCCGGTAGGAATCCACCAAAAGAAGCACGACGGGAACCGCAATGACCAAAAAGAGAAACGTGAAAATCAGCTTGAGCCGATTCATCAGTCCGGCGTTTCGCGCAGCTGGTAGCCTTCACCGCGGAACGTCACCAGAAGACGCGGATGCGAGGGGTCGTCCTCGATTTTCTTGCGAAGCTTCGTGATGTGGATATCGACCGTACGCGTATCGACCGTTTCCGCATTTTCGTAGCCCCAGACCTTGTTCAAGAGCTCCGCCCGGGGAACGGCCCGGTCGCGGTTGTTCCACAGATATTCGAGAATTTCGATTTCCTTGCGGGTGAAGGATAGCTTTTCCGCGCCGCGAAGACCGCTGTATTCCCGGAAATTGACGCGCAGATTCCCTGCCGAAAACTTGCTGTCGCCTTCCATGGACTGGAACGAGCGACGGAGAACCGCTTCGATCCGGGCGAGGAGCATCGGCACGGCAAAAGGCTTGGGCACATAGTCGTCGGCGCCGTATTTGAGACCGTCGATAATGTCCTTGTCCGTATTCTTGGCGGAGAGGATGATGATGGGAACGTCCTTGTCCTGCTCGCGGATCCGGTCGCAAACGGTGAAGCCATCCATTCCCGGAAGCATCAGGTCAAGCAAGATAAGCCCGTATTTGCCGCTTAGCCCTTCGGAAAGTCCAGAGATGCCGTCCGCGACATGCTTGACGTGGAATCCCTGGAATTCCAGAAGATCGACAAGCCCCTCGGCGATGGCGATTTCGTCTTCGATGACGAGAATCGTAATGTTTGAATTTTTCCTATCCATGCAAGAAGCTCCGAAAACTATAGGGCAAAGCCGACGCCCGCTTCGAGGACAAACGCCGATGCGTCGATTTCATCGTCATAATCGACTCCGAAATAGTACTTGCCGTTTACGTAGGCGGCGACAGGGATTACCGGAAGCTTCGCGCGAAGTCCCAGGAGAATGTGCCCGCCGATGTTCGTGTTCAGCCCGTCATCCTGAAGCTTCGAAGAAATCTTGTCGGCAAGTTCCTTCGCCTGCTCGGAGGTCATCGTTCCCGTCGAAAGAGCGGTTTTCAAGGATTCGTCCATCATGTCCATGTAGCCCTTGATAAACTTTGCGCTCATCACGGGAGTACTCAGGTAGTAGGTGATGCCGCCACCGATATACGGACGAATGATGGGAAGGCTCGTGATCGGGTAGGTGATGGAAAGGTCCCCGTTCATCGCCACGAACTTCGGGGTCGTCTTGCCAAAAGGCACGCCGTCGAATTCGAGTTCGATGTCCTGTTCGATTTGCGAACCGTCCACGCCGTTCACGGTCATCGTGGAACTGTAGGAACCCCAAGCCAGGTTGTAGGTCGCTTCCACATCGATAAACGGAAGAAGATCGACCCACAGCTTGAATCCAAAGCCCTGCATTCCGCTGAACGACCCGTGGCGATATTCGATCGTTGCGGCATCGACATCGCCTAGGCCGAGGCTTCCGACCTTTTCGTTTTGCGTCTTGTCGAGGCTCGTGCCAAAATTCGGCGCATAGTGAAAACCCAGGCCGATAATCGCAAATGACGGGGAGACGCACAGGGCGGCCATGGCCGCGAGCAATTTTAGCTTCATTCCAAACTCCTTGAATTTTTACCCCCAAACTACATAAAAAAACGGAAAAACGGACAATTTTAATTTTCGGAAAGCGTACCTTTGGATTTTTCGGCGGGAAATAGGCCGTTTTGGGATAGAGCGCCTACCCGGCGAGAGGCAAGGTAGGGGGACCTTTCCGAGTTGCGAAGGCCAAGGTCCCCCTTCCTTGCAACCACCCTGTCATTCTGGAGCGGAGCGATAGAAACAGCCACGCTTTTTTTGGGAGGCTTCTGTTTACCGTCATTCTGGAAGGGCCAAAGGGAGTGGTAGAATCCATTTCAAGCGTTTCCGCCAACGTGGATCCTATCGCTCCGCGCTGCTTCGCTCCAGGATGACGGTATAATGAGACAGTCTCTCGATATAACGAACCTTTACCGCTCGGCGTCATTCTGGAGGGGCTAAAAGCCCCGATAGAATCCAGACAGAACTGTGTGATTCCTACCTGCCTGTCGGCAGACAGACCCACCTGCTGCCGACAGGTAGAATCCAGCTCTTTCGAGAAGGCTACCTCGCGTTCATCCGGACGGAATGTTCCCCGACGCGGACGATGTAGCTCCCTGCCCGAGGTACGGAAATTGTCATCTCCGGGCTTTCGACGCGACCCTTGGCGAGGACCTTTCCCTGCAGGTCGAAGAGAGCATAGGGTTTGCCGACCGGTGCGGCGTGGACCAGGAAGTTCCTGCCCGAGGCGGTGACGCTCCATGCGGGAGAGGGGAGGTTCGCAATGATGGCGTCGGGAGGTTCTGTTGGACAGGAAGATGAATCGCAATAGACCGCATACACCGTCTGGTCCTTTGTAAAGACTGTCGATTCACCAACCTTCACTTCATCATTCGTAAACCAGCCGCTAAATTTTTTCCCCGCGGGAGGCTCGGGATTTTCAGGGAAGGCAACAAGCCCTTTGTAGTTCGTGTAACGGTCGGTTGTCGCCCCACTGTCGTCGAAGACCACCTTGTAGATTGGCAAATGTAGCGAATCCGCAAAAATCGGGTACCCCTCGCTGCCGCGGCTCCAGACGCCACTGTGCGCAGAATCGCCGTTCGTGGTGTTGAGGATCCAGGCGAAACTGTCGCTTTGCATTTCGGACGTATGAAGTCCTGTATTTGGGGATTCCGTGGAAAGTCCCTGGAGGACATCGGAATCGTAGTAACAGTTGATAACCAGACTTCTATCATCTTGTACCTCGACAACAACGCCAGCGGTGGCACTATCCGTTACACTGAAAGAATTGGAAATCTGGCTAACGGTATCTCTTGGGACGTGCTCGAGTGTAGTGACAAGACCTCCAAAAGCTCGACCCGTGTTTTTGCAGTCTTTCACCATGCCAGAATTATTCCCGACAATTCCTCCACTAGATCCGCTACCCGTAGAGTTTACGCGGGAAGAAGTGACAGTTCCACTGTTTACGCAAATTGAAACAGTTCCTTCGTTATTATGCCCCACGATGCCTCCACTTATGGGGATACTACCAACAGAGGATACAGAGCCGTAGTTTGTGCAGCCCTTGACAATACCATTACCATAAGAAAGCAACCCCACAATGCCACCGCTAACGTAAGAAGAAACCGAGCCGCTGTTCATGCAATCAAGAACCTTTCCAAAACATTCTGCGACAATACCCCCAGCAATCGCATTACTGTTAATCACCGAGTTCCTGGATTTCACATTTTTTATCACGGCAATCGAATCTGTCGCCCCAAATATCCCGGCATGCGTATCTTGCTTGCAATACAATCCATAAATCGTCTGTCCCGCGCCATCAAAAACGCCTTTGAAACGCACAGAAAAGTCCTTTCCTATCGGGGTCCAGTTTACCTCGCTAGTTTTGCTTGTGTCATCCATGAACAGGATGTCGTTCGCAAGCACCGCGTTGATTTCCTGCTCGCCGCCATTTACTTTCTCGGCGAACCAAGCCAACTCCTCGGCAGCAGTAATTACATAAAACGTCTTGCCGTCGATTTCCTTTGTATTTTTCGGCTCGCTCGTGGAACCATCCCAGTTTGCCGCATAGAGCGAAACGGATAGTCCCAAGAACAGGAAGCACAGCTGTTTTTTGATGTTTTTCATAAGGGAACCTCCCAAATAATTTAGATTTTCATATAGAAAAAAGCTATACTTTTTTCCGCGAGCGTCAAGCCGGCAGGGCAATGCCAGCGAACTCTATCACAAATTCTTCGGCGGGAGGCTTTCACCGAAGCGGAATTTTCTCTCCCAATTCCTAAGTTCTGGTTAATCCTTGACGCAGCGGACGGAAATTGCCGTATAGCTGGCGGCGGTGCTCTTTTTAGAACTTTCCGACGCATCGACGGAAAAATCATTGTAATCCGTCGCCGAGAAAAACCAGCCCGTGTTGCCTTCGTCGCCGAAATAGTACACACCCGATGGAAGCGCCGAAAATCCGTAAGCGTCTTCATCTTCCAAATCCGGATGTTTTTCTTCCCAGCCGCTCGACGCCCGCAAGGCCGCCGACGCTTTCGATTGTCCGCCGATACTTGCAAACAGCGTTTCCCATTCGCCGTCATCCGGCACGTGCCAACCGCTCGGGCAGGAAACGGCAGCCCGAACATAGAGCCTACCGTATTTTTCGCAATAGGAATCGTCGCCGTCATAGCAATAAGAATCGCCGTTTTTCGGTAGATAATTCAGGTTCTGCGCCATCCAAACCTGATCCCCAATCTGGATGGTCCGATACACCTGGCAATCCCTTTCGTCCAAAAGAAATCCGTAACCGCAAGACGCGAGCATTTTCTGGTTCAGATGTTCCGTAGGCGCGAAGCTTAGCGCGGGACAGACTGCGGAAACAAGCGCCGAGGAATCGGCGTTGGAGCAATGGTTCTCGTCGGGTGTTGCGGACGAAGACGATAGAACGGCCTCCGAAAAGCGGCTCTCGCTGGAAGCTGCACCGCTATCCGAGAGATAGATGTTCGTAACATTGTCGCCGCAGCCCGAAAAAGCGAGAAGCGCGCCGAGTATTAAAATATTCCGAAACACTTTGACAGAATTCATTTTTTGCCTCACCAAAATCAGAGTTTCTTTTTAGTCCTTGATACAGCGGACGGAATTGGCTGTAGTTTTAAGAAGTTCCTTATAACCTCCCCAAGTATCATTTTCGCCTTCTAGTTCTAGCCTCATTTTCTTGGCCTCGGTCGCAGAAGAATCCGTAGAACTCCACCAATTTCCACCCAAACCGATGCAACCGTCAAATCCAATTAACTTTTTGCCGTTAATCGTAATGCTTTCACCGAACAAATAGTTGTCCCCCGGAAGACCGGCCCAGCCCAAAAGGTCCGTCCCCGGAGTAAGAGCATTGTATAACAGGCCAACCTTAGTAAAGCGTACCGTATCCTGCCGCCACAAGTAGCGCGCCTTGAGGCTCGTGCCGACGCCCTCCGCACCGTTATGAGCGTCCACATAGGCAGAAAGAGCGTCCCATTCCGCGTCGCTCGGCAGGTGAAAGCCCTCGGGGCAGACGCCCCGGTGCGGCGTCTCGATCATCCCGTCTTCGGTCAGCCGGCTGTTGTAGGCGCTGTCGAAGCCCATCGCCGCGCTCCACGAGTACAGCCGCCCGTAGGTCTCGCAGAACGCGAGCGAGTCGTAGTAGCAGTGCGTCTGCCCGCGCAGCGTGGCGTCCGACGAATCGTAGAAGTCCAGGTTCTGCGCCATCCAGACCTGCGAGCCGATTTCGATCGTGCGATAGACCTTGCCATCCCGCCTGTCCAAAAGTTCCCCGTATTCGAAGGCGGGGTTCAGGTAGGCAGTCGTCACGCAGTCATATTCCGAGCAGCTGAAATTCCCCTCGGGGACTTTCGCGAGACCGTCCTTGCCATCTGCACCGTCTTTTCCGTCCGAACCGTTCAGGACAACGCCGACGGAATCGCCTCCGCAGACTATCCTGTAGCCCGAACCGTCAACAAGCGCCTCCGCGGTGCAGCTGGAACCGTCCAGTCCAAGCACCGTGTCGATGACGACGAGCGTGTCGGACTTCGAGACGACCAGCGTGTCCACCGACGAGGTCCCGTCCCTGCCGTCAAAGCCGTCCTTTCCGTTCACTATAGTCCCGACCGTGTCTCCGCCGCACACGACGACGATCCCCTTCACCGTGGAATCCGCCGTGCAGCCCGTACCTTTCTCGCCGTCGGAACCGTCCGCACCGTCCCTGCCGTTCAGCGTCGCCCATGCCGAGTCCGCACAGTAATAGACTCTCGCCGAATCGACCGCGTAGAGCATCTCGCCGGAGTTCTTCGACGTGCATTTTGGAAGTTCGCCGAAACTCGCCACCTGGCCGACGCCCGCCATGTTCACCTCGGTCACGTCGTCTCCGCAGGCGGAGAGAAGCACTGCGCCTGCAATCGGCAGAAGAAATTTTACGGATTGTTTTTTCATCGCAAGACTCCTTTATCTGAAAACCACTCAATCCTTGACGCAGCGGACGGAAAGGCCATTTCCCTTCATGATGTTCATCTTGGAAAACTGGTTTGCATGAACGCTCCATGAAACGGCGGCCTTTTCCCACTTGGTTTTCTCTTTGCAAGCAATCCCGTCAGGCTTGGGACCAAAAAGCTCTTCGTACTTTTCTTTCGAAAGCGTTTCCGAATCAAATTCCGTCTCGATTCCACAGCCACGCGCCATCTTTCTTTCCTTATGATAAAAAGCAAAGTGAGATTCCCTTACACTTCAAACATAAGAAAAAAAAACGTTGTCAAGATATTTTCGGAAATTCGCTCAAAAAAGTGATTTGGGATACGCCTACCCGGCGAGGGGCGTGCCAGAGTTTAGTCGGGAGAACTTAGAGCTTAGA
>CAVGIM010000009.1:0-61735 GCA_963629575.1 Candidatus Methanomethylophilaceae archaeon
TTGCTTCTTTCATGCCTATACGATACTAATTTTTCGCTATGAAAACAGGTTCTTAGGTCTGGAAGGCGGTTTTGTCACGCTAGGGAAATCCGTGAATGAAAAGGAACATCCAGACTGGATTGATGAAATAATCGATGAAAATTTTGTTCGTTTGAAGAAAAATCGATTTGAAACGATATTCGCCAATGATATTTTGCCTTGTGCGGAACGAGCATGGAACAACCACTTTTCAAAAAAGAGAAATGTCGATGGGGTATATCATATTGAATCCATAGTGAATCTTGTGAAGCAGAGTCTAGCAGGGAAATTTGATTTTCCTTCAAATGTTGATGTGGTTACGGGAGGATTCCCCTGTCAAGATTTTTCCGTTGCCGGGAAAAGACTTGGATTCGATTCTGCGAAAAGTCATAATGGACTAAAGGAACGACATGCAGATAATGAATCTCGTGGAACACTTTACCTATGGATGAAGCAAGTCATTGAAATTGTCAAACCGAAAATATTCATTGCGGAAAATGTAAAGGGCTTGATTTCTTTGGGCGAGGCAAAGTCTATTATCGAGGAAGATTTCAGAAATATAGACGAAGGCTATTGCGTTGTCGATGCCCAAGTTCTCAAAGCCTGGGAATACGGTGTTCCTCAAAGCAGAGAAAGAGTTGTCTTTATTGGAATATCAAGAAAATATGCGGATCCGAGCATTCTTAAAGATATTGAAGCAAAGGGAATCTTGTCCAAGTACTATCCCTATCCCCCCAAAACCCATGGAGAGGGGCTTAAAGAAATCGTTACATGTAAAGATGCGTTTGTAAATTTATCCGAGCCCGAATTTTCTGCGGACAAGTCCCAACAAAAGTTTTCCAAGGCAAAATACTATGGAAAAATGCAGGGGAGTTCCGAAGTAAATCTATCCGGAATAGGCCCAACGATTCGTAGCGAGCATCACGGCAATATTGAATTCCGTAGGTTAAGCAAGGAACATGGGGGAACAAATGCGGCGGAACTGGAACATGGTCTTGCCGAAAGAAGATTGACCGTTCGAGAATGCGCTAGAATTCAAACGTTTCCGGATGATTACGAATTTGTTTTCGATAATGGGAATGATCGAGTAAACTCTTCCGACGCCTACAAAGTAGTTGGCAATGCGGTTCCTCCTCTTCTGGGCTTCTCGATCGGGTGCAGGATTGAATCTATTTGGAAAATACTGTTTAGGGGGCAAAAGTGAGTATTGCTGTCGGAGAAAATTTGGCAAGAAATGCCAAAAATCTTGAAAATTTCGAGCGATTGCTTTTTCAGACGAAAGACAAACTATTGAGTAATAAAAACGCAGTTGCTTGCGGAGAATTCTGGAAAACATTTGAACAAGAAGTAAATTCAGCGCTTGTTTCTTCAAAGAATATCCTTGGGCTTGATTCTTGGAATATTGAATATATAGGAGGGCATAAGTTTCCGGACATCGTTGCCCATATCAATTCAAAACAAGCTTTTGGTGTAGAAGTAAAAACAATCAGTTCAAAAGAAAAGTCATGGAAAGTGATGGGTGGAAGTATCATGGAATCTACCAGGATTCCAGATGTAGAACGAATCCATGTTTTTTGTGCAAAGCAAAATCCTTTCGAAATTAAATACAGGCTTTTTGAAGACTGTGTAGAAAATGTTGCGGTGACGCATAGTCCTCGGTATTTGCTGGATTTGGACCTTGATGTCAAAGCCTCCTTGTTTTCTAAAATAAATAGATCATACGACGATGTTCGTGAAATGCAAAACCCTTTTGATGCATTCAAGGATTACATTATTGAACAGAAAAAATCCAGAGTGAAAAAACAGCCAAAAGATGATGATATCTGGTGGTATTCGGCAAGCAACTCTCAATTTTCTCCTCAAGAATTGAAAGCCCAGAAACTTGCTGATCAAATAGTAGATTTGGAAATACAGTTTTGGAATGAGTTAAAAAAAGAAGACAAGGATTTTTTGTTGGCAAATCTTTTAATTGTCTCTCCAAGTATCATCGAAGGAAACTATAACAGGGCCTCTAAATGGCTGCTTCAGACACATGGAATAATCAATCCTTCGTTTCGTGACACATTCTCTGCGGGTGGACAAGATGATGTATTGGGAATAAAAGTCCCTCGAATCATTGTCAATATTAAAAAGAGCAAGGATATTTTGATTGAAATCTTCAATTCAAGGCCATTGCCGAAAGCCGCATATGAACATTGGAAAGATCAAATAAAAAATATAAAGAGGAAAGACTTTACAGATTCAGTAAAAAAAGTTCTAATGCAGATTGTTCAAGAAATTGGCAAGGCAGTCCATTAATAAGTTGGAAGAGGTTCACTTTCCAGGATAAAATGCAGAGTTCGTGATGCGTGATTTGGATGTTACTTGTCAAACGGCGGCCAAATATTTGGACTTGCTGGCTGAAGGACGGTTCCTTTGCAAGGTAAAGCTGAACTACATCAATCAGCCTTTTTCTGATCTGCTTTCGGGCCAAGACGAAAAATAATCCCCACCCTATGTTAAAAAAAATGGAAATTTTTAACATGGTGCTTGAAGTATGTTAAAAATTCCAAAAAATCTTAACATAGCCTTTTGTTGGACTTTTTTATCATCTAAAATTTTCACAAACCCTTGAAAAGCTATCTTTGGCGAAAAAGTTTCAAAATTTTCAAGGTAGCCTTTATGATGATTCTTCGCGGTTCTCCTGCGCTTTCCTCCTTCCGGGAGCAAAAGCTCCTTGCCGATTTCCAGGCGGCGTCCCTTCCGGTAAAGGACATCTATGCGGAATATGTCCACGTTGTCGATTTGGAATCCGAGCTTTCGCCAGAAAAGAAGGGCACACTCGAAAAGCTTTTGACTTACGGACCTTCGCGAAAAGCGCGGGAACCCGAGGGAACGCTCTTTGTCGTGGCTCCGCGCCCGGGGACAATCAGCCCGTGGAGTTCCAAGGCGACGGATATCGCCCACATCTGCGGACTTTCCGAGGTAAAGCGCATCGAACGCGCGGTCGCCTACTACATCGATTTTAACGGAGCCGTTACGGAAGCGGTTTCGAAAGAAGTCAAGGCGAAGATTCACGACCGGATGACGGAAAAGGTTTTCCCGGCGCTCCACCTGCTCGATGTGCTCTTTATGCACGACGCGCCCAAGAAGCTCGTGGAAGTCCCCATCATGACCGAAGGCCGAAACGCTCTGGTCCGCGCGGACAGGGAAATGGGACTTGCGCTTTCTCCGGCGGAAATCGACTACCTGGTCGAAAGCTTTACCGCGCTCAAGCGGAACCCGACCGACGTGGAGCTTTACATGTTCGCGGAGATGAATTCCGAACATTGCCGTCACAAGGTCTTTGGTGCGGAATGGACGATTGACGGCGAAAAGAAGGATCTCTCGCTCTTCCAGATGATCAAGAATACATACAAGCTCCATTCGACGAATATCCTTTCGGCGTACAAGGACAATGCGGCGGTGATGAACGGGGCAAAGAAGGCGGGGCGTTACTATGCGGATCCGACGACGAACAAGTATGGCTGGCACGAAGAGGCGATTCCCATTTTGATGAAAGTGGAGACGCACAACCATCCGACGGCGATTTCCCCGTTCCCGGGAGCCGCGACGGGAAGCGGCGGCGAAATCCGCGACGAAGGCGCGACGGGCCGCGGATCGAAGCCGAAGGCGGGGCTTACGGGCTACAGCGTTTCGAACCTGAAGATTCCTGGTTACGAGCAACCGTGGGAAAAGGATTTTGGAAATCCTTCGCGCCTTGCGTCCCCGCTCGACATCATGATCGAAGGCCCGCTCGGCGGCGCCGCGTTCAACAACGAATTTGGACGCCCGAACATTCTCGGCTACTTCCGCACGTTCGAGGAAGAAGTCCCGTCGTCGAAGGGAAAGGAAGTCCGCGGTTATCACAAGCCGATCATGCTCGCCGGCGGCCTCGGAAATATCAAGGAAGAGTTTATCGCGAAGGGGCACATCAACCCGGGCGACGCGCTGATTGCGCTCGGCGGACCGGCGATGCTTATCGGGCTTGGAGGCGGGGCGGCGAGTTCCGTTACGAGCGGTAGCGGTAACGAGGACCTGGATTTCGCGAGCGTACAGCGGGGAAACCCCGAGATGCAGCGCCGTTGCCAGGAAGTGATCGACCGCTGCTGGGCGCTCGAAAAGGACAATCCGATTTCGTTCATCCACGACGTGGGCGCGGGCGGACTTTCGAACGCCTTCCCGGAGCTGGTGAGTGACGGCGGACTTGGCGGAACGTTCGAACTCCGGAAAGTCCCGAACGACGAACCGGACATGAGCCCGTATGAAATCTGGAGCAACGAGTCGCAGGAACGTTACGTGATAGCGGTTCCGCAAGAGAGGATGAAGGTCTTTGACGAAATCTGCAAGCGCGAGCGTTGTCCGTATGCGGTCGTGGGAACGGCAGTCGAGGAACGGCAACTGAAACTGACCGATTCGCATTTTGGGAACACGCCTGTCGATATGCCGCTCGACGTTCTTCTCGGAAAGCCTCCCCGGATGATTCGGAACAACCGCTCCGAAAAGCGTCCGCTCGGTCCGACACCGGAACTTTCCGCTGCTTCCGTTTGCGAAGTGGCGCACCGTGTCCTTGCGAATCCGAGCGTTGCCGACAAGACGTTCCTGATTACGATCGGCGACCGCTCCGTGACCGGCATGATCGCTCGCGACCAGATGGTCGGGCCGTGGCAGGTTCCCGTCGCCGATGTCGCCGTGACGACCGCGACGCTTGATTCCTACGAAGGCGAAGCGATGAGTATCGGTGAACGCGCTCCTGTCGCGCTGATCTCTCCTTCGGCGAGTGCCCGGATGGCTGTCGCCGAGGCTCTCACGAACATGGTCGCGGCACGCATCGACGACATGGGGCGGATTAATCTGTCTGCAAACTGGATGGCTTCGCCCAATTACGAGGGCGACGGCGCGGATCTCTACGAGGCGGTGCAGTCCATTGGCATGGAACTCTGCCCGGAACTCGGGATTACGATTCCGGTCGGAAAGGATTCGATGAGCATGAGCACCGTCTGGGAAGACGAAAAGGGAAAGCACAACGTGACCGCACCCATCTCGGTTGTCATCAGCGCGTTTGCTCCTGTTTCCGATGCCCGCGGAACGCTTACCCCGATGCTCCAGCGGAAAAGCTCCCGCTTGCTTCTTATCGACCTTTCTCGCGGAAAGAACCGCATGGGAGGCTCTATCGCGGCACAGGTCTTCTGCGAACTCGGAAATGCCGCTCCGGATGTCGATAGCGCAAAGGAACTCCGCGCGTTCTTCGAAACAATCCAGAAGCTCAACCGCGAAGGGAAAATTCTCGCCTACCACGACAAGTCGGACGGCGGTCTTTTCGTGACGGCTCTGGAAATGGCGTTTGCGGGCCATGTGGGCGTCTCCCTGGATGTTTCCGCTCTTCCGGGAACCGATGTGGAAAAACTTTTCAACGAGGAACTCGGCGCACTCATCCAGGTCGCGGACGAAAATGTCCAGGCGGTGAAGGAAGCCTTTGTCGCGGCGGGGCTCGACGGCGTCGTAAGCGATATCGGAACGCTCGACGATTCGTATAGGTTCACCGTCGGCGACTATTCGGAAGGACTTTCGGAACTTCGCGCCATCTGGAGCGATACGACGCGTCGCATTGCAAGGCTCCGCGACAACCCCGAATGTGCGGAAAGCGAATACCGGCTGAAGCTCGAACAGGACGATCCGGGAATTTCCCCGAAGCTCACGTTCGATGTCCGCGTAAAGAAGGATTACGCGAGCCGTCCGAAAATGGCGATTCTCCGCGAACAGGGAATCAACGGCGAAGTCGAAATGGCCGCTGCCTTTGACCGTGCCGGTTTCGAATCCATCGACGTGCACATGACCGATATTCTTTCCGGAAAGATCTCCCTGCAGGATTTCCGGGGACTTGTCGCCTGTGGCGGCTTCAGCTACGGAGACGTTCTCGGCGCCGGCGAAGGCTGGGCGAAGAGCATTCTCTTCAACGACCATGCCCGCAGGGAATTCGAAGCGTTCTTCCATCGCAAGGAAACGTTCACGCTTGGAGTCTGCAACGGTTGCCAGATGGTTTCGAACCTGAAGGACCTGATTCCGGGCGCAGAACATTGGCCGCGTTTCGTGCAGAACACTTCGGAACGCTTCGAGGCGCGTTTCGTGAGTCTCAAGGTCGAAGAGACGCCCGCCGTGCTGCTCAAGGGAATGGCCGGTTCCGTGCTCCCGATCGCCGTGGCGCATGGGGAAGGCCGGGCGGAATTTGCAAGTCGCGAAGCTGCCGAGGCCTGCCTGGACACGGGGCTCGTAAGCCTCCGCTATGTCGATGGCAAGCATGCTTACACGGAACGCTATCCGTTGAACCCGAACGGTTCGCCTTTCGGAATCACGGGCCTCACGAGCAAGGACGGCCGCGCGCTCATCATGATGCCGCACCCCGAACGCGTGTTCCGCACCGTGCAATACAGCTGGCATCCGGCGGACTGGGGCGAAGACGGCCCGTGGATGAAGCTCTTCCGCAACGCTCGCGAGTTCGTGGGCGATAACGGCTGATTCAAATCAAAAACTTGCAAATAAACGTCTCGGTTTATGCCGGGACGTTTTTTGTGGGAACTTTTGCCTTCGGCCAAGACTGGATTTTCTTGACAATGCGAATCTTCAACGAATCGCTCGGCGAGTTAATTTGTATTTTGTCCGTATGCCCGACTTTTCGCAAACTCCGCAAATGGTATCGCTCCCCAAGATTTTCGACGATCGGGGAAACCTGAGCTTTATCGAGTCGGAGCGTCACGTGCCATTCAAAATTCGCCGTTGCTACTGGATTTACGATGTTCCCGGCGGGGAGATTCGCGGAAGCCACGCGTTTCGAAAACAGGAAGAGCTGATCGTTGCGCTTTCGGGAAGCTTTGACGTTCTTCTGCACGACGGAACGCGCGAAGTGCGCTATTCGCTTCGACGTTCCTACATGGGTCTTTATGTGCCACCTCTGCACTTTCGCACGCTGGACAACTTTTCGACGAATTCTGTCGCGCTCGTTCTCAGTTCCATGCCATATGATCCGGACGATTACATCTGGGACTTCGATGAATTTCGAGAGAATGCTCGGGAGGCACCGTGCAGATGATTTCCGGTTGCCGCTTTCTGGAATTTCCCCGAACGCGGGAGCGTTCCGGCGCCTTGACGGCGCTTGAAGGTTTCAAGGACTTACCGTTTGAAATCAACCGCGTCTTTTACCTGTATGACATTCCCGGCGGAGAAAACCGCGGCGGCCATGCGCACAGGCTTTGCCACCAGCTCTTGATTGCGGCCTCGGGCGCATTCGACGCGAAGATCGACGACGGGGATCGTTCGCAAGTCATCCGGCTGGACCGTCCCTATTACGGCGTCTATGTTCCTCCCGGAATCTGGGCCGAGGAACTGAATTTTTCTTCGGGGTCCATCTGTCTTGTCCTCGCGTCCCACGCCTATGACGAATCGGATTATATCCGCGACTATTCGGAATTTACCTTGTACGCAAAAAATCTCCGGGAGAAAAAATGATTCCCTATCTGGATTTAAAACGGGTGACGGAATCCTTTGAACCGGAACTTTCCATGGCTGTCCGGCGGGTCGTTGAAAGTGGCTGGTATATCCGCGGTGCGGAATGTGAAAATTTCGAGCGGAAGTTTGCCGGGTATTGCGGAACGGAATTTTGTGTTGGCGTCGCAAACGGTCTCGAAGCGTTGACGCTGATTTTCAAGGCCTACATCGCTCTTGGACGCTTGCATCCCGGTGACCGGGTGATTGTCCCTGCGAACACGTACATCGCCTCGGTGCTTGCGATTAGCGAAGCGGGACTCGTGCCTGTTCTTGCCGACCCGGATCCGACGACATGCAATCTTTCCGCTTCTTCTCTGGAATGCGTTCTCGATTCAAGCGTCAAGGCGGTTCTAGCGGTGGATCTGTATGGGCGTGCGATTCCTGGGGCGGAACTTTCCAAATTCTCGAAATCTCGCGGGCTGATTCTTGTCGAAGATGCCGCACAGGGACACGGCGCGATGGAAAATGGGAAGCGGGGCGGTTCGTTTGGCGATGCGGCGGGATTCAGCTTCTATCCGGGAAAGAACCTGGGCGCGCTGGGTGACGGCGGAGCGGTGACGACTTCGGATGCGGAACTTGCGCAAACGGTGCGGTCGCTTGCCAACTACGGGAGCGAACGGAAATACGTAAACATTTACAAGGGAATGAATTCGCGGCTAGACGAAATCCAGGCGGCGGTTCTTTCGTATAAATTAACTCGCTTGGATGTGGACAATCTGAACCGCATGAAAATCGCGGAACGCTACCTGTCGAAAATCCAAAATCCGTCGGTTGCTATGCCCGAACCGGGAAATCCCGGCGAACATGTCTGGCACATTTTTGCGGTTCGTGCGAAAAATCGCGAAAGGCTGCAGGCGCACCTGAAAAATTGCGGAATCGAGACTCTGATCCATTATCCGACACCTCCGCACCGTCAAAAGGCTTACCAAGAATTTGCCGACCTGAGTTTTCCCGTCGCCGAGGAAATTTCGAAAACGGAACTCAGCCTTCCGCTGTATCCGCAAATGACAGATTCCGAAATTTCCCAAGTCATCGAGGCTGTCAATGCATATCGCGAGTAAAGTCCTTCGGAAAGTCTTCGCCGCATTTCGCCGTCTTCCTTACCGCCTGGTTTCGGATGCGAAAGTTTTGGGTAGGCCTCTTTGCGCCTCGCCGATTCTTTCCCAGGGAATGGGAACGGTTTCGTTTGGGAAAAACGTCCATGTCGGTTTGGACTACGATACGGATTTTTGGACGTCTTATGTGTTTCTGAATCCGCGGACTCCGGAATCGAAAATCGAAATCGGGGAGAATTCCTGGGTGGGAAACCACTTTGTCGCCATTTCGGAAGGTCCCGGAATCCTTATCGGGAAAAATGTTCTCGTCGGGACGCGTGTCGAAGTTTACGATTCGGACTTTCACGCGGTAAATGTCCGAGACCGCCTGAAGAGCGATTCGAAGCGAGCCCCTGTCAAGATAGGTAACGGCGTCTGGATTGGGAACAACGTAACGATTCTCAAGGGAACGGAAATCGGGGAACATTCCGTGGTCGCCGCGGGTGCGGTTGTTTCGGGCAAGTTCCCGCCAAATGTCGTATTGGGAGGCGTTCCGGCCAAGGTTATCCGGCAGATTGAATTTTGCGACGAGGTTTCCCGATGAAAGAAATTTCCATCCGGCGTTATCGGGAAAGTGATTCGGTAAAGTGGAATGAATTTGTACGCAATTCCCGGAACGGGCATTTTCTTTTTGACCGCGGTTACATGGACTATCACGCGGACCGCTTTCCGGACTGCTCGTTTGTCTTTTTGAAGGGGGATTTGCCGTGTGCCGTTCTCCCGGGGACGCTTTCTTTGGAGGGTGTCTTCAGTTCCCATGCGGGGCTTACGTTTGGCGGTTTTGTCATCGACAATTCTGTTGGCGTTTTGGAAGTGAAACGATTTTTTGAATTGCTCGATGCGGAGCTTCGAAAACTCGGAGCGAAAAAGGTCATTTACAAGCCTCTTCCCTGGATCTATGCGAACCGTCCTTCGGAAGAAGACTTGTATTGGCTGTTTCGCAAGGGGGCGAGACTTTCCGCCCGCCTGATTTCCAGTACGCTTGAACCACAATCGATGCAGCCGTCTTCCAAAAAAAAGTACTATCTGCATAAAGGAAAACGCGATGGATTGATTTTTTCGGAGTCAAAAGATTTCGAAAGGTTCTGGGATTTGTTGGACAACTGCCTCGCGGAGGGGCACGGTGCGCATCCTGTCCATTCCAAGATGGAATTGCAGCTTTTGGCGGACCGCTTTCCGCAAAACATCCGGCTTTTTACCGTGGCAAAGGATGACGAACTTCTTTCGGGGAGCGTCGTCTATGTTTCGGGAACTGTCGCCCATTCGCAGTATCTCGCAAGTTCCGCAAAAGGGCGCGCTTTGCACGCAATGGATTTCTTGATGCTGAACGAAATCAACTGTTTTCCCGAACAGCGCTTTTTTGACTGGGGAACCTCGTGCGAGGATGGGGGAAAGGTTTTGAACGAGGGGCTTGCGCACCAGAAGGAAACCTATGCGGGCCGCGGTGTCGCCTATGATATTTACGAGTATGACCTATGAAACAATCGTGCTTTTGGAAAGAATCGGCTATTTCCGCCGTGGCGACGTTTATTCGAATTGCCGCTTCGTTTATTACGAATAAGTTTCTCGCCGCTTTGGCTGGACCTGCTGCCTTTGCCGTTATCGGGCAGTTGCAGAATCTGATAAGCATCGGGCAGGGAACTTCTTCGCTCGCTCTCCAGAACGGCTGGGTGAGCCTCACCGCCCGCTACAAGAACCAGGAAAAGGAACTCGGTCCGATTTGGCGCGGCGGTTTTCGCCTGAGCGTGTATGCGTCGATAGCTTCGGCGATATTCTTTGTACTCTTTGCCTTTGTCGCTCCGCTGGATTCGCTCTTTCCGGGCGTTCCCATGCGCTATATGCAGGCGGCGATTCTCTTTGCTGTTCCGGGATTTGTCGCGCTGACCGTTTCGATGGTTTCGTCTGCGGTGATGAACGGCCTTTCGGATTATCGACGCTGGGCAGCAATTACGGTAGGAACTTCCGTGTTGAACTGTCTGTGGGTCGTCTTGATGATCCAGACAAAATCGCTTTCCGTTCTCGGAGCGGTCGCGACGCAGTCGATACTTTCCTGCTTTTACGCGCTCTTTCTCGCCTGGAAGGGAGGCTTTACATACAAGCGATTTTCTGCGCGGCTCAAGCCGAATTTCAGAATCTGGCGCGGTTACGCGCTGATGGGAATGATTCCGATGGTCGTTTCGCCTATCCTGTATTTTTTCGTCCGCTCCTTCTTGGGAAAATCCTTTGGTTGGGATTTCGCTGGACTTTGGCAGGGCGCTATGCGGATTTCGGATTTTTTCAATGTCGGATTTTCATCGGTTCTCGGAGTCGTGCTGCTCCCGCGGCTTTCCTCGGCTTCTTCGTTGGAAGAGTTTCGCCGGACGCTAAAGCGCCTTTTGGCCTATGTCCTTGCGCTTGTGCTTGTCGCCGTTATCGCCATGTTTTTCTTGCGGGATGTCTTGATCGCTTTCGCTCTTTCCAGGGATTTCCTGCCGCTTTCGGACCTGATTTCCGTACAGCTTGTCGGTGATTTTTTCAAGGCGGGATGCTGGTGCCTGGGAATGGCGCTCATCGCGCGCAAGGAAACCTTCGCGTTCCTTTCGATTGAAATCGGATCGGAGATCCTCTTTGCCGCCTTGACCGTTGCGGGATACGCGTTTTTCGGCTACCATGCGCCTTTTATCGCCTACGCCGCGGAAAATTTCATCTGCCTTCTTGCCTTGATTATCGTTTTTCGGAGGCTTCCATGGAAGAACCTCTAGTTTCCGTTCTTCTCGCAAGCTACAACCATGAAAAGTATGTGGAAGCCGCGGTGCGTTCCATCATGGAACAGCAAGGCGTCGATTTTGAGCTTCTGGTGATTGACGATGGCAGTTCGGACGCTAGCCCGGAAATTCTGGAACGGCTTTCCAAAGAATTGGCTTTTCAGTACCGTCACCGTCCGAATAAAGGTCTTGTTCCGACATTAAACGAATTGCTTTCGGAAGCCCGCGGAAAATATTTCTGCACGTTCGCTTCGGACGATATCATGGCACCGGGAAGGCTTTGCGCACAAAGCAGTTTTTTGGAAAATCACCCGGAAAAGGTGGCGTGCTTTGGACAGTGTATCCTGTTGCACGAGGATGGAAAAGTAGAAGAATGCGCTGAAGAGCGTTATCTCCGAGCGATTCCCCAGATTTCTTTCGAAGAATGTTTTTTGGGAAAGAAAGTCTTGCTGGGCTGCGCCGAAATGTATTCGAGAGAAGCGGTGGAATCGTTGGGAAATTACGATGAAAAATATTTTTTTGAAGATTATCCGATGAATTTGAAAATTCTCCGTCATTTTGGAACACAACCTGTTTTGAATACAGTCTGTTGCTATTATCGGGAGCATTTGTACAATATGCATCGGGATTGCAGCCGGCTTTACCGGGAAATCCTTCGCATGTTTTCGGAGGACTATCGCGCGGAGCCGCTGTATCGGAAAGCTTGCCGGGCATGGAAGGCGTATTGGTTTTCGACGCTCGCTTCCCAAAACAAGCTGGAAGCCTTGAAAAAGTTTTCTGAAACCGCTTCGCTTTCCTGGATTTTTATTTCCCGCTTTTTGAAGCTCTTTGTCCCTAGGCGCTTTTTAGAAAAGTGAACTTTTTTCCTGGAATGAAGCAATAGGAAAGTAGCGAGGCGACCTTGTTTCGAATCCTTGTCTTTCTATCCCCAAGCACTTGCAGACGATATTTTTTTACCCAGCGCAGGGCTCTCTCCCTGACTTTAAAAAACTCGCCGCTTTGGGGTGTCCGCATCAAAATGCTGAAGCTCGCGCTGACGAGAAGACTTTCTGCCGCCTTGCGGACGCGCGGGGAAACCGACCCGAATGTTTCGAGATTTTTTTCGGCGATGTCTAGGAGTTCCGCTTTTTTGAGCGTGTAGGGCGAAGCGAGAATGCTTGTGCGGTGCTTTCGGTAAAAGTAGAGCGGTGCCTTGCTAATCCCGATATGGGTCGCTTCGTGGAGAACCGCGGGAATCGTCGCCATGTCCTCGAAGTAAATGCCTGGCGGAAATTTTCGATTTTCCCACAGCGATTTTTTATAAAGCTTGTTACATGCCGAGAAATCGGGAACGGCGTTTTGGTAGAACGCCCGGACCAGGGCTTCTTCGCCAGGAATCCTTTTCGGGATTCCAGTACCGGATTTTTTTCGCGGAACTTGATGCGCAAAGGCAATCATTCTGGAAGCGACGACCGGAACGTCCATTTCGATTGCCGCTTGCCATAAGGTTTCCAGAAAATCCGGAGAGAGAACGTCGTCGCTATCGACAAAGGCTATCCAGTTTCCCCGTGCGTTTCGAAGGCCCGTATTTCGCGCTTCGGAAAGCCCCAGATTGTGCTGGCTTATCAGGCGAAAGCGGGAATCCCTTTTCACGAATCCTTCGGCGATCCTTGCGCTCGAATCGGTGCTGCCGTCATCGACGAGAATCGCTTCGAAATCTTGAAAAGTCTGCGCGGCGATGCTTTCGAGGCATTCTTCAAGAAAGGAGCTCGTGTTGTAAATCGGGACGATGACGCTGATTTCCGGCATCTAGGATTTTCCCGCTAGCGTTCCCCAGGCGACCTGGACAAAGGCGCCTGCCCGAACGAGTTCCGCCTGGGCCGCCTCGTAGTTCTTGAGAATGTCGTTAAAGAGAAAGAGGTCTCGCTTCTGCTTCTTTTCGAGAAGCTCCTGCTTGAACCTGGCGACGCGCGCGAGGCAGTCGCAGGAATTCGCCAAGGCGTCGACGTAGGCGGGAACGGCGTTCAGGAATTCCGCCTCTTCGGGTGTGGAATTCTTGCGGTTCGCCTCGATGAACGATTTCTGGGAAAGCGCCTGGTTCCTCACGTCTCCCATAAATCGCTGGATACGGATATAATCGACCTGAGGCCAGATCAGATTGAATGGCGGGAGCTTCTTCCAGCTGAACTTGAACATCGACTCGTGTGCTGCGTTTTTCGCCTTGAGAAGCTCTTTCAAGTTGTCGAAAACGGCCGAGGAAAGCCTTTTTTGCATTTTTTACCTGCGCTTGTTGCCTTGAAAATATACATTTATGAGTATCATCCCATCCTAGGAGAAAAAATACGCTATGGATTTGAAGAAAATGAAGCTGATTCTCGTGGCTTCGATTGCGCTGAACGTCGCACTCGTCGTCATCATGCTGATTATCAAGAGCGACTACAAGGAGCAGGCGCAGGTTTCGTATGGAAAGGCGACAAAGGCCTATACGGACGAAGTTTCCCAGGTGGTGAAAGCCCAGAACGAATTCATTGCGAACGGCAACCGCATTTGGCAGATTGTTTTCGAAACGACATCGAAAAAGCTTTCCAAGTCGGATTTCGACGCGCGTGTCGCTGCGCTCGATACGGCAAACGCCCTGAAGTCGGAAACTTCCGGCTACGTGACTTCGCTTTCTTGCGGTGCGGATTGCAAGGTGCTCTTTACGTTCCGAAAGGGGAGCTTTGTCTCGGTGGATTACAGGGCCCTGTCGCAACTTTCCCCGTCGGCGACATTCGCCGTTTCCAAGCCGTCTCCCTTTCAGTTTGAAACCAAGTGAGGAAACCGTATGAAGTTCAAGTATATCCTGATTGCATCTCTCGCGCTGAATGTCGCCATTCTCGCCCTTCTCTTCATGCAGAAAGGCGCCTATGTTTCCCAGGCCGAAGACGCCTAC
The DNA here is from genome assembly GCA_963629575.1 of Candidatus Methanomethylophilaceae archaeon. GTDB lineage: Bacteria > Fibrobacterota > Fibrobacteria > Fibrobacterales > Fibrobacteraceae > Hallerella. The sequence continues at coordinate 14,328 of CAVGIM010000009.1, forward strand.
CTGAAAAAGACGGAATCCTACTACAAGCAGGCGGTAAATATCGTGGAAGGCCAAAATTCCGTGATCGAGAACAACGCGGTTCTCTGGAATATCGCCTGCACGGCAAATCAGGTGGCGAAGAACTCCAAGGACTTTGCCACGATAGAAAAGCGCCTGGCCAGTCCGTCGGTCTTTTCGGCGAAGCTTTCGGGAACGGCGGACGGATCGGGAACGCTTCGTACGCTTTCGTGGAACAGCGATTACTACATCGTGGCGAGTTTTGACAAGAAGAAAAATCTGCTCGGTATCGATATACGCGCCCTTCTCGGCGAGGCGCTGCCGCTTACCGCGGAAAGCCCGGAGGAAGAAGGCGAATCGGAGGAGTGAAAATCGCACTCTGTGACTTGGCTCACCTAGCGGAAAATTCCTTCTTTTATTACTTTTAAAACCGAAATTCATTTTCACAAGGAGTTCATCATGAAAAAAAGTCTCATCGCGCTCGCACTCGCTGCCGCTTTCACTCTGACCGCCTGCTACGGTAGCTACGGCCTCACCAACAAGCTCTACAAGTGGAACGGTACGCTTGGCAACAAGTGGCTCAATTCCTGCGTGCACTTCATTCTCTGGGTCATCCCGGTCTATGGAATCTGCATCGGCCTTATCGATGGCTTGATTCTGAACACGGTTGAATTCTGGACCGGTTCGAACCCGATCGCGTCGAACGACACCTACTTCGAAAAGGACGCCCAGGGCAACCAGATTTCCGCCATCAAGAACGCGGACGGAACGCTCGCTGTCCAGATCATCGACGCCCAGGGTCACAAGGCCGACCTCAAGCTCGAACGCGATGCCGACGTTATTCGCGCTCTCGATGCGAACGGCCAGGTCGTCGCCCAGTACGACGTCAAGTAGTCTTTTCGATTGCTCAAGAAGCTCCGGTTTTTCCCGGGGCTTTTTTTTTATGCGGATTTGTCCTTTGGGAAGGGAAAAAGGTAAATTAGGGCTTATGGATGAAATGCATATCAAATGCCCTCACTGCGGAAACGAAATGGACGTTTCGCTCCAAGGAAAGAAGAGTTCGATGGTCGTCTGTGTCTGCGGACGATGCAGGTCTCCCCTGGTTTCGCTTGACGGGGATGTCTTCGAACTGGACAGGGAGGAGTTTCATTCCTTGCGGAAAAAGCTTTCCAAGGTTGTCGATGCGTTGAAGGAATGTGTCGGATCGGATCGGAGCGCCTTGCCGCCGATTGGGCGTCACGAGGAGATTTCCCGTCCCGAGACGAATGCCGGCAGAATCTCCAAGGAAGATGTCGATAACCTGAAAATCGATCTGGAAACCTGCAAGGACGTTTCCGAATTTATCGATCGCCTGTGACCGAGAATTTTTCATCACTTAAAATCGAATACCCGGATCTTCCCGTCGTCAAGAAACGGGAGGAGTTTCTCTCGCTTCTCGAAAGTCATCAGGTGATTATCGTCAAGGCGGATACGGGGTCTGGAAAATCGACCCAGGTTCCCAAGTTCTTGCTCGAAAGCGGAATCGCCTCGAAGGGACGGATCGGGGTGACGGAACCGAGACGGATTGCCGCGATGTCGATAGCGGATCGCTTGCGGGAAGAACTCGGGGACGAGAATCTGGTCTCGACGCGGATTCGCTTTCTGGAAGAAGGTCCCAAGGACGCGCCCATCAAGGTGATGACGGACGGCATCCTGTTGCAGGAATTTCGCCGGGACAGGCTTTTTGAAACGTATTCCGCGATTTTGATCGACGAAGCGCACGAACGCTCCCTGAATATCGACATTCTGCTCGGAATATTCCGGTCGGTTCTTCGGGAACGCCCGGAATTTCGCCTGGTAATCGCGAGCGCGACGCTCGATGCGAAGCTCTTTGAAAAATTTTACGAAGGATCGGCGGTTCTCGAAGCGGAGGGGAGAACGTTCCCTGTCGAGGTCGTCTATGCGGATCCGCAGGAAAACGCTTCGAAAAGCAAGGGCGATTCGGGCCTTGTCGATGAGGCGCGCGACGCCATTCTTTCCCTGGAAGCGTCGGAAAAGGATCACTTGCTCTGCTTCTTGCCGACGGAACGCGACATCCAGGATCTTTGCGAAGAACTCGAAAGGGAACTTGACGAGAAGAGTTTTGACATTCTCCCCTTGTTCGGGCGGATGGGTCCGCAGGAGCAGAAGAAGGTCTTTCGAAAGACGGGCAAGACGCGCATTGTACTTTCGACGAATATCGCGGAGACGTCGCTCACCATTCCGGGAATCGCGTATGTCGTCGATACGGGAATGGCTCGTGTTTCGCGCTACAATCCGCAGACACGGATCCAGGGACTTCCGGTGGAAAAGATTTCCCAGGCGAGCGCGCGGCAACGGACGGGTCGCGCCGGGCGCGTAAAGCCCGGTATTTGCGTGCGTCTTTACACGGAAGAGGATTTTGAAGCGCGCGAGGAGTTTACGGAACCCGAAATCCGGCGTTCCAACCTTTCCAACGTGGTTCTGCAGTTGCGAAGCCTGGGACTTTCTGTCGAGGATTTCCCGTTTATCCAGCCGCCTCCCCGGTCGGCCTTTCGCGGCGCCTACAAGACGCTGTTCGAACTGGGGGCGCTTTCGAGCGTAGAACGCGGTGCGCGCGTGACGCCGTTCGGTGCGGAAATGGCGCACCTTCCGATGGATGTCGCGCTTTCCGCCGTGCTTCTCCGGGCGAGAAATTCCGGTGTCCTGCAGCCTGCGCTTATCGTCTGTTCCGCGCTTTCCATCCAGGATCCGAGGCTTTTCCCGTCGGATGAACCGCAAAGGGAAAATGCCCGGCGGATGCACAGGTCGCTAGGCGGCCACAAGAGCGATTTCCTCACCTTTCTTGCGGAATGGAACGCGTTCTGTCGGGAGTGGAGCGGGACTTCGTGGAATTCGCTTCGCAAGTACTGCGAAAGGCATTTTCTGCACTTTCTGCGCTGTCGGGAATGGATCGATCTGTACGAGCAGTTTTCTCGAATCTTGAAAGTCAAGTTCGATTCCTATGTCTGTCCGTTCGCCTCCTTTCACCGCGACAACTTGCATATCGCGCTACTTTCGGGATTTCTCGGCGGTGTCGCGCGGCGGGACAGAGACAACGGCTGCTATCGCCTTGTCGGAGGTCGGGATGCCTATCTGTTCCCGGGGAGCGACTTGGCGGGAAAGTTTCCCGAGTTCGTGCTGTCCGCGGAGGTTCGCGAAACGAGCCGCGTGTTCTTGACGAAAGCCGCGGAAATCATGCCGGAATGGATAGTCAAGGTCGCCCGGGATTTTTGCACTTACCGCTGGTTCGAGCCGAAGTGGAATCCGGAGCGGGGCTTCGTGGAAGCGGTGGAAGAAGTCTCTTTCCGCGGAATGGTGCTTTCCCGTTCGCATCGCGTCGATTATGGGCGCGTAAATCCCGAAGAGGCGGCGCGAATCTTTTTTCTCGAAGCGATTGTCGAAGGAAACTTGCCAAGGCCCTTTCCGTTTATGCGTCACAATGAAAAAGTCCTGGAATCGCTGCGGGCGAGCGAGGTTCGCTTGCGGCGGTGGGGGCTTGCCCCGTCGGACGATCTGCAGGTCGATTATCTGGTGGAACGCGCGCCCGGTGTCTGTTCGTTAAGGACGCTCAAGGATTTTATCGAAAAGAATACGGACGAGGCGCTTCGCTATGACGTGGCGGACTGGATGCAGGCTTCGGAATCCGGGATGGAACATCTGGAATCGTTCCGGAACAGTCCGGTCTTTGCCGCGGCATATCGAAAGAAAATCGCGCGAGAGGCCGAAGAGAAGAATGCGACGCAACACGGCGGAGTCGTGGAATTCCTGAAAATTCTTGACCGGCAGATTCGCGGGGAACTGGTATTTGATTCCGGCAAGGCCTGGGATGGGCTTTCCCTGGAAATTCCGGCGGATTTCTTGCCGCGGCTTTCGCCTTCGGTTCTCGCCCGCGAAGTTTCCAAGTGGCGATCCTGGATGCTGGAATCGTTCGTTCGGGAGCTTCCCAAGACCGACCGCAAGAGATTCGAGCAGAAGAAAGAGGAACTGGACGATCGCCTTGTCGATTTTCTGGAAAGGAATCCTTCAAAGTCCCCGATGGTTTCCCTCTACGAAGCGTTCCTGGATTTTGGCGCCTTTGACGGGGCGCTTCCCGTGCTGAATCCGCAGGGCGAGCATCATCTTAGGCTTCATCTGTCGATAACTGTTCCCGGTGCTTCCGAAAAATTTTTACTGGAACTTTCTCCAGAATGTGGCGCTTGCGGATTTTTCGATCGGGTCTGTCCGCTCTCCCGAAACGCGGCCCTTTCGTTTCCGGTCCTTGGCGTTTTCTACGGATGGGCGCCGGATTCCGTTCGTCCGATGAACGGTGCCGAAGCGGAATTCTGGCAGAAGTTTTACCGGCGCACGCGAAACGCGAATCAGGAGGATTCTCCGCTCAAGTCCCTGTTCGAATCGCGCTTTGCCTTTCTGAATCGAAAGGATGAATCGGGGTGGGCTTTGCGCTCGCTGCTTGCCATGGACGATTCGGAAAGGAAAAAGTTTACGCTCGATTATCTGGACAGGGCGCTTCCTCGCTTCGCCGGGATAGAATTCGCCCGTTCGCACAGGGTGAGGGCGTTTTCCGATCTTTCGTCTTCGCGGACAAGCCTCGAAACGGATTCGCGCGAAGGATTGATCCGCATGGTCTTTGACGCGTCCTATCTCGGAGTCTCCGCGTTTGTCCGCATGTGGGACGTTTTTCGGGAAGCGTTTGTCTGTTTTCGCCGCGGAGAAAAGGTGTCCGCGCAGGTCTTGGGTCTTGCCACAAAAATCGCCGCGGAGGAAAGCCTCTATGCCCGTCTGCGGATGATTGCCGCTTTCCTTGTTCCGCAAAGGGAACTGCCGGATTGGAACGAACGCCTTTCCCTTCCGACGAACAAGGATTTTCGCGAAGCCTTTTCTCCATATTTTGCGGGACGCTTTGTCAAGGAGGCCGAACGGAAAAACGCGAGGGACTTGCTGCTCTCTTCCGAAAAGTCGGAAGACGAATTGTCGATGTTTCGGGCGAAGGTCGCCTTGCAGGTTCTTTTGGAACAGTTCGAACTGTTGCGGTATAAGCGTTCTGCCCTGGCGAACGCTCCCGAAGAGCGGATAGAACAGGACGCCTTGCTCAAGTTGCGGGAACGTTTCCGGAGACGCTGAATTTCAAAATTTTCTATTTTGTAGGCGATGCGCTTTTTCCTGGTTTTCATTTTTTCTGGACTTTGCCTTGTCGCCTGCAAGAACCTGGACGACCGTTCCGATCCGACGCTTGCGCGCGTTGAAAATGCGGAGTTGAAGCTTTCCGCGCTAAGCGAAAACGGAAACTGGGATTCTCTTCCGTTCGAAGCCCGGATGGAACAGGTCGAAAACTGGGTGAATCGCGAATCGGTCTATGAACGCGCCTTGGCGGACGGCATCGAGGATTTGCCGGAAGTGAAACGCCTGCTGGAAGATGCAAAAAGGAAAATCGTTCTGGGAGCGTATTTTGCGCAGGTGACGGACACGCTTTCGACTTCCGAATCCGATGTTGCGGGCTTTTACGACTCGCATCCCGAGCTGTTCGCGTTGAACGCGAATGTTTACGACATCGCCGTTGTCACCTATGCGAGCGGATCGACGGCGTGGAAGTATTACGGTCCCATGTCAAAAAAGACGATTCTCGAAAAGCCCGAAAAAAGCTGGCTTGTCCGCGATGTGGAAAGCCATGATTCGGTGACGGTCTTTCCGCTGGATTGTCCGTCTGTCGATCTGGGACAGCTTTCCGTCGGGAAGATTACGCCGCCGAAGACATGCGGAAAAAGTCTCAAGAGCGTCATTGTACTGTCCAAGGTGGATTCGGGATCGGTCCGTCCGTTTGCGGAGGTCGCGGAGTTCGCGCGGACTCTCGCGGCAAATGCCAAGCGCAAGGAATTTATTGCGGCGTTCAAGGATTCCGTAAAGAAACGGCAGGCGATTTTTGTCTATCCCGAGGAAATTTCCAAATCCGCACCCCATTGAGTCGAGTTTCTATGAAAAAATACAGCTTCGTTCTTTTGCTCGCGACATCTCTTTTCGCCGCTCCGGAATTGTTCGAGTCCATTGCGGCGATTGTCGATGGAAAGCCCATCATGCGTTCCGAGGTGATGGAAAATCTCTACCAGTTCCAGAATTCGGCGGAAGCGTCCAAAATGTCCGAAAAGGAGCAGAAAGCCTTTGTCCTCGACAAGCTTATCGACGACAAGGTCCTGCTTTCGCGGGTCGATAGGGATTCCATCCAGGTTACGGATGACGATGTCGAATTGCGCGTTTCGCAGCATCTGCAGAATTTGGCGGCACGACAGAATATCAGCATGGAAATTCTCGAACGGGCGATTCGCGCACAGCTTGGAATGAGCATGGTGCAATATCGTGAAAATCTCGGGAAGCAGATTCGCGAGCAGATGACCATCGGGCGGATTCGTCAAAAGTACGCTGGCGGGATCAAGCCTACCCGCAAGGAAGTTTCCGAGTTTTACGAGCATTACAGAGATTCCATCCCGCGGCAGTACAACTGCATGCGTCTTTCTCACATCGCCTTGAAGATAGAGCCGGATTCGCTTGTCGTGGATTCGGTGCGTCGCGAAGCGGAACGCTTGATCGATTCCCTGGATCATGGCATCATGTGGGAAGTCCTTGCCAAGAACCACTCCCAGGATTCCTCGGCGAGCAAGGGCGGCGACATTGGATATTTCCAGAAAGGGCTTCTGGATCCTGTCTATGAGCGTGCCATCAAGACCGTCGGCAACGGGGAATACACGCCGAATCCGGTAAGGACCGAGCGGGGCTGGACGATTATTCGTGTCATCGGGCGAAAAGAGGATGGAGTCCGCACGGCGATGATTCTTTTGCAGACTATCCCGACGGCGGCGGATTCTGGCCGTGTCCTGAAATTTGCGGATTCGCTGAAAATCGCCCTGACTTCGGATTCGCTCTTTGCCGATGCCGCGAGGAAGTTCAGTTCGGACAAGGAGTCGAATTTCAACGGAGGAAATCTCGGCTGGCTGGAAAAGACGGATGTCGATACGCTCTACCTGCCGGTCGTTTTAAATCTTTCCGTGGGCGAAGTCTCGGAGCCTTTCCTTGCCGGGAACGAATATCACCTGCTTCGCCTGGAAGACCTGAAGCAGGTTCGCGACTACACGCTCGAAGATGACTACATGAAGATAGAAATGTTCGCCATCAACTACATGGAAGACCGGAAGCTTCGCGAATTTGTCAAGAAGTGGCGCGACGAAGTGCATGTCGAAATCCGCATGAAGGATTGATTTGCATGATCCAGTTCTTGCACGTGACGAAAACCTATGAAGACTGCTGGAAAGCGCTTTCCGACGTAACGCTTCGCATTGGCCAGGGGGAGTTTGTCTTCTTGACGGGGCATAGCGGGGCCGGAAAATCGACACTTCTCAAGTTGATTTACATGGACGAGCGCCCGGATGCGTTCCATGGAGGCGAAGTCATGGTGCAGTTTTCGAAGGATATCGTTTTCGATTCCAAGACGGCGACGGATGCCGACGTGCAGGAACTTCGGCGTCGCATCGGGATTGTCTTCCAGGACTTCAAGCTTTTGCCGGACAGAAATGTCTTTGAAAATGTCGCCCTGGCGTTGCGGATTACGGGAACGCCTCCCAAACAGCTGAACGCCAAGGTTTTTGACGCGCTTTCCCTGGTGGGAATTTCCCAAAAGAGGCTCTCGATGCCTTATACGCTTTCTGGCGGAGAACAGCAGCGCGTGGCCATTGCCCGTGCGATGGTGCACAACCCCTATCTGATTCTCGCCGACGAGCCCACGGGAAACCTGGACCCGGAAAACGCCCGGGAGGTCTTCGATATATTCAAGGAAATCAATGCGCGGGGAACGACGGTTCTCATGGCGACACACAATCCGGATTTTTACATGAACAGTCCGTTTCGCCGCTTGACGCTTTCGCACGGCGTGCTGCAAAATCGGGACGTCCTTTGACTAGTAAATGTCGATTGGCGTGGGGATTTCGGCGTGAATTTTTTGCGCGACTTCCGCAAAGAATGTCTTTTCGATTGGATGGACGTCGGGAAGGGCCGTGTGGCGGACAACACCGTAGAGCTGAATTCCGAGCAGGTTCTGCGGGTTGGAACGGTAGATGCGCTTTAATCGGTTTACATATAAATTAATTTCGTTCTCGTCGGGAAATTCGGAACCTATCTTGCAAAGCATGGTCTGGACTCGAATCGGGAATTTCCTGACGGTCGCTTCGATGTTTTCCTGTATCTTTTCCAGGGGAACTCGGGAACGGCTGATTTTTCGATACCACGACTCGCTGCCGGCATCGAGCTTTGTCCAGATTTCGCCTTTTTTTTCGGCGAGAAGGGAAAGCCCTTTCTGGACATTCGGCCTGTCGAGAAGAGTCGAATTGGTGATGAGCGTGAGCTGCAAGGGATAACGGTCGTATCTGTCCTGCATCTTGCGCATCAGCCGGCAGACTTCCGGAAATTCCGGCGCCATCGTGCTTTCTCCGTCACCCGAAAGGCAGATGTCCTTGATTTCCCGCTTTTCCTCTTCGACGTTTCGAAAGGAAGAAAAATCGGCGAGCCCGTTCTTTTCGTATGCGGAGACGATGTTCTCGATTTCCCTTTCGATTCGGGATACATCGACTTTTTCGCGCGGTCCGGGAACACTCCTGTCAACTTGGCAGTAGGCGCAATCGAAATTGCAATGCTTGTCGAGATTCAGGTTGATGCCGATGGAAAGTCCCTTCGCCCGCCGGCTGATGACCGGGTAAACCCAGAGGTTGTGCTTCCAGAGTCGCGAATGATCGCTCCAGGCTTTTTCCAGTGCTTCTTCACTCATAGAATCTCGCTTGTTGCATCCAATGTTAGCTAAATTTGGAGCGATGAAAAACTTCGGCGTTGAATATCTTCGTTCCCTGGCGCCTTTGGGAATGACGGGCGACCTGAAAAGCATGGAGAGGCTGCTGGATTTCCTGGGGCATCCGGAACGAAAATTTCAGTCGGTTCATGTCGTCGGTACGGACGGAAAAGGTTCCACGGCTTTCTACCTTTCGAACATCCTTTCCGCGCATGGCGTGTCTTCCGGACTTTACACCAGTCCGCACCTGGTGAATGTGCGGGAACGGATTCGAATTGACGGGAATCCCGTTTCCGAAGAGGATTTTGACCGTCTGATGCAAACGGTTCGCGACGCTTCCGAATCGTTGCGTGTCCGCCTCTCTTTTTTCGAAGCGCTCACGCTTGCCTGCTTTCTGTTCTTTGCCGAAAAGCGTGTCGGTTGCGCGGTCATCGAAGCGGGTCTTGGCGGTAGGCTGGATTCGACGCGGACCGCTTGCGGAACAAGGGCTATCCTTACGAGCATCGGGCTAGAACATACGGAGCTTCTCGGAAATACGGAAGAAGACATCTTGCGGGAAAAGCTGGGAATCCTCTCTCCGAATTCGACACTTTTTGTCGGACAAATAGGAGCGGAGCTCGTCCGATTCGCCAAAGAGTTTGTTCAGAAGGTTCCGGCTACATTGTTTTGCCCGGATGTTGTCGAAAACCTGGAAGTTCCAAATCCTGGGCGCCACTACATTGAAAACGCTTCGCTCTCGCTTGCCGCCGCAAGGGATTTTCTCGAAGATCGCTTTGACGAAAACACGGCGCGGGTCGCTCTCCAGGAGTCTCTTTGGGCCGGAAGAATGCAGAGGCTGATCGATGCGAACGGAAAATTCCGCTGGCTCTTGGATGGCGCCCACAACCCCCATGCCGTTCGGCGGCTTTCGGAAGCGCTTGGCCGATATTATCCGCAAGAAAGGTTTCACTGTGTCTTTGGGGCGTTAAGGGACAAGGCGCTCGAAGAAATGATTTCGCTTTTAAGGCCGCACGTTTCTGTCTGGCACGTGACGCGGACTCCCTACGAGCGCTTTCGCGATATCGAAGAGGTTATCGCGGAGCTGAAATCCCTAGGGTGCCAGGTGGGAACATCCGCTCCGCTCTCCGGAAGCTTCTTGAAATCGGTCCAGGACGCTGCGAAAAATTCTCCCGTGCTTGTTACCGGATCGCTTTACATGATAGGCGGATGCATCGATCGTTTAAAAGGCGAGTTTGACTGCCTGAAGTTTTTTCGAAACATGGAAATGTCCGAAAGCGAAACGCACTGACGACACAAGGAAAGAGGAACTCTTATGAATCTAATCGTTGGACTAGGAAATCCGGGAAGCCAGTATGAAAATACGCATCACAATGCCGGGTTCATGGCAGTCGAAAAGCTCTCGGACGTTTCGAAACCCTGGAAATCCGAGCTTCGGGCGTTGACGCAAAAGGTTTCTATTGCCGGAAGAGACGTCTTGCTCGCAAAGCCGCAAACCTACATGAATCTTTCCGGGGAATCGGTCCAGGCGCTGATGACCTGGTACAAGGTCTTGCCGGAAAACCTGCTGGTCCTTTCGGACGACATCAATCTGGATGTCGGGAGAATTCGCGTTCGGTCTGGAGGCAGCCACGGTGGACAGAACGGGCTCCGCAACATCATCGAACATATCGGTGACAGGTTTCCGCGGGTGCGTTTCGGAGTGGGCAAGTGCCCTTTGAAATGGGACTTGGCGAATTGGGTCCTTGCCAAGTTTTCGGGAGAAGACCGGGAAAAGTTCGAACTTGCGCTAGACAAGGTTCCCGCCCTGGTGGAATGCTATTTTGGGCAGGGAATCGCCAAGTGCATGGAACGCTACAACGGCAAATAGCTAGACGGGTTTACCGATGAGGGCGAAGGTTTCCGCTTCTTTAATTTGTACGGAAAGGCTTTCGCCAAGGTCGTATTCTCCGCGGAGGGCGACAGGTCGGTAAAAGTCATCCCGGGCAATGATCGTTCCCGGACGCGAACCTTTCTTTTCGACGACTACGCTTAGTTTCTTTCCAATGAATTTCTGGTTGTTGGAAAGAGCGATGGACTGAAACAGACGGGAAATTTCCGCCGAACGGGCGTAGCGTTCTTCCTTTTCGATGCCGTCCGGAAGGCTTGCCGCCGGAGTTCCTTCCCGCGGAACGAACCGCGTGATGTTGCAGATCGAAGGCTTGACTTTTTGGACCAGTTCGAGGCTTTTCGCAAAGTCTTCGCGCGTTTCTCCGGGATAGGCGACAATGATGTCTGTTCCAAGATTCAGTTCGGGAAAATGCGTTTGGAACGTTTCGGCAATTCTGAAAAAATCCGAACAGGTGTGCCGGCGGTTCATCGCGCGGAGGATCCTGTCGCTACCGCTTTGCACGGGAATATGGATAAACTTGTAGAGATGTTCGTCGGAGAACGTTTCGACGAGAGCGTCTAGATAGCGGAAGATGTGCCGCGGGTTTCCCATGCCGACACGGATTCTGTAATTGCCGGGGACTTTGACGATGATGCGCTGCAAGAGTTCCGCCAGGTTCGTGCGGATGTCGAATCCGTAGCAGCTGGTATCCTGTCCTGTCAGGAATATTTCCCGGTTCCCCTGTTCCACTTTTTTTTGCACGCGGCGGATGATTGTTTCCGGCGAGGCGCTTTTTAAAACTCCCTTGACGAGATGCGTGGAGCAGTAATGGCAACTGTCGAGACATCCTTCTTCGATATTGACGATGCCTATCCCGCGGTGACAGGAAATTTCCTGGAATCGGACCGCTTGCTCGGACTCGGAAATGTCCAGCTTGCGGATAAATTGCCGGAAGGCCTCTTCGTTCTTGTGGGCATCCCTTGGACCGAAAGTGAAATCCGGATAGAGACGTGTCAATTCGCGCTTTAGGTCTTCGGTCGCGCAGCCCGTCACCCAGACCGGAACCTCTCGAAAGCTTTCGCGGATTTTCCGTGCCAGCTTGAGCGCTCCCGAAATGCCCTTGACCGTGCAGGCGTTGAGAACCATCGCGTCAGGGGTTGCGGAAGGAAACTCGAAAGAGACGAGAAAGCCCTTTTGGGCAAACTTTTCGCCGATTTCCTCGCCGTCTCCGAAATTTGCCGCGCAACCTTCGCTGAGAATCGCTACTCTTCGTTCTGGATACATTCTAGGACTGTTCCCGGGTAATACGCCTTGAGGATGGTGTCAAAGCTTTGTCCGGCCTTTGCGCGTTCCCGAGTCCCCATTTGGCACATCCCGATGCCGTGTCCGAATCCCGTCCCGTCAAGAATCCAGACCTTGCCGTTTTTTTCAATCTTGAACCTGGACGAGAAAAGAATCTTGGAGCCTTCCTTGAAAAGCCAGCGGATTCTATCGCCGCGAACGGTAAGGATGCCTTTGTCGGTCAGGACTTCGAGTTCCGCGACGCGGCCACCCGGAAACGTCGATTTGATTTCGATTTGCTGGATGCCGCCGAAATTCGATTTTCCTTCTGCGCGGGATTCCTTGAAGTTTCGCTTGAACATCGCCACGAGTTCCTTTTCGCTATAGACTTTTTTCCAGGCGGAATACGGTCCCGTGCACCAGGCGCTGTCGGCGTTCTTCATGTCGTTTTGGCTCTGCAGATAGGGAACCGGAGAAAGTCCCCAGGTTTCGACGCCTTCCGTGTAGCCGCCGCAGGTGGAATGATAATAGGCTTCGACAAGGCTTCCCCCATAGGTCAGGACGAGACCTTTCGTGGCATCGATCGCGGCGTTTGTCAGGGATGACTCGCCCGAACTGCCGTTATAGACCTGATCCTTGACCGTCGCATAGACGTCAAAGCCCTGGGAAATCCTGGAATCGTAATGGCGGTAGGCATAGGTGCGCGCAGCGACCGCCTGGACCTTGAGCGCTTCGAACATGCTGGAATCCAGCTTGCCGATTTCATGCGGTACAACGCCTTTCAGATAGTCTTCGACAGGGAGAACGTTGATGACGCTTAGCTTTCCCGCGGCGTTCACGGCAAGAATCTTCCCGCGGTATTCCTTGCCTTCGACAGTAATCCGGGAATTTTCTTCCGTGGGGAAAATCCAGACGGAATCCGAGAGACCCGCAGCGGATTGCACGCGGCCGTTCCTTGCGGAAAGTTTCTGGTTCCCGGATAGAATCTTGCCAGACGTGGAATCGGCGCCGTGGATGCCCATGGCGAAACGGTTTCCGGAAACCTCCGCCTTGGAGACCCCGACCAGGATGCCGACTCGAAAATCCCTTTCCTGGTCTTTCGAAAGGTGCCTTGTCGGGTATGCCTTTTGCGCGGTAGGCTCGGCCGAGACGGGAGCCGTTGGGGAGCTTGCCGGAGAAATAGGCGTAAAGGCTTCGGGCTGGTAGGCGGAATCCTTGCCCGGGGAGACCAGCGTATCCGCCACCGGTGCGGCAAGAGAATCGGAAGTTTCGGGAGATGGCCTTGCTTCTTCCGCAGGCTTCGCTTCTTCGACAGGATCGGTGACAAGCGGCGGAAGCGGTGCGCAGCTCGAAAGCCCGATAGCGAGAAATAGCAGCGGAAGTCGCTCGATCATCGTTTTCCCGTTCTTTTCGATTCCAGTTTCTTCTTTTCCTTTTTTACCATGTCGCGGAGCCTTGAACGGTTGATTTCCCTGTCCGCGGTCGAAATGACATCGACAAAGAGCTTGCCGTCCAGGTGGTCCGATTCATGTTGAAAACAGCGACAGAGAAGGCCTTCGACGTTGCGCTCTTCGACCGTCTGTCCGTTTTCGTCCGTATAGCGAATCCAGATTTTTCCGGGTCGATAGACGTTGCAGAAAACATCCGGAACGGAAAGGCAGCCTTCGTCGTAGGGAACGTTTTCCGAATCGGGCTCCGTTCCCCAGGTGGGGTTGAAGATGATTCGGGGAGCGGGCGTTTCGTTTTCGTCGGGCCGCGCCGGATCGATGACGACCAGACGAACGTCCTTTCCGACTTGCGGTGCGGCAAGTCCTACTCCGCCGGCCTCGTACATCGTGTCGAGCATGTCGTGCGCAAGCGCGACAAGTTCCGGAGTCACCGTATCGACGGGCTTGCACTTTTCGCGCAGAACGGGATTGCCGTAAACCTTGATTTCCAGAACGGCCATTATTTTGCCGCTTTCTTGTCATCCGCAGTGGCATTCAGCACGCGGAGAATGGCGGCCTGTTCGAAGTCGAGCTTCGTATCGTTTCCGGTCTTGACCGTGACGATATTGCCTTCGATGTTCATGACCGAGCCGATAATGCCAGCCGTTGTCAGCACCTGGTCGCCTTTCTTCAGCGCCTTGCGCATCGCATCGAGCTTCTTCATTTCCTTTTGCTTGGGCATGATGAAAAACAGATACATGACGACAAACATCAGGATGAACGGAAGAAGTCCCATAAACATGGAACCACCTTGCTGTTCGGCGGGAGCGGCTTCGTCGGCGAACGCGGAGGCGGCAAAGACTAGGGCGAGGAGGGCGGAATACTTCATAGAAATCCTTTTGGTGATGTGAATGATTCCAATTTAGAAAAATTAATGACGAGAGTCGTCTGCCGGACGGTTCATCGCTTTTAGGAGGCGCCTGTCGAGCAGTGGATAGACGCGGTTCAGTTCGAGCAAGTCCTTGAGCGATTCCCGGTCGCCGCAAAACTCTTCGATTGCATCCAGTTCCACGCCCGAGGAAAACTCCGGAACGGACGAAAGATAGCCGCACTGGACCAGGTTGAGAAAGGCGCGGCGGGTGAGCTTGATCCCCGGAAACAGCTTTCGGTAAGTCGCGATGAAATCCTTGGAAAAGACAAGGGTCCGACCGTCGCTTTCGCGTCCCCTGGTCTTCGCTGTCGAAACAAACGCGGTGAGAATTGTCTGGTCGTTTGCCGAAAGGATGGATCGCGGCAAGGCTTTTCCGGTCATGCGGGCTAGCAACGTGCGATAGAGAATTTGCGGCAGTTCCTTGCGGTAAAAGCGGATCCTGGGGGGCTTGCCCGGAACGATTTCGGAAATTCCCAGGTCGCAAAATCCCTGGAAAATGTCGAGCGTTTCGCTGTAATCCAGTCCGTTGATCGCGCGGATATCGCTTGCGACTTTCTCCAGGTCAAGGATCGCTTCCCTGGAATGCTTCGCGTATTTCGCACAGACGAAGAGGGTTGTCGGAATGGCATGGATCTTGTCGAGGGTCGATTTGTTTTTTCTTGCCGTCTCGACCCTGGATTCCATAAAGCGCAGGAACGGGGAAAACCAGGCGGGCAAATCCCGAAAGGCGGCCGAGAGATCTTCTTGCGAGACCTCTTCCACTTCGGATGCTTCCATGGCGCGCAGCGTGTAGCGGTGTGGCGCGGAATTCAGGAGGGATTCCTTCCCGACTACGGAATGGGCGAGAACCGTTTTTTTGGAACGGACTTTTTCGCCTTCCTTTCTCTGTTCGACAAAGGCGCCTTTCTGGACGATAAAGAGCTTGCCGTCGATATCGCCTTCCGCAAAGAGAATGTCTCTCGCTTGCAGCCTTTTCATAGAAGCCCCTTGATGTTGCGTTCTCCGTGGACAGCGCAGAGAAACTTGTCGAGCGTTTCCGTTTCGAGAAAAAGCCTGTCCGTGTCCGGAATCTCCGAAAAGATGCCCAGTTCGATAAACTTGATGATGACGATGAAATCCGCGTGGGAGACCTTCCTTGTCAGGTATTCCAGCCATTCCTTGCGGGTCCTGGTGAACAGGGAATCTTCGAGGCCTAGCGCTTCGAGGCAAAAGCGTTCCCTGGGGGAAAGTCCAAACGGGGGATAGGTTTCGCCTTCGCGACGGGACTTCAGATATTCGAAGAGAATGTTCAGCAGCTTGGGCTTTACCGTGAAGAGTCTTGCGTTCGGCTTTCCCGAATCGTCCGGTTCGAGTCTTGCGAACCTGCGCCGGAGAAGCTCCTTGAGAGCGGTTGCCGTTTCTTCCCTTGTCGCGCGGGTCTGCCATCTGTATTCCCGGAGGACCTGGACCGTATCGAGAGCTTTGCTTCCTGTTCGCTTGGCGAGAAACAGCGTAAAGCTTTCGAGCGGACTTGCGTAAATCGGCTTGCCGGCGGAGCTTTTCAGTTGTCTGTATTCGGACGAAAGCGAAGAGACCAGGGCTAGCATCCAGGACGGGGTCCTTCGGAGAACGCTTTCCATCGCTTTCTTGTCGATTTTCACGACGGTCGCTTCCTTGCCCGCCCGGACGCTTTCGGAAAACGGCATCCCGTCCATGACCGCGGCGACTCCGATGAGCGAGCCTTGCGGTATCGTGTAGAGGACTTTATCGTCGTCAAAGGCTTCGAGTTCGCCCTCTTCCACATAGACCATTTCGGCGGTTCGCTCGCCTTTTTTTAAAACGACAAAACCCGCCTGAAGCGAAACGCGCTCAAACGGGAAACAGGAAAGGCTATTTACGGGACCCTCCGAAACCAAAGGGATACCGGAGGGAAAACTAGCCTTCGCGCTTTTCGATACGGGCAGCCTTGCCGGAGAGCTTGCGCATGTAGTAGATGCGAGCCTTGCGGACCTTGCCCTGGCGATTGATTTCGAAGGAAGCGATGCGCGGGCTGTGGAGCGGGAAGATGCGTTCGATGGCCACGCCGTCGGACATCTTGCGGACGGTGACGGTTTCGCCGATTCCGGTGCTCTTCTGCTGGATGATGACACCCTTGAACGGCTGGATGCGTTCCTTGGTGCCTTCGATGACCTTGACGTTCACCGTGATGGTGTCGCCGGTGCGGAATGCCGGAAGATCCGTTTTCTTGTTTTCTTGCTGAATCGCTTGGATGTTAAGGGACATATTCTGTGACCTCTGTTATTGTTTGCCAAATTTAGTATCTATTTGCCATTTTTCGTAGATGTCGGGGCGTCTTTCTTTCGTTCTTTTTAAAGATTCCGCCCTTCTCCACTCGGAAATCCGCTTGTGGTGCCCGGAAACGAGCACTTCTGGAACGGATTTGCCTTCAAAAACCTCGGGCCTGGTATAGACGGGCCAGCCGAGGGGACCCTGTGCAAAGGAGTCCGTTTCTCCAGATTCCTTGTTCCCGAGCGCGCCGGGGAGAAGCCGCACGACGGCATCGGTCAAGAGCATTGCCGGAAGTTCGCCACCGCTGACGACAAAGTCCCCGATGGAAATTTCCATATCGACATAGTTTTCCCGGATACGTTCGTCGATTCCCTTGTAGTGTCCGCAGACAAGAACCAGGTGACTTTCCATGGAAAGCTCTTTCGCTATTTTTTGCGAAAACGGGACTCCGTCCGCGGTGAGGTAGATGACCTTTCCGCCGTCTTCCCTTGCCCTCGTGCTCTGGATGGCGCGAGCGAGCGGTTCCGGTCGGAGTACCATGCCCGGTTCGCCGCCGTAGGGCGCGTCATCGACCTGCCCGTAGTCGTTCACGGCGAAGTCGCGGAGATAGACCGTTCGAAAGGAAAAAAGCCCGTTCTTCTGCGCCCTGCCGACGATGGAATGCTCCATGGGCACGAACATTTCCGGAAAAATCGTGATGCAGTCGATCTTCATTCGACCCTCATTGCGAAAAGTCTTTCAAGAAACGCTTCGGATATGCGCACAGTGCGCTTTTCGCTGTCGATGGACAGGACGCATTCCTTTATCCAGGGGGCGAGGAGCTCGCTTCCTTTGTACACAAAGCGAAACGCGTTTACGCTTGGAAGGGACTCGACAGAGAGGACTTTCCCGATTTCCCCTTCGGAATCCCCGATGACGGAAAAGCCTTCAAGGTCCGAAAAGTAGTACTTGCCTTCGGGTGCGGGAATCCGCTCTTCCATGGGAACGCAAATGTCCGCATGGATCAGGGGCCTTAGCGATTCGGGAGAATCATAGCCCTTGAAACGGAGAAGCCACGTATCGTGAGCGATGCGGGCGCTTTCGACTTCGAGCGGAACGGTCGAATCCTTGGACACTGCATACACCGTGGTGAATTTTTGACACCGCGTTATGTCATGCGTCTGCGGGGAGCACTTGATTTCGCCCTTGAATCCGTGAGGCTTCATCAAGTGGCCGACGACAACCAGGTTCTTTTCGTTTGCGTTTTCCATGGTGCTTCAAAAGAAAACCCCGTGCATGGTTTCCGCACAGGGTTCGGCGAACCGTTTCTGGAAATTAGGCCTGCGGTGCGGCGTCTGTAGCCGGAGCGGCTTCTTCGGCCGGGGCTTCCTTGGCGGCCTTTTCCGCTTCGAGACGCGCCTTGGCCTTGGGACCGAGCTTTGCCTTCTTGACCTTTTCCGGACGCGGAGTGGCGGTCTTGCCTTCGATGGAGCGGCCTGCGCGGATTTCGTGGAAAAGATCGAGAATTCCGGTCTGGCGAAGGAGGGAGGCGACCGTGTCGGACGGCTGCGCGCCGGTCTTGAGCCACTTCAGGACCTTTTCCTGGTCGAACGTGATGACCGGTTTCTTGTGGTTCGGATCGTAGAAGCCGACCTGTTCGATGAAGCTGTCGTTGCGAGCCTTGCGGTTATCGATGACGACTGCACGGTAAACGGAATTGTGTCTTTTGCCAAAACGGGCGAGACGAATCACTGTTGCCATGAAAATACCTCTTGTTGATTTTCGCCGACAAATATAGCAAGTTTTTCGAAAAATCCGTCATTTAAGCACAAATTAATTTGAAAAATTTGCGAAAACGCCGTTTCTGTGTGAAATTCCGCATTTTTCAATGAACTGAATTGCCATGTGGCGGCCTGCTTGCGCGCGAGAATACGGGCATTCCGAGAATTCGTTGCAATCCTTTACAGGCTTTTCGCAAGGCTCGCCCTTGAAGAAATCCCTGGATATATCTAGTATTGAACCGATGGCGGGAGCGTTCTCTCGACGGTTCCGCGGAAGAAGTGTCCGGCTTTTCGATAGGGGACATCGAGAACTTGTTCAAATATTGGGGGCTGCAATGAAATTCTTTTTACTGACTCAGGCAATCCTGCTGCTTCTGTGGGGATGCTACCGCTCTAACGATCACCAAGAGTGCTATGAACCAATCTACCTGAACGAAACGGACGTGGACGTTTTGTTTTTGTTCGGTTCTGTGGAAAGCAATGGAACGGAAAATTTCGATTCATTGATGATTTTGGCAGGAGACACGGCGTACTCTAGACCCGGCGCAGAATTTCCAATCCTGCATAAAGAAGGATTGGAAGGATTTTGGTCCGATCTGTGTGAAGTCCGTTTAATATTCCAGACGGCGCAAAAGAAATGCCTGATTTTCAATACCGGAATACCGCGAAAAAACGACATTTGGCTTTTTTCGTCGTATGAAAATATTGGAACATGTTACGAGTGCATGGTTCGTGGCCAGTCTGTTCCCGACGGGATGCTTTATCGCATCACGGACGATTTGCTCGAACAGGCAAAGCCTTGCGAATAGGGGCAAGAATTTGCCTTGCAAAGTCGATAACCGGGACTCGAGTGCCAAGCGAGCGCACTTCACCCCTTTTTCCTGTCTGTCCATGCCTCGGTATGGAAAAGCTGTCCTTGCGAAACCCCGTATCGTTCTTCCGCTCCGATGAGCCTTGCCGCGGTCTTGAGGGAAAGCCTTCCGCGTAGCGATTCGGTATAGAGACGCGTCTTGTCGGCGACCTCGGAGGGGGATTCGTCGAGCATTTCCAGCCGGAAACGCCGAATGCCCAGATCGATAAAATCGGGGACGAAGTTCAGGGCGGACTGGGGTCGTTGCAGGTAAAGCGTGTTGCGGCATTCCGCATCGGGAACAAGCGAGTGTCGGGCGCCCTTGTGGTCGATGATTTCGATGCGGTGTCGGGAACAGACCTTTTCGCAGTGGGGGAATCTTTCCGCGCTTGTAAGGCAGGCGGCATACAGGCAATGCTCCATGTAGAACGCCGGCAGATGTTCAAAGACGGAGATTTCAAGGCGAGAACCGCCAAAGTTCCGTACAAGTTCTTCGGTTCCCGTGGCGTTCAGGTCTAGCGATGGATGCAATGTCCTTAGGCCTTGGTCGATAAACCATTCCGCGGAAAGCGAGTTGGAAACGTTCAGGCTATAGTCGCCTTCGAGCGGAATCTCAAAGTCCTGCAGGTAGAGCAATGCTCCGGGATTCCGGACGAGGATAAAATCGGGCGAAAGTTCGACGATTTTTTTCAGATGATAGGTTTCGCCTTCCTTGAGAACGCGGATCGTCGCGATTCCCGCTTGAAATCCAAAGTTCCTCGCCTGTTCGAGAGATTCCCGGCAATCGACTCCCCAGTCAAAGTCGAGAATGACGCGATCGATGTCCATGCCCTTCAGTCTTTGCAGCTGACCGGGATTTCGGACGAGAACGGAAATCTGAAGCCTTTCCTCGGTTCTCGGCTCGTCGCGGAATTTTTTCCTGGCGCTCGCTATCAGGGAAATTCCCTTTTCGGAAAATGTCCGGGGCGTTTTCGAGGCGATCCGCATGGCGTCCAGGCTTTCGACTGCGCGTTTTCGGAGACCGCGGAGCGTTTTGTCCAGAACAAAGGCTCCTGCGGGAACTTCGACGTGAATTTCTTTTGCCGAATAGGCGGTGCCGCTCAACGCGGAGAGTTCTTTCCGGAGTCTCTGGAAATTTTCTTGCGGTGTTTTCGCCTTTTCCAGGATGAAGTCGGACGAAACGCTTGCCGTATGGCCATCCGAATCGGAAATCTCGATCGACAGTGGCTTTCCGAATGAACCCAAAAGGCAGATGCGGACGGGAATCCTTTTTTCGCTTTCTCGGTCGGTAAAGGTCTTGCGCAGGCGTTTTTCCATTGTCGGAGAATCGTTCCTGTAGGCGGACATTCCGGGATGCACTTTGGAAAAGTCAAAGGAATTGCCAAATTCCAGAGATGTCCTGCCCTGGATGAATCGGGACGAAAATACGCGCCCTCCCGTAACGTTTTCTTCTCCCGGGTTTTCGAACAGGATGCCGTCGCCGGCTTCGACCGGGCGATTGCCTTCGACTAGAATCCTGTGCCGCTCGACCTGGAGAACCTTGCCGAGAAACATTCCGTGATGATTGGAAAACGTGCCGCTTACGAGTGTCTGCTGGTTTACTCCGAGAAGCCATCCCGGTCCGAGGCCGCGAGAAAAGAGGACTTCGAGAGGCTCGCGCTTTTTTTCGCAGAGCGTTCCCGTGTCCATTTTTTCGCGAAAGGCCTTGGCGACGGCGGCGACATATTCCGGGCTTTTCAGCCTCCCTTCAACCTTGAACGACTTGACGCCGATTTCCTTCAGAGCGTCCAAATGGTCAATCGCCGATAGATCGTGCGGGCTAAAGAGAAATTTCTTCCCTTCTTGGTCAAAAGGCTTGTTGTCGACGAGCATCCCGTAGGGAAGCCTGCAGCTCTGGGCGCATTGTCCGCGATTCGCCGAGCGTCCTCCCAGATTTTCGCTTGTG
Organism: Candidatus Methanomethylophilaceae archaeon; assembly: GCA_963629575.1. Lineage (GTDB taxonomy): Bacteria > Fibrobacterota > Fibrobacteria > Fibrobacterales > Fibrobacteraceae > Hallerella. Next base: position 35,514 of record CAVGIM010000009.1, read on the forward strand.
AGGCATTGCCCGCTGAACGAGACGCAGAGCGCCCCGTGGACAAATACTTCGAGTTCTAGCGAAGTGCGTTTCGCTATTTTCCGGATGTCGGAAAGAGAAAGCTCCCTGGCGAGAACGGCACGCTTGCATCCCAGACGCTCTGCCATCTTGACGCCTTCCGCGGAGGCTATCGTCATTTGCGTCGAAGCGTGAATTTCCACTTCGGGCGCGACCGTCTTGAAAAGTCGCGCAAGGCCTATATCCTGGATGATTATCGCGTCGGGTTCGAGTGCGGCAATTCCTTCGATAAATTCGGGAAGGGCATCCAGCTCGTTTTCGAATACCAGGATATTCATCGCGAGAAACGTCCGTACGTTGCGAATCCTTGCGTAGCGGATCATTTCGCGGACATCGTCGAAGGAAAAGTCGATAGTCCGTCCGCGCGCATTCCAGTGGGGAACGCCGAAGTAAACCGCATCGGCGCCATTTTGGATTGCCGCGTAAAACATTTCCTTGTCGCCCACGGGGAGCATCAGCTCGAAACTTTTTGCAGAAGCATTCATCTGCCGAAATTTAAATAATGGTCGCCACAAAAAATTCCATTTTCAAAAACTTGATTGCGACGCTTCGCGCCGGTTCGTCGTTTTTGCCATCGCCTGGTCAATATTTTTGTGCGTCTTGTCGAAAGGAGCCATCTGAGGGAACATTTCTGACAGATAAAGCGTTATATTTGGGGGTATTCCTATGTTTCCGATTTGCCGGAATTTTCTTTTCAGGATTTTTGTCCTGTGCGGGCTCTGCCGCGCACTCTCTTTTGCTCTCGAAAAGCCCGAACCGGTTGCGGATTCGCTGCCGCAGATTCGAACCGAATGGGAACACGGACTTTCGTTTTCTGCCGTCGTGCTTTCGCATCGCGCGCTTCGCCATTCGAAAGCCTTGCATGACTGGCCGTTTTTCGCTTTCGCGATGCCGATGAGCTGGACGTCGAATCTCAAGCTGGGAACGGAATGGAACCGAATCCTTTCCGCAAAGGGCGTCGTTGGAGGCAGTCTGACGCTTTTTGGCCTGGGTGTCAAGGCGGGAGTAAGGATTGAGCTGTTGCACTTGCTTGAAGTCGGTGTCGAGACGAATGCCGGCTCTGCCGTGAACTACGGCGACATCTGTACATTCATGGGCGTTTTTGACCCGGATAAAAAGGACTATTCCCAAGATGCCTTCATGACGGAGTTTTCGTATGGCGTCCGCTATGACGCGGGAATTTCCTTGCCGCTGGTGGCTCTCTTGCCCAAGTCGAAATGGACGAAAATCATTTTGCGTCCGACGGCGAGCCTTTCGTATTCTGCCTATACGGGGGCTTCCGACGGAGAAGTCTGGAAGGCGGGCGGAATGAACATGGTGAACGGCTACAATTACCAGTATGGCGGATCGCTAATCTACATGCTCCCGTTTCGACACTTTCCCATGGCGATGGCTTCTTTCGGGGTGAAAGGCTTTTTGCGAGAATCCGATTTTGACGATTGCTACCGCGCCTACGATCCGGGATTCAAGACCGTTTCGGTGACGCCGATGCTTTCGCTTAAGCTGGGCGAAAAGTGGAGCGGCGTGTTGATGGCTCCGATTTCTCGCGACAGGCGATACCGAAACTATCGCTATGAGACAGGGCAGGAGCTTTTGCAGGAACGCATCGGTTCGGAATGGACGCTGAATGCGGTCATCCTTGTCTTGACGCGAAGGTTTTAGACGGATGTGTACGTGAACGCGATTCGACTTTCGCCGTGTCGGCTCCCGGAATCAGGATGAATTTAAGAACCGCACGCTTGTTTCTTTTTTCATTTTCTACCTTTTTTCGAAAATTCAACCTTCGAGGTTCTGATGACTTTTGAAGAAATGTACGCTCTTGCCTGCGAGCGCAAGAAAGAGATGCCGGAAGGAAAAGGTACGACGGAACTTTTCAGGAAAGGCCCGCACGCAATCGGCAAGAAGCTTGTCGAGGAAGCTGCCGAATCGTGGATGGCTGCCCGCTTTGAATCCCACGATGCGCAATGCCTGGAACTTTCCCAGGTTCTCTACTATGTCGCCGTGATGATGGCGGAAAAGGGAATCCGTCTCGAAGAGGTGTATGCGAAATTATGATCAAGGTAGCGCTTCCGAACAAGGGGATGCTTTTCGAGCCGACGCAGGAACTGTTGAAGGAGTGCGGCTACAAGGCGACGAAACCCTATAAGACATTGACGCAACTCGATACGAAGAACGGAATCGAGTTCTTCTTTCTTCGTCCGAGCGACATCCCGATGTACGTCGGTCGCGGAATTATCGATGCGGGCATTACGGGCGTGGATTTTAACGCCGAAGCGAAGAGTCCGGCGGTAAAGGTTCTGGACTTGCCCTTTGGCGCGAGCAAGATGTGCGCGGCCGTTCCGAACGAAAGTCCCGTGCAGACTCTCGAAGAGCTTTCGAACGCGACGATTGCGACTAGCTTCCCGAACATCGTAAACGGCTTCTACAAGAAGGAAATGAATTTTGTCGTGCTGGAAGGCGCGGTCGAAATTTCCGTGAGTCTCGGCGTTGCCGACGCTATCGTGGATGTCGTCGAAACGGGGACAACGCTCAAGCAGGCCGGTCTCCGCATTGTGGGTGAACCTCTTTTCCGCAGCAACGCGGCGCTCTTCTGCCATCCCGAAAAGCAGGGGCTGGAGGAAGTCCATACCCTGGTTCGCCGAATCGAAGGAAAGCTTGTCGCGAAGACATACATGATGATCGAGTATGACTGCCCGGCGGAACTGCTCGATAGGGCCTGCAGCGTGACGCCGGGACTTGACGCTCCGACGATTTCGAAGCTTCACGGGCGCGACTGGTATGCGGTGAAGGCGATGGTTCCCGAGGAAGATGCCAATTCCGTCATGGACAGGCTTTGGGATGTCGGCTGTCGTAGCATTCTTCTCTTCAGCATCAAGTCGGCGAGAATCTAGGACGGATTTCTATGGCTCCCGTGGAATCTCCGGCCTATCTGGCACGCCAGCCGATTCTCGATTCGAATCGGGGAATCTTTGCCTATGAGCTCCTGTTTCGCGATTCTCCGGAAGGTCGCGTCGCCGTGATCGAAAACGGCGTTCGGGAGACAGCCCAGGTTCTCGAAAATGTCCTGAACAACATCGGACTTTCCCGTCTGGTCGGCAATCACAAGGCTTTCATCAACTGCAGCCGCGAAATGCTGCTCGACAACATTTTCGGTCCGCTGGATTCCGAACGCTTTGTCCTGGAAATCCTGGAAAACGTTCCTGCCGAAGCGTCCGTGGTTTCCGTTGTCGGAAAGTACTTTGAACGCGGTTTCGAGTTCGCTCTCGACGATGTCGTGTTCGATCCGGAGTACATTTCGCGCATTGAACCATTCTTTCCGTATGTCAAGTACGTGAAGCTCGATCTGGCCGTAAACACGTCCGAAGCCCTTGCGGCCGCTGTCCCCTATTTCAAGAAACGCGGAAAGATTCTGCTTGCGGAAAAGGTGGAGACCGAAGACGATTTCAAGGCGAGGCTTTTGGAAGGCTATGACCTTTTCCAGGGCTATTTCTTTGCGAAACCGGAGATCGTCCGAGGCAAGAGAATGGATGGTTCGCTTTCGTCCATCTTGCGCATGATCCAGTTCCTTCGCAGCGACGTGACTCTTGCCGAAATCGAAAAGGCCTTTTTGAAACAGCCCGCCTTGGCGAAAAGTCTAATCCAGTATGCGAATTCCCAGAAGTCGTTTCGGCGGCATCCGGTGGAAACGGTCCAGGATGCGATAGCCTGGCTAGGCGTTCCCCATTTGCAGGACTGGCTGATGCTCCTTCTGTATGCGCAGCCGGAGATGGGGCGCTGCGAGCAAGGATCGGCGCTTTTCCAGAACGTTTCGCAGCGGGCGAGATTTCTCGAATCCCTGGCGGAAACGATCGACCCGGAAGGACCGCTTTCGGGGCAGGCCTTCATCATGGGAATCATCAGCCGGATGGACGCCCTCGTAAAGGCTCCGATGCCTACGATTCTCGAAGACCTGCAAATCGACAGGGAAATTTCCGAAGCGATTTTGCACGGATCGGGAAAGCTCGGCACGCTCCTTGCGCTAGCGGAAGCGGTGGAAAACGACCGCAAGGAACGTATCGGAATATTGATGAAGCGGCTCTCGCTCTCGAGCAAGAACGTCGCGGACAGCCTGAACGCCGCTTACGGATGGATGGACCATGGTTGAACCGCCAAGTCTTGAAAGGCTGATCCAGGAATTTTCCGCACTTCCCGGCATCGGAAAGAAAACCGCTCGCCGGCTTGCCTACTTTGTTCTCTTGCGTCCGCGGGAACGCGCAGAATCCCTTTCTCGGTCGATTGTCGAAGCTTGCGACAAGGTGAAACGCTGCGAACGTTGCCATTCGTTTGCCGAAGAAAGTCCCTGCCCAATCTGCAAGGCAAGGGAAGACTCCAGGACGCTTTGCGTCGTCGAAAAGTTTTCGGACATCTTGCCTTTTGAAAATTCGGGAATCTATCGCGGACTCTACTTTGTACTCGGCGGCGTGCTTTCCCCACTAGACGGTATCGGCCCGGAAACCTTGCACATTCCGCAACTCGTGGAGCGGATTCGGACGGAAAAAATCGAGGAGGTCATTTTTGCCCTGGGTTCCAGCCCGGAAGCGGATTCGACGCTCCTTCTCATCGACAAGCTTCTCGAAGGGGTTCCCGTCAAGCGTTCGAGCCTTGCCCGCGGAATTCCGATGGGCAGCGAATTAGAGTATATTGATGAAGTCACCGTACTCAGGGCTTTTGAATCAAGGACCGGAATATGAAGCAGGAACAGGATTTTCGGGAAAATATCCGCGCGGAATTTGCCACCGCGGCGACAAGGCCTTCGCAAATACCGATGGATGGACTTCCGCAAATCGCGTTCCTCGGACGTTCGAACGTGGGGAAATCCTCGCTCCTCTCCGCTCTAACCGGAAAGAAAAAGCTGGTGCGCATCAGTTCGAAGCCCGGCAAGACAAAGGAAATCAATTTTTTCAAGATCAACGGGGCGTTCTACCTGGTGGATCTTCCGGGGGTGGGCTTTGCCGGCGTGAACTTCGGAAAGGTCGATGAAATGGAAGGCGGGATCCGCTCCTTTGTCGAAAATTCGAAAATGCTCCGCGGTATCGTCTATCTGATCGACTCCAGGCTGGGACCGCAACCGGTCGATCTGGAAACGATTGAAGGTCTTCGCAGCCTGGGATGCCCCGTGATGCCCGTGATGAGCAAGTGCGACAAGGCGAACCAGTCCGAAATGGCGAAGACTCGAAACTCGATTGCGGCGATTTTTGGAAAGGAGATTCGACCGATTCGCTTGAGCACCCTCCGCAAAATCGGCTTGTTCGATCTGTGGCGGGAAATCCTTTCGGCTGTCGCTTCCGAGGAAAAATGAAGTTCCGCCGCACCCTTGACGACTGGACGCTGTTCGGATCGATTTTCGACAGGATGGGGCGATTCTTTCTTTCGACGGTCTTGGGCAAGCAGCTGCTTCTTTTCTTTCGCGTCGTTCATTCGATTTTTTCGGAAGGGAGAAATCTGCGGTCGGATATCCGGAACATCATCCGGCAGGTCTTTTTCACGGCGGTCGAGGTCTTTCCGGTTCTCTTCGTTGTGGCGACTCTGACGGGGACCGTCACGATTGTCGAAGCTCTCACGGTGATGCCGCGCGTCGGGTTTTCGGATGCGTTCGGCGGGCTGATGGTCGTCGTACTTGTCCGCGAAATCGGTCCGATTCTCACGGCGTTCCTGATTTCTGGGCGTAGCGGTTCCGCTCTGACGACGATGATCGGGTCGATGGCCATCAATTCCGAGGTAGATGCCCTTTCCACGCTCGGCGTAAGCCCTGTCCGCTATCTCGTGATGCCCGCCCTTGTCGGCGGGACGCTTTCCATGCTGATAGCGAACATTCTGTTCTCGGTATCGGGAATCTGCGCGGGCTTTGCCGTGACGAAGCTCATCGTCGCCGTTTCGGGAGATTCCCTGAACCTGCATGTTTCCTGGCATTACCTGTCCACGTCGATTCTGAATTCCCTGACCGCGACGGATTTTGTCATGGCGATTGTCAAGCCGCTTCTCTTTGGAATCATCATTTTCACCAACGCCTGCTACCATGGATTGAACATTCGAAAGGACATCCGGCAGGTTCCCAAGGCGACCTCCCGATCGGTCATCTATTCGTTCCTCTTTGTCATCATCATGGACGTTCTCTTTTCCCTGTTCTATATTTTCGATTACGTCAATCAAGTGTCGAGGATTATCTGATGGGTTCTTTCCAGGGCGAGGCGCTTCGAATCGAGAACCTGCATTTTCGCTATGCGGGCGAAGAACGCGAGGTCATTTCGGGGCTGGATCTTGTCCTTGGACGCGGCGAAACGCTTTGTGTCGCCGGGGCTTCGGGGCAGGGAAAGAGTCTCTTGCTTCGCCTGATCGCCGGTCTGGACGTTCCGACTTCCGGTAATTTTTACTACTTCGGGGAACATTTGCCGAAGTCGCTGCACGACCCGCTCGAAGCCGCCAAGCGGGGTGCGGAACTCATTTTCCAGAACTCCGCGCTGATTTCGAACCTGACCGTTCGCGAAAACGTATCGATGCCCCTTTACTATCATCATCGGGGAAGCGTCGAAGAAATCGAAAAGCGGGCCAGCATGGCTCTGGATTTGATGCGGGTGCGCGGCGAGGAATCCAAGTTTCCGCACACGCTGAGTTCCGGTGTCGCGAAGCGCGTGGCCATTGCGCGCGCCTGGGCGATGGACCCGAGGCTTCTCCTGATGGACGAGCCGACATCGGGACTTGACAATTACAACCGGAACATGCTCATTCCGCTGATAGACAATATGCAGGCGATGTTCAAGACCTCCCTTATCCTGGTGACGCACGACTTGCTGATAGCGCGGGAGCTTGACGCGGATCTCTGCTTTCTTTCGGGAAAGAAGCTGACGCCGCGCCTAAAGTTCGACGAATGGCTGAAGTCGGATTTGCCGATTGCGCGCGAAATGTTCCGCAATTTGAGGGAATTTCAGGACAGGGATTCCCATTCCTAGTGAAAAATATATCTTTCAAGTTGCCTGCATCTTGGGCGGGATAAGGAGATTTGCGGTTTGTTGAAGTCTGTACGGAAAATCAATTGGATGGACCTGTCCGGACTCCTGGTCGGTGTCTTCGTCACTTTTTCGGTGATGGTCTTCCTGACCGTTCTCTATGCGCGAATGACTTCGGCTGGCGTAATCGGAATCGAGGAATACAAGCTTTACAGCAATTTCGAAAAGGCGCAGGGGCTTCACGCCGGGACGGAAGTCCAGATAAGCGGAGTGCGCATCGGGCACGTTTCGGGCATGAAAATCGAAAGTTCGGGCAAGGTCCGCATGGAATTTACCATTCGCCGCGAATTTCAGCAGTGGATTACGGACCGGGCGACGATTTATGCCATTCGCGACCAGAACGTGATTTCGGAGCGCGTGATAAACATTGACGTGCGGAAAGGCGAAGGCCGCGTTCTCGATGACGGGGAATTCATCTCGGCGGGAAAGGCGCAAGACATCGAAACGGTTCTCGAGACCCTAGACGACGTACTGGGTCGCGTGACGGTCCTGATAAACGAGGTCGATACGCTGGTATCCTTGACGATGGATACCGGAACGACAATCGGCGCCCTTCTGGGCTCGAAGACGATTTACGAAAAGCTGAACACCCAGCTGGATCGCCTGGACCATTTTTCATACGAGGGAACGATTCTACTAGACAAGGTCAGCGGATCCCTGCCCGAGATTCTTTACCGGACGGATACGCTTACCCGAAAGCTTTCGACGATGACGGACGAACTGGCGGGAACACCGAAAAAAATCGACAACGTTTTCTCTTCGCTTGACGGCGTTTTCGGTCGCTTGAATGGAACGATGGATTCGCTCGGCTTGGTCGTCGGGAGCATGAACGGCATCGTGTCGCAGGGCGAGGAAACGCTCAAGAACGCGGACGACCTGATCGAAGGCGCTTCGAACATGTGGATTTTCAAGCGTTCCATGCCTCGGCGCGATTCTGTTCCCCTTGTCGCGGAGGATCCGTGGTGATGCGTCGTGTCGTTTTTGTTCTATTGCTTTCGGTGTGCGCTTTTGCGGCGGAATCCAAGGACTTGGCGTTTCGGGCGGAAAAGGCGGAAAAGGCGGGGAAGTTTTCGAAGGCGAATGCGCTTTACGAGCGCGCGCTTCTTTCTAGCCGAAAGGAATCCGATCTGGAATCCGAGGGAAGGATCCTGATAGCGATGGCGAGCCTGCGTACTAGGAGCCTCGATCTGGAATTTGCGGGCCGGCTGCTTTCGAGCGTTCGCAAGGCGGAACTCGATACGGCATCCCTTTCCGCTTACTATCTCGCCTGGATGGAACTTTTTCTGGAAAGGCGAAAATACGACAAGGTTATCGAAATCAAGCATTCGATGAGTGAAAAGTTTCTGAAGCGGATTCCGGAAGGAATCCTCGGAAACATCCTGTGCGTGTCGGCGGTGGCCTTTGCCGGAAAAGGCGATGCGGAACTTTCGGCGCGATACTTGAACGATGGGGAAAAGGCCTTTGGCGGGGACGCGCCCGGTACGATAGCCTTTGCCGCGGCTCGGTCTGCGGCACTCCTGCAAAAGCCCGAAGCGGACTCGCTTTACGAAACGGCGTTGAAGCATTCGATTCGGGCGGGAAGACCGTTCATGTCGGCGACCATTCTCTATTATCGGGCGTTAGGCGACTTGCCTCCACGGATAGCCCTAGATTACCTTGTACGCAGCGCAAACGCCTTTGAACTGATGGGGCTCCTCCGCAATCGCGACCGGGCCGATTCCCTGTCAGGAACCGTCAAGGAAGGCAGATAGGATTGGGGCTATCGGTCAGTCCGACACTTCTTTTTTCAGCGAGATCAGCTTGTGGTAGGCGTAATTCGGGTCGATCGTGCGTTCCGTCAGTTTTTGCATGATGGACTTGATTTCCTTGACTTCAACGGAATCGGTCCATGTCCTGTGCAAGACGCGCATCGCCTTGGGGTAGAGACTGCCGAGGAGTCCCTTGTTCTGCGGATTCATCGCGTCGTTTACGAGAAGTTCCACCGCCATTTCCGTCTGCATCGCGTTCAGTTCGAAGTTGCGATAGATAGTCTTGATGTGTGGGGGAATCGTCGTATCGGGACTTGACGAAAAGTGTCGCATGACATCTGCCGCTTCCGCATAGTTGTGCGTCGGTCCGTTGGCGAGCCTCAAGGCGAGATAGATGGCGAATTTCCAGTTGTCGGGATAGACGCGAACCGCGCGCCGCATGACGGTAAAGTCGGTCGTGTCCTTTTCGTCGGTGTTGGTGACGCTTCCGACAACGGCGTAGGGCGTGGCAAAAAGCGAATCGAGTTCCGTGGAAAGGTTCCCGACGTGGGAAAGCCAGGAATAGGATTGCCCCGACAGATAGCTGTCGCCCAGATCGATGAGTCCGCCAATCCAGAAAAGTCCCGCCGCGGTCACGTTGTGCCCGACGGCAAGCGCTTTCGCGTAGTTTGCCTTGGGCAAAAATTCTTCTTTTTGCGGTATGCCGGGAAGGGGCCTTGCGAAGTGGAACGCAAAGGCGACAATCGCGACAGAAAGAAGAACGACTAGAACGTGACGCATGTCTTTTTCCTGGAGATCAGCGGAGAAGATCGGCAAGGGATTCCAGCGCATCGACGCAGGCAACGGCGTATTCCGCTTCCTTTCCGGTTCGCTGCCAGGCGAAGTTCAGCCCGCTTGAACTGTTGAGAACATGGAACTTGCGCTTTCCTCCGCCATTCGAAATCGCTTTCAGTACGGTTTTCGCGTCGCCGCCTTGGCCGCCGGGAACTCCCGGAATGGAAACTCCCGGGATGAGGAAGGGAATTTCGTGCTTCGCTTCGGCGAAGAAGGCGGTAATCCGTTCGAGTTCTTCGGGACGGGTCGCTCCGACGACTGCGCCGAGATTGCCGTTGTCCCACTCGAGAATCTTGCCTGCAACCGAAAAAAATGCCGGTTTGCCCGCTACGGGCATATCCTGGAAATCCGCCGCGCCCTTGTTGCTTGTGCGAAGAAGCAGATAGACGCCATTCCCTGTCGGGTGGTCCAGGAACGGTCCGACAGAATCCGTTCCCATCCAGGGGCTGACCGTGACCGCATCCGCGCCATAGACGTTGAATGCCGCGTCCGCATAGGCCGCGCTTGTCTTGCCGATGTCGCCGCGCTTCGCGTCGAGAATGACCGGGATTCCTTCGCCCTTGTAGGCGCAAATCAGATCATGGAGAACTTTCATCCCTTCGATGCTTACGCATTCGTAGTAGGCGCTGTTGGGCTTGACGACTGCCGGCGCGACGTTTCGCCTGGCGCATTCTTCCAGAATGTCCATGTAGAAGAATCGGATCTTTTCTTCGGCGGTCTTTGCGCTTGGGTGTTTCCGCTCCACGGGCATCAGCGAAAGCTTGGGATCCATGCCCAGGCAAATCGGATTTCCGCAGGCCTGGATGCGGGCTTCTAGGCGGTCGGAAAATTTCATCAGCCGATCTCCTTCTGGATTTTCGCCATTTCGTAGGAGAGAATTCCGTGCGCGACAGCGACGTTCAGGGATTCGAGTTCGCTAGACATCGGGATCTTGACCGTTTCGTCGGAAATATCGATGAGATGTCGGTCGGTACCGGCGCCTTCGTTTCCGACGAGAAAGGCGACCTTGCGCAGCTTGCGCGGTTCGATTTCGGAAAGGCTCTGCTTGCCGTGCAGGTCCGTCGCGATGATCGTGTAGCCATAGCGGTGAAGCTCGTTGATGGTATCGATCAGGTCGCGATCCTTTTCAAACGGTACGCGGAGGAACGTTCCCGACGATCCGCGGACGACTTTCGGATTGAAGGGATTCACGGAGCCTTTTCCGATGACGATTCCCGACGAATGGAATCCGAGGCTCGTGCGGAAAATGGCGCCCAGGTTTCCCGGATCCTGGACCGCATCGACGAGCGTCAGAATGCTTCGGCTCTTTTCGTAGTTCGGCTTGGTGCTAGCCATGCGGCAGACGGCGAGAATGCCCTGGGGCGTGACGGTCGAGGAAAGTCTCTGTACCTGGTCTTCTCCGATGATCTTGACGCTTGCGCCGGCTTTGCGGGCGCGGTCAATGAGATCCTGGAGCGTGGGAATCGGTTCGTAAACGTTTTCGCCCTCCTCGTTCAGGACCGGTTCGCCGGATTCGTCGAGCTTTTTCTTGCCGGCGGCGTAGATGCCGATGATCACGTCCTGGTGGTTTGCGACGATTTCTTCGACAACGCGGACACCTTCGGCGATGAACTGTCCTTCGCGGGAGCGGCCTTTTTCCGTCGTCAGCGCGAGCAGCTTGCGAAACCACGGAGGGTTCGCTCCGGCCTTTTCCGGCAAGATGTCCGGAGAATCCGCATACTGGAGAACCGCTTCTTCGTCGCGTACCGCTTCTTCGTCCTCGATAAACTTCTGTTCGGGTTTCTGGCGGAAAATGGGACGGTCCGCGTTTCTGTCGAAAGAGCGGTTACGGTCTCCGAAGGAACGCCGATCTTCGCGGTTTCTTCCAAAAGACCTTTCTCTCCGATCGAAACTTCTTTCACCGTCGCGGTCTCGGAACGAGCGTCTGTCGCGGTCTCCGAACGGTCTGCGTTCGCGGTCGAAGGAACGCTCTCTGTCCCCGAAGGAACGCCGATCTTCGCGGTTTCTTCCAAAAGACCTTTCTCTCCGATCGAAACTTCTTTCACCGTCGCGGTCTCGGAACGAGCGTCTGTCGCGGTCTCCGAACGGTCTGCGTTCGCGGTCGAAGGAACGCTCTCTGTCCCCGAAGGAACGCCGATCTTCGCGGTTTCTTCCAAAAGACCTTTCTCTCCGATCGAAACTTCTTTCACCGTCGCGGTCTCGGAACGAGCGTCTGTCGCGGTCTCCGAACGGTCTGCGTTCGCGGTCGAAGGAACGCTCTCTGTCCCCAAAGGATCTGCGCTCTCCGCGGTCAAAAGGCTTGCGTTCGCCTCGGGTTCCTTCCGATTTTTTTTCGTCGGAGCCGAAATGGCGTTCCCTGGATCTTTCGAATTCGCGGCGCTCGCTGCGGGTTTCCTGGGCATCGGGGTCGGTGACTTCGGGATGGCGTCCAAAGCCGTGGTCGGCTGGATTGTCGCTTACTCCGAATTTTCCTTGAAAAGTCTGTCGGACGACTCGTTTTGGGGTGTTGTTTTCTTCAGTCATAGTTCTTTCAGTAGTTTGTTTGCGATGGACGTGCCGTCAATGCCTAGCATCCGATACAGGTCCGGAATTTTTCCGTGTTCGACAAACGCATCGGGCAGTCCGAATCGGAAGAGCCTGTGATTTTCGAAGTCCATGTCGGCGAGAAGTTCCGCTATTTCGGAACCATATCCGCCGATGACCGTATTGTCTTCGAGGGTTACGATGGTGCGATGCGTGCTGAACAGGTTGCGGTAGTCTTCCTTGTCGAGCGGTTTCACGAATCTGGCGTCAACCAGGGTGGGATCAAAACCGTGTTCGGCAAGAATCTTCGCCGTCTTTTCGAGTTCGTGGAGCATAAAGCCCACGCCTAGAAGCAGAATGTCCTTTCCCTGCCTCTTGATTTGGAATTTTCCAAATGGCACCGGCAAGGCTTCCGGGCGAAGCTCGGCCGAGAGTGCGGAGGCGCGCGGAAAGCGGATGGCGACAGGACCGTTCATTTCGATGGCCGCGGTCACCATGTCGCGAAGTTCGTTTTCGTCCGAGGGCGCCATGATGGTCATGCCCGGAATCGACCGCAGATAGGTGATGTCGAAAGCGCCGTGGTGCGTCGGACCGTCTGCCCCGACAAGACCGGCTCTATCCAGGACAAAAACGACGTGTAGGTCCTGGAGCGCAACGTCATGGATTATCTGGTCGTATGCGCGTTGCAGGAACGAGGAATAGATGGCGACGACAGGAGCGAGTCCACCGCAGGCGAGACCCGCGGCGAATGTCACCGCGTGCTCTTCGGCGATTCCCACGTCGATTACCCTGTCCGGGATTTCCCTTGCCATGATGTCGAGACCGCAGCCTGTGGGCATGGCTCCCGTAATTCCGACTATCTTCTCGTTTTTCTTCGCGAGATCCAGGATGGTGTTTCCAAAGACGCTTGTGAGGGAGGGGAGAGATGTCTTTTGGGATAGCGGCATTCCGCTCTTGGGATCGAACGGAACGGAGGCGTGCCACTTGCTCGGATTAGTCTCGGCGAATTTCATGCCGTGACCTTTTTCCGTCATCACCTGGATGAGGCAAGGCCCGGGAATCGACTTGACGCGTTCCAGGGTGGAAATCAGTTCGTTCAAGTCATGCCCGTCGATGGGACCGAAGTAGCGAATTCCCAGATCTTCGAAAAACTGTCCAGGACGAATGGCGTTCTTGACCGCTTTTTCGACGCTTTGCAGGAGCGTGCGGAAATGGCGACCGATGATGCCCGGGATCTTTTGCATCACCCGATCGATATCGGCGCGGAGCTTGTTGTACTTTGGATCGGAGATCAGACGGTTCAGGTATTTGGGAAATCCGCCGACATTGGGCGCGATACTCATCTTGTTGTCGTTCAAGATGACGGTCATGTTCTGTTTGGAAAGCCCTGCGTTGTTGAGCGCTTCGAACGCCATGCCGCCCGTCATGGAACCGTCGCCGATGATGGCGACGACGCTGTTGTGCCTGTGGAGCTTGTCGCGGGCTACGGCAAATCCCAGTGCCGCCGAGATGGAAGTCGAAGCGTGTCCGACGCCAAAGGCATCGTAAGGACTTTCAGCGCGCTTGGGAAAGCCGGAAAGACCGCCTTGCTGCCGGAGCGTTTCGAATTCGTCGTAGCGACCCGTGAGCAGCTTGTGCACATAGGCCTGGTGCCCGACATCCCAGACCAGAATGTCGTCGGGCGCGTTGAACACGTAATGCAGGGCGAGCGTCAGTTCGACGACGCCAAGGCTCGATGCCAAATGACCGCCGTGGGTCGCGACCTGGTTGATAATCTTTTCGCGGATCTGGACCGCCAGGTCGTTCAGTTCCTGGACGGAGCAGCCCTTGATGTCTTTTGGCGATTTGACGTCCTTGAGGAACATTTACTTGACCCGCGTGATGATGAAAGCGGCGATGGCCTTGAGAACGGATGTGTCCCCGTCGATGCCATCGAGCTGGCTCAGGGATTCTTCGTAAAGTTCCAGAGCCTTTTGGCGCGATGCTTCGATACCCACCAGGGCCGGGTAGGTCGCCTTGCCGCTTGCCATGTCGGAACCGGCATCCTTTCCGAGTTCTTCGGTCGTGGAAACGATGTCCAGGATGTCATCGACAATCTGGAAGGCAAGACCGATGGAACGTCCATAGGCTTCGATTTTCCGAATGTCGCGTTCTTTCGCGCCTGCGAGTTGCGCGCCGATGACAAGGGAGGCTTCGATGAGAGCGGCCGTCTTGTGGTAGTGGATATAATCGACCGTTTCGAGCGGGACATCCTTCCCTTCGCAGTCGATGTCCGTCATTTCGCCTCCGATCATGCCGTAGGTGCCAAGCTTGTGGGCCAGGCATTCCATCGCCTGGGGATTTCCCGTCTTCGCTATCAGTTCAAAGGCGAGAACACACAGGGCGTCTCCGCTCATGACCGCGGTGGCTTCGCCGAATTGCTTGTGCGCTGTCGGTTTTCCGCGACGGTAATCGTCGTTGTCGATGCAGGGAAGATCGTCGTGGATGAGCGAAAACGTGTGCAGAAATTCAAGCGCGCTGGTCGCATACCAGATGCTTTCGCCCGACCCGCGAAAAAGTTCAAAGGCCGCGTGGGCAAGTCCCGGGCGCAGACGCTTGCCGCCTGCAAATACGGAATAGCGCATCGCCTTGTGCAAGTTCCTTGGAACGTCGGTTTCGGGCGGCAGGTGTTCGTCGAATTTTCGCTCGGCAATGTCCGCGACCTTGGCTAGATACTTGCGGGCAATGTCCGCTTCGTCTTGAAGATTTTGCATAATATCCAAAGATATTTAATTTACTCGCCGGAAACGAGGGAAATATCAAAACGAGGCCCCATAAACGGCAATGTCGTCGAGAGAAAGCTCGCTTCCGTTTACGCCAAAGAAGTGAAAGCGCGTAACCGTCCTCTTGACGCTCTCCCATCCGGTGGAAAGCGTGTCGCTTTCGGGAGAGAGAAAGTCTTCGGGTTTCACCGTGTAGTGCGTCCACGAATCCGAAAGGGGAATGTCCGCGGTCCAGGCCTTGAGATTGTCGCTTGCGCTTGCTTCCCAGCGTTCAAAGGCGATCCTTATCGAACCGGAACCTTTGGCGTAAAATCCGACGGAATCCAGGTCACCCAGATCCACGCCCTCGGTGGAAATCCGCATTCCGAAGATGACGTAACCGCTTGCGGAAATGTTTTCGGGAATCGTGTAGGTGCCCTTGAATACGCGGCCTTTGCGGTCGGCGTCTTCCTGGGTTCCGCTCCACGGCGAACCGGTCGGGGACGTAATCGTCGCCAAGGAGGAATCGTCGCTGAAATACCAGCCTTTCGCGGCAAACGAGGCGGAATCCTCGAAGTCTTCGTAGAGCGTCCAGATGGCGGTATCGCTTGCTGTCGTGTCGCCCGCCGTGTCGGCGATGGCATGGTTCCAGGTGCTTGTCCCGAAGGTCTCGACGGTAATGCCCGTATCCGCGAGAACGGAATCCCTCGAAGGCGAAAGAATGAACGCTTTCAGGTTGCCTGCGGGAACGCCCCGAAGCAGGAAGTTTCCGGAGGAGTCCGCTTTCGCGAGGATGTCCAGTCCGTAGATTCCTATCCAGACAGGGGTTCCCGTTGGATGTTTTCCGCCGACCGTTCCCGAAATCTGTCCGGGAATTTCCAGGTTAATTTGTTCCAAATCAAGGGATTCGCCTCGATAGTGCAGTTCCCGGGAATGGATCTGGCCACCCAGGGAAATGGTCAGGCGGTAGTCGCCCGAATCGATTTCGTCCAGTTCGAAGGTTCCGAGGCTGTCCGCGTAAATGTCGGGCGTGGCTACGGTTTCGGAAGTGTCGGCCGATACGAAATCCTTTTTGCGGAGCGTTACGCCGGCGTAGGCGGCAGGAGAGCCGTCTCCGAGAAAAGCCCGCGCGAGAATCCCGTTGGTCGTTTCGCTGCCCGGTCCGCCGGCATGGTTTTCCCCACAGCCGAAAATTCCCAAAGCAAGGAAAAGGAATGCGAGGAGCGTCAAAGTCTGTTTCATTCTCCCTCCCCGTTTCCCAGAATCGCGATGGGAAACAGCTGGACGTTTAGCTGATAGACCGCGTTGTCCCCTGTTCCTTCGGCGGAAAGCCTAAGCAGCTCCCGGCGAAATTCCCGAATCTTTTCGCGGAGGAGATCCAGGCTTTGCCGATTGAACGTTATCGTCGCCGTACTGATGTCCCGAAGATAGGGCTTGTGCCTCGAAAGGGATTGTCCGGCTAGCGCGATGGTGTCTTCCTGGAATCGCCGGACCGCTTCGGAACGCCAGTTTCCCCCGGTGCCGACGAAGGTCTCGGTCACGGTCCATTGCCCATCCTTGTCTAGCCGGATCATGCCCAGGGATTCGAGCAGGCGGACCGATTCCCGGGCTTCTTCGTCGGAAATGGCCGGGGTGCAGGATTTGGCGAGAACCCGGTAGCTCTGTTCGTCGTCCCGAAAATTTCCGATTCCGAGGAGGGAACGAATCGCATTGGCGTGCCAGTGCCTGTAGAATTCCAGTTCCTTGGCATCGAGTCGCTTGATTTCGACGCCCTTGATCGAAAGCATCTTCTCGTAGTGATCCAGAGCTTCCTTGTCGCTCTTGGCGCGTCCGAACAGGAGAAGTTCCGTCCAGTAGGCGGATTCCTTTTCGGACAGTCCAAAGAACTTGGCGCACGGAGCGGCGAATTTTACCGCCAGGTGGATCTTTCCTTGCGAAACGCGGAGAAGGTTTCCCGGATCGCAACCGATTCTCGATGCCATGAACCGCCACGACACCGCGCAGCGTTCCCTTTTGTAGTTATCGAAGGCGTCGCGCAGAAAGGCTCGGTAATCCGTGTAGTCAAAGATGGAATTCATATTCTAAAAATACATGGATGGGAAAGACATCCGGAACGTCGTGCCGAAATTTCGTTGTAGGCGTTACAACGGGATCTAGAAGACGCTTAGGTTCGTGACCTTTCCCTTGGCGTCGCACCGGGCCGTGAAGTTGCAATCCCGGACATTGGAAAACGTGAGCGCCTGCCGTTCTAGGTCCTGCAAGTCCGTCGGGTCCTTGCATCTTCCGCGAAACTCGGCGACGAGATCGCCCGATTTCCTTGTTCCGAAGTACTGGACGTCGTATTCCTTTCCCGACTTGGAATTTTCGCGAATGGTCTCGTTTTCCATCAGGGCGCGCGTCATCGAGACGAGGCAGAGCTCTTCCTGGGTGGAGTCCATCACGCTTGGATTTTCGGAATTTTCGATTGCCTGAAATTCGAACCAGTTGAGCGAAATCGGTACGAATTCCGGATTGTTTCTGGCACATCCGACGAAAAGGACTAGAATCGGCAGAACGAGATATTTTTTCATGATGCCTGGGTCTTCTTGATTGCCGCGGTCACGCTGTTGCGTCCGTTGCGCTTGGAACTGTAGAGAGCCTTGTCCAGTCGGTCAAAGACGCTCTTGGGATCTTCGTGCGGCATCATTTCGGCGACGCCGAACGAGCAGGTGACTTGCTGTTGCGAAATCAGCTGCGTGTTTTCGACCGTGGTCCGGAGCTTTTCGGCAAGGAACTGGGCGTTCTGGAGAGGCGTGTCTCCGCAGAGTATGACGAATTCCTCGCCACCCCAGCGGACAAGGGCGTCTGTCGTGCGAATGCGGCTGCGGATGAGTTTCGAAAGATTGACAAGTACCTCGTCGCCTACGCTGTGCCCCCACGTATCGTTGACCTTCTTGAAAAAGTCGATATCGAGCATGATGAACGAGAGCGAACCGTTTCCGTTGTTTAGACGCTCCTGTTCCTTGGTGAGAACGCTCGTGAAACCGGCCCGGTTCAGGCATCCGGTCAGGGCGTCTTCCTTGCTCGCCTTTTCGTAGTCGGACTTTTCGACTTCGAGGACGACCAGGTTGTGTTCGAGCTCTTCGCGGCGCTTGCGTTCGATGTTCCGCTGGATGCTGTAGTCGCGCAGCCGGAGGATCAGGTAGAAGAGGAACGTGAAGAACCAGAGCGTGATGATGGCGAACATCAGGTTTTCGGCGGAAATGATCTTTCCCTTGAATGTCAGTCCCATGATCTCGAGCGTTCCGTAGCCGAGTGGCGCATTGGTTCCCGTCTGGATTTCTATCAGGGGAATGTTCGAAAAATCGACGCGCGCGCGGTGCGCGTTTACGCTGTTCTGGGAAACCCACCAGCTGGCGACCCGGAATTCCTGGGGAACAAAGACCGCCGGATAGGTTTCTTCGAGCGGGTAGAATTCGAGCTCGTTGAACTTGAGCGTCGCCTGGTCGTCGGGTTTCGAAACGATATCGTCGAATCCGCGCAGATAGAGCCGCACCGAACCTTCGCCCCGCGGCTTGACCCAGACGTAGATGCTGTCGTAATGGGAAAGATTCTTGCCGCGGCTTTTCCCGTCTCCCAGGTAAATCTGGAGTCCGACATAGGGATAGGGATAGCCTTCCCGGAGCTCGTAGTCCATGATGACGGAAGAATCCGTACGCGTCATTTCGAGAATGGACGTCCCGCCATCTACCGAATCGGTCTGGGCGACGATGTAGGGGTAGGTTGCTGGCGTAATCGTGTAGATGTCGTCCATGCCGTAGCGATACCATAGCAGGGCGATGACAGTCGTCGAAAGCAAGAACGTGATGATGACGTTCAGGCGGAAAATGGACATCAACTTTTGCCAGATGAATTTCATGCTACCTAGGAAAATACATTAAATTCCCTCTAAAATATGCAAATTTTTTCGATAAAGCCTTTCCGGGATTTGCGCGTGACGCTCGGCACTCGGTGGAAAAACCTATTTTGGAGCCATGGGCAAGAATTTCTGGAAAAAAATGGCAAGTGCCGTGCCGATTCTCTACGCGGTCGCCCTGCTCGCCGACCTTGGCCTTGGCGACGTGAACTCCCCCGAACCGGGATCTGTCGCCGATACGCTGACGCGCGAAGACCGGCGGATGGCCTATCTTGTCTATCGTCTTCTGGATTCGGCGGGAAACCTTGTCGGAGCGGATACGGTGCGCGGCGAAAGGCTCTTTATGCGAAACTGCCGCCCGTGCCATGGGGACGACGGTCGCCGGATGAATCTTTCCCACGACATGTGGCATCCGAGATATATCGGCTCGACCGCCCACGACGAACTTCCGACGTTTTGGTTCATGATGAACTTTGGGGACGAAGAACGGGGGATGCTGCCCTATTACGATGAAATTCCGCTGGACGAAATGGTGGACATCGCCGGCTTTGCGCAGACGCTTCCGCAGCATCCGTGGACGCGCGAGGAAGCCATAGCCGCATCGAAAGAAGATTCCATTCTCACGGAGAGACGAAAAAAGGCGAACCTGCAAGACTAGTCCGCCTGCTTTTTCGAAGAGAAATTCAATTTGGCATCATGTCGGAAAAGTCGTGCTTCTTCGCTTCGGCGCGAGGCGTTTCCTTGGCAAGCTTGCGGCTGGTGACGGATCCGACCGTGTAGTAGCGTCCATCCTTAAAAATGATCGCCGTGTAGATGTTGAGCGTCTTGTGGGCGGTCCATTGCTTGTAAAGGTTGTGGACTCCCGGCTTGATATCGGATTCCCGGATTTCCGTGGTACGGACTTTCTTTCCGTAGCGGGCGGTGAACTTTTCGGACATGTATTCCAGCGCTTCGAAAACCTTCGGGAGACGGTCCGCCTCCATGCGTCCGGTGCGAACTTCAAAGGCGTAGAAGTGGTCGTTCTTGTTGAAGAGAAAGTCGACTTGCACCGGAAGTTCGTCCATCATATAGACAGGGATGACGATTCTGTCCGCGGCATCGGAAGAGCCCAGCGGATCGTAGCCCAGCTTCATGATGTCTTCGATGACGCTTTCCCTGTCGAGACCGAAATTGATTCCGGCAAATCCTGTCAAGGACTGGGCCCCACAGAACGGAACGGCGAACAGCGCAAATACAATGAGAATGAGTTTTTTCATCGTGTCTCTGTTTTGTAAGCAAACCAGGACAAACATAGCAAACAAGACTAACGAAAATGTCCGTAGTTCCCAAAAAAGCTCGAAAATTCGACTTAAAGCGCCGTAAATTTCAGGATTTCTATATTTTGAATCGATTATGTCTAGCATTTTTGGAAAATTGTTTACCGTCTCGACCTGGGGCGAATCTCACGGCAAGGCCGTCGGAGCGGTTGTTGACGGATGTCCTGCCGGTCTTCCCCTGTCGGAAGCGGAGATCCAGCAGGCGATGGACAGACGGCGTCCGGGACAAAACGCGTTGGTGACGCCTCGGAAGGAAGCCGATACGGTGCGCATCCTTTCGGGAGTCTTTGACGGAAAGACGACGGGAACGCCCATCTCCCTTTTGGTGCAGAACGAAAACCAGCGTTCGGGCGATTATTCGGAAATGGAAAACCTGTATCGTCCGGGACATGCCGACTTGACCTACGACTTGAAATACGGCTTTCGGGACTTTCGCGGCGGAGGGCGGGCCTCTGCGCGGGAAACGCTGTCCCGCGTCGCTGCCGGAGCCATTGCCGGGAAAATCCTGAAGCTTGCCTGCGGAACGGAAATCGTCAGCTGGGTCGAAAGCGTGGGAAACGTCGATTCGAACGTCGATGCGGAAAAAGTGACGATCGAAGCGGTCGAGGCTTCTCCCGTGAGATGCCCGGATGCCTTAGCGAGCGAACGGATGGCAGAGGTCGTTCGGGAGGCGATGGCGGCGAAGGATTCTGTCGGCGCGGTTCTCGCATTGGACATTCGAAAGCCTCCGGTGGCTGTGGGGGAACCTGTTTTCGACAAGCTGCAGGCGCTTCTCGGCGCGGCCCTTTTGAGCATTCCGGCGGTGAAGGGCTTTGAAATCGGCGAAGGTTTCCGGGCTTCCCGCTTGCGCGGATCGGAACACAACGACGCGATTGTCGCCAAGGAGGGAAAGTTCCTTACGGAGACAAACCATGCGGGCGGAACGCTCGGCGGGATTTCGAACGGGGAAACGATACACTGCCGACTGGCCTTTAAGCCGACGGCGACGATTGCGCAGGAACAGAGAACGGCGGGCCGCGACGGGACAAACGGGACGCTTGCCGCCCGGGGACGGCACGATCCTTGCGTTGCGCTTCGCGCGCCGGTAATCGTGGAAAGCATGGCGGCTATCGCCCTGGTGAACCTCTTTTTGGAACAGCGCGCGCGGGAACGTCTGTTTTAGACAATCCGCCGCAGAAGTTTAAAAGCGAAGAATCGCCGGCAAAGCCGGCGATTCTTCTGTTCGACCTGTGAGAAATCAATGATGCCCGAATCGGCGGGTCTTGCGGAACGGCCTGTCTCCGCGCTTCTGGAACGAGCGGTCTCCAAAGGAGCGGCGCTTGCTTCGGCGGTCCGAATAGCGGTCGTCGCGGTCTCTGCGCCTTTCGCCAAACGATTCGCGGTCCTTGGGAAGCGGCCTGTCGTCCGTCATCAGGCGGAAGCGTGAAGGGTTTCCGCGGATGGTCATTTCTTCGAGGATGAGCTTGATTTCGGAGGGAATGCCTTCGGGAAGTTCCACGGTGCTGAAGCGGTCGAAAAGCTTGATCCGTCCAATGTCCGCGGAAGAAATTCCCGATTCCCCGGCGATGGCACCGACAATGTCCCGCGGCGAAACGCGGTCTCTGCGTCCGACTCCCAGGTAGTAGCGTTCAAAGCCTTCCTCGACGCCGTTGTCCTTTTCCATGCGCGGTTCGCGATCCCTGTCTTCGCGCGGTCCGTTTCCGAACTTGTCTTCGCGGGCTTTTCGGCGTTCTTCGCGGAGCGGAACCGTCTTGATGTCGGGAAGATCCGTCGGGAAGAGCGGCTGGCCCGCCTGGGCGAGCTTGGTGACGGCTGCCGCGATGTCGAGAGGGGGGATTCCCTTTTCGTCTTCGAGGCTTTCGATGAGGCCTCGGAAGTCTTCGAGGCCTCCCGCTTCGATGGTTTCGAGAATCTTCTTCTTGAAGGCGGAAACGCGATGCTCGCTGATCTGTTCGCCCGTGGGGATTTCCATCGGTTCGATCTGCTTGCGGGTCGCGCGTTCGATCATCTTGAGCATCCGGCGCTCGCGCGGCGTGATGAAGAGAATCGCGTTGCCTTCGCGGCCGGCTCTTGCGGTGCGCCCGATGCGGTGGACGTAGGATTCCGTGTCGTAGGGAACGTCGTAGTTGATGACGTGCGAGATGCGGCTCACGTCTAGTCCGCGGGCAGCGACATCCGTCGCGACGACAATGTCGATCTTGCCTTCCTTGAGGCGGTTCACCGTGCGTTCGCGAAGTCCCTGGGCGAGGTCGCCGCTGAGCGGGGCCGCATTGAACCCTCGGGCTTCGAGCCTTTCGGAAATTTCGGCGGTCGATTGCTTGGTGCGCACAAAGATAATGACGCCGTCGTAGTTTTCGCCTTCGAGAACGCGTACAAGCGCTTCCATCTTTTGCTCGGAGCGAATCGTCAGATACCGTTGGCGAACCTTATCGACCGTTGCCGTTTTCGCCTCGATGCACGCTTCGGAGTATTTGCCCAGGTAGCGATCGATGATTTTCCGGACGCTTGAGGGCATGGTCGCGCTGAAAAGCCCGCGTTGCGCGTTTTCGGGAATCCGTTCGAGAATCGATTCGACATCTTCCATGAATCCCATGTCGAGCATCTCGTCCGCTTCGTCGAGGACAACCGCCTGGATTTTCGAAAGGTCGATGGTTCCTCGTTCGATATGGTCGATAAGACGCCCGGGCGTGGCGACGACGATCTGGGGCGTGTGCCGGAGCGCGCGGAGCTGTACCGAGATATCCTGTCCGCCATAGACGGGGACGATTCGAATGTTCGGCATGGCGCAGGCGAAATGCTGGATAGCTTCGGCGACCTGGACCGCCAGTTCGCGCGTGGGCGAAAGGACCAGCATGGAGGTTTCGCCTTTTTTAAAATCGATTCTGGAGAGGAGCGGTAGCGTGAAGGCCGCGGTTTTTCCGGTTCCTGTCTGGGCGGTTCCGAGCAGGTTTTCTCCGCGCAAAAAGATGGGGATGGCTTTTGCCTGGATGGGGGATGGCGTTTCGTACCCTGCCTTCTGGACTCCTTCAAGGACTTCGGGCGAGAGTCCCAGGTCGCTGAATTTAAGCGTTCCTTCGGTTGATTCGTTGTTTTCGTTTTGTTCCGGGGCCTGCTGGATTTCCGAAACGGCGTTTTCTTCTTGATTTTCGGTTGGTATCATGGGGCGAGAATATAGAAATCGAACGCTCTTTTTGAAAGCCCTAGGATTTTTCAAAATTTTTTCTACATTTGGTGGCATCCGACGGAGAGGTGTCGGAGTGGTCGATCGAGACGGTCTCGAAAACCGTAGACTCCTCACGGGGTCCGAGGGTTCGAATCCCTCCCTCTCCTTAGAAAGAAGAACGTGCCTCCACGCTCTTCTTTCTTTTTTGTACGAGTATTGGTAGAAGGGATGTTGAATTTCAGGTGAATGAATTTTGAACATTTGGGCACTTGTAGAGCTTTTTTTTTTCTTACATTTTGTATTAAATCAAGGAAATATGCCTATGCCAAGCTCTGTTGCCGACAATGGCCGTTTGCAAGAAAAAACTTTAACGGAAAAGGAATTTGCGGATTCTCTTTTTGACTTTTACACGCAAAATTCATTTGGAGCGGTCTCCAAACGGGAACTGGACATTTTCCTATTTGACAGGTTCAAAAGGTTAGGGAAAATCGGTTCGACGAATTCCTGGGACATTGCCAAGGAACTAAAAATATCCCAGACCAAGGCGCGGATGCTGTTTTACGAAAGTTCACTTCGTACAGCAGAAACGTCAGATGAAACTTTGCAAATCAAGAAAGTTCTAGACGAACCTCCTATTTTTAAGACCAACGCAAAAAACGGCAAGTTAATTTCGCTAATCGTCGATAACCGCTATCCTCGTGATGCCATACGCTCTTATCTGAGAGAAAACGGATTTTTTTCGGACACATCGTTCGCTTCGGATGTCATTACGATGCCTATTGACGCCTATATTGCGCTGCTTAAAAAATTTCAACCGGATCTTGCTGATAACGTAAAGTTGGATAGACTAAAAGAAGCTTTTAAGGATTTAGGAATCGGAGTGCTTTCAAAACTAGTCGGTGATTCAGCGACCAATGGATTGAAATCATTCTTCGAACTGATAGTTGCAGAAAATGCAAAAATAGAACATTGATTCTAGGAGGTTCACAATGTCAAGGACAATTCAAAGACTTTTTGAGATGGGCGGAACAATCATAGCCTTCCTCGCTCTAGTTGCCTGCGGGGACGAAACCAACGTCACCAAGGTCACGAACGAGACTATCGGCATGGAGGTCGCGGTCTCCGCGGATTCTCTCGGCGCGTGCGATTCGGCGGTCATAGGCAAGACGGTGTTCGCTTCGAGCGAAAGTTCGGTTTACATCTGCGCGGATTCGGGCTGGGTTCCGCTGTCGAAGGCGGCTGCCAGCGGCAAGGACGGCGCAGACGGAGAAAACGGAACGGACGGCAAGGATGGAACAGACGGAGCCTCCTGCACGGTCAAGGCGCTTCCGGATTCGTCCGGCTACAAGGTCGTCTGCGGCGGTGATTCCGTCGGAGTAATTTTGAACGGCTCGGACGGGAAGGACGGTGCTAGCGGCGAAAACGGCTCGGACGGCAGGGACGGCGCGAACGGGACATCCTGTTCCGTATTCGCTCTTTCGGATGGCTCGGGCTACAAGATAGTTTGCGGCGGTGATTCGGTCGGGGTCGTTCTGAATGGAGTAAACGGCAAGGACGGCGTCGATGGCGAAAACGGAACGGACGGCAGGGATGGCGCGAACGGGACTTCCTGTACGGTGGCCGCTCTTTCGGACGGCTCGGGCTACAAGGTCGTCTGCGGCGGTGATTCCGTCGGGGTCGTTCTGAACGGCAAGGACGGGGCTAGCGGCGAAAACGGGTGCCGCCTGGTGAGCGACAGTTCGGGCGTCGTAAAATTCGTTTGTGCCGCGTCCGATACGGTTACCCTGTACAAGGCGATTTGCGGAGTCGAAGCGTATGACCCTGCGGAAAAGTTCTGCTTTGCGGATTCCTTGATTCGCGATTTGTGCGGGGCAAAAAACTACGATCCGACCAGACAGTTTTGCCTTGATGGCGAATCCTACGATCTGTGCGGAGGAAAAAGCTACGACCCTCGGGAAGAACTCTGCTACTCCTCAAAGATTTTTGGAAAATTGCTGGACACGCGTGACGGTGCGGAATATCGAACGATCCGGCTTGGCGAGCAAACATGGATGGCGGAAAATCTGAACTACAAGTATAGTAGCGGAAGCGCCAAGAGCTATTGCTACAACGACAGTGCGCAGTATTGCGAAACTTACGGTCGTCTTTACACGTGGGCCGCTGCGATGGACTCGTCCGGCAAGTTTTCCGATGACGGCAAGGGATGTGGCGTCGGCGTAACATGTTCCGCTGGTGAAAAGGTCCGGGGTGTCTGCCCTGAGGGCTGGCACCTGCCAAATGTCGGGGAATGGCGCGATCTGGAAACGTTTGTCGCGGATTCCCTGTTTGGCGAGAAAACGGATTCCGTCGGCTACGCCTTGAAATCGAAAAGCGGCTGGAGTAAAACCTCTTCGGGGTACGGCTATGGTTCAGACGCGGTCGGTTTCGGAGGGCTTCCCGCGGGTTACCGCGATTACGAAAACAAATACTATTCTGTTGGCTCTTATGCGTATTTCTGGACTTCTTCGGAGAAAATTTCGGGTAATTTTGTAGTAGCCCAATCGTTTTACCTGATCTATAGCGACAAAACCCTGAATTCCAGTAGTAGTAGTTATAGCAAACAAAACGCTTATTCTGTCCGTTGTATCAAGGACGAATCTTCCGAAGAATAGTCAAAAGCGTTAATCATGCAAAGCTCGGGCCCAAACGTCCGGGCTTTTTTTGTACGGCTGCAGCTGTCATCCTGGAGCGAAGCGACCGATAGGATCCATAGTCAGAACTTAGTTGAGAGTGGAATGTGGAGAGTGGAGAGTGGAGAGTGGAGAGTGGAGAGAAATCAGGACCCAGGATACAGTTATTTTCTCGTTCCGCATCCCTAAGCCTAAATGTCCATGACACAAAGCTTTCTTCACTAGGCTCGGGC
>CAVGIM010000010.1:0-60817 GCA_963629575.1 Candidatus Methanomethylophilaceae archaeon
AGAGCTTAGAGACGCAGAGCGATCCGCTTTACATTTGAACCTAAACGTCTGCGAAACTCAGATCTAAGCTCCAAGCTCTAGGCTCTGACCGCGCTCCAGGATGACCGCTAGAAGTAAAAGTTCGCTCGGAGTCCCACTCTTCACTCTCCACATTCCACTCTCACCTAAGCTCTCAGTTCTAAGCTCTGACTATGGATCCTACCTGCCTGTCGGCAGACAGGTCGCTCCGCTCCAGGATGACAGTTTATCGTACAAGGCTTTGTAGATCGCTTAGCGAACACTCCACTCTTCACTCTTAGCCTTCCCTTCAAACAACTTCTCTTGTCACGAACAGCGGAGGATCTTGCCGACGCGAAGAATGGAATTTCGCTTGATGCCGTTGAGCGCGCAGAGCCTCGCTACGCTTGTGTGGTATTTTCTGGCGATTTTTCCGAGCGTGTCTCCGGGACGGATGCGGTGGTAGCGGTGCTTGCTCGCTTCTTTCTGCAAGGCGGCGTATTCCGCTTCGGCCTTTTTCCTTGGCAAGCGGATTGTTGCGCCTTGGACCGCGTGATTTTCAAAGTCGAAAAAGAGGCGCGGATCGAGAGGCATGTCTCCGAAGCGCGTTTCGAAATGGAGGTGCGGACCCGTGGAGCGCCCCGTGTTTCCGCCTAGCCCGATGACGCTTCCCGCTTTGACGCTATCGCCGACCTTGACTAGCTGTCTCGAAAGGTGTGCATAGACCGTGCGCGTGATGCCGCAGCCCTGGTGCTCCAGTACGACATAGCGTCCATATCCTCGGCGTTCGTAGCGCACGCGCGTCACTTTTCCGGGAAACGCCGCCCGAATCGTATCGCCCGTTTTCAGCCCGATGTCTATCCCCTTGTGGATGCGGTAGTGCCGGAACCCGTATGGCGAAGTGATTCGTCCGCTTTCAAGGGGAATGGCGGACATTTTCATATCGACAAGAATCGTGTCCTGGAATTCTTCGGCAAGTGTCGCGGAATCGGTCTCCATTTCGTCGATTGCGGAAGCCTCGTCGAGAAATTCGTCCGGTTCGCTGTCTTCGGGAGAGCCTTCCGCTTCGGGCAGAAAGGGGATGTGGACGGCTTGGTTCTCCGTTTCGGTGGCGCTTTCGCCGTTCTGCACAAGTCCGTAGAGAACGCTTTGGGCGAAAAGGATTTCTTCTACCGAGCGGATTCTCGCGGCGGAGGCGTGGACTAGAAAGAGAAGGATGAAAAGGGAAATC
Source organism: Candidatus Methanomethylophilaceae archaeon (assembly GCA_963629575.1). GTDB lineage: Bacteria > Fibrobacterota > Fibrobacteria > Fibrobacterales > Fibrobacteraceae > Hallerella. The sequence goes on from CAVGIM010000010.1 coordinate 1,229, forward strand.
GTCTTTTTCATGGATGGATGGCAAGATAAAAATTTTTCGAAAATTTCAAAGTTTTGAATCTCCGCTTTCGTCTCCTGGAGTTTTCGCGCGGCTTTTCTTTTTATATTTACCGCGGAAAATTTTCAAAAGGACTGAATATGGCAAAGACTGTACAGAATGCGCTCAAGGACCTTATCTCCCTTTGCAAGAGGCGCGGATTCATCTTTCCGGGCTCCGAAATCTACGATGGCCTCGCGAATACGTGGGATTACGGTCCCTACGGCGTAGAGCTCAAGCGCAACATCAAGAACCTCTGGTGGAAGACCTTTGTCGCTTCCCGTCCGGATGTCGTCGGTCTCGATTCGTCCATTCTCCTGAATCCGCGCGTCTGGCAGGCTTCGGGACACGTTTCGAATTTCTCGGATCCGCTCGTCGATTGCAAGGCGTGCCACGAGCGTTTTCGCGCGGACCAGCTGCTCGAAGAAAAGCTAGGCGAAGGCTGCTGCGCCGGCAAGACTTTTCCGGAAATTCACCAGATGATGATCGATAGCGAAATCGAATGCCCCAAGTGCGGCAAGAAGGACTTCACGGAACCCCGCGCGTTCAACCTGATGTTCCAGACACAGCTCGGCGTGCTCGAAGGAACGGGCAACAAGGTCTATCTCCGCCCGGAAACCGCCCAGGGAATCTTCATCAATTTCAAGAACATCATGGACAACGTCCGCCCGAAGATCCCGTTTGGCGTCGGACAGATAGGAAAGTCCTTCCGCAACGAAATCACGCCGGGGAACTTCATCTTCCGCACACGCGAATTCGAACAGATGGAACTCGAATTTTTCTGCGAACCGGGAACGGAAAAGGAATGGTACGACTACTGGAGAAAGTTCTGCGTCGCCTTCGTCGAAGGCTTGGGCGTGAACAAGGAAAAGCTCCGTCTTCGCGAACACGCCAAGGAAGAACTTTCGCACTATTCGAACGGAACGTCCGACATCGAATACAACTTCCCGTTCGGATGGGGAGAACTCTGGGGCATCGCCAGCCGCACCGATTTTGACCTGACGCAGCACCAGAAGGAATCCAAGGTCAAGATGGAATACTTTGACGCGGTGAACAACAAGCGCTACATTCCGTATGTCGTGGAACCGTCTCTCGGGGTCGATCGGCTGCTGCTAGTCTTGCTCTGCGACGCCTATGACGTGGAAAAGCTCGAAAACGGCGAAGAACGCGTAGTCATGCATTTCAGCCCGAAGGTCGCTCCGGTCAAGGCCGCCATCCTTCCCCTGGTGAAGAAGGGCAAGGTCAAGGAACTCGCAGAAAAGCTTTACAAGGATCTGATCCAGCACTTCAACGTGGAATACGACGAAACTCAGTCGATAGGCAAGCGCTACCGTCGGCAGGACGAACTCGGAACGCCGTTCTGCATCACCGTCGATTTCGATACGATTGGCGAAGGCGACGACGTGAATCCCGAATACAAGGGGATGGTGACGGTCCGCGAACGCGATTCCATGAAGCAGGAACACGTGAAAATCGAGGATCTGGAAAACTGGATCTTCGCCCACTTGAAGTAATTCCCATGCTGGAAAGAATCAAGGCGGCACGGCAAGGATTTCTGGGTTTTCGCGCGAAGATCCGAAATCTTTCCCGATGGCGGAAATTGCTAGTCATTCTCCTTGTCGTCGCGGTTCCGGCCGGAATAGCGCTTGCGTCCATACTTCTCGTCGCGTGGAATCGACGCCAGAAGGAATGATGCGCCTCTCCCGAAGGCTTCCGGCGGATCTTTCCGATTCTCCCTTTTTTTTGGCGCTGTCGAAGGCTAGACGGGAGACTCCGGACTATCTGGACTTGACCGTTTCGAGTCCGTTGAAGACCGGGCTTTCCTTTTCTCTGGAAAGCGTTCTTTCCGAGGCGATTCCGAAATTTTCCGTCTGGGACCCCGATGCGAACGGCTGGCTGGAAGCGCGGAACGCCGTCGCCGCCTATTACGCGAAGCGCGGCGGAAACTTTTCTTCCGAAGACATCCAGCTCTTTTCGAGTACAAGCGAAGCCTATTCCGTTCTCTTCAAGACGCTCTGCGACGCAGGCGATGCCGTTCTCGCGCCGATGCCGGGATATCCGCTTCTCGATTCCCTGGCGTCACTCGAATTTCTGCGGACCGCCCCGTATTTTCTAAGGCTATCGGATGGTAAATGGAAACTGGATGCGGATTCGCTCTGCGCCTTTCCCTCTCGGACGAAAATCCTTCTTATCGTTTCGCCGAACAATCCGACAGGCCATGTCGTTTCGAAACCGGAATGGGACGCCGTGGTGGATTTCGCTTCGCGCGAAGGTCTTTCGATCGTTGTCGATGAAGTCTTCGGGGATTTCATCTACGACGGAACGGAACGCCCCTGGAACTGGGACTCGCGCGACGTTCCCGTATTCTTTCTCGGCGGTTTTTCGAAGTCGGTCGGTTCTCCGCAGTTAAAGCTCGCCTGGATGGCCTATCGGGCGGGGAAACTCGGAAACTCGCTAAAGTCCGCAATCGAATACGTTGCCGATGCCTATCTGAGCGTTTCGTCTCCCGCGTTCTCTCTTGCCGCGCCGATGCTTGAAAGATCCCTTTCCTACGAAGAAAGCGTCAAGACCCGCGTTCGGGAAAACCTGAAAATCTTGCGGGAGCGTTTTCGTTCAAAAGACGTGATGCCGAATGTGCAGGGCGGCTGGTATGCGGCTTTGCATTTTGAAGGATTCGACGACGAACAATTGACGCTTCGTCTGTTGCGAAAGGCGAAAGTCCTTGTCCAGCCGGGATTCTTTTTCGATTTTGACGAAGACGGCTGGATTGTCGCGAGCCTTCTCCAGAAACCGGAAGTTTTCGCCGAGGCGCTGAGTCGAATCTACTTGGAAGTCGCCGTGTAAATCCCGTCCCAGGGTTCACCGGATCTTGTCGGCGGATTGGTCTTGTACGCTATCGCGCGTCGGATGAACACTTCGGAGGGAGTCTCTCTTGCGCCGGGATCCTTCGCCTGTAAATGCGGTTCGAGCATCTTGGTTTCCTGGAAGACGGCAATCGCTTCGTCCCACGCTTGGGCGTAGTAGAGCCTCTGGGCCTTTTTCCATAGGGAGCATAGGAGTTCGAGGCTTCCCGCTTCGGGGTCTCCGCGCTCGCCAAGCAATTCGTAAACCTGCACGGCTTCGCTCTTGCCGACGACTTTCAGCCTGTCGATCGGTCGTACGATGAAATGCTCTCTGTAATCGGTCTTGTCGAGCGGATCCGCCTTGCCGACAAGCGTTTCCTCGCTGGCGAGAACGTATGTCCCGTATTGCTTGCCGATGCTTTCGAGCCTTGACGCCAGATTGACCGCGTCGCCCATGATCGTGTAGTTCTTTCTTGTCTCGGAACCCATGTTTCCGACGAGAATTTCTCCCGAATTGATGCCGATTCGCGTGTGCATCCGATAGACGGATTCCGGATAGGCCGTGTTTTCTTCAAGGTCCTTCCCGTCGTGATTTTTGCCGCGTTTCCAGTTCGAGCGCAGGATCCTTTGGGCTTTTTGCATGGCGATTGCGCTCTGCAGGGCGTTTTTGCGTTGGCATTCGATGGGGGAAGGCGCCCCGAAGAAGGCGATAATGGCGTCCCCTTCGTACTTGTCGAGCGTTCCCTGGTTGTCGTCCTTGATGATGTTTGTCATGGCCGTCAGGTAATCGTTCAGCAAATCGACCAGCTTTTTCGGGTCGCCGATCTGTTCGGAAATGGAGGAGAATCCCTGGATGTCCGTAAAGAACGCCGTCAGGTACTTCTTTTCGCCGCCGAGTTCTGGCTCCTTTTCGTTCAAAAGCATTTCGTCGATAAGCTTGTCCGAAATATACTGCTTGAACGACTTGTCGAGAAACGTCTTGTCGCGGTTTTCGAAATAGAATCGCGCAAGAAAGGAACCTAGAAACGCCAGGATGGCTTCGATAAGGTAGGTCGTGCAGCCGATGTAGAGACCGTTTGCAAAGAACACGTACGAGACGACGATGCTCGCCATGAAGAGAAGTATCAGAAACAGGACGGCGAGATACTGCGAAGCGAAAAGACCGACAAGAATCGCGCAGATGGCCGTGGCGACGTAGATGACCGGGTTGGGAAATTCGGAACGGATATAATCGCTAGTCAGGACATTTTGCAAAATGGTCGCATGGACCAGCACGGCGGGGAAGTGATCGTCGTGCGGGGTCGCGTAAAAGTCGAAAAGAGCCGGTGCCGCGCTTCCGAGGATGAAAGTCTTTCCCTGGTACATCGCCGGATCGATTCTCCCTTCGGCGACGTCGTAGTAAGATATGTGCTGGAACGTTCGCTTCTCCGGCGAAATGTCGTAAGGGCTCTTGAAATGCAGAATGAAATTTCCCTTTTCGTCGATGGGCACGAGCTTGTTCTTGCCGAAGCGCATTTCTTCGCCCGGTTTCAGTGCCTCGAGGGAAGCGGTATCCGTTTGGTAGAGTTCGTCGAGAACGTCCGGGGAAAGAATCGTGTAGTTGGGAATCCAGCGTCCTTTCCGCTCGTTGAAGTGGAAGTCCAGCTCCGCCGAGATCCATTTCGCGTTTCCGTTTTCGAGGGTTTCGATGTCCCGTTCGAAATACTCGACCGCCTCCTTGTCAAATGCCGTCAGGTCCGGGTCGTCGGGCGAAAAGTCTCCGTCGTCCGTCTGCACGGTCACGCGACCGGAGGAATCTTTCAGAACGCGAATTTTCCTCGTGATTTCCAGGAAATTTCCGGACAGGGAATCCTGGACATTTCGAGTGGAAAGCGTTGCGCGGTGGCGTATGACCTCCCGGATCATCGGGTAGGAAAACTGCGGATACGTCGTACGCAGGACTCCCGAAGAATCGCGGTATATTCCAAAAGGCTTTCCCAGGTCGATGTGCCTTCCCATAACAATCTTTACGGAATCGGGATCTGTACCGAAAAGGTGCATTAGGACAACCAGGGAAAGCGCCGGGTAGATGCGGGAAGAGTCTTTGGGCCAGATGCTTGCGTTGGGAAACCGGTAAACCATTCGCATCTGTCGCAAGATTCCGTCGTCGTCGGGATTCGCATTGACGATGCCGAAATTCCTTGCCGCATGGGAAAGTTCGGGGAAAATGTTGTCGAGCAGGTCCTTGGATTCTACGTTCTGGAGAGAGGAAACCTGGGAAAGCGAAAAGGTCGGGCTCGCATCGACTTCCCTTGCGCGAAGCGACGTGCTGAGCGGCATCCACTGGGATTGGTGCTTGTAGTCGGTCCGCGCGTTGAACGTTCCGCACACGATGACGTTCGGGTTCTTCGCGATTGTCCGGACTAGAATGGAGTCGGAATCGTAGGCGCTGCGCAGCTTGTCGTAATCGGAAATCCACTTTCTGTCGGGATAGAGCCTTTCTAGCACTTTTTCCGCGCGTCTTGCGAGTCGATTCCCGAAATCGGCGTTCTTGAAGAGAATGTCGAAGGCGACCGCCGCCGCTCCGCCGTCTTCGAGTCTTTCTACGACACGGGCGTGCATGTCGCGCGTCCATTCGTTGTAGGGACCGTATTTGGAAAGCGAGTTCTCGTCGATATCGACGATGACGATGTCTTCGGCCCGGTCTGTCGTTCTCAACGAGGAATGCCTGGAAAACGCATCGTAAAAGATGGCTTCGGCGCGAAGGGCGATGGCGTTCGGAATGAGCGGGATGAGGAGCGTCAGGAATATTCCGATAAAAAGTCCCGCAAGCATTCTCTTGACTTTTTTGGGATGCTTGAATTTCACGGGAAAAACATAGAAAAGAAGCCCTGTCGCCAGTCAAAAAAAACTATATTGGAGGCGCTATGAAGGAAGTTTCGAAAAAAACGAAAAGGGCGAAAAAGGACGACAAGGCGGACCTCCAATCGGTTCGGCGTCTTTCCGGCGTGCTGATTCTCGCTTTCGGCGTGTTTCTGCTGGTCGCGCTGGTGTCTTTTATCGGCAGCGAACGAAACTGGCTCGGTCCGATTTTCGGCAAGGCTTTTCCGGAAGCGGTTCTCTACGTCCTTGGAAAATTTTCGGCGACGCTCCTCGCCGTCACGGCGGTTTCCTGGGGAGTGCGCCTTCTGCTTTCCGGAGAATTTCCCCGGTTTTCCCGCGTCTGCGTCGGGTTTTCGTCCCTGACCCTTCTTTGTCCTCTTCTGTTCGCCATCGCTTCGACTTTTTCCGCCCCGCTTTCTCTCGGAAAGGAGACCCTCTACGGGGCAGGGGGGAGACTAGGATTCTTCATGGTCCAGAGCCTTGTCTGGCCGGTCTTTGGAAAGAGCAACGTCCTCTTTCCGTTTCTTCTCGTCTCCGCGATTCTTCTCGCGATAGCCGTCATTCTTTTCGGTCTCCGACTTTCGCACTTCTCGTTTCTGAAAACGCCTTTTGTCCTTTTTTCGAAATTCTGGGGCGAATGCAGGGCTAGACGGGAAAAGAGAAAGCCTTTGCCGGAAAAGCCGCTTGCGGAGGACAGATCCCTGGAAAGGGCGAAAGCGAAAGCGCGCAAGGCGAAGGATTCGGACTGGAAAAGCGACTATACGGTCTATGACGGCAAGGCGAAGCCGTTCCGCGGACCGGTCGGCGCATTTGACGGAACGATTCCCGTCCCGAACGCGAAGGAGGGTGATCCTTCTTTCTCTCCCGCGCTCGACGCCGAGGACTGCTCCAACGTCGCCCTGCACGAAATCGAGGAAAAGGAACGCTACCTGCGGGACAACGAGAAACGCCTGGGGGCCTTGGAAGTCCGGGCGCTTCGCGACGAAATCGCCCATCTGCGACAAGTCCAGCAAATGAACGACTGGGAAAACAATCGCCGTACGCGTCCATCCATCCAGGGCTTTGTGGAACGCTCGGAAGTCGAACCCGGCGAAATCGGCGAACAGGAACCGAGCCTCTCCGAAAATCGCGACGCCGTGAATTCTCTCGCGAAAGATTCGGACGAAGCTCTCGTGCCGGACGAAACGGCCCTTCGGCAGAAAGCCTCTCCCGGAGAAGGCCTCGCAAGTGAAGAGCCGGAAACGGTGGAACTTTCCGATGCGCCGATCGCGCAGTATGACGATTACGCCATTCCGCAGGTTTCGGACATTCTTTCCGAGCCTCCCGAACAGAAGCCCGACTATACGGAAGAGGAACTCGAAAAGATCGGTCACCAGCTCGAAGAACAGCTCGAAAACTTCAAGGTGAAGGGAAAGGTGCTAGGCATTTCGACAGGACCGATGATTACGCGCTTTGAAGTGGAACCCGGGCCAGGCGTCAAGGTTTCCAAGTTCGCGTCTCTTCACGAAGATCTCGCGCTCGCGCTCAAGGCGAAATCCATTCGGATTCTCGCTCCGATTCCCGGAAAGTCTCTCGTCGGCGTGGAAGTCCCGAACCGGAAACTCCAGACGGTCTATTGCCGCGACATCTTCGAGAGCTCCGCATTCGAGCCCAAGCCGGACAAGCTTATCATCGCTCTCGGCAAGGACATCACGGGAAATCCCTATACGATGGATCTGTGCCGCGCACCGCACGTCCTCATCGCAGGCCAGACGGGTTCCGGCAAGTCGGTCTGCATCAACACGATCATGGCGAGTCTTCTTTTCAGCAAGACTCCCGATGAACTTCGCATGATTCTAGTCGATCCGAAAGTGGTCGAACTGAAACTTTACGAGAACATTCCCCATTTGCTCGCTCCCGTGGTGACGCAGCCCGACCAGGCGGTGAGCGCCCTCAAGTGGGCTTGCGTCGAAATGGACCGCCGTTACGAGGAACTCGCCAAGTGGAAAGTCCGGAACCTGGTGGGATACAACCAAAAGCGGAACGAGTGGCAGGAGGGCCCGGACTCGCCGGCGGAAAAGATGGAAAACATGCCCTATATCGTCATTGTGGTCGATGAACTCGCCGACTTGATGATGGTCGCGGGCAAGGAAGTGGAAAAATATATCGCCCGAATCGCCCAGAAGGCTCGTGCCGTCGGGATTCATCTGGTCATCGCGACGCAGCGGCCATCGGTGAACGTCATCACGGGTCTCATCAAGGCGAATCTTCCCGCGCGAATCAGCTTCAAGGTGGCGTCCCAGGTGGATTCCCGAACCGTGATGGACCGCGCCGGGGCGGAAAAGCTTCTCGGCCGGGGCGACATGCTTTACCGTTCGGGCGAAGATCCGGAACCGAGCCGTGTCCATGGCGGATTCTTGACCGACGAAGAAGTGGAAAAGCTCGCGGACGCCTGCGCGAACCAGAATGTCCACTACGAACGGCTCGAAACCTTCGACATCGACGATCCGGCGGAAACGGGCGAGGAGGGAGAAGGCGGCGAATCCTTCGGCGGAAAGATAGACAAGCTCGCTCTCGACGTCGCGCGCTACGGAATCGAGCGCGGTTCGCTTTCGACGTCGGAAGTACAGAGGCATTTTTCGGTGGGATTTTCGCGGGCGGGCAAGATCGTGGACCAGCTGGAACGGCTGAACATCTGCGGACCGAAAAACGGATCGAAGCCTCGCGCGATGCTGGTGAACGACGAACAGGCGCTTTACGACAGATGGCCCCGGTAGAAATCGAAAAGCGGAAATCACCGCGTAACAGGACGCTCGCGCTCTCCCCGTCGGAACGCAAGGAGCTTTCCGGGAGGCTTCTCGACGCATCGAACGAAAGGGAACTCCCGCTCGGGAACGTTTTCGACCGGACGATTCTCGGAGACGCCTGCAAGGTTCTCCCGAAGCTTCCATCGGAAATGGCGGACCTTGTCATCGTCGATCCTCCATACAATCTTTTCAAGAATTTTGGCGACTTGCGATTTTCCTCGATGTCCGACGCGGAGTACGAAGGCTATCTGGATTCCTGGATGGGGGAACTTGTCCGCATCCTGAAAAAGGACGGCTCGCTCTACGTATGTGGCGACTGGAAATCCTCCGGTGCCATCCAGCGTTCGATTTCTGGCAGACTGACCGTCTTGAACCGTATCACCTGGGGTCGCGAAAAGGGTCGCGGAGCCAAGGCGAACTGGAAAAATTCGATGGAAGACATCTGGTTTGCCGTCAAGAATCCCCGGGACTATTGCTTCAATCTGGATGCGGTCCGCATGCGCCGTCGGGTCATCGCTCCGTATCGGCAGAACGGGAACCCGAAGGACTGGCATGAATCGGAAACGGGGAATTTTCGCGATACGGCGCCTTCGAACTTCTGGGACGATATCAGCGTTCCCTTCTGGAGCATGCCGGAAAACACGGAACATCCGACGCAAAAGCCCGAAAAGCTCATCGCGAAACTCGTTCTCGCCTCGTCGGAAAAGGGCGATCTGGTCTTCGACCCGTTCCTCGGCAGCGGAACGACAAGCGTCGTCGCGAAAAAGCTTGGCCGCCATTACGCGGGAATCGAGCGGAATCCGGAATACGCCTGTCTTTGCGAAAAGAGGCTCGAACGCGCCGAAAGCGATGCCTCCATCCAGGGATTTTCCGACGGGGTCTTTTGGGAGCGCAATTCCCTGCGGGAGCGGAAATGCTCGAAGTAGGCGTTCCATGGCCGCATTCTCCGGCGCCGAAGGAGCCGGGAATCCATGTCATCCTGGACCAGCCTCTCGCGGAGCTTGTGCCTTTCATCGACTGGTTCTTTCTTTTCTACGCGTGGCGCATTCCCGGAAAGTTTCCCGAAATTCTGGAAGGGGATTCCCCGAAAGCGGAAGAGGCGCGAAAGCTCTATCGCGACGCCAGGCGGCTGCTAGAACGCGCGATCGAGAATCGCTGGATAGAGGCGCGAGGCATCTTTGGAATCTTTCCCGTGAAGCGCGAGGGAGATAGCGTGACGCTCTTTTCGGAATATGGAAAGTTTCGCTTCGAGTTCTTGCGCGAGCAGGAAGTTCGCGCGGGGATCTGCCGGCATCGGTCGCTTGCGGATTTCCTTTCGCCAAATTCGGAAGACTACATGGGGCTTTTCGCTGTTTCCGCGGGCTTTGGAATTCGCGAGCAGGCGGAAGTCTTCCGGAAAGCGGGAGACGACTATTCGGCGATACTCCTAAGCTCGGTTGGCGGTCGCCTGACGGAAGCCTTTTCCGAAAGACTTTTTCTCGACGTGATGAAAAACGCCTGGGGATACTTGAAAGAAGGCTCGGCGCCTTTTGGAATCCGTCCTGCGCCCGGATACCCGGCGTGTCCCGACCATTCGGAAAAGCTCGCCATCTGGAACGCGATGCGCGTAAAGGAAAATATCGGGATGGAACTTTCGGATTCCTGGATGATGATTCCCGAAAATTCGACGTGCGGCTATTATCTGGCTCACCCGAAGAGCGAATACTTTTCCGTCGGGAAAATCGCGGAGGACCAGCTTTTGGAATACGCGAAGCGAAAAGGCTGGTCGCTCGAAACGGCCCGCCACCTGCTGCAAACCCGGGACTAGCGAAAACTTGCTATATTGAACGCGATGGTTGCTGTTTCTTCATACCTGCTGATCTTTGCCTCGGTCGCCCTTTTCGGATACAATCTCGCAAGCTTTGTCGAAAATTTCGGGAGGCTCGAAAAGAAAGTGGGCGATTACCGCAAGATGCTTCTGGAATGCGACGCGTCGCTCGATAGCGCGCGTCGGGTGAACGCCATCCAGAACGTCCTGATGCTTCTGGGGTATGCGGCGGTCGCCTATCTTGCCGGTTTTTCCCATTGGGTGCTTGCGCTCGTTCTTGTCAAGCTTTCCACGACCTGTTTTCTCTCGGACTGGATGCATCGGGTGATTTCGCGGCGGGACATTTCGCTTTCGAGGACTTTTTACGTCTTTCACAAGATAGATTCCCTGCTAAACGGGCTTCTTTGCGCCTTTATGCTCCTTGCGCTTGTCCTATGAAATCGCGGATTCTCTTTCTTGTCCTTTTCCTCGCGGCGATTGCCTGTGCACAAAAGTTGCCATTCATCGTCGGCGGCGTCGCGGAAACCGCCTACGGAATCCTGGACGACGGTTCGAATGGCGCAGGATTTAACCGGATGACGCCCTTTGTCGGCGCATGGGTCCGGGGCATCGGCTACTTGCGGGTAGGCTACGGGCTTTACGACTATTCCCGGACGGACGCGCTCGGCAAGCACCTTTCGGTTCGCTCCCGTTCGCTCGACGGAACGCTCGGCGTGTCGCTGGGGTCTCCGGAAAGGCCTTACCTCATCGGCTCGTTTACGCGTGCGAAAACGCTTTCGAACGTGGGCGACGTCACCTGGTATGAGTGGGGCGTCGGCGGCGGCGCGACATTCCAGCTCCTTCCGACCGCGGCTTTCGTCACGGAGCTCGAGTATCGCTGGATTCTTTCCCATTACAATCCTGTCGAGGACGAACGCGTTCGCGGAACTCGCCTGCAATTCAACTTCGGTTTTGTCGTCTATGTCTATTAAAACGGTTGCCATCTTTGGCGGGGCTTTCGACCCGGTCCACCTCGACCATGTGCGCCTTTCGAAACTTTGTCTCGATCTGAACCTTTGCGAAGAACTCTGGTTTGTGCCAAGCCCGGACCGCTGGGACAAGAAGCTGTTCGCCTCCGCGGACGACCGCCTGGCGATGCTCGACCTGGTCGTGGGGGACGATCCGCGCATCCGCGTCTCGGAAATGGAGCTGAACATGGGTGACTACCGGGGTTCCTACGTGACGATGACAAAGCTTAAGGAAGCCCATCCCGACGTAAACTTTCGCCTGCTTGTCGGAGCGGACAGCTACGAGGGAATTCCGCACTGGCGCGATCCGCTGCATTTTTTCGGCACCGAGTTCAACGGGGAACGTCTCCTGAAGGAATTCGAGCTTATCGTCTTCGAGCGGCGGGGAGTTTCTAGGCCGAATGCCGAAGCGCACCGGGAAAAAGGCTTCGCGCCGATGTTCTGGGTCGGAAGGGAAAACGGTTTCGACGGGAAATTTGCCAGCCGGGACATTCGCAAGGAGCTTTTCTTCGGCACGGGAAAATGCCCCGAAGGTCTCGATCCAAAGGTTTTCGCCTACATCAGGGAAAAGGATCTCTACCGCCTATGAGCGCGGTTCCCGGAACCATGTTCTTTGAAAGCGTCGTGCGAAACGAGGAGCGCGGAATGACCCTTCTCGACATGCTCTCGGCTCGATTCGCCTACCATTCGAAAGAGGCGTGGAAAGAAAGAATTTCGGGAGGATTCGTAATGCTGAACGGGACTCTCGCGACTTCGGACCAGACGCTTTCTCCAAAGGACCGCGTAACCTATCGGGTCGAGAACTATTCGGAACCGGACGTTCCCACCGACTTCGAAACGCTTTACGCCGACGACGAGTTTCTGGTCCTTTCCAAGCCCGCGGGAATCCCCGTGCACCATACCGGCCGAATCTTTTACAACACGTTTACGGGCGTTGTCCGGAGGGCTTTCGAAAACGAGGAAATTTCGCCGATGCACAGGCTCGATCGCGATACGGGCGGCATCATGCTCCTTGCCCGCGACAGGGACACGGCAAGGCGCTTCGAAAAGTCCTTAGAGCACATCCTTCTCCGAAAGATCTACGTGGCGATTGTCCGCGGAGAGTTTCCCGAAGACGACATCGTCTGCGAAAAGCCCCTTCGCGAAGACCCGGAGAGCGAAATCCGAATTCGCATGTTTCCAAAGGATGACGGCAAGCCCTGCAGAACAGCCTTTCGGCGAATCGCCGTCCTGGAAGGGGAGTCGGAAAGGTTTTCCGTTCTCGCCGCGGAACTCTTCACCGGAAGAAAGCACCAGATACGGGCGCATCTCGCCTTTCTGGGGTTTCCGATTGTCGGGGACAAGCTCTATTCCCATGACGGCAAGTTCTACAAAAAGCAGGCGAGCGAGCATTTTCTCTCCGAGGACGACTACCGGATTCTCGGGGCGCACACGCAGATGCTCTTCGCCTATTCCGCGCAAATCAGGCTCCCGGGAAGGGAAGCCGTGTGGATGAACCCTTCGAGACTTTCCCCCGAAATGGAAAAGCTTCTTTGCGGAATGGATCCGAAAACCTGGGACCGTTTTTGGAAAACTCTCCGGGAAGGTCCCGCCCTGGGCGCGAAACGGGCTCTTTGAAACGGAAAACCGGGAAAATCGGGGGAAGATCCGGGAAAAACTTCGTGAATGCTTTCGTTTTTTCTACATTTGACGGCAAGTAGTTGCGTTTTGCCTTGGATTTGCAGACCAGAATCGCCAAATTCCACTGGGTGCAGGCAGAAAAGAGGCTTAAAGTAATTCGTTCACATAAAACCAAAAGGAAATGGACGGCAATATGGCTACCATTACAAAAGAAAAAGTTCAGGAACTCACTGCCAAGTTTGGCGCAAACGAAAAAGACTCGGGAAACGTCCGCGTCCAGATTGCGATTCTCACGGAAAGAATCAAGAATCTGACGGAACATGCCAAGATTCACAAGAAGGACTTTCACTCTCTCCGCGGCATGAGCATGATGGTCGCCAAGCGCAAGAATCTTCTCAAGTTCTATGAAAGACAGGACATCAACGCCTGCCGAAAGCTTATCAAGGATCTGGGTCTCCGCGGTTAATTCGAAGGATTGCTTATGGAATACAAAATGCTCGCGGCCAAGGAAATTACGGCGAAGCTTCCCGACGGAACTTCTGTCGTGATGGAAACCGGTCGCTTGGCCAAACAGGCTTCGGGATCGGCCGTCATCAAGGTGGGTGACGCCTTCTTGCTCGCAACGGTCTGCTTTGGTCCGGAAAAGGACGGGGACTTTTTCCCCTTGACAGTCGAATATCGTGAAAAGGCCTATGCCGCCGGTCGCTTGCCGGGTGGCTACAACAAGCGCGAACCGGGACGTCCGAGCGACGACGAGATTCTCTCCGCGCGCATCATCGACCGCCCCATCCGTCCGATGTTCCCGGACAACTTCACTCGCGAAGTCCAGGTCATCGTAAACGTTCTCTCGGCGGACAAGAAGTTCGCTCCGGACGTCTTTGGCGTATCCGCGGCGTCTCTCGCTATCGGTCTCTCCGAGCTCCCGTTCGAAGAACAGGTGGCCGCAGTCCGCGTCGCCGTGATTGGCGACAAGTATATCGTGAATCCGTCCTACGAGGAAGTTTCCGTGGCCGATCTGGACCTGGTGGTTGCCGGTACGGAAAACTCCGTCTGCATGGTCGAAGGCGGTGCTTACGAAGTTTCCGAAGACACGATGATCAAGGCCATTACGACCGGTCATGACGCCATTCGGGAACTCTGCAAGGCCCAGGCCGAGCTCTGCGCGAAGTTCGCGAAGGCGAAGATGGTTCTCACCCCGAAGAACAAGGGCGAAGCGCACGACAGGCTCGTTTCGACCGTCAAGGAAGTCATTTTCGACGAACTCGACGCGGCGCTCCATGCGAACATGGTGAAGACGCAGCTCTACCCGAAAATGGCCGAACTGGAAGCCAAGGTCGTCGCCGATCCGAAGATTCTCGCTATCATCGGCGAAGGCGAAGCCCAGGATGCCGCGCTCCTCGCGGATGCCAAGGCTATTTTTGCCGACCTCGAACGGACGACGATGCGCACGATGATCCTCGACGAGGGACGTCGCATCGACGGTCGCGCGACGACGGAAGTCCGCCCGATCGAAATCCAGCTTGGCGTCTTGCCGAGCGTTCACGGCTCCGCCGTGTTCCAGCGCGGCGAAACCCAGGCGCTTGTCAGCTGCACCCTCGGAACCAAGTCCGACGAACAGCGCTACGAAACGCTCCAGGGCGAAGGTTCGAAGAGCTACATGCTCCATTACAACTTCCCGCCGTTCTGCGTTGGCGAATGCAAGAAGCTCGGCATGTCTCGCCGCGAAATCGGTCATGGACATCTCGCCGAACGTTCGCTCAAGGCGGTTCTCCCGGTGACGGAAGACTTCCCCTACACGATTCGCATCGTTTCGGAAATTCTCGAATCCAACGGCTCTTCTTCGATGGCGTCCGTCTGTGGCGGAACGCTTTCCCTGATGGATGCCGGCGTCCCCATCAAGGCTCCGGTTGCGGGCGTCGCGATGGGACTGATTTCCGAAACGGGTCACGCCGATGACGAAAAGATCAAGATCCTGACGGATATCACCGGAACGGAAGATCATCTCGGCGACATGGACTTCAAGGTCACGGGAACCGAATACGGAATCACCGCGTTCCAGATGGACATCAAGATCAAGGGCATCACGCCGGAACTAATGCGCAAGGCTCTAGACCAGGCGCGCGAAGGCCGTCTGCACATTCTCGGCAAGATCAAGGAAGCGATTCCCGCTCCGCGCGATCACTTGTCCCCGAAGGCTCCGACAATGCTCAAGATGCGCATTCCGACGACCAAGATTCGCGACGTTATCGGTTCGGGCGGATCGGTCATCAAGGGAATGCAGGCCCAGACCGGTTGCCAGATCAACATCGACGAATCCGGCATGATCGATATCGCCGCGCCGAACGCCAAGGCCGGAGCGGTCTGCCGTCGCATGATCGAAGAGCTCACCGCGGAACCCGAACCGGGTCGCATCTACAAGGGAAAGGTCAAGACCATCCAGCCGTTTGGCGCGTTCGTCGAGATTCTCCCGGGACGCGACGGACTGGTGCACATTTCCGAGCTCGCCGACTACCGCGTCGAAAAGGTCGAAGACATTGTGCATGTGGGCGACGAAGTGACGGTTCTCTGCATGGGTATCGATCCGAAGGGCAAGGTGAAGCTTTCCATGAAGGCCTTGCTCCACAAGGAGAAGCCGGCGGAACAGCCCGAAGCGCCTGCTCCCGAGCAGCCTCAAGCCTAGCTCGGCTGACGCAAGAGTCGTTCTAGAAAGGCCTCGAAAATCCAAGCGATTTTCGAGGCCTTTTCGTATGGCTAAAAGCGAAAAAAAGCCTCTCCGCGGAGGAGAAGCTTTTTTCCTTAAAGAAATTTCCCGTTGGAATCAGTCCTTGCCGGTGAAGATGATGACGAGGACGCTTGCGATGAACGCCGCGCTCACGATGATGAATTCGAGTGGGTTCTCCATGATGGTTTGTCCGGCGGTGCGCGGTGCGCTATTGTCTTCGGATGCTGGCTGCGGATCGACCTTGGCGGAATCTGTCGGAGCGGTTGCCGCTACGGAATCCGCAGGTGCGGCCACTACCGTGTCCGCCTTCGCCGTATCGACAGGCGCGGCTTTCGCTTCGAGAACTTCGGACGTGTCCGCCTTGGCGGAATCCGCCGGAACGGTTGCCGCTACGGAATCCGCAGGCGCGGCCGCTACCGTGTCCGCTTTCGCCGTATCGACGGGCGCGGCTTTCGCTTCGAGAACTTTCGAAGAGTCCGCCTTGGCGGAATCCGCCGGAGCGGCTTTCGCGGTCACCGTATCGGCTTTTGGCTCGGAAGGGACGGCAGCCTTTTCGACCGCCTTGGCAGTCGTATCCGGTGCCGTGGCCAAAGCGGAGGAATCCTTTTTGGCCACTTCGGCCGGAGCTTCCTTGACCGCTTCGGTCTTTACGGTGTCCGCCACCGCGGAAACCGGTTTCGCTTCTTCGGCGGCAAACGCAAATGCGGCAAGTACAAGTGCGGAAAAAAGAGTCTTCGTGAGTTTCATTGTTCTTCCTTGTTGTGATAAAAAGTCACGGCAGACCGTTCTGCCGATTTCACTAGAAAAATAACTCTTGTTATCGAATTATGGAAAAGGAATTTTCAGAAAAGCGCGAAAATTCTATTTTCTAGGCGAATCATTCTAAAAAAGAGGCTTCTATGGCATTTCATTACGAACCGATTGTCCAGCACGGCGAAGACAGAACGGAATACGTGAATCTTGGCACGGATGGCGTTTCCATTGCGGAATTCGACGGGAAAAAGATTCTCAAGGTTTCGAAGGAGGCCTTGACGAAAATCGCCCAGGCCGCTTTCGAGGAAGTCAGCTTCCGCTTGCGCCCGGCCCACACGGCGAAGGTCGCGAAGATCCTCCAGGATCCCGAAGCGAGCGACAACGACAAGTTCGTCGCGCTTACGCTCCTGAAGAATGCGGTCGTCGCCTCCAAGGGTGTACTCCCGTTTTGCCAGGATACGGGAACGGCGATTGCCGTCGTTCACAAGGGACAACAGGTCTGGACGGGTTCGGACGATTTTGCCGCCATTTCGGAAGGCATCTACAACGCCTACACGACAAAGAATCTGCGCTATAGCCAGATAGCTCCGCTTTCCATGTACGAGGAAAAGAATACGGCCTGCAATCTTCCGGCGCAGATCGATATCCATGCCGAGGAAGGCGCCGAGATGAAGTTTCTCTTCGTGGCGAAGGGTGGCGGTTCCGCGAACAAGACTTACTATTGGCCGATGACGAAAGCGCTCCTCAACCCGAAGTCCCTGGAAAAATTCATCGCCGAGAAGGTCAAGACGCTGGGGACGGCGGCCTGCCCTCCCTATCACCTTGCGATAGTCATCGGAGGAACGTCTGCCGAAATGAACACGCACACGGTAAAGCTTGCGAGCTGCGGCTACCTAGACGACATTCCGACAACGGGAAGCGAAGGCGGTCGGATGTTCCGCGATCTCGAAATGGAAGAAAAGGTCCTGAGCATTTGCCAGAAGACGGGAATCGGCGCGCAGTTTGGCGGAAAGTATTTCGTGCACGACGTGCGCGTGATCCGCTGCCCGAGGCATGCGGCGAGCTGTCCGGTTTCCATCGGCGTCTCCTGCTCGGCAGACAGAAACATCAAGGCGAAGATTGACGAAAACGGTCTCTGGCTCGAAAAGATGGAACATCATCCGGAACGTTACATCCCGGAAGGGAACGTGGTGAAAATGGCGGATCCCGTCGAAATCGATCTGGATCGCCCGATGAAGGACGTTCTCGCCGAACTTTCGAAGTATCCGGTGAAGACCCGCCTGAATCTTCGCGGAACGATGATTGTCGCGCGCGACATGGCCCATGCGAAAATTGCCGAGATTTTTGACAGGCAGGAACGCGGGGAGGAACTTTCCGAAATCGAGAAGGCGGTCCTCAAGGCCGTTTCCGATCACCCGATCTATTATGCGGGACCGGCAAAGACCCCGTCCGGAATGCCGACGGGAAGCTTTGGCCCGACGACCGCGAACCGCATGGATCCCTACGTGATGCGCTTCCAGTCCAAGGGAGCCTCCATGATCATGGTCGCAAAGGGAAACCGCTCCGAGCAGGTGACGGAAGCCTGCAAGAAGTATGGAGGATTTTTCCTCGGATCGATCGGCGGTCCGGCGGCGATCCTTGCGGAGCAGAACATTCTCTCGAACGATGTCGTCGCCTTCCCGGAACTCGGCATGGAAGCCATCCGCAAAATCACCATCAAGGATTTCCCGGCGTTCATCCTGGTCGATGACAAGGGAAACAACTTCTTCGAAGGTCTTATCTAGCGGCAAGACAGACTATGGAACGCTTTATCATTGTTGACTATCACGCGGGAAACCTCGCATCTGTCCTGAACGCCTTTGGACATCTGGGAATTTCCGTCAAGGCTTCGAGCGATCCGTCGGAGATCGCCGAAGCGGACCGTCTTGTCTTTCCGGGAGTCGGAGCGGCCCGCGCCGCAATGGAAACGCTCGAAACGTCGGGAATCGGAAAGGCGATTCTCCAGGTCGTCGAACGGAAACGCCCGGTCCTCGGAATTTGCATCGGTTGCCAGATAGTCTTGCGCTCGAGCGAGGAAAATGGCGGCGTCGAGTGCCTCGGGCTTATCGGCGGCAAGGCCGTTCGCTTTCGGGAAGAGCCAGGGATAAAGATTCCGCAGATGGGATGGAACCAGGTGCATTTTCTGAAAAGGCATCCGATTTTCGAAGGCGTCCCGGATGGAAGCGACTTCTATTTTGTGCATTCCTATCATCCCGACGAAATAGCCGCGGAAAACGCCCTCGCCCGAACGACTTTCGGTTCGCAGGATTTCGTTTCGGCGATTTGCCGGGAAAACCTCGTCGCGACGCAGTTTCACCTGGAAAAGAGCG
This sequence comes from Candidatus Methanomethylophilaceae archaeon, assembly GCA_963629575.1. Classification (GTDB taxonomy): domain Bacteria; phylum Fibrobacterota; class Fibrobacteria; order Fibrobacterales; family Fibrobacteraceae; genus Hallerella. Next base: position 20,034 of record CAVGIM010000010.1, read on the forward strand.
GCGACGTCGGGCTTCGCGTACTCGAAAACTTTAGCGCATGGAGCGGTGTATGCTGACAAAGCGTCTGATTGTCTGCCTGGATGTCCGGAACCGCAAGGTGACGAAAGGCGTCCGATTCCAGGGCAACGTCGATGTCGGCGACCCCGTGGAACTCGGCGCGAAATACAGCGCGGAAGGCGTCGATGAGCTGGTCTTTTACGATATTACGGCTAGCGCGGAAAACCGTCCGTGCGACTTCGACATGGTAAAGGACATTGCGAAAAACGTCTTCATCCCGTTCTCTGTCGGCGGCGGCATCCGAAACCTTGACGATATGCATCGGGTCCTTTTGGCCGGAGCGGAAAAGGTCAGCGTGAACAGTCTCGCCGTTTTGCACCCCGAAATCATCGGCGAAGGCGCGAAGGCTTTTGGAAACCAGTGCATCGTTCTCGGAATGGACGCGAAGCGCGTCGGCGTTTCGGAAAGGATTCCCTCGGGCTACGAAGTCTATGTCAAGGGCGGTCGGGCGGCGACAGGGCTTGACGCACTCGAATGGGCGAAAAGGGCGGAGTCTCTTGGAGCCGGGGAAATCTGCCTGAACGCGATGGATACGGATGGCGTGCGGAACGGCTACGAGCTTGAAATAACGGACAGGATAGCTCGCGCAGTGGGCATTCCCGTAATCGCTTCGGGCGGAGCGGGGACGCCTGCCCACATTGTCGATCTGTTTCAAAAAACGGCGGCGGACGCGGCTCTTGTCGCGAGCATGGTGCACTTCGGCACTTACTCGATCGGAGACATCAAGCAATCGATGGATACAGCGGAAATTCCTGTCAGAAAACCGGAGCGCCTATGAATCGGGATGTCGCAGAGTCCATCCTGGAAGCGGGAAAGAGCCTCGGGGCGGATTACGTGGAAATTTTCGAAGAGGAAACCCGTTCTTCGACGCTTTCGCTCAAGGACAGCGCCATCGAGACCGCTTCCGCCGGAACGGAATTCGGCATCGGCGTACGGCTCCTGTTCGGATCGGAAGTCCTTTATGCCTTTACGAGCGACGAAAGCAAGGACTCTCTTTTGCACATGGTGAAAACGCTCGCTTTTGGAAAAGGCGGTTCCGCACAGCCGACTGTCCTGAATTTCAATCCGAATCCCGGGCGTTTTGGCGAAAGCTATCCGGGCTTCAAGGATCCGGGGCTCCTGGGGAACGCCTACAAGCTGGACTTTCTGCACGAAGCGGATAGAAGCGCCCGGCGCGTTTCCGAAAAAATCTGCCAGGTCGCCGTCAGCGTCTCCGATTCGGTTTCGCACATAAGCATCATCAGTTCTAGCGGCGTGAATGCGAGCGACTTCCGCGTACATACGCGCCTCGGCATCAACGTGACCGCAGGCGAGGGAAAGGAAAAGATCGTTTCGCGCGAGGCGCCCGGTGCGCTTGCCGGCTACGAAGCACTAGAACGCTTTGACGCTCCCAGGCTTGCGGAAATGGCAGCGGAACGCTCGCTCCGAATGCTCGATGCGGGGCATATCGCTGGCGGCGTCATGCCTGTCGTCATGGGGCCCGGATTTGGCGGAGTCATTTTTCACGAAGCCGTGGGGCATCCGCTAGAAACCGAAGCCATTCGCCACAACGCAAGTCCCTTTGTCGGAAAACTCGGAAAGGTTGTCGCGAAGCCCTGCCTCACGGCGATCGATGACGGAACGATTCCCGGTTCCTGGGGAAGCGTTGCCGTCGATGACGAGGGATGCCCCGCAAAGCGAACCGTCCTTATCGAAAACGGCGTTCTCAAAAGCTACCTCTCGGACATGGTAGGCGCGATGGAAACGGGCGTCGAGCGTACAGGCAGCGGAAGGCGCGAGTCTTACAAATACGCGCCGGTGAGCCGGATGCGCAACACGTTTATCGCTCCGGGAAAGGATTCCTTCGATTCGATGATCCAAAGCGTGGAACACGGTCTCTACGCCTCCAAGATGGCTGGCGGTTCCGTAAACCCGGCGACGGGAGAGTTCAATTTCGCCGTCGAAGAGGGCTACGAAATCGATCACGGAAAAATCGGAAGGCCGGTGCGCGGAGCGACACTCATCGGAAAAGGCGATCAGATTCTTCGGGAAATTTCGATGGTCGGGGATGACTTTTCCCTGGCTGCCGGTGTCTGCGGCGCAGCGTCCGGGTATGTTCCCGTGACGGTCGGACAGCCGACGATCAAGGTGGATTCCATTCTGGTTGGAGGGCGGTAGCCGGTGCGTCTGGGCGTCTTTTGCGTTTTGCTCTGTGCTGCGTTTCTTTCGGCGTTCGAAACTCTCGAAGATTCCAGGTCGCGCTTTGTCTTCCGAGACGGCGTTTCTGACCTTTCTCCCGCCTCTTGCGAGGAGGGGGATTTTCGCCTTCTCCCGGAAAACGCCTTTTACAGGGAAAATTCCCGAACCCCCTATCGCGTCTATCGCGTGGCCATTCCCGCCAACGCAAAGCCTTCCGTCCAGGTGACGGATTCCGTCTTGACGGAGTTCCCGCTTCGCTGGTGTTCCGCGGATTCTCCGGGAAACGCTTCGGTGGAGGTTTCCGCGCCAAGGCTCTGGGATGGCGTCTGGGTAGTCGATGTCCTGGTTCCACTCGTTCGCGGATCGGGTTCATCGGTCCTTGTGAGGAGGAATTTCCAGGTTTCGGTGACATTTTCGGGAAAATCGGAAAACATCCGCCCGGGAAATCGGCTGCTTTCGAACGTACGGAACCCACAGGGAGCCGCTTCGTTCGGAACAAAGGGAAAGAGGGCCAAAGCGCTTCGCAAAAGCGCCGCTTCGGACGCATCCGACGTAAACTGGCTTGCCAGGTTCTTGGTGGGCGACAGGGAAAACGGAAGCACGGCGGAAGACGGACTTTACGCGGTGACGTATCGACAGGTCCTTGCCGCGTGTCGGGAAGCCGCGCGAGCTTCGGACTGCGAGGGAATCCCGGTGGAAAAAATCCGGCTATACGGAGCGCCCCAGGATACAATGCCCGACGTCATCCGGAGTTCCGAAGATATTCTGCCGAACAGGCTTTTTGAAATTCCGATCGAGATCCGGGATCACAGTCCGGGTTCGCTTTCCGCCGACGGAACGTTCGACGAAGGCGACACGATTTTCTTTGCAGGCTACGGCACGTCGATGTGGAAACGCGCGGACAGGGAAGACCCGTCGATTTCCGACGACGGCATGGAGTATTACTATTCCTCTTCCCCTTACAGCTTTTACCAGTATTTTCAGCTGGGATGGGCCGCGAGCGGATCCGGCGCACGGCTTTCGGAAATTTCGCCGGCAAGTTCGGGAAAGGAAATTTCCGTGCTGCGCTATGTCCGGACGGAAAAGGACGCCTTCTTGCGAGATACCTACTTCGGAAACGACGGTGGCTGGGAAGAATCGACCGGCAAGGAATGGTTCTGGTTCTGGGGGCCTCTGAACGATACGCTCGAAGTTTCCACGTCAAGCCTCTATTCGTCGCGAAACGCGAACCTTCCGCACAAGACAAGCGAAGGCAAGGCTTTTCTCTCCGTCTCGTATTTTCCGCACCGTTCCGTCTATACTTCGGTCCTCTCGGACGGTTCGAGGCAGACGAGTTCGAACCTTTCGGATTCGAGCTATTCCGCCCGGATGAAGGATATCCGCTTTTCGTTTGACATCAACGGGGCGCGCTACACCCATGCGGACTATCGAAGGCTTCTGCCCGGAGGAAATTTCGAGTTCGAAACGTCCGACTTGAAAGCGTCGGGAAATTCCTATTCTCTCCGGATGCTGCCGAACGGCATGCATTTCGAGCGATTTGACGGATTCTCGATTGCGTACGCATGGAATCCCGCAATCGAAAACGATACCGCGGAGTGGATCCTTCCGGGAAAGCGGAGCGGAAAGATCAAGGTTCCCCTTTCGGCAAGTTCCGCCGTACGGGTCCTGAAGTTCAGGGACTTTCGGCCTGTCGGTCTCCTCCCCGTAAAAGGCGGATTCTTTTACGATAGCGTTTCCGCCGCCGAAGACGTGCGTTACCTTGTGTACAATACAGGCGCGTTTCGACAGCCGGCGAGCATCGAGGCGATTCCGGCAAAGGTCGATGGGGTATTGGAAGACATCGCGCGAATATCGTCGAAGGTCGAATACCTGATTATCGCCCCGGAAGCGTTCCAGGTTCCCGCCGTGGAACTCGGGCGTTTCCGCTCCGAGGGAAAGGCGTTCAAGACTTACCGGACCGCGGTCGTCCTCGCGGAAGACATCTACCGGGCCTATTCGGGCGGTGCAAAAGACCCTGTCGCGATTCGAAATTACCTTTCCTATGCACGAAGCGTTTCCCCGAACCTGGCGTCGGCCCTTCTCGCCGGAAACGGACACTTCGACTACCGCGGCTTCAATTCGGGATTCAAGACGAACTGGATTCCGCCATTCGAAAAGGAAGACGCCGTCGTGGAAGACTTTTTCGCCGTTCTCGACTCCGGGGAACAGGTTCTGCGCGGTGAATACGACCTGGACCTGAACATCGGACGCCTGCCGCTTGCGAGCGTCGCCGATTTCAGGGCGTACAATGCGAAGATCGAGGAACACGAAGGCGCAAAGACGGCGGACAACTCCTCCTGGCGAAATTCCGTAATCGTTTCCGCGGATGACGCCTGGACGGGCTACTCGGCGGATCTCATCGAGCATACGTCCTCGGTCGAGGATCTCGCGCGGTCTCTTCTCGCCCAGGCGGAAAGCGAGAACTTTCATCTGGACATCAAGAAAATTTACCTGCTGGACTATACGGCGGACGCGGCGGGGCAGAAGCTTTCGGCGGCGACGGATCTAGTCAATCGCATCAACCAGGGCGCGCTTTTTACCATTTACTTTGGACACGGATCGATTTCGGACTGGGCTTTCGAAGGGCTGATGAAGCCTTCCTACGTTTCGAGCCTTTCCAACGAATCCCGCTATACGATTCTCGGCTCCTTTTCGTGTACCGTGGGACGCTTCGACAAGGGGAACGAGACATCGCTTTCCGAAACGTTCATCCAGGCATCCCGGCGCGGAGCGATAGCCTCGATCGGAGCGACTCGGGAATCGTTCAGCTCCTTCAACCGCGTCTTCGCCAAGTCGTTTGTCCTGAACGCGCTCTTTCCTTCGGGGAGAACTCTCGGCGAGGCCTATCGACTCTCCAAAAGCGCAACGCTCCGGCAGGGAAAAAGCCAGCGGAAGAACAACGAACGCTACACGCTGCTCGGAGAGCCGGTCGTCCAGATGCCGACCTCGGGACTTTCCGTAAAGCTTGACCAGAAAGTCGATACGATTCGCGCGCTCGACAGCATGGAGCTTTCCGGTTCGGTCGGGGGAATTTCGAGCGGCACCCTTCACCTTTCCATCCTGGAGCAGAGCTACGAAAAGAAGCTGAGCGAAGCCCCGGCACGGGACGATTCGGTCACAGTTCTCTATGACGGAGCGCAAATCTTCAGCGAGGACGTGGACATTCGGGATGGACGCTTTTCCGTCCGGTTCATCACGCCCCGAAAAATCGCCTTTGGGGATACGGCCGCGGAAATACGCCTTTGGGCAAGCGGTACCTCTAACAGCGCCGTGGGGCGTTCCCTGGTTTCGGGCATTTCGATTTCCGGCACGTCTCCCTATGCGGATTCCATCATCCGAAACGACTCGCTGCCCCCGGAGATCCAGATCCAGAGTTGCCTTTCGCCTTCGTCGGGAACATCCTTTTCGGAAGGGGAAGTGGTGACGCTTGCGTCGCCCGCCTGCCTGCAGGTGACCGTTTCCGATTCCACGGCAATCGACTTCAGGGAAGAAGCGGACGAGGGAATTTCTTTCGAGGTCATGGGAGAGTCCATCTCCGCGGCGCCGTTTCATCCTTACCCCTATCTGGAACAATCGAGCAAGAAGGCCATAGCCCGCATGACTTTTGGCGAAAGCAGGTATCCGGCGGGAACCTACACCTTCAAGGTCTCGGCGCAGGATATCATCGGAAACTCTGCGGCGAAAACGGTCAAGGTCCGCATCACGGACGGCCTTGTCGAAGGTCTTTCGGACGTGTTTACCGTTCCAAACCCGATGAAGCGAAAAGGAGCGACGTTCTACTTCAAGGATTTGGCGGTAGGGCGTTCGGCAAGCGTGACGATTTTCATCTACAACCAAAACGGTCGAATGGTGCAGCGCATTCCGAACGCGGTCTCCGGCGTGACAACCTGGGACGGCAGGGATTTTTACGGGAGAAAGCTCGCCAACGGGCTTTACCACTACATCGTACTTTCCAAGGTCCCGGCAGCCGAAGGAATGCCCGCCAAGACCTTCCGCAAGAAACAGAAACTTGTCATTTCGAGGTAATCATGGATTTGAGAAAAAAGGCGTCGCCCATTCGCAGGCTGGGAGAAATTCTTCTCCGCTTTCGACTGATTCTCGTCGCGGTCTTTGCCGTTCTCTATGTGGTTTTCGCCCGCGATTTTCGCGCGATTTTTTCCTATGCGTCCGCCGCCTTGAAATCCGCGATGGAAAGCTTTGGGCTGGATGCTTCTTTCGCGACAGGCGCGGAAAGCCTGGCCGTTCCCGTTTCGGTTACGGGCGTTCTCGTCTTTCTCCTCTGCTTTCTTCTTGTCCGGGTGGCCATTCTGAAGATTCTCTTGCCGGCGCTCCTCGTCGCGTTTTTCTGGACGGCTCTTTCCGCCAGTGGAAACTTGCCGTTTGCGGAGTATCTCGCTTTCTTGCTTGCCGGTTTCCTAGGCATCCTGATCGTGGGAATTTTCGCTAGCCTCGCGCTTAAGAAAGGAACCCCCGTGGCGGGAGCCCTGGCCGGAGGGTTTTCCAAGGCGTTTTTTCCGACGCTTGGCCTGCACCTACTTCTCGGAGGCGTCTTCGGCTATCTTTTTCGCGCGGACGCGGAAATCCATGCGCTGGTACTTTTTCCGTTCGTCTCCTTTTGCACTTTTCTCCTTGCGGAATTTCCGATGCTTTCGTTTGCGCCGATGGGGAAGTTGCGCGCCGAACGGCGATCGATGAAAATCTAAGGAGCCGATTTTAGAGATTTCTCGAAAAAACTGTTGCACTTTCGCCCGGGAATAATCTAAATTGGAATATCGGAGAACTATCTCATGAATCGTTACGATCTTGTCTTGCTCGGGCTCATCAAGGAACACGAGCGAAGCGGCTATGACATTATGACGGAAATCCGGAACCGCGAACTGGATCGGTGGGCGAAAATCAGCACATCGACGATTTACAACCGCCTTGCGCGCCTCGAAAAGAACGGTTCCATCGAAGGCCACATGGAACGGGACGGCAACCGCCCGGAGCGCACCGTCTATCGAATTCTCGAAAAGGGCGAAGAGCTTCTCCGACGCGAAGTGATGCGCCACCTGACGGGTTTCAACGACGATCCGCGAACTCTCGGGTATGCCTTTCTGTATGCGGTCGATCCTATCGATACCGCCCGAGTCCTCGAAGTTCACGAGAAAAAGCTCATGGAAGAGCTTTCCCGCCTGCAGAAGATGATAGACGAGGAACCTCGTCCGACGCTCTATCCCGAAGGTCCCTTCCTAAACTGCATGAGCCGTGACCATATCCTGGTCGAACTCAAATATACGCGCGCCGCGATTTCCATCTTGCGCGATCCGCAAAAGCGCGGAAAGCTCGACGGATACTTCTACATCAATTTCGGTTCTCGCCAGTTTGGCGAAAACGCCTGACTTTTCATCAACCATCCACGGAGATAAAATGAAAGCAAACACGAAGAAAAAGCCCGCACCCAAGGCCAAGGCCTGCAAGTACGGCTATTTCGATGACGCGAACAAGGAATATGTCCTGACGAATCCCGCGACACCCATCAAATGGTGCAATTACGTGGGAACGCTCGACTTCGGCGGTATCGTCGATACGACCGGCGGAACTCTCGTCTGCAAGGGCGATCCGGCCCTCAACCGCATCACGAAGTATATCGCCCAGATGCCCTGCTCGGATTTCAAGGCGAGCACGGTCTATGTCCGCGTCAAGGACGGCAAGAGCTACAAGGTGTTTTCTCCGTTCTACGTCCCGACTCTCGTGAAGCTTGACAAGTGGGAATGCCATGTTGGACTTTCCTACAGCCGCTGGATTGCCGAAGCCTTCGGTCTCCGTGTCCAGGTGACGATCTTCGTTCCGACGAAATCGAATACGCTTCTCCAGGATATCCAGGTGACAAATATCGCTGGCGGAGCGAAGGAAGTCGATATCGTTCCCGTGTACGAGTTCAGCCATTTCGAAGCCGAAAAGCAGCTGACGAACGCGGACTGGGTTCCGCAGACCATGACGCTCAAGGCCCACCCGGAAAAGGACGGCCACCTCGTCCTCGAACAGTATGCCTACATGAAGCGCGACTACGCGGTGAACTACGTGACCGCGGACTGCAAGGTTTCGAGCTTTGACGGCGACCGCCGTGTTTTCCTCGGCGAAAACGAAATGGGCTCCTGGGCACATCCGCTTTCCCTGGATTCCAAGGAACTTTCGAACAGCGAATGCGACCGAGGCGACAACATCGCCGCCATGATGATCCACGCAGGAAAGATCGGCGCGAAGAAGACCTTCCGCACTTGCACGCAGCTTGGCCAGGAACAGAGCCTGAAGGTAGCCGCCAAGGCGATTCGGAAGTATCGCGACCTGAAGAACGTCGATAAGGCCTTTGCCGAACTCGCCGCCTTCTGGGACAAGTATCTCGAAACCATCCAGGTGAAGACGCCGGACGCCTCCTTCAATACGATGGTGAACGTCCACAACCCGCGCCAGTGCCACACGACCAAGAACTGGAGCCGCTACCTGTCGCTCTACCAGCTCGGCTACGGAACGAGCCGCGGCATCGGATACCGCGATTCCACGCAGGACCTGATGGGCGTGATGAGCCACATGCCGGAAGAGGCACTCGTTCTCGCGAAGAACCTCATCTCCGTCCAGCGTCCCGAAGGCAACGCGATGCACCAGTATGCGCCTCTCGCCCTCGCCGAAGACACGGGCAGCGAAGCGAACGAAGGCGATTCCCGCGAAAAGGCGAGCGCGGTCGATGCCAAGGGCAACCGCCTCTATGCGGACTGGTATGGCGATGACCATCTCTGGATCGTCCTGACGGTGGCAAGCTACCTCAAGGAAACGGGAAAGATGGACCTCCTGAAGGAAGAAATCCCGTTCTACGAAAAGGGCAAGAAGCGCGCCGAACGCGAAAAGGGAACCGTCCTCGAGCACCTGAAGCGCAGCCTGAACTTTACCCGCACGCACCTCGGAAAGCACGGTCTTCCGCTGCTCGGATTTGCCGACTGGAACGACTGCATGAACCTTCCGCTCGGCGCGGAATCCACGTTCAACACGGCTCTCTACGCGAAGGCCCTGCTCGAAATGATGGACATCGAGGAACACCTCGGCGACAAGGCCGCTGTCGAAATGTACAAGGGCTGGTACGAGGACGTGAAGAAGGCCTTTAACGAAAGTGCCTGGGACGGCAAGTGGTGGGTACGCTGGTTCGACAAGGACGGCAACGCCTACGGAACGAACAAGGCGAAATACGGCAAGATCTACTGCAACGGACAGTCCTGGCCCATCATCGGCGGCATCGCGAGCGGTGAACACGCAAGGCAGGGCATGGACAGCCTGAACAAGCTTCTGAACACGCAATACGGCGTCAAGAGCTCGACCCCGGGCTACCGCGGCTTCGACCCGACCGTGGGCGGCATTTCCACGTATCCTCCCGGAGCGAAGGAAAACGGCGGCATCTTCCTCCACACGAATCCGTGGGTGATGATTGCCGAAACCATCCTCGGACGTGGCGACAACGCTTACAATTACTACTGCCAGATCAACCCGGCAGCGAAGAACGACATTCTCGACATCTTCGAATCCGAGCCGTATTGCTATCCGCAGAACATCCTCGGCAACGAACACAGGCAGTTCGGCATGGGCCGCAACGCGTGGCTTTCCGGAACCTCGACCTGGACATACCAGGCCGCGACGCAATACATTCTGGGTCTCCGCGCAAGCTACAACGGTCTTGTCGTCGATCCGTGCATTCCGTCAAAGTGGGACGGCTTTGACGCTGTCCGCAAGTTCCGCGGCGCCACTTACGAAATCTCCGTGAAGAACCCGGACCATGTCTGCAAGGGTGTCGCGAAGATGGTCGTTGACGGCAAGGAAATCGATTCCAACGTCGCCCCGATCTTTACGAAGGGCACGCACAAGGTCGAAGTAATTCTCGGCTAATCGCCTTTCGCGCAAATCAAGAGCCTCGCCTCGAACGGCGGGGCTTTTCTTTTTGCGTGTATTTTGTCATTTCCATCATGTTTACGAGGCAAGTGTGCGCTTTTGCGCAAATCCGGAAAAGCGCCAGACTAGCGCCTGCGCGGCGATTAAAAGCTTTGGAACATCGTAAAATGGGATAAACTTGTTATATTTTTCCCATATGAAGTTTTTTTGCGCATTCTTTCTGTTTTTTCTCTCGGGTTTCGCAGCGGCCCTTGCCGCAGATTCGACAGCGACGCTCGAAAAGAAGGGCGGACTTTTGGGCGGACTCTATCCGGTCGAAAAGAACGAAGCGATCGGGAAGGGGAACTTTCTCGCCGGCGCGACGCTTTTTCTCTTGCAGGGGAATACGGACAAGGAAACTCTGGATATTCTGATAGGCGATCTGTACCGGGCGGACGGCTATACCTTTACGGTGAAGGGCTTTGGCGCTTACTTTGTGCGTGACGCGATGGCGATCGGCGCGCGGGCGGGATATTCGCGGACATGGCTCGATATCGACTACTCGATCCTCGAAGACCTGGCGGACATTTCCGAGCATCGAAAGTATCTGAAGAACGGATTCTTCGTGCAGCCCTTTCTCAAGAACTACCTCAAGGTTTTCGATTCCCGAACGATTTATTTCTTCAACGAAACTTCGATTTCGGTCGAATACTCCTACGGCATTTCCCAGTCGGACGACGGCGAGGACATTTCCAGGACGCGGACTCGCGGATGGACTTTTGAATTCGGAATCAATCCCGGACTGAGCGTGATGGTGCTCGAGCGGCTCGCCTTCGAAACTTCGGTCGGGCTTTTGGGACTGAGTTCGAACATCATGGAAATCGAGGAAAACGGGGAACGGCGCAGCGAGTTTACGTATAACATCGTGAACTTTACCATCAATCTGCTCGCGTTGAACTTTTCGCTGGTCTATTTCATCTAGGCGGCAAGATGCGCAAGAAACCAATCGAAATTCTTCTGGGACTTTTCGCGGCGATATGCCTTGGCGCTTGCGGCGATGAAGCTTCAAGTCCGGATGTCGCGATTTTCGCACTGGAAAACATCGAATTTGCCAATGCAAAGAGCGAACTCGATTCCGCGGAAAAGACAATCCGGATCTTTTCGAATGGAAAGCATCTCGATTCGCTGGTCGTAAAGTCCGTGGAAGCGGCTCCCTGGGCAAGGCTGTTCTTGACGCTGGACTTAGACCCTATAAGTCCCGAAATCGGCGAGGAACTTTTGCCGCAAACGGTCGTTTCGCTCCAAGGCGCTTCGTCGTTTTCCTTTGTGATACTGGATTCCTCGGCGCGCATCGTTTCCGTGTGGACCGTTACGATTGAAGACCTCGCCTCATCTTCCGAACGCGAAAAAAGCTCCTCTTCGTCGAAAGAGGTTTCGTCTTCTTCCGGAAAAAGCTCCTCGTCAGCAAAGGAAAGTTCCTCGTCTTCCGGCATTTCGGGAATTTCCGTTTTGGATCTTTCCGCAGACGGCGGAACGGTGACCGTTTCGAACGAAAAGGTCTATGTGGAACTGCCCTACGGGAGCGATCTTTCGCGGGTAAGGCTCACGCCGATCGATTCCGCACTGGACTTGCGGCGGACGGTCCCGATGGAATTTCTCGATTCGACGGGAACTCTCGCCGTGTATCGTGTAGTGGCCGGCGTGCAGCTCCCCGGTTCGGATTTTGATGCGCGAAGCGATTTCTGGGCGACGACAAGCGACGCGATGGCCGCGGAAGGAAGCGCTACGGTTCTTGGAACGCCCTACAGGTTCACGGCTTCGGAAAACTTGACTTCCGACGGCTCTTCCGTTTCCATTTCGACCGCAACGGTCACTTGCTCCTGGACCCTCATCCGTGGCGGATGGAAGATGGCGTCGGGTTTCTACTTTCTCGGATCGTATTCGGGGAAAAACGCCCGGGATGTTTACGACCGCGCCTACGAAAGCGGAACGCCTTCGACGGACACTTCCGACATTTCGCTCGACATGACTTTCGGAAAGCCTTTTGCCGGACGGCCAGAAGCCTTTGAGCTCAAATACGCCTATACCCATGTCGCAAACGAAAACTCGGATTATCCGCAAAGGAGTCTTGCCTACGTGCTGCTTTTGAGCGCAGACGGAAAGGTCGTTGCGACGGGAATGCTTTCCGATTCGGCGACCGTGGAAAGCGCGACAAGAAGCGCGAGACTTTCTTACGGTGCGGATCCCGACGGCCTCTTGACGGGTGGCTATGCGGGAGCTTCGGGGCTTTCGCTCGGAACGGGCGACGAGGACGTTGCGGAAATTCGCGTGCTCTTCGCTTCGAGCGCCTACGCGCACGTCGTTGCGGGAGGAACGGCGACGACCGCTTCCGGCAATTATCGCGGCGGCGAGAAGGCGACACTTGCGCTCCAAAACTTTCGACTGATCTATTAGGAAAATTCCCATGAAAAAAATCTTCGCTTCGCTTGTTTTTCTCGTTGGACTTTTCTTTGCCTGCACCGCCGATTACGATGCCCTGGGGACTTCGGACTACGGGTCGCTCGAAAGCGTATCCTTCGTCGAGCAGGACGGTTCGACGATAGTCTATTCCGGCGAACACAGGATGGTCTTTTCTTTGCTCGCTCCGCCGGACTCGGCAAATACCTGGGATTCCATTACGGTCAAGGATCTCGAAACAAGCCATTTCGCGTCGCTTTACCTGGTCGATAGCAAGTTCCGCGAATTTCCGACGGATTCCGCTTCGCTTGACTCCCTGGCCCGACAGGTATCGTTCGAAAGACGACCCGTTCGAAAGAATAGCCGTATCCGCCTGCCCAAAAGCCAAATCCTCTACGTGGTCGTCGTTTCCGAGAGCGGAAAGCCGTCCATATGGAAGTGGAGCTTCCAGATTCCCGGGGTTACGCCCGATAGCGCGGAAGACCCGGACACCTCCTCTGCGTCTGAACTTTCGGGCGAAAACGCGCTCTTCGTGGAATTCGAGAATCAGGTTCGCGTCGATACGCTCGGCGATACGCTCCAGGTAAAGATGCCCTCTGGCGTCTCCCTCGATTCCGTTCAGCTGAAAGGATGGTCGGTGAGCGAGCGCGCGACCGTTTCCCCGTCGCCGGATTCCGTCCATTTCTGGAAGGATTCGCAAGGCTTTACCGTGACGGCCGAAGACGGTTCGGAGAGAACTTGGACGGTTCGCTTCGCGTTCGCGGGGAGTCTCGAAATTCTCTACATCGCGGCAAAAAATCAATCGATGGCGGAAATCGACGATATCGCCTGTACCGTGACATTCTACTTCGAAAGCGAAGAAGCGCTGAAAACCGTCGAAATCGATTCGCTTTTGCTTTCGGACGGGGCGAGTTCGGAAATTCCCTCCCGTCTTGACCTGATGACGGAAAGGACCTTCAAAGTCTCTAACAGGGATTCTTCGAAAACGTGGACGCTTCGCGGAAAGGTGAAATCGTTCTCGCCGCAGATTCTTTCGCTGCAAATCGAAAACAGAAACGCGACCATCGACACGGCGGAAAAAAGAATCTATCTGGACACGCTTCCCTATCTTGCGGATCTTTCGAAACTTGAAATTTCGAACGTCGAGTTTTCGAAAGGCGCGTCGAGCGAAGATCTTTTTGTCGGAAGCGAAATCGATCTGGAATCGGAACGTTCCATCGTGGTGAAGAACGGCGCGGGCGACAGCGCGACCTATCGAATCCGCGTCGGCTACCAGCTTCCAAACAGCGATTTCGATTCGTGGGACGGAAACGATCCCACGCCGGATTCTATCTGGAACAACGCCAATACGATTCTCGTGACGACGAAAAAGTATTCGTCCGGTTCTATCATCGGCGCGGAAATCCAGACCGGCGAAGTGCTCGGCAAGGTCGCTAGCGGAAGCCTCTACACGGCGGACTTCAACCCGAACGGCGTGGGAACGCTCTCCATGGCGAAATCTTCGACATGGCCAGACGGAAACGAACTGCTGGACTTTGGAAAATCGTTCCGGGCAAGGCCAAGGTTCATGGAAGTCAAGTTCCAGTATGACGGCAAGGACAACGATTCCTGCGACATCTACATCATCCTCGAAAATCGTACGGGAAACCGGAACGTGGATCGCTCGAATGCCGACGTAAACAAGCTGGTCGCTTCGGCGTGGTTTCGCTCCACGACATCGCTTGCCGACGGCAGGACGTGTGCCGCAGACGCGTCCATGTCTGCAAATCCCGATGTCGTTTCCATTTCCGATCCGGACGCGAACGGTTTTCGGATCTTGCGCTTGAAGCTCCAGTATGGGACGCCGCTCGCCTGTTCCCCGATCGAGAATTCTTCCGTTTTCGCGACAACGCTCAAGTCTAGCGATTCCAAGGCGATTTTCAACGGGCTGGTGCAGGGGACGGGCGATGAACCCGTGACGCACATTCGAGTCGTCTTTGCGTCGAGCGCTGCCGGAAACACGTATCGCGGCGTCAAGAATTCGACGCTCCTGGTGGACGAGATGCGCCTTCTCTATTGAAAGCTCTCGAATCTAGAACGATTCGACGCGTGACTTTTCGCGGCGTTCGCGGAGCTCTTCGACGACGGAGTAGGGCATTTTCATGCAGTTTGGAGCGTAGGGACTGTTTTCCGTGTGAAAATCCGAACCGCCCGTTCCGACAAGGCCATAATGCTCGGCAAGTTCCCGATAGCGCCTTGCGACCGCGCCTTTCTGCGCCGGCGAATAGGTTTCGATTCCCTGGAGGCCCGCTTCGACCAGATCGGGAATGAGCGAGTCAACGCCGGACTTGTAAGGATGGGCGAGGACCGCGATTCCGCCGGCATTTTCAATCAGGCGAATGGTCTGCTGGGGATTGAGTCCGCGCTTTTCGACAAAGGCCGGAGCGCCTTCGCCGAGAAACTTGTTGAACGCCTCCCCGAAATTGGAAACGTATTCCTCGTCGACTAAAGCCATCGCGATGTGCGGTCTGCCGACAACCTTTCCCTTGCAATATCCCATCACTTTTTCAAAGTGTACGTTCATGCCTAGCTGGGAGAGCTTCTTGAGAATCGCCTTGGCGCGGGAAACGCGCTGTCTTGCGCTTTCTTCGAGTTCCGTGTTCATGGCGAGATTCGTCGGATCGCAGAAGTAGCCGAGAATATGGACGTCGCGCCCTTGCCAGACGGAAGAGACTTCGATGCCGGGGATAAGCTCTACGCCGAGCATGTCCGCATAGGGCTTTGTCGCCATGTAGGAATCCAGCGTATCGTGATCGGTGACGGAAATGCAGCAGAGTCCCCGTCGCTTGCAGAGCCTTACGACTTCTAGCGGGGAGAGGGAACCGTCCGAAAGGTTCGTGTGGATGTGCAGATCCGCAAAGCCCGTCTTTTGCCTGGAAATTTCGTTCATTGGGCGTTTCCGGCAAAAAGCTTTACCAGGAATTCGGAGCGCTTTTCGGGATCGTCCCCGGCGAGAAGGCTCAGGTTCAATAGCGGAAAGAACTTTTCGGAATCAAAGCCAAAACGGTATGTCGCCCCGCAGGCCTTGGCGAGATAGAGCATCTGGAAAAGAGGCTTCGGTTCGAGATAGACGCTTGCCGTGAAAGGCGAGCGAGAGAGTCTCTCCTGGATTTTCTCGAATTCGGCTTCCCCGTAGCGACAGCCTACTCCCGTGTAGTAGAGAGTCTCCGTCCGAATGCCGAGTGTCTGCAGAAAGCTTTCGTGCCGGGCGTTGGAAAGGAGGAGCGTTCCCGGGATTTTTCGCGCGTCGAGGGATTGGAGAAACGCGGCGTAGGCCTGGACATCTTCGGGGACTTCGGGAAGGATCACCAGGAGCCCGTTTAGCCTGGCCGGGTCGATCGGGTATTCGAACGCTTCGCTGGAATAGCCGGCGCGCTTTGCGAACCACCGCAAGAGCGATTCCCGCGAACGGAACCTCTTGAAGAAGTAGCGAAGGGTATCAGCGAAATAAGGCGAAGGTTTCAAGTTTTCTCCGATGTTTAACAAAAGAAAATATAAATTTCCCGCGATGAGCAAAATGAAGTTCTACGCGATAAAGTCGCCTGCCGGGCAAAAAATCGTCAACTCCTGGGCGGAATGCGAACGTCTGACCCATGGCGTCAAGGGATGCCTCTTCAAGTCGTTCGCGTCTCGCGACGAAGCGGAATCGTGGATTTCCGGTGTTTCGGAAAGGCATTCCGACGGTCTGCGCGTCTATGTCGATGGATCCTTTTCGCCCGACTTTGACCGGGCAGGCTGGGCCTTTGTCGCCGTCGAAAACGGTCAGGAAATCGCGTCGGAAAGCGGCGTGACGGATTACCCTGCGGAAAGCCGCAACATCGACGGGGAACTCGAAGCGAGCCTCCGGGCGCTTTCCTGGCTGAGGCGTTCGGGAAGGCAGGGCGTTATCTGCCACGATTACGAAGGCATCGCGCGCTGGGCAAAAGGAGAATGGAAAGCGACAAAGCCGGTAGCCATCCGCTACAAGGATGCCGTCCGGGCCTATCCCGACGCAAAATTCGAAAAGGTTCCCGCGCATTCGGGCGTCAAGTGGAACGAGGTCGTCGATGAACGCGCGAAGAAGGCGATTCTCCGGGCAAGGAACGCACCGAAAAAGAATCTTTCCGCCATGCCGCCGGTAGGCGGATCGCTAGATCTCTTCGCCTAGTTTTCCTGCTTGCTCATGCAGTGGAGGCTTCCGCCTTCCCGAATGACGCACGAGCAGTCGATGCCGATGATTTCCCGCTTCGGGAAGACCTTTGCAAAGTAGGCTTCGGCGTCGCTGTCGAAAGGCTCCTCGTATTTCGGATAGACAAGCGCTCCGTTCAGAAAGATAAAATTCATGTAGGAGGCCGGGAGCGTAGAACGCCCTATCTTTTTCTGTGTCGGAATCTGGAGGGGATCGACCGAGGCGGATTCGCCGTAATGCCGCCGGATCCACGTTTCGAGAATCGTGCGGTTCCGGAGCAGACGGAGAAAATTCGACTTCGACTGGTCCGCTTCCCAGGCGACGGCAATGCGGTTCGGGGAGACAAACCTAGCCACATTGTCGATGTGACCATCCGTGTGGTCTCCGCACAGCCCATCGGGGAGAACGAGCAGGTCGGTAAGCCCGAGCGCTTCGCGAATGGCCGCTTCGACTTTTCGAATGTCCGCCTTCGGGTTTCGGTTCTTGCCGACAAGGCAGGGAAGCGTCGTGATGCCGAGACCTTCGCCGTTCACTTCGATGGCGCCACCCTCGAAAACAAAGGGAAATTCCTTGACAGCAAGTCTTTTCTTCGCCGCGATGGAGCGTGGAACCTGCTTGTCGTTATCCCATGGCGGGAACTTTTCTCCCCAGGCGTTAAAAACGAATTTCGCTATCTTTTCGCGACCTTTTTCGTTGTGGACAAAGAATGGTCCGTAATCCCGTATCCAGATGTCGTCCGTTTCGATGCGGATGAATTTCGGCTTGAACGGAGCCTTGGAAAAAATCCTCTTCCTGTCCGGCGGCAGGGAAAAATCCGGTTCGACGAGAACGTTCGCCGTCTGGAAACGCGAAATGATTTCGATCAGCCGGTAGTAAAATTCGAAAATGCGGATTCGGTCTTCGCCTTGCCAGTTTTGTTCGTTGTGCGGAAAGGCGAGCCAGATGGCTTTCTGGGTTTCCCATTCGGCGGGGTAGCGGAGCTTCATGGCGTGTCCCATGTCTTGAGAATGTCCCTGTAGAGATCCGTCCGACGGTCGCGGAAATGCGGCCACCACCGGCGATTGGATTCGATTTCGGAAAGATCCAGGTCCGAAACGGATGCTCCGAAAAATTCCGTTCCCAGCTCTTTTTGGACATATCCGTCCGGTGCGGAGACAAACGAATGTCCCCAGAACGCGAGATCGCCTTCCGTTCCTGTCCGGTTTGCCGCGACGACAAAGACCCGGTTTGCGATAGCGTGTCCGCGCATGATGGTCGTCCAGCTGTCCTTTTGCCGTTCGTAGAGGCTTTCCGGTTCCTTCCTGTCCCAGCCGATTGCCGTCGGATAAATCAGGATGTCCGCCCCCTTGAGGGATTCGATGCGGGCCGCTTCGGGAAACCACTGGTCCCAGCAAATGAGGATTCCGAGTGTTCCCGCGGAAGTGGAAATCGGGGAAAATCCCGTGTCGCCCGGCGCAAAATAGTACTTTTCGTAAAATCCCGGATCGTCCGGAATGTGGCTCTTGCGATAAATGCCGGCGATGCTTCCGTCGCGTTCAAAGACGAATGCGCTGTTGTAGTAGATTCCGCGGGCACGCCTCTCGAAAAACGGAAAGACGACGACACAGCCGAGTTCTCTTGCGGTCTTCTGCCATTTTCCGACAAGCGGATCGCTTTTTTCGATAGCGTAGTCGAATCCTTTCTCGTTCTCTTCGATGGGAAAGTAGGGCGTATGGCAAAGTTCGGGAAGGACTAAAAGGTCTATCCCAGAATCTTTGAGCTTTCGGGCTTCTTCGAGATACCAGGCATTTGTCGCCTGGGATGTTCCAAGCCATTTTCCTTGCAGAATTGCCGTGCGGATGTTTTTCATGGGCAAAAATCTAGAAAACATCCTCGCGCCTCTCGAGGCTTTTCTAACTTGTTCGACGTGAAAACCAAAATTCCGCCGTTCTTCCTTGGCTTCCTGTCGTGTTCCGCGCTTCTTTTCGGCTGCGCCTCCTCGTCGATGAGCGAAAAGATTCCGGTCGATGTTCCCGAAAAAGCGAAAACTCTGCCGCTTGTCGATTCCGTCGCCCCGGGCGCAGAAATCCGCTACGTGTCCGTCAGGGATTCTTCTGCGCTTCCGTCAAGAGCCGCTCTGGATTTCGCCATGTATTTCAAGAATCCGTTTCGGGAAGCGGGTCAGTCGGAAATTCCCGAAAATGCGGAATCGCTTGCCTTCTCGAAAGGCGAACTTCCGTTTCCGATGTTCGACAGCGTTTCACTTGCGAAGCCGGAAATCTTGCGGGGAACGCTTCCGCTTGCGTGGGAGCCGTTTACAAAATATCTTTTCGCAAACGGCGGCGGAGACACTCTTGCCAAGGAAATCCGCGGCGTGGAAAGCGTCAAGCAGGGGAACGCGAACATCTTTGCCGACTTCCAGAAAGTGGAAATACTTCGACTTGTCGGCGATTCGGCGAAAGGTTCCTGGTGGGTGGAAGTCCATCCGCGAAAATGGACCGGGAGCTCTCCGTTCTGGGGCAGGCTTCGCCACCGTCCTACAGAAAGCGAACTCCGTGCGTTCAGGGCCTACACGTCCGACACGCTCTCGCTCGAAGCCTCGCTGGACTGGGCGCGTACCTTGGCAGCCTATCTGTATCCGTCGCTCAACACGGACATCGAACCGATTCCTCCCGGAAGCGACTGGTTTGGAAAGCGTCCCTTTGTCGTGATGCGCGGAAATCCGATGGGAACGCCGCTTTGGGTCGCGCTCGACGTGCCCGCTTTTCGAAACGTTCTTCCGCATGTTTCCCTCTCGAGCGACACGTCGAAACCGGACCGCAAGCCGGATACTTCGTCTTATCAAAGGCGGGAATCTTTGGAACGCTTGCAGGGCGTGTGCCCGGAAACCCCGGAGACGAAAACGTTCAAGGAAAGGCTCGCTCGCGCTCTGGACTCCCTGCCGCCTGCGCAAAACGCCTGGAGTTCCGGAGGAATGCTCTGGTTTCGGCGCGACGCGAACGCGCTTCTCGCCAAAGATTTCACGTTGCAGGATTCTCTCCACAATCCGCTGCCGCGATTGCTGGAACTGAAGAAAATTCTGGATTCCCTAGACATCCAGTTTCTAATCGTTCCGATTCCGACGAAAGAATCCGTCTATCCGCACCGGCTGATTTCGGGAACCTCGGACACCCTGTGCGTCGATGTCGCCGGTCGCCAATTTATCCGTACGATGCTTGAATCGGGGCTGGATGTCCTCGACGTTTTTCCGGCTCTTCTCGCCGCACGCGAAAATGACAGCGAAAGTGGCCTCGCCTTCCAGAAGAACGACACGCACTGGTCGGAAAGCGGGCTTCTCGCCGCGATGGAACTTCTCGCCGAAAGAGTTGTCTCCTACGATTGGTACGCCGCTTCGGGGGCGATTCCCGGCTCGCTTGAACTCCGCGACACGACGATTGTTCGCGAAGGCGATCTGATAGCCCAGCTTCCCAAGGCGGAACAGGGACTTTACTTCCCGGAGACTCTCGAAGTCAAGAAGGTCTATCGGGATGGAAAGCCGTATGGCGGAAATCGGGAAAGCCCGATTCTCCTGATGGGGGATTCCTTTACCGGAGTCTTTGAATCGGTCGATGGGAAATCGGGAGGTCCCGGCTCGCTTCTCGCTTTTGCGACGGGCCTCGACGTGCAGGTGCTGACCAGCTGGGGTGGAGGCCCAGGCGTGCGGCATCGGGTCTTGAAGGATAAAAAGACTCTTCGCTCGAAGCGTCTTGTCATTTACATGCTGACGATGCGCGACTTCTGGAAGTCGCCGATGGAATGGGATGCGTTACAGTAAGCGGAAAATCTTCGTCTTGTTCTTTGCCGTGGTCGCTCTCGTGACGTCGTTTTGCCTCTTTTTCGGAACGGGAAAATCGACACCGGTTTCCCTGCGCAAGGCGGCCTGCACCTTTGAAAACCTGGAAGCGTCATGCTTCGATTCTTCGATAGCCTGGAAAGGCGGGCTTCTCTACTTCGACAGCGTTCTCGCGGCAACCGGCGATACGGTCGGCGCGGTCAAGGCCCTTTTCTGGGACCACTGGAACTTGCGATTCGTCGGACAGGAACGCTCGGAAGATCCCGAAGCGATTTTTCCGCATCGAGTCCTCGAAAGCGGCGTTTCTTCGTGTGTCGGCACGACGTGGCTCGCCCTGATGCTCGAGGAAGCGCGAAACGTCCGGATAGACGCGATTCTCTTGCCGGGACACGTCTTCTTTCGAACCAGCGGAGTCAACATGGAACCGAACCGTTCGGGGTATTCCTACACCGACGAGGAGTATCGCCAAAAGTATGCGGCAGGACCGTGGAGCGGTTACGAATTTTCGCCGCTACACAAAAAGCAGTTTCTGGGAATTGTCGCCTTCAACCTGGGAAACGCGCTGAGGGAGACGGATCCCAAAAAGGCGATTGCCTGGTATCGGGTCGCGAGCGAATTTTTCCCGGCGTTTCCCGGAATCGAAGCGAACCGGATCCTTGCGCTGAAAGAACTCGGCCGTTCTAACGGGGAACAGTGAAACCGGTTCTTTTCAAGCTTCTTTTTTCCCTTGCCGTCGCCCTGTTCGCCTTTTTTCCCTTGACGGATACGGACATTTGGTGGCACTTGGCTTCGGCCCGCGCCTTTCTCGAAAAGGGCCTGCCCGAAAGCGATCCGTTCTGCTGGACCCCATCGCGCGCTCCGTGGATAGACATTCACCTTTATTTTCAGCTCCTAGTCCATCTTGTTTTTTCGAACTTCGGAAGTTTCGGGCTGGTTCTCCTTAAATCGCTTGCCTGGGGAATGGTAGCGCTTCTCTGGGTCCTTCCCGTGAAACGCCGCGTTTCGCTTCTCGAATTTTCCGTGGCGATCGGTTTCGCGTTTCTTTTTCGCTACGCCCTGGAATGCCGGCCGGTTTTCGCGTCGATGCTCTTTCTCGGCATTTTCTGGAATATTTTGCCCGAACTCGAAAAGCGGTTTTCCGCGCGATACCTGCTTTCCGCCATTTTCCTTCTTGCCGTCGAATGGCTCTGGGTGCGGACTCAGGGGCTTTTTTCGCTAGGCTTCGCGATGTCCTTCCTGTATGCGGCGTTTTCCTGGAAACGTTTCTCGACAGGACAAAAGTGGGGAACCGGAATCTTCCTTGCGACGCTATGGACGGTTCCGCTGTGGCGTCCCCAGGGGCTCCTGCTTTGGCTCTATCCCTTCGGTCTTCTCGACCGTCTTGTCGGAGGAAGCCCTTCCACGCAACTCTTCGCGCGGGAAATCGCAGAGAACCGTTCTCCGCTGACGCTGCTTTGCCACGGGGAAAACGAATTTGCCATGTTCGCGCTGATCGTTGCGATTTTCGCCTCTTTCCTTTTTACCCTTCGCCGATTTCGAACGGAAATCTCGTTTCGTCTCGCCTGGATTCTTCTCGTCTGCCTGCTCGCGCTTGTCGCCGAGCGGAACCTTCCGCTCTTTTTCTTTCCCTTCGCTTGGCTACTCGGAGAAAAAGTTTCGCTTGCAAAATATTTTTCCCGCTTTTGTCGCGGCGGAACCTGGATCGGATGCTTTCTTCTGGCCTTTACCGTCGGCTTCTTTTTTCGCAGCCTTCCCGCCTATATCCGGAGCGGTGCGTTTCTCTCCGTTTCGGCGGAGCGCGTCCCGGTCGGAGCGACTTCCTTTATTCGGAACCATCCGCTTCCCGGAGGTTTTCGGATTTTCCACGACGACCGTTCGGGCGGATTTCTGGAATGGAATCTCCCGAACCTGAAAACCTATGCCGACGGAAGATTCGTTCTCAAGGATTCCGCGTTTTTCGCAACCTATCTGGGTTACGCCCAAAATCCGGAAAACTTTTTTCCGGATGCGGATTCGCTAAGGATCGGGCGGGCGCTTTTGCCGATTCGCTACTTTACGCCGTGGAAAAATCTGGCGGAATCGATTTCGCGACACGGCGACTGGAACGTGGTTTATGCGGACAGTTTCTATGTCGTCATTGACCGTCGGAATTTTAGTTTTTAAATTTTCGCCATGCGCTTCTCGACGCCTTTCCGTTCCTTGCATTGCCGTTATTTCCGGGCGATCTTCGCTTTGCTTGCGGCGTTTTTTTTCGTCGCGTTCTTTCCTGGCTGCGCGGACGAGGCTTCTTCGGCAAACCGCCTGGACGATTCCTTTCGCGAACTTTCGCGCATTGCTTCGAAAGGCGATTCCGTAAAGCTCGAGGCGACCGGACTGGTTACGCGTTTTTCTTACGACTTTTACATCGCCGCCCACGAAGTGACGCAAGGCGAATTCTTCCGGGTGACCGGTGTTCCGTTTGCGGAGGGGAAGGAAAATTTCCCGGTGACGGATGTGACGTTTTACGATGCGGCACTCTACGCGAACGCGCTCTCCCGTTCGAAGAATCTCGATACGGTTTACGAATGGACGGCCAAGGCTCTCGATGCAAATGGCAAGTGCACCTTTCTGGATGGATTTCGCACAAATTATTCCGCAAGCGGATACCGCCTCCCGACCGAAGCGGAATGGGTCTATGCGGCAAAAAACGGCTGGGATCCAAAGAACTCCGGCTGGAATTCGGAAAACTCGGACTATGCGTTGCATGAGGTTTGCACCATCGGGAAAAACGCGAATGGCCTCTGCGACATGGCGGGGAACGTTCTCGAATGGACCGGGGACTGGATGTCCGGTCTCGGCGATACGACCGTGACGGATTTTGTCGGCGGAAGCATGCCGAATTCCCTGAACGAAATCATCGTCAAGGGGGGAAGCTTTCGCAACGCGCCGGAAAACATCTCCTTAAAAAATCGCGGAGACATCTATACGGTGACGCCTTCCATGGCGGCGGACTATGTCGGCTTTCGTCTGGTTCGCGGCGCAATAGGCCAGCCAGACTTTGCCGACGACCAAAATCAAAAGTCGGATTACAACATTTCGGTTCTTGCCAATGCGAAAACGCTGAAACAGAAAGTCGGCACCTTTGTTTCGACTCTCGCGTTTCGCGATGACGAAACGGGAAACATCGGATTCGTGAAATTTGCGAGTTCCAATCCGCAGGTCGTAGAAATCCCCGACACGCTCGACGCCTACCATCCGACGATAAGCCCGGATGGGAAGCGGGTCGCCTTCTGCACGCGGCCCGAGGGAATTTCCGGCAGGTCGGAGCTCTACGTGCGCGACCTCGACGCGAAGGGTTCGAACCTCGTAAGGCTCGAAGCGGAAAGCGCCGCCATCCCGCGCTGGCGGGTCGTCGGGGCGGACACGCAGATTGTCTATGTGACGGGTGCGGGGAACAACGCGGACGCCGCGGAGTGGAAGCGCGGATCGACGTGGACGGTCTCGTTCTCGGGCGGAAAGTTCGGGACGCCGGAGAAGCTCTTCGACGGGACTTACAACGGCGGCGTCTCCTCGGACGGGAGGCTTGCGGTAAGCGGGGCGCGCCTTCTCCGGGCGAACGCGGACGGCAAGGAATCGGTCTGGTATTCGGGCGAGCAGGCCTGCAACGCCTCGCTCTCGGACACGGCGAAGCGTACACTCTTCCTCGACTTCGGCGGCGAAACGGGGAAAAATTTCGCCGGGAAAAACTACGACGCGCACGAGATGCTCCTTATCGCGGACAGTTCGGGCAATCTCTCGGAAATGGTCCCGTCGCCCGCCGGCTACGCCTTCGACCACACGGAATGGGTCCGCGGACGGGAAGACCTCGCAACTGCGACCCTCACAAACACGGACGGCGCGCACGCGAAGATTGCGCTCATCGACGTCTCGGATTCGAGCGTTCTCGAACTCGCCGAGGGGCGGGAACTCTGGCACCCGGACCTGTGGGTGTCGAATTTCTCCTCGCAAGACGTTGAACTCGACCCCGACAGCGCGGGGGTGTATTTTTCAAATGCATCGGGAACTCTTTCCGATAGGATTATGCGGTACAACATGGAGCTTTTGTGGCGATACAAGGATTCGGCGAATGTCGTGGTCTTGGGGTCGTCACGCCCTCTTGATGGGGTCAGTCCCGCCGCTTTTTCTGATTCGTTTTTTGTCGTTAACTTGGCGCAGACTCCCAACACAATCTATTTTTCGTGGGATTGGCTTCAAAACTATATTTATCCGCACGTCAAAAAATTAAAATATTTAATAATCTCGTTAGACATTGATTTTTGGTGGAAAACGGCGCTAGACGATTCTTTCGATTACTTTTTGAAATATCCCGGTTATCTCTATGACAAGAATCATCAATATTGGATGGATGATGTACCAGACGATCTTTTAACTCTTACGGAAAACGCTCCGGGGAATCAAAACGATGAAGCCTATCTCTATTCGGTCTTTTTGAGTGCGGATCGCGGTCGTGCTTTTATGAACTGTATTTCTTGGGGCGGGGACTCGGTTGAAATTGTAGAGGATACGTTGATTCATGACGCCAAGCCGGAATTAATCGAAAATAGTTTTGCCGAGTTGAAACAAATCGTAGAATTTGCAAAAGAACGAAAAATTTTTGTTGTCGGCGTGATTTTCCCTCAAAATCCGGCGTATAAATTAACCGGAGCCTATGGTCGCTATGGGATTAGGCGAAGCAGTGCGTCAAAACTTATCGATCGACTCAAGACGTTGGAAAATTCATATTCAAATTTCATCCTGATGGATGAAAACAAAATGGGGAATCACGATTATTCGGATAGCTTGGCGATGGATTTTGACCACCTTTGCGACGCCGGTGCAAAACAGCTTTCCACCCGTCTGGATTCCCTGTTGAGAACCTTGAAATGAAAATACTCCTGCTTGGAATAGTGTGCGCTTTGGTACTTTCCTGCTCGGAAAGTTCATCCCCTTTGCGAATCGAAGCGGAAATTATCAAACCGAATGTTTTGGTGGAAGCAACCGCCAAAGCCTATCTGTTCGACACTTTGGGCGCAGAAACGGTGAAAATCGTCTTCCGCAACGACGAGACGGGAAACCTGGTCTATGCAAAACTCACAAAAGATTCGACGATTCTGCAGGAATACGATTCGGACATCGACGTCTATCATCCGGCAATTTCCCCCGACGGAAAATGGGTTGCCTTTGGAACATCCCCGGAATCTGTGGGTAGGCGGCCTTTTCAAGTCTATCTGCAGCGTTTGGACGATTCCGCTCGGCGAATTTTCGTAGAAGGCGAGGCGGCGATTCCGAGATTTCGCGTCTTGCCTTCGGGCGATACCGTTCTGTTCTATGTTTCGACAAGCGGCATCAACGATAATGTTTCGAAATGGAAAAAACAATCGACATCCACCGCCCTTTTTCAAAATGGAAGCCTTTCCGCACCACAGAAAATTTTTCCAGGCGCCTATCATGGAGGGGTTTCCGAAGATTTACGGTTGGCTGTTACCGGTTCGCATTATTTGCGCGTCCATTCAAATCTTTCTGCAATCGAAAAGGACACGGTCTGGTATGACAGCGCGCAGGTCTGCAATGTTTCCCTATCGACAGACGGATCGCTGCGGACACTCTTTCTCGATATGGCGTCGAAGCGCGGCCAGGAATTTTCGAAAGCGGACTACCTGCCGCACCACCGGATTCTCATCGCAGATTCATTGGGCAATTTAATCGGGAGCCTCCCTTCTCCGGAGCCCTATTCCTTCGACCACCCGGAATGGGTCTATGGTTCGGATCATCTGGTTTCCGTCATGGTCACGAGCGATGTACACGAAAAGGTTTCCCTTTTGGACGTTCGGGATTCTTCCGTCCATCCGATTCTTTCCGGCGGAGATCTGTGGCATCCCGACATTTGGATAGAAAAATGAAAAAAGCTTTTGTTGGATTCTTGGCGTTTGCCCTTTGTTCTTGCAGCGATTCCTCGTCCCCGGCAAGCGTCGAACCAGTCGATATTTCGCCCGACGAAAGCCACGCCGGGATGATGCTCGTGAAGGCCTCGGGAAAATCGACGACGCTCGGTTCGAACCGTTCCGCGAAAACGGACGAGACTCCGGAAATGAAAGTCCTTTTCTCCTACGACTTTTCCATCGGCAAGCACGAGGTGACATGCGACGAGTACAATGCATTCGCGATGCATCCGCAAGACTGCTCGGGCGACATTCCGGTCACTAACGTCACCTATTTTGACGCGGTCCTTTTCGCGAACGAAAAGTCGAAAGCGGACGGTCTCGACACAGCCTACGAATACGCGTCTGCCGTCTTTGGCGAAGCGGGGAACTGCACGAATCTCGGAGGGATCGTCTTTTACCCGGAGCGGAACGCCTACAGGCTTCCGACCGAAGCGGAATGGATTCTGGTTGCCTCGCAGGACTTTCGCCCGTCCACATCCTGGAACTCGGGCAATTCGGACTACAAACCGCATTCGGTCTGCTCGGTGGAGGGACGTTCCGATATCTGCGACATGGCTGGCAACACCGCGGAATGGGTAAGCGACTGGAAGGGAAATTTTCGCGATACGGTACTTGTAAATTTTGCAGGCGGATCCGATGGGGGAAGCCTCGGGGAGCGCGTTCTCAAGGGCGGGAGCTTCCGCAATGCGCCGAGCGCGATGACGCTGTATTCCCGCGGAGACGTCTATGCGGTGACTTCTTCGACGTTTGCGGACTATGTAGGCTTCCGGCTCGCCCTGGGAAAAATTCCCGATGCGGTCTATCTGGACAAAAACGGTCTGGCTTCGGATTCTCCGGTCCGGATCAAGGCTTCCTCGCATGACTTGAAAAACAAGCTGGGGACTTTCCGAGCGAAACTCGTCTTCCGAAAGGACGATAGCGGCAACCTGGCTTTTGTCAATTACCAAAACGCTTCGCTCTCCGTCACGGAAATCCCCGACACGCTGGACGCCTACCACCCGGCAATTTCCCCGGACGGGAAGCGGGTCGCCTTCTGCACGCGTCCCGAAGGCATCTCCGGCAGGTCGGAGCTCTACGTGCGCGACCTCGACGCGAAGGGTTCGAACCTCGTAAGGCTCGAAGCGGAAAGCGCCGCCATCCCGCGCTGGCGGGTCGTCGGGGCGGACACGCAGATTGTCTATGTGACGGGTGCGGGGAACAACGCGGACGCCGCGGAGTGGAAGCGCGGATCGACGTGGACGGTCTCGTTCTCGGGCGGAAAGTTCGGGACGCCGGAGAAGCTCTTCGACGGGACTTACAACGGCGGCGTCTCCTCGGACGGGAGGCTTGCGGTAAGCGGGGCGCGCCTTCTCCGGGCGAACGCGGACGGCAAGGAATCGGTCTGGTATTCGGGCGAGCAGGCCTGCAACGCCTCGCTCTCGGACACGGCGAAGCGTACACTCTTCCTCGACTTCGGCGGCGAAACGGGGAAAAATTTCGCCGGGAAAAACTACGACGCGCACGAGATGCTCCTTATCGCGGACAGTTCGGGCAATCTCTCGGAAATGGTCCCGTCGCCCGCCGGCTACGCCTTCGACCACACGGAATGGGTCCGCGGACGGGAAGACCTCGCAACTGCGACCCTCACAAACACGGACGGCGCGCACGCGAAGATTGCGCTCATCGACGTCTCGGATTCGAGCGTTCTCGAACTCGCCGAGGGGAAGGAACTCTGGCACCCGGACCTGTGGGTGTCGAATTTCTCCTCCCAGAACGCCGAACTCGACCCAGACAGCGCGGGGGTGTATCTGACCGGCGAATACAAAACGGTTTCTGATTTTTTTGTCACTCGCTACGATTTGGAATTGCTTTACAAATACCGGGATTCCATCACCGTTCTTATTTCAGGATCGTCTCGCCCTTGGGGGGGGATCAATCCGCCTTATTTGAATTCCTTGACAAACGAATTTTCGATAAATGCTTCCAATGCGGCGGTCGATATTCAAGTGGCAAAGAGAATTCTTCTGGAATATGGCAAAAATCTCTGTCCAAAATTAAAAGTCATCGTGTTTTCTTTGGATCTGGACATATTTTTCCAACGCTACTACGCAAATCCCAACTTTTGGGAAGCGCTCTATGCGACAGTTCCCGGCTATGCATACGATGCAAATCATGGTTTCTGGAAAGATGGCTATCCGACCGGTTTGTATGAACAGGCAAAGGATTCCTATGGAAGCGATGATTCGGAGCGTAAACGATACGAAAACACTTTAGGTTATTTTCAAAATCAAGCGATAGATTGGGGTGGCGACCCCGAACTTGCTGCAGATTCTACGCAAATGGATGGTGTTGAAAATTTGCCTGACAGCCTTTTGGCTGTCCCGCTAGAAATCATCCGAGAAGCGGAAAAAAACGGTATCTATGCCATTGGGATTATTTTTCCGCAGTCTCCTAAATACGCCAAGACAGGGGCTTTTGGACGTTACGGTCTTAGAAGATCCGTTGCGGAGCAAATTATTGAAAAGCTGGAGGAATTCGAAAAGAAATATCCCCATTTTCGCCTGATGGATGAAAACAAGATGGGTTATCATGATTATACGGACACCATGGCAATGAATTGGGATCATTTGGCCCCGCTTGGTGCCACCAAGCTCACGACTCGCCTTGCAGACCTACTCAAAACGCTCGAATAGTTTTTACTTTTAATAAAAAAGGAAGTATGTATCAATGAAACTTTTGAATTTTCTTGCCATTTTGCTTGCTTTCTCCGTTTTCGCCTTCGCCGACGAAGCCCCGACAGGCGCACCGGTCGCTCCGACATCCGACGAGGCGTCCGCTCTTTCCGCTATCAAGGGAAAGGTCAACGGCAAAATCGTCTGGTCGAGTTCCCGCAGCCATTCCACGCACGACCTGTGGCTGATGAACGCCGACGGCAGCGACCCGAAGCAACTCACCAATTCGTCAAACGTCGACTGGTTCCCGCGCTTTTCTCCCGACGGAAAATCCGTTATCTTCACGCGTTCGAAGGGCGGCTGGACTCCGGAAAACGACGCCAACTATCCCGAAAAGTGGGATCTCTGGATGATTGACGTAAACGGCGAAAACGAAAGAAAAGTCGTGGAAAATGCGACCTGGGGAACTTTCCGCCCGGACGGAAAATCCATCGTGTTTTCCCGTGGCGCAAACGTCTATCGGAAAAATCTCGAAAGCGGGGAAGAAGCTCTTGTACTCGACGGCAAGAAGGCTTTCGGCGAAGACGGCGTCATCCTGCAGGAGCCGAACATGTCGCCCGACGGAAAGTATCTCGCGATAACGCTCCGAGGCTCCCTGCGCGAAACGGGCGTCTATGACCTGCAGAACAAGAAATGGAACAAGTCCGGCGACGGCTGCCAGATAGACTTTACCGCAGACGGCAAGCGCATCTACCGCGTCAATCCCACGGGCAACGGAGGAACGGCCGCCCCGAGCGAAATCCTCTGGTTCACGGTCAAGGACGGCGTGCAGCAGGAAAAGATAGGCTTTTTCGGCATCCCGAAAGCGGCGAAACTCATGGACCTTCCGGGCAGGCGTTCGCACGAATACTTTCCGCGCATTTCCGCCGACGGCAAGTGGCTTGTCTGGGGAGCGACGGCAAAAGGACACGATCACGACATTTACGATTACGAGCTTTACCTATGGGAAATCGGCACGCCGGCAAAGACCGCGGCACGCTTGACTTTCCACACGGCAAACGACCGCTGGCCGGACATCTGGCTTGAAAAGTGATGCATTCCCTTTTGTTTGCCGCTGCGCTCGGAAGCTTTGCCGTCTTGGACTCCGCGGAGCATTCCCCGGAACATTTCACGCAAGGACTTTTCTTCGACGGCAAGGTTCTCTATGAATCCACGGGACTTTACGGGGCGTCGCGCCTTTACCGCTATCCCGCTCCGGGAAAGCCCGCAAGCGATTCCATTGCGTTAGAAGCCCGCTACTTCGGCGAAGGCTCGGTCAAGTTCGGGTCGGACATTTTTTGGCTTACGTGGAAAGAAGGCGTCGCCTTTGTCTATGACGCGAAAACGTTCCGACGAAAGGCATCCTTTCCGATTCGAACGGAAGGCTGGGGGCTTACTTTGTACCAAAACTCCCTGGTGATGTCCGACGGAAGCAACACGCTTTATTTCATTTCGCCCGGCGAAAAAAATGTATTTCGGACGCTCCCTGTGCGAGACGGCGAAACGCCGGTCAAGTTCCTGAACGAACTGGAAACGGCAAACGGGATTCTCTACGCGAACGTGTGGCAGTCGGATTCCATCGCGGCGATCGATCCGCAATCGGGGAAGGTTCTCCGGTGGTATGACTTTTCGCCGGTAGCGAAAAACGCCCGCAAGCGCGACGCCCGGGCGGAAGTTCTCAACGGCATCGCCTTCGACGGAAAGTTTTTCTGGATAACCGGCAAGCTCTGGCCCGTGATGTATCGGGTCGAATTGGACCGCTAATTGTCAAAGCTCCACGTAATCCCGTAGAGAAAGCGGACGCCTTCCGGACGGTAGCCGCTTGCCGGTTCGTAGAGGCTGTGGTTCAGGTTGTCGATACGCGTGTAGAGCGAAAAGGAGAGAATCCGCATCCGGGCTTCGAAATTCAGCGCTAGATAGTGCTTCAGTTCGACCAGTTCCAGTTCGTCGTCCTCGTTTATCTGGATATCGTAGCGGTTGCCAAACCAGGTGAAATCAAATCCGATACTGACGCCGAGCCGATTCTTCACGAACTTGTCCTGCCAGCGAATGTAGCCCTTGTAGTAGAGGCTAGTCACGTCGATGGGGCGGTTCTGCTTGGCCAGAGCCTGTTCGCGTTCTACGTAGAAGCGCCAGTTTCCCATGCCGAATCCAAGAGCGACATACCAGTCGAGCGCTTCCGCGTTTTTCAGGTTTATCCATTGACAGGCCCTTTCGATCGATTCGAGGCCTTCGCCCGTAACCCATCTCTGCCGAATGGGAGAATCCGCGTATTCGTAGCGAAGCCCCGTTCCGTAAAAGATTCCGCCTGCGTCCCACTCCAAATCCCCGGTCATGCGAAAGCGTTCCTCGGGTTGCAAGTTTCCGTTAGGGTAGGCGTAGCGTCCACGATTGAAAAGCTCGAGTTCATCGATATCCGGAAACCGCACGTCGTTTTTAAAAGAGCCCTTGAGTGCGACGTGCCAGGGAAGGCGAAGCGTCAGATATCCGGAAATCATCCGTTTCACCTCGACGGAATCGAAAATGTTCGAATTGCGGATAGCGCCGCCCTGGAAGCGAAAATCGACAAACCGGAACCTGTCCGAGATTTCCAGATAGTAGAGTTCGCGGTCCTGCCGAAATCGGGAGTTCGCCTCCGTAAATTCGTATTCCATCCGGAGCGCCGGGTGAAAAGGCGTCCGCAAGGAAATTTCGCCGTCGCCGTTGACCGTTTCGTAGATAACCTCGTCCCTAACGCCCATCCAGGTCGTATCCTTTTTGACAAGCCCCGTCGCGCTCACCGTGTCGCGGACGCTTTCGACAAGATTCACCAGGCTGTCGTATTCGATTTCGTGATTTCCGCTGTAAACGCTCGCGCCGATTTCGACGACGCTTAGCGGGCGGACTTTTCCGCGGACGCCGTAGGTAAACGAGTTCAGGTCGGTCCGGAAGGGTCGCTTCAGGTAAGTGACGCTCGAATAGTTCGTCGAATCCTGGATGTAGCGGTAAGGCGGCGCATCGTCATTCTTGACGAGCAGGTAGCTCAGGCTTGCCGAAAGTTCGCCTCGGGGAAGAAACCACGTGACCGCGGGCTTGAAGTGCGTCGTGCCGGTCGAAAGGTTCCTGCCCGAAAAGGGAATTTGCGAAGAATCGCGGCCGAGCGCAAAGAAAGGCTGGTGCGTCACGTCCTGGTAGCGAAACTCCTCCGAACCGTCGTCGGAATAGCTCGCCATGCCGACATCGAGCTCGATGCTGTCGAGCATCAGGCGTCGGAAGTCCAGACCGAAAGCGTTCCCGTTAAAAGCGTAGCGTTCCCAGAGAATCCGCGTCACGGGCGTATCGACCGGGATTCCCCGCGTAAAGTTTTCCTTCATGATGCCGTTTTCCCCGAACATCGAAAGCTGCGTCGCGTCGAAGGAAAGGGGAAAGGCGAAAATTCCGGCGAGTTTTGACGGCAAGCGTCTCGACGGAGCGGAAAGCCCCATCGAACGGAACTCCAGGTCGGGATTTCCAAAGAGAGAGGTTCCCAGGACCCATTCCGCCTTCTGGCCTTCCAGGTCGTAGGTCCGTTCGGCTATTTCGCGAGATGCCGCGCCTTTGCGCGCCGTGCTCAATTCCTCGACGGCGAGCGTCGGGGAAACAGCGAGAAAAAAAGTGACAAGGATCGCAAAAAAAGGCATCGGAATACTCGTGGGAAGAAAAAATAGCTATTTTAGCGAAAACAAGCGAGGTTATGCGATGTCCGTACTCAATGTAAACGAAAAGGATTTTGACGAAGTGATCAATTCGGGTCGTCTGGTGCTGGTCGATTTCTGGGCGACATGGTGCAGGCCTTGCCAGATGATGGGTCCCGTAATGGAAGAGCTCGCTCTGGAATACGACGGCAAGCTGGTCGTCGCCAAGGTAAATGTCGATGAAAACGAAAATCTCTGCAACCGCTTCGGGATCACGAACATCCCGAACATGAAGCTTTTCAAGAACGGCGTCGAGGTCGGAAACATCGTCGGCGCGGTTCCAAAGACAACGCTTGTCGCCGCGCTCGAAAAGAATTTCTGATTTTTCCCTTTTGACGAAAAAAGTCCCGAAAATTCGGGACTTTTGCGCTTTAAGCGAGACTCTACTCGTTGGTCGCCTTCCGGACCGCTTCGATTTTTTGAAGAACCGCTCCGCTGTCGAGAGCGCGACGCGCCATTTCGAAACCTTCCTGGAGGGACTTCGCCTTTCGGGCCGTGTAGAGCGTCGCCCCGGCGTTCAGGAGTACCGCATAGCGTATCGTCGGGTTTCCGCCGCCGCTAGCGAGTTCGAGGGCGATTTTCGCATTTTCTTCGCCGGTTCCGCCGCGCAGATCCTCGTCGCTCAGAGCGGGAATGCCAAACTCCGACGGGTCGAGCAGATATTCGTAGGACTGGTTATCCTCGTCGATTTCATAGACATAGGTCGGGACGCTCGGGGAAATCTCGTCGAATCCGTCCTCGCTCGAAACGACCAGCACGTGCCTTGCCCCGAGCAGCTTTGCCGCTTCCGCCATCGGCTTCAAGAGCTCCTTGCCGTAAGCGCCGAGCATCAGGTATTTTGCGTCGGCGGGATTCGTCAGCGGTCCTATCAGGTTCATGATGGTGCGAATTCCCAGAGCCTTTCGGACGGGAGCCGCAAAGCGCATCGCGCTGTGATAGACCTGCGCAAAGAGGAAGACAAAATCGGTCTTTCCGAGAACTTCCGCAGCCTTTTCGGGAGAAAGGCGAATGTTGAATCCGAGTCCCTCGAAAAAGTCCGCCGCTCCGGATTTGCTCGAAACGGCCCGGTTGCCGTGCTTCGCGACGGGACATCCGCAGCTCGCGCAGACCAGCGCGGAGAAGGAACTGATGTTGAAGCTACCCTTGCTGTCTCCGCCCGTTCCGACGATTTCCGCCACGTCCCGCGTACTGTCAAACGGAAAACGCGTCTTCTTTCGGCTGAGCACCGCCGCGCATCCCGCGATTTCCGAAGCCGCCGGCCCTTTGACGGCAAGAGCCGCGAGGATCGCCGCGGTCTGCCGTTCGTCGAGCATCCCGTCGGTAAGCGTTTCCATGAAAAGCTCCGCTTCTTCCCTTTTCAAATCCTGTCTTTGGACTATTCGGTTCAGAATTTCCGCCACGGGAAGCGCTTCGCGCCGGTAATTGAGGAAGGCCCGGAAAAAGGCTTCTCCGTCTTTCGCCGCAATCGATTCCGGGTGGAACTGCACGCCTTCGATGTCGAGCGTCTTGTGCCGAATGCCCATCACGTCTCCGTCCTTTGCGCGAGCCGTGATTTCGAAACCCTCCGGAAGCGTCCTTTCGTCGATGACCAGGCTGTGGTAGCGCATGAACGTTCCCTTTTTCCCGATGCTTCGGAAAAGTCCGCGTCCGTCAATATCCATTTCCTCCACGATGCCGTGCTTGATGAACTTCGCCTGGACGATTTTCGCTCCAAAGGCGTAGCCTATCGCCTGGTGACCGAGACAGATGCCGAGAATCGGCACCTTGCCGGCAAAGTGGCGAATCGCCTCGACGGAGACGCCCGCATCTTCGGGACGTCCCGGTCCCGGCGAAACAATCAGATGCGAAGGCGAAAGCCTTTCGATATCTTCGACGGAGCATTCCTTCGAACGGAGAACTTTGACCGGTTCCGCCGTGATGCTCGTAATCGCCTGAAAGACATTGTATGTAAAGGAATCGTAGTTGTCGATGATGACTATCATGGGTTTATCCTCTGTAAAGTTTTACTTCTTTTTCGCTTCGACGACCTGTACCATTGCGCCTAGCTTTTCGCCGGTCTCTTCCCACTCGCGTTCCGGATCCGAAGCATAGACGATGCCCGATCCCGCCTGGAGCGTCCAGACGTTTCCCTGCCGGAGCGCACAGCGAATGGCGATGCAGAAGTCGAGATCCCCGTCCGCATCGAGATAACCGACCGCGCCCGCATAGAAATTCCGTTTTTCCCTTTCGAGCGAAGACACGATTTCGATTGCGCTGATCTTGGGCGCTCCGCTGACCGTACCGGCCGGAAACGCCGAGCGCAGCACCTGGATGGGCTTCATATCGTGCCGAGTCTTTCCTTCCACTTCGGAAACCAGATGGATGACGTGGCTGAAAAACTCGCACTCCATGTTGCGCGTGACCTTTACCGTTCCGGGTTCCGAGACGCGACCGAGATCGTTTCTTGCCAGGTCCACGAGCATCAGGTGTTCGGCGCGTTCCTTCGGATCGTTCAAAAGCTTTTCCTTCAGAAATTCGTCTTCCGCGTCGTTCTTTCCGCGACGGCATGTTCCCGCAATCGGGCGAATCGACGAGCGGCCGCCACGCGAACGCACAAGGCTTTCCGGCGAAGATCCGACAAGCTGGTATTTTCCAAAATCGATGTAGAGAAGATAGGGCGAAGGATTCAGCGTGCGCAGTCTGCGATAGACGTCCAGCGCGGGAATTTCGGACTCTATCTGCAGGCGCCGGGAAGGAACCGCCTGGATGATGTCCCCGGCGACAATCCGCTTTTTCAGCTCCTCGACATCGCGGACATATTCGTCGTGGCTCTTCTGCAAGTCCGTGATTACCTTGTACGGATAATCGTCTTCCGGATCTTCCAGGTAGGAAAAGTCGAGGTTCGAAAGCTTCTTGCGAATGTTGCGAATGGCCTTTTCGAGATCGATCGCGTGTTCGTCGTAGTTCAGCCCAAACACGTGGAGCGTTTCCGTAAAGTGGTCGAACACGATATAGACATGTCCCACGACGAATTCGGCTTCGGGAATTTTCAGCGAATCTTCCTGCCTCGAAAGGCGAATCGTGTCGCAACGCGCGCAAAACTCGTAGGAGAGAAATCCGATTCCGGAAGCGGGCAGGGGAATCTTCGCGGGTTTCTCGTTCTCGGAGGCAATGCATTCCAGCGCATCGAGAATGTCCCTTGCCGAGCGGTAGGGCTTGCGCTTTCCATCGACGACCAGGGCGACGCCTTCGCCGTCTTCGACAACGTGGAACGCTTCTTCCAGCATGAGGATGGAATAGCGGTTTGCCCCTTCCGAAAAGGAAGCCGATTCGAGGATGGCCTTCGCCCCGAGCTTCTTGGCGAGCGAAAAGGGGGTATAGCGTTCCCCTTCGAGGGTGAGATAGACGCTGTCTGTTCTTTTGGTCATGTTTTTTCCTTGGTTTGTTTTTCAAGCACAAAAAAAGGCTCCGAAAAGACGGAGCCGCTTGCCATGCACGATTATTCTCAAAAGGCTAAGACGCGAACTCCGTCATCGAAGTGCGCCACCACCAGTTGTTCATCATCATGCGTGCGTGTTTCATTTCGGAAGAGAAAATAAAAAAGCTTTGAAAGGATGGCAACGGAAAATCCAAAAAATATTTTCGCTATTTGCCAAAATTTTGACAATTTTGCAATTTAGAATGATATATTGTGAAAAAACAGCCGAGGAAAACGATGACACCGAACGCTCCGCAAGTTTCGCCCGCTATCCAGACCGCCCTTGACGCAAGAGGCTTTACCGATGCCGCCTCGTGGGAACTTGCCGGTTCCGCGGGTTCGCTTCGCAAGTATTACCGAATTTCCGAAAGCGGAAAGACCGCGATTCTCCAGACGAACGTTTCCGCCGACGAGGATTTCAGACGCTTTGTGTCGTTTGGAAAGTCCTTCTCCGCATTCGGGCTTCCGACACCGGAAATCTGGGCAGTCGATGAGACCTTCGCGCAGGTCCTCATGCAGGACATGGGCGAGAACACGCTGCTTTCGCTTGTGAAAAAAGGCGGGGAGCCAAACCCCGGAAACGTCCGAATCCTTTACCCCGCGACAATCGAAGCGTTACTCAAATGGCAAGGGGAAAGTCCGAGGTTCTTTCTTTCGCGCCCGGACATCGCGGCGAGACGCTTCGACTACGCGGCGCTCAAGTGGGAAAGCGATTATTTTCGCGCCAACTACCTGCAAGGGAAAAAGGGTCTTTCCGAATTGCCGCGGGCCGTGGAGAACTTCTTTTCGACGCTTGCCTGCATGGTCGATACGCATCCGAAAGTCCTGATGCATCGGGACTTCCAGTCGCAAAACATCATGGTGCGCGCAAACTCGGAAATCGGTTTCGTCGATTTTCAGGGCGCGCGCCGCGGATCCATGTTCTACGATATCGCATCGCTCCTCTGGGATCCCTATGTCCAGCTTTCCGAAGATCTGGTCACGGATTTCTTTGACGAATGGTACCAGGAGTACCCGCTGTGCACGCAGTCCTTTATTCGGGAAGAAGCCTGGACGCTATTCTTGCAGGCGAGCCTCCAGCGACTGATGCAGGCTCTCGGCGCCTATTGCTTCTTGAGTGCGGAAAAGGGGCTTCTCGACTTCGAAAAGTATATCCTCCCCGGAAAAAGGCAGCTTTCGCGCGTTCTGGAACTTTACGAAACGCTGAGCCCTTCGCGGCATGAAGCGATTCGCTTTCTCAAGGATTCGCTAGCGTAGTTTCCAGTTGCCACCGGATAAATCTTTCCATTTCGGCGTGGGCGTCAAAATGGAGGTCAAACGTTTCCGCAATCTTTTCGACGGAAAACAGCATCGGCTTCTCCGACCAGCCAAGATCCTGCTCCTCGATTTTCGCGGCGCTCTTCTTGCCCGTCAGGCTTTCATAGACGGAAAGCATTCTTTCGGCGATGCCTTTCCACGAAATCCAGCTCGTGCCGAGCCCCAGGAAAATTTCCTCGTTGAAATCGCTATCGAGAACCCGGTGAAAAAGCTTCGCCTGGGAAGCCGCATCGATAAACTGCGTCCCATCGTTCCTTATCAGATGAATGACGCTTCCCCGCACAATGGCCTGCGCAATCTGCGCGAATCGCCTGTCCGGCTGGGAAACGCCGTCATTTTCGCCAAAGGCGGGACCTCCGAACGTGTAACCCGGACGAATGACGTTTCGCTTCATCGCGGTTCCGCGAAATCCCAGGACATAGGCTTCGCCGGCGGCTTTCGTCGCGCCATAGAGGTCAATGGGAAGATTCGCGACATTCTCGTTCATCAGCGGGCGAAATTTTCCCATCGCCGCCGTACTCGACGTATAGATGAACTTTTTGCATCCGGCCTTTGCCGCGGCCTGCAAGACGAGAACGGTCACCCGGGTATCGTTCTCGAGCATCGAAAGGGGAGTCTCGCCCCAGCCAAAGGCAATGTGTATGCAGGCTTCGGAGCGTTCAAGACCTCGCGCGATGGTCGCCGAGTCGTAGATGGTTCCTTCGAGAATCGTTACGTCCGGATGGCGCAAAAGATAGGGGATCTTGTCGGGATGTCTGGAAAGAATCGTGAGTCGATGCCCGTTTTCCAAAAGTTCGCGCGCTACGTAGTGCCCGATAAAGCCCGTTCCGCCCGTCATGAAAACATCCATATTCCGAATCCTCGCGTTATGGGTTGTTCCTTCAAACTACAATTCTTTTCAAAAAGGCGTTTGCCCGGAATTTGTAAATCTTTGGAGACCGTCAGGCGATTCGCCTTTGAAAGACCAGAACGACAGCGCCTTGAAGGGCTTGAAACAGAATCAGGACATATCCCAGCAAGTGTCCGGCAAGAACCTTGTCGGCGGGCAGTCCGGCGATTCCCGTATAGAGAGTTATCGTAACCCATTCCCTGACGCCGATTCCGTTTAGCGAGACTGGCAGCATGGTGACAATGACCGTAATGGCCGTAAAGACGATGACCAGCCTAAAATCCAGGGATATGCCCACGGCTTTCAGATAGCCATAGGACGTGGCAAAGACGAGAAGCTGGAGCCACAGGGAATCCAGGAAGGAAAGAAAGAACTGTCTCTTGTGATTTCGATAGACAAGCAGGGATGCCTGCAATTTGGGAATGAAGCGCAAGTGTCGGGAAAAAAAATTCAGAAAGCCGATTCTATCGGAAAACAGGCAAAGGAGAATGGCCACGACAGAAAGAGACAAGGCGACAAGCATTCCGACGGCATACGAGCCCGAAATCGAATAATGTACATAGACCCAGGGAAGCGAAACGAAAAACAGGAGAAACAGCACAAGAAGTCCCTGGATGCGCGAAATCAGGATGGCGGCAACCGAATTCGATGTCTGCTGGAAGCGCTTTCCGAAAGTCAGGGTTTTCACGATATCGCCGCCAAAACCTCCCGGCAAGAAGGCGGTGAAGAAATACCCGATGGCCACGTAGGCGTAAAAAGTCCGAAAGGGAATCTTCTTTCCCGCATCGAGCAAAAGGCCTCGCCAGCGGTTTGCCTGGATCACCATGGAAACAAAAGTGAAGAGAAGGAGCAGAAGAAGCCAAGAGAGCGTTGCGGACGTCCAGTTCCTCTTGATTTCTTCCAGCGGTATCTTGTAGAAGACAAAAAGGATTCCCGAGAGACTCACGAGGAGCTTGAGAAAAAATACGAGACGCTTTTTCATCGGTTTCCAGACAGGACTTTCCGAGCGACAAGCCGGATAGCGTCACTGGATCTGTCCCAGGTGAATCTTGAAGCCCACGAAATATACTCGTCGGTCCTTCTCTCTTCCGTCAAGGCTTTCGAAAGGACTTTCGCCATGTCGTCCGAATCGGTGGGGGAGAAATAGCGGGCGAGACTTCCCCCGACTTCCGGCAAGGACGATGTGTCGGAACAGGCGACAGGCGTTCCGCAGGCAAAGGCTTCCAGGATGGGAAGACCGAATCCTTCGTAGAGCGAAGGCAAGACAAAAAGATGCGCAATGTTGTAGAGGCCCACCAGGTCATCCTGGGGGACGACTCCCGCATGGATGATCAAGTCGGAAATGCCCAACTCCCTGTCCTTCATGTCTTTCGTTCGAGAGTGAAAGGCCTTTCCCACGAGAATCAGGCGGCAGTTCTCGCGTTCCGGCATTTTCGAAAACGCTTCCAGGAGGGTCGAGAGGTTTTTGTGCGGGAGCAGGTTTCCGACATAGAGCAAGAGTTTCTTGTCCCGCGGAATCGAATACTTGCCATAGAGGTAATCGACGGCGGCATCCGGCTTCTTGGCAAATTCCTTGCCGACTCCCAGGGGGGCGACCGTGATTTTCTCGGCATTCGTATGGAAAAAACGCATGATGTCGCGTTTCGTGCTTTCGGAATCCGTCAAGATGTGGTCGGCTTTTTTACAGGCAATCCAAAAGATGAACTTAAAATACCAGCCCACAATGCGATTGGGGAGAAACTGGGGGTATATCAAATGGGTCAAGTCGTGAATCGTCACAATAAGCTTTCCGCGGTAAAGCAGCGGAATATTGCAGTGGGGAACATGCAGAACGTCCGGCTTCCGTTTTCGCAAGGCTCGGTATGGAAACGCCAGCTGTTCCCTGTAGCCATAGATCGGGCAGTCAAACGGCAACAATTCGGAATAGCGCTTTTCATGGGCAGAGAGATTTTCCCGTTTTCCCAAGACGAAGGAATAGTTTCCATGCGAAATCCATTCCCGAATGCATGTGCCGATTCCGGAACGATCGATCATTCGCGCGTCGATAGCCAGTTTCATGAAATCAGATTTTCCCTTCTTCGAGAAGCTTCAGGTCGCTTTCGACCATGCGGCGTAC
>CAVGIM010000011.1:0-59841 GCA_963629575.1 Candidatus Methanomethylophilaceae archaeon
GAATTTTTCCACCTCGAACCGTGAAAAGTTTTGGATACAAAGCGTCGGGACTGTCGGAGCCGAGAGTGGAGTGTTGATGGGCGAGTGTGGAGAGTGAAGGGTGGAGAGTGGGACTCCGAGCGAACTTTTACTTCTAGCGGTCATCCTGGAGGGGAGCGACCTGCCCACAGCAGGCGATCCCTTTGGTCGTTCCAGAATGACGTTAAACCTGCACCGTCATCCTGGCACACTCCCCCCCAAAAAAAACGAAACTCCGTTTTTTTTTCGCCCGTAAATGCCCCGTCTTGCGGTCCTCGCGCTCGCTTCTTGCGGGGACAAGACCACGTCACCAAGGTCACGAACGAGACGACCGGCATGGAGATCGCGGCTTCCGCGGATTCGCTGGGCACGTGCGACTTGGTGTCCGTCGGCAAGGACGGCGCGGGCGTCGTCCGTTTCGAGGAAAAGACCTACGATTGTTGCGCCTCCGCGTCCTACGACCCGACAAAACAGTTCTGCCAAGACGGAAACCTCTACGCGCTTTGCGACGGGAAAAGCTACGGCGTGATGACGGAATACTGCGACGGCGGCACGGTTTTTACGAAGGGAAGGGCGAGTTGACGGACGCCCACGACGATGGACTCGGCCGCCGTATTCAGCGAGAACGGCAAGGGTTGCGACTACGTCAAGACCTGTTCCGCATCCAAGCCCGTTCGGGGCGTCTGTCCCGAGGGCTGGCCCTGCCCGATACGACGGAATGGAACGCGCTCGAAAAGTTCGTGGCGGGTTCCCGTTCCGCGGCGCGTTCGTCCTCCCTTACAGGACCATCTCGGCCGGAGCTTTTGGAAGAGCTTCCGCATGGGCCTTGAGCGCCCTTCCGCGATTTGCCCGCAAAGCGAGCTGTCTCGGTCTGTTCAAGACTTTTTATCCCGAAAGTTCGCAAGGATTTTCCCTTTTTACGGGAAAACGGGGAACTTCCCCTCCAAAAATCCACAATCTTTTCTATATTTGGGAACCCACAGCAAACCTAAAAAAAGGAATATTATGTATTCTATTGTTGAAACAGGTGGTTTCCAGTACAAAGTCGAAGTCGGCAAGACCTACAAGGTCCCGAGCGTCGATGCTGCTGTCGGATCTTCTCTGGAGCTCAAGTCCGTCCTTCTTTTCTCCAACGGAAAGGAAGTCAAGGTCGGCACCCCTGTCCTGAACGATGCTTCCGTCAAGGTCGAAGTTCTCGCCCACGACAAGGAAGACACGATTATCGTCTTCAAGAAGAAGCGTCGCACCCGCTACGTTCGTCGTAACGGCCATCGTCAGGGCTATACGGAAGTGCTAGTCACGGAACTTCATTCCGGTGCTGAATCCGAAGTCGTCGATCCGAAGATTGTCGAACGCAACCGCGCCCGCATCAAGGCCCTTGCCGCCCAGAAGGTCCAGAACGTTCCTCTGACCCGCAAGGAAAAGATTGCCCAAGGTCTTCCGAAGCCTGCCAAGGTCAAGAAGAATTCCATCCGCAAGTCGAAGGAGGCTTAAACAATGGCTCACAAGAAAGGTCAAGGCTCAGTTCGTAACGGACGCGATTCCAATCCGAAATATCTCGGCGTCAAGAAGTATGGCGGCGAAACCGTCAAGGCCGGTGGCATCATCGTCCGCCAGCGCGGTTCTCACTTCCATCCGGGCGCAAACGTCGGCATGGGAAAGGATTTTACCCTGTTCGCCCTCGTCGATGGCAAGGTGAAGTTCGAGCAGAACGCCGGTGCGCAGAAAGTTTCGGTCTATCCGGAATCGTAAGCGGCTTTTTCCGCAATTCCAACAGTCGGAGTTTTCCGGCTGTTATTTTTTTTTGAACTCTTTGCGCGACGCGGATAAAATGTCGAGAAAAATTCTCGGCATTGTTTGTTTTCTGGCCTTCCGGTGGCGGGATTTTCCGGTTCGCGGAGTCCTAGATTTCGATCTTGTGGTCCTTGAGCTTTCGCCAGAGCGTTGCCCGGCTGATTCCGAGGCGTTCCGCGACTTCGGTCTTGTTGCCCTTGCAAATGTCTAGAGCGCGTAGAATGTGTCGCTTTTCCATTTCGTCTAGCGGGAGAATGTCATCGGGCGAACCGGACGTGATTTTCAGGGGGGCGCTATCTTTGGAAACGGCGCGAATTTCGGAAGTCCTTCCCGGAGCGGGCAAGAGCTCCTTGGTGGGAGCGGAATAGTTCAGCTCGTCGGGCAGGTCTTCGAGGCGAATCGTTCCGTTCTCGGAAAGAACGACCGCATGTTCGATGATGTTTTCGAGTTCGCGGACGTTTCCCGGGTAGTTGTAGGTGGCAAGTGCCATCTGCGCCGCCGGTTCGATTTTCTGGATGACCTTGTGTTCTTCCTTTTCGAATTTCAGGACAAAGTATTTGACCAGGTTCGGGATGGTCGAGCGGCGTTCTCTGAGAGGGGGAACGTTGATGTGGAACGTGTTCAACCGGTAGTAGAGGTCTTCCCGGAAAGTCTTCTTCGACATTTCGAGGGCTAGGTCCGCATTGGTCGCCGCGATAACGCGAACATCGAGATAGCGGGTTTCCGTATCGCCTACCCGTCGCGTCTCGTGACTTTGCAGAAAGCGCAATAGCTTGACCTGTGTCGCCTGGGATAGCTCGCCGATTTCGTCAAGAAAGAGCGTACCGCCGTTCGCTTCTTCGAAGAGTCCTTTTCTGTCGGACGTCGAACCGGTAAAGGCGCCCTTCTTGCTGCCGAAAAGTTCGCTTTCGACCAGGTTTTCCGGTATCGCGCTGCAGTTCACGGCGACAAAGGGTTCGCTTGCGCGCTTCGAAAGCCTGTGCACTATTCGCGCGAGAAACTCCTTGCCCGAACCGGACTCTCCCGTAATCAGCACGGAGCTAGTCGTGGGCGCGACCTTGTAGAGAAGCCGCAAAATCTTCTGCATCCCGGGGGTGTCCCCGAGAAGGTTCTCTAGCAGATGGTCCTGCAGTTCGCGGTAGCTGTTCGACGTTTCGAGTCCTTGCAGGTGCTTTCTCGCGACATCTTCGAGCGTGCGGACGGCGACCGGCTTTACCAGATAGGATTCCGCACCGTGGGAAAGCGCACTTTCCGCATCCTTGGACGATTCCGGCGTACACAATAGGACAATCGCCGCTTCCGGATTGTGCGACTTGAAAAAGCTGATGACATCGACGTCCCGATGCAGGAGAAGCGAAATGTCGAGAAAGGCGAAATCGAACGGGTTCTTTTCGATTGCGCTGAAAAGAGCCGTGGAGTCGGATACCGTATAGAGCTTGGCGCCGGAAAGGGACCAGGAACTTGCTACCTGATCGACAACCTTCCTGTCCGCATCTGCCAACAGGACGTTCATCGCTTCGGTCTAGCCGTTCCCGTGAGCCGCGACGATTTCGTTGACCTTCGCGACCAGATCCTTGTAGTTAGGCGGTTTCGAGAAGATGGACGAAACGCCGAAATGGTTCGCTATGTTCAGGTAGTCTTCCGAGGAGGTGCGTCCGCCGCCGCTGATGGCGATGACGCGGTCTAGCTGGTTCTTGTTGCGGTAGTCGAGGATGACCTCGAAGCCATCCTGCTCCGGCATGATGATGTCCGTGATGACGACATCGTAGTCGTTCTTGTCGTAGAGTTCCTTCGCTTTCTTTCCGTTTTCGGCGGTGTCCACTTCGTAACCGGACAGGTCGAGCATGTCCTTGAGAACGGAACGGATGTCTTCTTCGTCGTCGATGATGAGTACTTTAGGCATTGGGCTTATCCTCTGTTTGTTTTTCTAAAGGCCAATATAGTTCAAAATTGGTTCCTTTGCCAATGGTTGTTTCGATAGAAACGTATGCTCCGGCGGATTTTATGAGTTTCATCGCTACGGCAAGGCCAATGCCCGAACCCTGTCCCGGGGCTCGGGTCGTGAAATAGGGCGTGAAGACGTGTTGCAGAACGTCGGGCGTCATGCCTGTTCCCGTGTCTTTCACGGAAATATACAGGTAGGAACCCGGGGGGATTGTCGAGAACTGCGATACGATCTGTTCCTTGACGTCTCTCGGGGTGCAGGAGTATGTCAGGGTTCCACCGGTCTGGGTCATTGCCAGAATCGCGTTCTTTCCCATGTTCATCATGATGCGCATAAAGTCGGTCGGGTTGCCGTAGGCGAGCATGTTGTCGCCGGCTTCCTTGATAATCTGGACGTTTTG
Organism: Candidatus Methanomethylophilaceae archaeon; assembly: GCA_963629575.1. Lineage (GTDB taxonomy): Bacteria > Fibrobacterota > Fibrobacteria > Fibrobacterales > Fibrobacteraceae > Hallerella. The sequence goes on from CAVGIM010000011.1 coordinate 4,158, forward strand.
GGGAAGCATCGGAAGAAGCGAGTTCTTGACTTCGTCGAAGACCAGTCCCACGTTGAAATTTTCCGCCTTTTTCTCTTGCGAGCCTTCGCGTCGCTTGAGCTGCTCGTAGGTCCGCTTTACGAGGTTAGTCGCATTGTTCATGGAACGCCGCATGTTTTCCAGGTATTTTTTCGGTCTTTCGCAATCGGCGGAGTCGGGAATAGTTGCCTGGGCGAGTTCGCAATAGCCGATGATTCCCGAGAGAATGTTGTTGAAATCGTGCGCAAGCCCGCCCGCCACGTTGCTCATGTCCTCGAAGTTAGAAGCCTTGAGCAGGTTTTCGCGCAGCTGGTTTCTTTCCTCTTCGATAGCGTGGAACTTTGTCGTGTCCTCGACTAGTCCAAGGACTCCCTTGAGCTGTTGCGCTTCGTCATAGATCGGGACGGCGGTCTGCTTTTCCCAGTGCTTCTTGCCATTTGCATCGATTGTCAGCTCGGTCCTTGCGGCGATGTGGCCGGAGGATTCCATCGCCTGTGTTTCGAGTTCGCTGAATTCCGGGCTTTCGACGATGCTGTTCAGGTTTCCGCGGGCGGCAATGTCCTTCTTGTTCTGTCGCGTATAGGCGCCCGTGAGGTTCTTGGCCCAGAGGCGTGCCGGGATATTGTCTATCAAGGAATTCAAGAAGACCTGCTGCTGCTGGTAGAGTTGCTGGAGCGCGATGATTTTAAAGCGGATGGAGTCTCGTTCGTCGTTGAACTTGTCTTGCAGCTGGGAAAGCTTTTTCTGAAAATCCTCTTGCTTGCCGGAATCCCGGAGAATGACCTTGTAGCCGAACAGGATGCGGTGGGAATATAGAGGCGAAACGGATATCGTCGCTGCGAACGAATTGTTGTTCAGATAGACAGGAACGTTGCTTAGCGGACCGAGGGAATGCAGGTCGGGGATAAAGCGTGAAACGGGATGCTGCAGGAGAATCTTTTCGCCGAAACCGATCATCTTGCAGGCAGAAGGATTCACCATTTCGATTTTTCCGTCTGAACTCAGGAGCAGGACTCCGTCGTCGAGTTCCTGGACAACCCGCTTCAGGAAACTCGACACATCGATTCCCATCTGCGAAATGGCGGAATTGGCCCGGTAGAGTACAATCGTGATGACGAACATGAAAATCGCCGCGCTTTCGCCATAGAGGAAAATGTCCATGGCGGGGAGGAGTGCGTCCATGGTGACTCCGCCGACGATTGCCATGACAAATGTGGAAAATACGAGCCGGTAGATGCGGTGCGCTTGCGTGTGCAGAGCCTGGAACGAGATGATGGCCGAACAGATGACGGGAAATACCAGAAACGCGAAGATGGCGAAGATGGCGAACAGGGAATTGACCGCGGTGTAGCCGTACCAGTTTTCCACGATTTTGGGATAGAACTTTCCGAAAAGTCCCGTCACGACGACGAAGACGACACCTATCGCGTTCCAGATCCGGAAGACGGGCAAAGTCCGCTTCCAGAATGGTCTTAGCGATTCCCCGATGATTCCCGCTGTCGTCCGGAAGATGGCATAGCCGTATTGGACCCAGCAGACTGCGCCCATCAGATAGACGATTTCTCTCGCCTGCTGCGAAACGTAGCCTTCCGGAAGCTGTTCCACGAAGGCGAGGGCGTTCCAGAGAATGTCCAGGAGAAGCAGGTAGATGAGGTTTTTCCGGAGGTTCTTCGCGAGGACGTTGGAAAGGACCGTCGAAAGAATCAGCGGAAGAAGCACGATGCAGAAAAGCAGCGCGATGGTCCCATGCAGAAAATGGATGTTGAACTCGAAGGCTTCCATCTCTTAAAAAATCCTTGCTTTTAATATAATCAATTTTTACAAGGATAAAAGGGAAAGTACGCCGTTCATGGCGTACTTTTGGAAAATTCCGTCAAAAGACTAGCGGACGCGCCGAATTCCGAATGTCTGGGTCTTCTTGTAGCTGTCCCTGGACGAGAATCGCCGAACGGTTTCCGCATCGCCATCCGGGTTCGGGACAAAGCGCGTCCCGATGTCCGCCTTGACGATATAGGCGCCCGTGCCCACCGCCTTGCCGTCGCTAGAAACGAGACCCTTCGTGCAGCGGGAGAGCCATTCGACGCGAATCGTCACCTGGTTGTCGCTCGACAGGTATTTCGGGCCGAGTTCGAACTTTTCGTGGAAGCGGTTCACGAAGTTCCCCAGGTTGGAGTAGAACGGCAGATCCAGGTCGAGAAGCAGGGCTTTCCATGCCGGGGCTTCTCCGATGCTCGTTCCGCGCGGGACTCCCATTTCGACGAGGAAGAGCATTCCGTCAAAGAGGTAGCCCGACGTATCCCTGCTATCGACAAGCGTTCCGTTTTCGTAGATGTCCCACTTGCGCGTCTCCTGGTCGAGAATAAAGAAGCGGAAATCGGCGCGGGCTTCCTTGCAACTTTCGGACATGGACGTCGAAACATCCGAAACGGGACGCTCGGGAGAGAACTTGACCGTTATCTGGGGATTTCCCGCTCCCGTGACGGCTGCCCACGGGTTTTCGCTCGCAGGCCTGTTGCCGCTCTGGTCGAGGAATAGCGTTTCGTCTAGCGGCGTAAAGCGAATCCGGTCGCCTTCCTGGACGGCGGTTTCCGCATCTTGCGCGTAGAGCATGTTGAAGCTTCGGCTTCCGAGCGTATAGCGGTTCGGGATGACGTTTACGGGACCCTTGCGCTCTCTCTGGATGGGGGCGTGGCTCGAATCGCCGACGACGAGAGGCTCGCTGGCTTCGACGGCTAGCGAGACGAAGGAACCCGCGGCGTTAACCTTTCCGCCGAGGATGACGGGGCCTACAAGGTCTTCGGCGAGGGTCGAATCGCTTTCGTAATTGGCGCCGCTTCCCTTGTGCTGCACGAGAAGTCCCGCGCCGACGAGATCGCCGCCTTTGGGAGAAAGCCCCGAGTAGTTTCCGCTCGTGTTTCCTAGCTTGAACGGCGAAGACATGTCGAGAACGGCTTCCGTTCTTTCGGCGTTCCACGAGAATGTCTTGGCGAAGAGGGTTTCGGGAACGGCACTGCCAAAGATTGCCGCGATGCTGTCCGGAGCGTGCCTTTCGTCAACGGACGACACGAAGCCCGCGACGACGTGTTCGGCGAGCCCGTCTCCGTCCGCATCCGAAATGCTTGCGTATTTGAGCGGAATGGGCAGAATCTTGAGCGCGAACGGCAGAGTAGGAATTGCGCATGTCGCGGAGACGCCATTGCCTGAAAGATCCGTAATCGAGGAAGTGGAAAGCAGCTGTCCCTTCATGCCTTCGGTGATGATGGAGCTTTGGTCCGTGTCGAAGGAAACGGTGAATTCCCAGACGTTGAGCCTTTCGTTATAGAGCTTCGTGGAAGTGACGCTCGGAATCTTTTCGACCGGTTGACCGTTCTTGTCGAAGAGCGCAAGCGGGAAGGCGAGTCCCGGCGCGGAAATCGGTTCCGAGAACTGGATGTAGATTCTGTCCGCGCTTGCCGTGTCGAGGCGTTCGAGTACAGAGAGCGAGAGGACTGTCGGGGAAACGGCATCGCGGTAGAAGTCCGTGCTGGACTTTGTTTCGCCGGAAATGTCGCTTTGAAGCGTCACGGAGCCTTGCGGGTTGGTGAAAGCGGCCGTGTCCTTGGGGCTAAACGAAATCGTGACGAGCGAATCGGAAATGTCGGCGTTCGAAACTTCGATGGTGTCGCCGCGGTATTCAAACGAAACCGACCGGAACTTCTGGGATTCGGAATAGGAAGCGGTGAGGAGAAGCTTCATCTGGTCCGGAACGTTGTCGCAATCCGTGTCGAGCATTTCGGCGGAAGAAATGATAGGCCATGGGGGAAGTTCCTCGATAAAGAGCTGCGCCCTGGCGGACGTGTAGCTGTATTTGGAACTGGACGAGACCACTGTCGCGTATAGGATCGTTTCGAGCGGCGTGTCGCCCGAGACAAAGAATGTCGCGCTTCCGTTTACAAGTGTAAGCGTAGTCGTCGCTATATCGGCCGTCGCGGACGTGTAGAAGAAGACGGAACCTTCGGCGACGGAAAGCTTGATGGATAGGTTTTCGCCATCGAGGAGCGCTCCCGTGGAATCGTAGAGGGAAACGGTCACCTGGGCGCGCTTTCCGACGTAGGCGCGGACCGTATCGGTGTGGAAGAACAGGTAGCGCTTTTCGAGAGGCGTCGTAATGGAATCCCATTCGACGTTCGAGCGGACGACCTTGCAGGCGCAGTCATAGCTTCCCTTGGCGTTTGCGCCGTGGTTGTGCCATGTCACCCATTCCACCATGTTGTTTCCGTAGGCGAGGTTCCTCGATACGGAGAAGACGTAGTCGTCGTATTTCTTGACGTATTCCGTGTTCGAGCCGAAGTAGGAGACGCCGTTGCCTTCGAAATCGTCGAGGAATCCGGATGGGGAAACCTTGCTTTCGCCGGTGTAGGTCGCCGATCGGGCCGTGTCCTCGATGGACGTGGCGGGGGACTTGAACGGCGTGAAGAAGTCGAGCGAAAGCGTACGCGCAATGGAAAGGTCGCTCGACGAAGCGTCGTAATCGGGCGGATAGCCGTAGATGTGCGTCCCATGGTAGAAAATGGTGACGTAGGGGACTTTCTTGTAGGCGATTTCCTTTGTGCCGTTGACCTCTTCGAGATAGGTGGTCTCGGAGCCCGTGTAGTAGGGACCCTTGGTCAGGTCGATTCCGTCGAAGGGGACCGGGTCGGAGGCGTCGTTGTGCGCGCGGAGCGACCAGGAGCCGACCAGATCCTTGAAAGTCGCCGCGGTGAACTTGAGCTGGAAAAGATATTGTCCCGAGACGGCGAAGGTTCCGACGAGAGTAATCGGCAGATAGTAGCCTCCAAGACCGTCGCTCTGGGGCGTTCCAAAGGAAATGTCGCCCATGCCGGCGGAGGTTCCCGTGCCGTCCCAGATGGACTTGATGTAGCTGACCGGGCTTAAGCTCGACGTCTTGAGGTAGATCCTGAGTTCCGCGTTCTCGTAGGCTACCGTATCGTTGTTCGTCACGGAGACGAATAGGGTATTGCAGGACTCCCAGTCGCTGCAGGCGGACTGGTAGGACGAGGGTTTGATATAGACGTTGAAATCCGCGTAAGTCGCTTCGCTTGCCGTCGTGAAGCTGTAGTGACTGCCCGAATTGTCGTCGGTGGATGCTCCGGAGGAAACGTCGAAGTAATACTTTGTCCCGGCGCTCAGGTTCGAAAGAACCGCTTCGTGGAACCGGACAGCCTTGCCGGAATCGGCAATTGTCGAAGCGGAAAGGCTCCCTGCGCTTTCCCCGAAATGGACGATGCCGTTTGTCGCCTGGTCTCCGGTCCACCAGTAGATGTGCGCGCTGTTGTTTGTCACCTGGCAGATGGTGACGCCGCGGATATCGACGCTCGTGACCGTCTGGGTCCAGGAATACCACTTGCCGTGGTTGTCGTCGGTGGTGAAGTTCATCTTGACGTCATGCCCGACCAGGTAGAAGTAGTAGGTTTGTCCCGGTACGAGTCCGCCGATGGTGACCGCTCCGCCGACTCCTCCCGGAGCCGTTACGGAATCGACCTTTGCCCCGTCGGGAGACGTCGCGTAGTAAACGGTGACTATCGCCCGCTCGTTCGTGTTCCAGCTGACGATGGCCGTGGTGTCGGTAATGGGCGTTCCCTGGATGTTCGAGAATAGCGGCCCTTCGACGTCTTCGGGCACTTTCTTCGAAAGGCTAAGTCCCGGGATGATGAACTGCGTGGAAAAGTCGATGCACGTTTCTGTCGCCGTGTAGTCGTTCCAGTCGTCCTTGAGCGTCTTGTTTGGAGCGGAACCTCCCATGAGTGCGCCCTTGGGACATCTGTATTCGTAGGGCATTCCGCCTGCGTTGTAGCCGTCCGGGTTCGCCGCGCGGTTGTGCGGATGGTTTTCGGTCCTTGATCCCGCGCCCATGATGAACGAAAGGCCCCACGGATTGACGCCCATGTTGTAGTAGAAGTTGTCGAGCGCGACGTTCAGGTATTGTTCGTCGCCTGTCATGTCGTAGAGCATGAATACGGCATTCGCCGCGCCCATGTTGTAGCGGTTGAATCCCCAGTCGCTAGAGGTCCACACCAGGTTGTAGGGCGGGACGACCGTAAAGCTGCCGTAAGGGTTCGTGCTGACGACGGAATCTCCCTGGGTGCCGTCGTCGGTGAGCCGTGTCATCGTGGCGATTAGCCGCGTGAGAAGCGTGTCGCGTTCGTCGCTCGGGATGCCGTAGCTCTGCGCCTTTGCGACCGTCGGGAGAATCAGCTTCGCAAAGGCGAAAAGGACATAGGCGTGGATGTTTTCGAAGTCGGTCATCCAGCCGCCCGGGTAGAATCCGCTCTGGTGACCGAGATAGCCCCCGCGGAAGTAGGGGAGGTTGTACTTGTAGTTCGAGGCGTTGTCGTTTATCGCGGTGTTCTTGTAGAGGTCAAAGGCGTAGCTCGAATCGCGCGTTGCATACCAGAGGGCAAGGGCCGCTGCCGCCGCATCGTCTGTCACGTTGGCGAGGCTCGAACCTCCCGGGTAAAATCCCAACAGTTCGTCGGTGAATTTCGGAAAGGTCGGCTTGGTGACCTTGGCGTAGATTTCCCTTGCCGCCGCGATCAGGGAATCCGAGTAATGGTCCGTCTGATACATCTCCCACCCGACGGCAAAGAACGCCATGGCTGCCGCATAGGTTCCCGAAAGCGTTCCGATGCCTTTGGCGACCGGGCGCGGCGCGCCTCCCTTGGCGGGACTCTGGGCATCCTGGTGCTCGGGAACGTCCCAGAACTGGTGGTCTGCGGAACCGACGCCTATCGAATGGTACATGTCGCCCTTTTCGATAAGACCGTCCGCCTTGGAAGCCTTGTAGAGCTTGTAGATATAGTCCACCCCGACTTTCGCTTCCCAGAGAATGTCCGGAATGCCGTCTGTCGTCACCGTGTCGTTATAGGATGCCCCGTAATTGTCCTCGGCGCGTTCCGAATAGACGTTATAGGCGAGCGAGAGGACGAATGCCGCATAACCGAGCGTTTCGCTGACCTTGAAATGGTCTCCGCAATCGTGCCATCCGCCGGAAAGGTCGTGCCCGATAGCGGAACCGTCCTTGACGTGGCATGCTCCGTGAAGCTGGGAATTGGTATTTCCGCAGCGCTGGATGCCGAAGAACCGGAGCGTCGTCTCGAAGACCGCGTTGAAGAGATATTCGTCGATGATGAACGGAAACGAAGTGTCCTTCCCGACGACCATAAAGTATTTTCCAGGGCTCGTGAGCTTTGAAAAGTCGGCCGCGTAGAGGTTTTCCGTGGCGTTCGAAGTCGAATCCCCGAATTCATAGACGGTACTGATGGAATTGAACGCGCCGTTCACCCAGATGCCGGGCCTTGTCCAGTTGCCGAGAGGCGAAAGAGTCCCTTCCCAGGCGGAGGCGCCGCTCGAAGCGTCGATGACCTTGAACGTGGTCGTGCCCGGGTCGGCGACGAAGGCGAACTTGTGGTTGTCCGCCGGGCGGAATCCCACCTGGTTTACGCGGATGGTCGGCCGGTCATAGACGTTCAGACTGTCGAGATAGCGTCTGCTGCACGTATCGCACGTAAAGTCGATGTTCGGGATGCGGTCATCGGCGAAAAGAATCGCTGCCAGTACGAGAAATGCCCGGAAATAGCGAAACATGGAAACTCCTTTTAAAACACTTCCAGGGTCACCTCTAAAGATTCCATTTTCAAAAACTGGATTGCGACGCTTCGCGCTGGTTCGTCTTTTTTGCCATCGCTTGGTCTCGCTCGAATTTTTTTGCCAAGGCTATTTTCAGAGATTCCCCAAGTTAAAAATATCTTTTTTTTTGGCGAAGATATTTTTTTTACGGCTGGCTTTTCGCCGGTAGGCATTTCAAAGTGTTCCCGAATCGTTCCAAGAAAAAAGGAACCGGCAAGCCGGTTCCCTGGAAAGAGTTGTTCGCGCTTCTACTTGCCGCTTGTGCGGCGGAATCCGAAGGATTTCGTCTTGCTCGACGACTGCTTCTTTGTCTGGCCCTTGCGATACTTGCCGTTTTCCGTGTTGTTCACCGCCGTTTCGTGCGCCTTGAACGAGAACTGCGAAATGAACGAACCGGTCCCGATGTGGCGGTTGTTGTCCGCGAGCGGAGCGATTCCGTTGTGGGTGAGCCATTCGAGACGAAGCCGGATCTTGCCGTCGGAGGTGAGAGCCTGTTCGCTCAGATCGGAAAGCGAGATGATGCCCGAGGTCTTGGTGACCGCGTCGCCGAGGTTGCCGTAGATGTTCGCGGAAATTTTCAGCGTCGCGTTCCAGGCTGCCTTTCCGAGGGAGTCTAGCTGCAGGAGAAGCGGAATTTCCACGTCGATGTCGAAGGTTGGTCCGGCATGGACATAGCTTAGCGTGTCGTAGGAAACGTGCGTAACCGGTTCCAGGTTGTGCTTGCCGCTCGCGATGAGCGTTTCCTTGTCGCCTGCGAGGTAGGAGAGCCGGAACGTTTCTTCCCTTGTCGGGGCGTTGCCCGCGTAGAGCTCGCCGTCCGCCGGAACGGATGCGACGCCCGAGCGCATGGTCACCTTGAACGAGACGTTTTCGATATCGCCCTGGACGGGAACCCACGGGTTGTTTTCGCCGGCGAAGTTTTTCGAACCGTCGCTCGCGATAGAGTTTTCCGCGCCGATAGGCAGCCGAATGTAATCGCCGACGTGGATTTCGTTTTCGGATCCCGCGTCGGAATAGGAGAACGTCCATGTGGTCTGCGCGTTTGTGAAGCGTCCCGTGTTGGAGAAGTAGTACATGGCGGCGTCGCGCCGCTTTTGCAGATAGTAGCGTCCGGCGAAGTCCGCCGAATCGACGAGCGTGAGCGGCTCGGAAAGGCTCACCCGCAAGATATACATCGATTCCACGGGCTTGGTGATGGTCGCGCTCAGGATTATAGGAGGACACTTGTCGAAGAGCGTCGCCGTGTTGTCGTCGAAGAATCCGCCGATAGGTCCCTGTCGCGGTAGCACCATGCCGTTTCCGCCGCGGCTCCCGTAAGTCGCCTTGGCGAATGTTCCTTCGGGAATCGGAATGCGGATGACTGTCGCCTCGCTCTGGACGGAATCCCATCCGACCGTGTCGATTTGCGGCACGAACGTGGAGTCCTGCGTCTGGGTGTATTGGGCGCAGACCTGTGTCGTCGTCGTCGAGACCGTGTCGATTTTCGCGATGGTCGAATCATACGGGGTGACGGTCGAATCGAAGTTCCACGTGGTATCGATAACGAAGGAAATGCGGTCTTCGTAGCGCGAACATTCTTTTTTGACCGAGCCGTAAACCCACTTGCCGTTTGCGGAATCGAGCTTGGTAATCGGTTGGGCTGTCTTTTCGCCAAGGAGCGTGTCGAGCGTCCAGCCGGAAGCGGGCTTTGCGAACGCCTTGTAGATTTCCGGATTTCCCCAATAGACGTCAATCGTATCGAGCATGTCCTTTTCGCGGAGAACCTTGGTAAACTCGATGGTGATTTCGTCGGGCTGTCCGTCGCCTTCCCGGTCTTCGATCTTTGCGTACTTGACGGGAACCGGGCGGACGGATTCGATGATCGTTACCGGACCGTTGCAGTCGGAGAGGGCGTTTGCCGCGTAATCGACCACGCTGAATCCCGCGGCGATTTCCGCCTGGAATCCCTGCTTCACGAAGTTTCCGTCCGTGTTGCCTTCGATGACGTATTCCCACGTCTTGCCGTTGTCGGTGGATTTCGCGCTGACGACCCGGATCGAGCTCTGGTCGATGGCCGAGCCTTCGCTGTAGATGGCGAGAGGCCATGTGGAACCCATGATGACCGGTTCGGAGAAGAGGATGCGGAGCGTATCCTGCGCGTTTGCGTGGTTTTCGTTTTCGAGAATGGCGACGCTCGAAAGGGTCGGGGCGATACCGTCGGTAATCGTCTTGTCCGAAGTCTTGGCGACGCCTTTTTCCGTCATGAAGACCGTGACCTTGCCGGATGGCGCCGCGTTCTTCGGCACGAGATTCTCGTCTAGGTCAAAGGTCGCTTCCGCCCCGATGACCGTGGCTTTCGGGTAGAGGGTCATGACAGTCGCCGCGGCGTTTTTCGACGAATCCAGGAAAACGGTCACGCTGTCGAGCTTCATCGAGGAGCCGTCGAACTGGCTTCCGCTGAAACTCAAGGCGAGAATGTCCGCCGTGGAGTTGCAGTTGTTGTCGGCGAGAACGGCCTTTTGGGGAATCGGGGTCGTCGGGTCCGCAAAGAAGGACTGCGCCGTCGAGTCTTCCGGATCTTCCGCGTCGATGTAGATGACCGTCACCGTGTCGCCCCCGAGGAGCGGCACGCTTGGCAGGCTCGCGTCGGCACGGTTTACCGCCGAGAGAAGCTCGCTTTCGAAGTAGCCGAGAGTCGCGTTCGTGCGGTTGAGCTTCAGTTCGGAAGATTCTCCGGTGCGGGAATTCTTGAGCGTCACGCTGATGGTTTCGCGACCCGCGTTGTCCTTGTCGCTGACAAAGATCTTGAACTTCATCGGGTCTTCGGTCACGGGGCTCGAAACGGAATTGCCGTCTTCGCGGATAAGCTGCAGCTTGCCCGCGGTGCGGTCGCCCTTGCTGAACTGGACATAGTAGGTGCGGTTGACAAAGGCGCAGCCGCCGTTTTCGAGGCATTCGGAGCATTCCGGATTCGGTCCCGCAAAGATGGTCACATCGACCTTGTTCGTTCCGATGGACATCTTGGCCGGAATGTCGAGGTCAAACTTCCCGGAGAGGGCGTTGTAAACCGCCGCGGTCTTGAGAACCTCCTTGGAAAGGGGAACCCCGTTCACCCAGATTCCCGTCACGTAGCCGTTTTCGGAAATGAGAGCCGTTCCCTTGAGATGCATCGTGCTGATGGTGGAGTCGAGCTGGATATAGGAACCGTTCGAAACGTTGAAGGGCGCGTCGAAAGCGACCGTCATTTCGTAGTTCGCCTTCTTGTGGATCATTTCCGAGTAGGACGGGCTGAACCCGACGACAAATTCGTCCTTGCGATAGACGACGACGTATGGGTTCACCGGCGCTTCGTCCTGGTCGCCTTCGTCCTTGCCCCAGACGGGCATGCCCGCATAGTCCGCACCGTCGATATCGCGCTTGTGCGGAGCCCATGTCCAGTCGCCCGAGGTGGCGGACATTCTCTTGTCGGGGGCGCTTCTGAGCGGATCGCACTTGCCGTTCTGGTAGATGCCTCTCGAAAATCCCAGGTCCATGCGCATTCTCGAAGAGGACTTGATCGTGGTGGATCCGAGCGGAACGGGGATGTACCAGTCGTATGTGCCGGTCGCCGCGTTGTAGGTGTCTTCGAGCTTGACGGGGACGGCGCCGCGGAGAAGGTCGCGGATTTCCCTGTCGGTTTCGCAGGGCTTGTTGAATCCCGCTTCGTCGTAGGCCTGGCAAATGTCGAGGTCGAGGAGGAGCGGGCAGGATCCCGGCTGTCCGTTTACGCCCGCCTGCGCTTCGATCTGTTCCGGTTTCGCGGTCACGTAGAGACGCAGCGTGAGGCTGTCGAACTGCCGGTCTTCGTTGTTGTAGATGTTGATGTTCAGGAAGTCCAGTCCGCCGAATTCGTACTGGTAGGTCTTGACTTCGAAATCGTAGGACGTTACCGGCGTGGTGAACTTGAGCGGCATTCCCTGGTCGTCGGTGCAGCGTCTCGAACCGTTGCTTTCGACGCAGTAGTAATAGGTCGTCTTTTCCTTCAGCTTGCCGATTTTTACGTAGTGGAAGCTCGTCGGGATTCCCGAGACGTCGGCGTTCCCCTGCGTTTCGCACGAGCCGTTTTTCGCGACGGGGCATGTCATCTGGTCATAGGACGTGAGAACCGTATCCCAATAAACCTTGGATTCGTATTGGCCGTTCGGCGTGTACCACATGACTTCCGCGCTGTCGGAAGAAAGGTTGCAGATCTTGACGTTCTGGATGTCGGCGTCTGCCGGCGGGCTCACGAGCGTCGTAAAGGAGAACGGCGTGTTCGTGCTATCGACGAGCCATTTCGTCGAGTAGTTTTCGCTCCGACCGTTGATGGCGACGACTTTAAAGTAGTAGGTGGTTCCGTTGGCAAGGCCCGTCATGTGGATTTCGTGGCTTACGCTGTAGAGGGAATCTTTAAAGATGTTGTTGAAAGGTCCGGTCTCGCTTGTGCTGTAGAGGATCATCGCGGGACCGCGCATGTCCTGGGAAATCTTCACGATCGCGGAGTCGTAGCCCACGTAGCGGATTTCGACATTCACCTTGGACGGGGCCTTGGAGCGGTCCTCTTCCTTGACCGCCACGGCGCAGGAGGCGACAAACATCGCTGTCGCGTCGATGCAGGTTTCGGAGAGGTGGTAGTCTTCCCAGCTCATAGTAGAAGGCGCCCAGGCGTTTCCGTCCGATACGCTCGGCGTGATGCCGCCGAAGAGAGCGCCCGTGGGCGGATTATACTTGTAGTTTGCGCCCGGCATGTTCTTGCCTTCGGGGTTGGACGCTCTGTGGTGCGGGTGCGCATCGTTCTTGTCGCCCACGCCGAGCAAAAAGGATACGTCCCACGGGTTTACGCCGAGCATGTAGTTCAGCTGGTTGATGCCGAGCTGCTGCATCGCCTTGGCGTTCCAGTTTTGCACGCCCTTTTGCGGGAGCTGTACGCCTTCGAGATCCTTTGCCACGTCGGAGTAGGCGAGGACTTCGAAGATGTTTCCGGCCTGGTAGCGGTTGTAGATCCAGGTCTGGTCGGTCGTCATGTTGTACCAGAGGTCGCCCCACTTTACGGTTCCCGTTCCGCTGAGTGTCGGGATGGTGATGCCGTCCGAACCGCTTCCGTTGAGACTCGTGATGTTTGTCCCGAGAGTCATGGCGACGTTTTCCGCGTATTTCAGGCGCGTCTTGTTGTCGATTCCATATTTGATTCCGGTCGCTTCGTCCTTCAGGAGCATCTTGTAGAAGCCGTAGAGCGTGTAGGTGTAGGCGTTCGCCCAGCCCGTGTTCTTTGACGACTTTCGCATGCCGTCGCGGTTCCACGCCATCCATCCGCCGTTGAAGAATCCCACTGAGGATTCCTGCTCCACACCGATTGTCTTGTCTTCGACCGCATCGTTCAGGTAGTCCATCTTGTGCGTCTTTTCGTAGGTCGCGTAGTGGAGCGCAATCGCCGCGATGGCGAGGTCGTCATGGGATTCGTTGTTGCCGTTATAGGCCGCGCTTGCCCAGCCGTCCGCTTCCTTGTTATAGACATACGGCTTTCCGCCGTCGTAGGTGCCCGGTCCGAGATCTTTTTCCTGCAACTTCAGGTTTTTCGCAAAGTCATACATCTTCTCGGCGACGACCAGGCAGGAATCCGCAAACGCCTTGTCGTATTCCGCGTAGTTCTTGCTCAAGATGGCAAGCCCCGCCGCGATTTGTCCCGAGATGTTCGAACCCAGCTCCCCGAGCCGCAGGTCGCGTTCGTGCGGGCCGCCGCGCCCGGTAAGCGTCGCCGGGAGAGCGTCCTGGTTTTCGGGTCTGCCCCACCAGCCGTGGTCCGCGCCAAAATTTCCCACGGAGACGACCATGTTGTCGATGACGCCGTTTGCAAAACGGTAGGAATTTAAAAAGAAGTCCGCACCGTGCTTCGCTTCGCGGAGCATGTCCGGGATGCCGTCGGTGTTAATCGTCTCGCCCATGTTGTAGGCGTAATTGTCTTCGTCCCGGTCCGGGTTCGATGCCGCCATCACCGCGAGCACCATGAAGGCGTAGGCCTGGGTCTGCGATTCCTTCAGATGGTCGCCGCAATCGTACCAGCCGCCCTGGAGCGCGCCTTCGAGAGGCGTGAACCCGCTGACGGCAGAAGTTCTGCTCACGAAGGATCCGCCACCGTCCTTGGTATGGCTCGGCTTGTGGAACCAGGATTCGGAGTTTCCGCTGCGGTTGATGCCGTAGAACTTGAGCGTCGCGTCGCGGACCATCGAATAGACCTTGTCGCTGATGATAAACGTTGCGGAATACTGCTTTTGGACCTTGATGCGGTAGCGCGTGTTCTGCTCGAGCCCCGTCATCTGGGAAATGTTGCCGACGCACACCGTCCCCGAAGGGCCGTCCTTGGAGACCGAATAGCGCTTCTGGTTGCTTGTCGCGGCGTTCGTTCCGGCGACGATTGTCCACGAGGATTCCGTCTGCTTGCCCGTGCTCGTGAAGGTTCCGCCGTCCGCGACCGCGTTGCCACCGAGATCCACGACCGAGAACGTTTCCTTGCAGCTGTTGTCGGAGACGTAGTAGAACTGCATTTCCGGATCGTCCGGGAGGTAGCCCGCCTGGTTTACGCGGATACGCCCGATTCGCACGTTCTGGGCGTCGCGGTATGCCTGGTTCAGGGAGTCGGGGATGATGCCGTTCGGAACAAAGTCGAACGGCATGGAGCCTACGGACGGCACCACGTTGTGCTTTGTCTTGTTGGGAACGTAGGAGCTGAAGCTTTCGACCGTTCCGCCGTCGTCGGTCGCGGACGTGTCCCAGGTCATTGGCCATATAGGCCGAATCAGGTCATACGGGGTGGGCTGTTCTTGTTCCACAGCGAAAAGCGATGCCGCCAAGAGCAGCACAAAAGGCAAAACAGGCACAGAGGCTCCTTTTTTCCAGATGCAAATCACACAATCCCTCCAAAAAATAAATCATTTACCCGGGGAAGTCTATTCGTATTCAAAATATTACAATCGGAAGTCGGGGTGCGGTATATATATTTATGGCATGAAAATGTTTGGCCGTTTTTCCGTCTTGTCGATTTTGGGCGTTTTTTCGCTTTCCCTTGGCCTGTATTCTTGCGGAGGCGATTCTTCGTCGGGTGCCGATCCGGAAATTTTGTCTTCTTCGGCGGAGACCGGGCTTTCCTCGGGAGAGGTGGTCAAGAATTCGAGCTCGAGCGCATCGGGCGAAAAGCCTTCTTCGAGCAGCGGGGGAGCGGTCGCCGTGTCTTCGTCATCGAAGGCTTCGGAAACGACGAGCAGCGACGAGGTCTTGAACGACCCGAAGAACCTGGTGAACGGAACTTGTGGACCGGTATCGTCCGAAATCAAGAAGGGGGAACTCGCGACCTGGAAGTTCTACCGCAGCGCAGGGGAAGTCTATGACCAGATTCTGGCACCCTTTGTCTGGGCGTTCGAAGGGGCTTCCACAACGAGCCTGCAGGGAAACGGACTGCAAGAGGTGAATGTCCGGTATGCGGAAGCGGGTTCGTTCCAGGCTTACCTGAATGTCGATGGCAACGAGGTCGCCTGCTCGCCGCTCCAGGTGCAGGGGATACCCATTGTCGTAAATTCCTGTACGCCGGACAAGTTGACCGCGAAGGCGGGCGAGACGATTACCTGGACGGTTAGCGCGGAGTCGGAGTCTCCGATTACGGGGTATTCCTGGACTTCTGCGTATGGGGATATGTCCGGTTCTGGCGAAAGCGCAACGCTTGCGGCGACTTCCGCGATGCACAAGAAGTCCGTGGCCGCGACGGTGACGGTTTCGAATGCGGACAATTCCGCGGTGAACTATTCCTGCGACCCGGTGACGGTCATCGATCCGGAGTCTGTCGATTTGGTGCTTGAGCTTGGTGATGTAAATGATTCAAAATATTCGGAAACGCTTCGCCCGACTCTGCCCGATTCCATCTTTATCCCGGCGCAGACCGCGACGACGGTGCAGATTCCTGCCGGAGCGAAGTCGGGCTGTACGGTTGGCTGCGTCCCGAGGGTCGGTGCGGATTACATGAATCTGAAAGTTTACTGGGATTCCGATACGGAATTGTCCAGCTTTGCCTATTTCAGTCCGGCGGGTTGCGCTCCGGGCAAGAAGTACACAGTGACGACTACGGTCATGACGCTTTGCGTGGCACAGTAGTGAAAAAGGGTTCCCCGATTGCGGGAGCCTTTTTTCTCAATCGGGCGAGAAAATTTTTTCCTAGAACGGATAGGTAAAGTCTTTTCTCGATAGCGAAAAAAGCCCTTTCCCTGTTCGCGAGACTTTCGGAATATGGCGAAACCGAAAATCCTTGGAAGAGGAAAAGGGCTTTTTGTAGGGAGAAAGCTAGTTCTCGGCGGCGGCTTCTGCTGCGTCGGAACCCAGGTCGGAATCGTCGGCGGCAAGAGCCTCGTCTTCGCTAATGTCGAACATCTTGACGTCCTTCATCTTTTCGCGGATTCTCGCTTCGATTTCGGCGCAGATGGTCGGGTTGCTCTTGAGGAAGAGGCGCGTGCTTTCACGGCCCTGTCCGATGCGTTCGCCGTTGTAGGAGAACCAGGAACCGCTCTTTTCGATGACGTCGAGTTCCACGCCGAGGTCGAGAATGCTCGCTTCGCGGGAAATTCCCTGCCCGTAGAGAATGTCGAATTCGCATTGCGTGAACGGTGCCGCGACCTTGTTCTTGACGACCTTGACCCGTGTACGGTTGCCGATGACGTCTTCGCCATTCTTGATCTGGGCGATGCGACGGATGTCGATGCGCTGCGACGCGTAGAACTTGAGGGCGTTTCCGCCGGTTGTCGTTTCCGGGTTCCCGAACATGACGCCGATTTTCATGCGGAGCTGGTTGATGAAAATCATGCACGTGTTGGACTTGGAAAGGATGCCGGTGAGCTTGCGGAGTGCCTGGGACATGAGGCGCGCCTGCAGCCCGACATGGTTGTCGCCCATTTCGCCGTTGATTTCCGCCTGGGGGACTAGAGCCGCGACCGAGTCGATGACCACGATGTCGATGGCGCCGGAGCGGACAAGGGTCTCGGCGATGTCGAGCGCCTGTTCGCCGGTATCCGGCTGGGAAACGAGCAACTGGTCGATGTTGATGCCGAGATGCCGCGCATAGACGGGGTCAAAGGCGTGTTCCGCGTCGATGAAGGCGGCGACGCCGCCCTGCTTCTGGGCTTCGGCTATTGCGTGGAGCGTGAGGGTCGTCTTGCCGGAGGATTCCGGTCCGTAGATTTCGATGATGCGTCCGCGGGGGAAGCCTCCCACGCCGAGGGCCATGTCCAGCTGGATGCAGCCCGACGGGATGACCGGGATGTTCTGCTCGGGCTGGCCGCCCAGGGTCATGATGGAACCTTTTCCAAAGTTCTTCTCGATTTGCGCGATGGCGGCTTCGACGGCTTTTGCCTTTTCGGACGAAAGAGGCTTGTTGAGAGTTGGCGCAGCGGTTTTCTTTGCCATGATTTTCTCCGGTTTGGATTTGTTTCGTGTTAAATATACAAATTACTGAACTTTTGTGCAAGTGCCTTTGTGTTCAAGAATCGCCCTGCGCAAGAGGTCCAGCGCTTTAAAAACGCTTTTTTCCCGGATTTGTACCCGGTTCCCCGAAAAATTTTCGCAAAAGGCGAAAGTTTCTTCCGGCGTGGCCACTCCAATCCAGACTGTTCCGACCGGTTTTTCGGGGGTGCCGCCGTCCGGTCCGGCGATTCCCGTCGTGGAAAGCGCCCAGTTTGATCGATAAATTCTTTTTGCCCCTTCGGCCATGGCGAGCGCCGTTTCGCTGCTGACGGCGGAATAGGCGTCGAGGGTCGCTTGCGGAACGCCGAGGATGTCCCGCTTGGCTTCGTCCCGGTAGGTGCAGGCTCCGCCCGCGAAAAAGCGGCTCGCTCCGGGAAGGTTCACGATTTCGCTCGCGATCATCCCGCCGGTGCAGGATTCCGCCGTGGAGAGCGTTTCCCCCCTCCCGACGAGAAGTTCCGCGACCGTTTCTGTCAGGCTTTTTCCGTCGGTGGAAATGACGCTTTGCGGTTCGTCGATGGCGCGAAGAAGCTCTTTTTCGAGAGATTCCAAAATTTCGGGCGATTCCCTGGTGTAGGTGCGGAAGACGATGCCGTCCTTTTCGGGTAGGCTCGACCAGGAGACGCCTTTCGGAAAGCGGAGGTGCTCAAAGCGCTTTGCCATGTCGGATTCGAAGATTCCCGAAATCCGAAGTTCGCGGAAGAATGTCGGCGCGACGTTTTTTGCCTTCAGGAACGGCTCGATGTGACGTTCGAACATCGCAAGCGCTTCGGACGGGACGCCGGGAACGGCAAAGAGCGTGACGGAATCCTTGTCGATGCGAAAGCCCGGTGCGCTTCCCACGGGATTGTCCAGAACTTCGGATGTCCGCGGAAAGAACGCCTGGATGTCGTTTGTTTCGGTGTATTTCAGTCCGCGGCGTTCGACGAAAGCCTTGATTTGCGGAATCCATTCCGCGCGAAATTCGAGCGGTTCCCCGAGCGCGTCGGCGACGAGCTTTCGCGTTTTGTCGTCTTCGGTCGGGCCAAGGCCTCCGCCGAGAATCACGGTGCGCACGTTCGCCCTTAAAATCATTTCCCAGGTTTCTTTCCAGACGCTCGCGTCGTCGGGGAGCGTAACTTCGTAGGCGACTTCGAAACCCATGTCGCGCAGGCGGCCTGCCATTTGGTGGGCGTTGGTGTTGAGCGTGAATCCCTGGGTGAGTTCCGTGCCGAGGTTCACTATCGCTACTCTGTTTTCGTTTTCCGTTTTCATTTCGTTTCCTTGTCCGCTAAGATAGCAATATGGTTTGACATTTTTTGTCAAGTCCTGCCAAATCCCGTTTTTTGCGCAATTTGCCGTCAAAGATAGATTTTGTCGGACAGCATTTTATTATAATTAGTGCCGATGCGTTTTTCGTTTTCGCTTTTTCCCGTCATTTTGGCGCTCGCCTTTGCCTTTTCGCGAGCCGATGCGGAACAGATTGCGGAAAAGGGGAAGACAGGGGTTCCCGGAATCGATTCGCTCCCGACTTACGAATGGGACGTCGAAACGTCGCACACTTCGCTCCCGCTGACGCTCCTTTTTGGAATCTTTCCCGGCGGCGGACAGTATTACACGGGGCACTACATTCGCGGGGGATTCATCACGGCGATTGAACTCGGGCTTGCCTACGAAGTTTTTATCAACAAGCGCGCCCAGAAGAACCGTCGGTTTCGACAGGCCCGAAAATACCAGGATTCCGTGATAGTCTATTCCCGCAAGATGCTCCGGAACCACGACAGCCTTTCGTATTACCAGTCGAAGCGTAACCAGTTCGCGGAACGTATCCGTTCGTTCAGCGACCACAAGATCGAGGAAGAGGACCTACGGAAGTCGGAACTCGCCTGGATGCTCGGGATCCACCTCTACAGCCTTTTCGACGCCTTTGGCATCTGGAAGAACAACCAGGGTCACAGCGTGGAAAACCGTCCGGTGACGGGCGCCCTCTTGCGCGCGCTGGTCCCGGGATGGGGGCAAATCTACAACGACGAATACGGAAAGGCGGGGCTTGTCTATATGGGAATGTTCGGCGCTTCGGTCAGCATCTATTCCCGGCAGAACGTCATCGACTATTATCTGGACCGCAAGCACGCTCTGGAAAAGGAAGATCCGAAGAGCGACGATCTCGACGGCATAAGCGAACAGATTCTCTACTTTCGAAAAAACCGCAACCAGTATATTTGGGGAATCGTACTGATTTATCTGTATTCCATTGGCGACGCCGTGGTCGATGCGATGATGAGCGACTTTGACAGCCCGCTCCATTTCGTGTTCGGACCGGATTTCCGCGGGGGGCTCGAAGCGGCGTTTACGTTCGATTTTTGATGGGGGGGCGGCAGAGCTTAGTGAGCAGAACTTAGAGCTTAGAAAAGCAAAGTGATCCGCTTTACGTTTGAACCTAGATGTCCACGAAACTCAGATCTAAGCTCTCAGTTCTAAGTTCTGACAACCCCCTTCCTTGCATCCACCCCCTAGGCCACGCTTTTTTGGGAGTCTTTTGTTTACCGTCATTCTGGAAGGGCCAAAGGCCCTGATAGAATCCATTCCGAGCGTTTCCGCCAAAGTGGATCCTATCGCTACGCTCCAGGATGACTGTTTACCTACAAGGCTTTACAGATCGCTTAGCGAACACTCAACTCTTCACATTCCACTTTCAACTAAGCTCTCCGTTCTAAATTCGGACCTCCCTCCGGATGACCGCTTGAAAGGAAAGTTCGTTCGGGTGTCCCTCGTCCCGCTTACCGTATCCCATTCCTCAAAAATCTTGGGTTCGGATAAAATTCAAAAAAAATCAAATTTTGTGAGCGCTCTTTATAGAAAATGATGTATATTTTAACCGATGATTCCTGTTATAGATATTTTGAATCGAACCGACCGCAACAAATACGGTAAAAGCAAGGGTTTTGTGATCCAAAATGGTCTGCTTGGCATAAATGTTGCTGAGGGGGGGGCTGCTTATCTGTGCAGTGCCCTATGCCCGGCTTGGACATTTTTAACAACATTTCCCTGTAAAATTCTCGAAAGTCTTTCCGTCAAGACGACAGTCGCTGGTGCGGTTGCCGGCGTTTGGGCGTGAATGGAGCGTGATGATGCTGTTTGATATTCACGTTCACATGGGTCAATTTTTTGACGATTACTATACGCCCCCCAGGGTTTTGCGCACGTTAAAGTGTGCGGGAATAACCCATTTCGCTTACTCCAGTACTTCCAACGTGGTGACGGACGATCCGGCGTTTATGCGGGAAGAACGCGAAGCCATGCATGAACTTTCTGAAGGGTGTGCCGTTGCGCTTCTTTGGGTGACCCATTCCATGTTGCGAAAATCTCGGGATTTGTCCTTGTATCTCGATGATGGAATCCACGGGTTGAAAGTTCACGGCGGTTCCGAGAGATGGCTGCCGAAAGGGAAGTCGCTTGAGCGGATTTTTGACATTGCCGAGGAAAGAAATTTGGCTGTGATACTCCACACGGGCGAGAAAGACGAATGTTTTGCGGGAATGTATGGGCCGATTATCAAGAAGCATCCGCAAGTCAAGGTGGTTTTGGCTCACGGGCGTCCGCTTGTCTCGACGATGGATGTTTTACGGAGTTGCCCGAACGCTTTTGTCGATACGGCTTTTATGCCGCATGAACATTTATGTGCTCTTCTTCAAGAAGGATTTGCGGATAGGGTTTTATTTGGAACGGACACGCCGATTCCGGGACGAACGCTTCGCAGTTCTTTGCCTAGGTATTTGCGAATGCGAATCGAAAGGAGCGAGAAAATTGCTCAAAATCACTGGAATAAAATTTCATGGAAAAATTCATGGCGAGTGTTAAACATAAACAATTAAGGAGAATCCAATGAGCTGGAAGAAATGTTTAGAATCTTCTTTTGGAATGGAAGACCATATGTTTGCCAGGCATCCGTCCGACAAGGCGAAGGCAAGAGAGGCTTTTTGCGAGGCTGTAGATGAGAGTGTGGATTTTGATGAATTTGTCGAGGCCGCAAAGGCTTTCTTGACGGAAAAAGGTTGTTCGCAAGAGCACATCCAAAAAGAAATAAAGAAAGTCAAGGAACTGAAGTCTTACTTTGATTAATCCACTTATCCGATTGCTGCAGCGGATAGGTGTAACAAAACGCAGCAAGAACATTTAACCGAATGAGGTTATTATGAAAAAGTACAAGAAGCCGCAGCTCGTGGCGAAGAACAACCCGACCGGCAGCTTTGCTGCTGGTTGCCCGGCAAATTACACTGGTGGTGGCTGGTGCAGAGAGTGCGATAGGGCTCAATAAAAAAAGGGTGGCTGTGGGTAACCACAGCTTCCATTTTGTCATAATTTTTAGCAAGGGAATTTGAAATGCTCTGTGATTCTGTGACTGTGTCGTCATGTGTGTCAGTTTGTAGAGATTATGCTATGTTATGGTGTAATATAGCGATAGCTGTTGGAACAATTGGGGCCGTTATTGTTGCACTTTTTGGAACTGAAAGAATCTGTCGCATAATAAAACCATCTAAGTTAAATTTGGAAAGTAAAGAATTAAATTTCCAACGTTTTTTAAGCTATCCAAACAAAGAAGTTCGGTATTTTTATTTATGTGTAAAAAATTTAAGAGCAAATCGGATTGAAAAAAATGTTCGTGTTTTTATAAAAGGGATTGCTAAAAAAGTAAGAGGTTCATTCAATCCTTTCAATACATATCCTGTTCCATTGCAATTGGTTTGGAGCCCTGCGGAAAATTCACCTTCAGTAATAGATATTCAAAGTGAAAATACAATTGATTTTTTAAGACTTGAAGAAGAAGACGGGAACTTTGTGTTGAAGCCTCTTTTATATGTTGTTCCAAAGGGTTTTGACGGTTATCTTAAATCTGGTGATTGTGTTCGATTAAAACTGGAAATAGTTGCAGATTGTTATCGGAAAGAACAAATTTTTGAAATTGATTTCATTCAAAATGTAAATCATACCATGATTGAAGATGTTGGAAATGATATTTCTATTAAGGAGATAAAATGATTGTGCCCTACTACCGCTTATCACGAGATTCCTTTGTCCGTTCCATCGGTGAATTTGGCTATATCTGTAGCCAGCTTACCAAGCACGATCGTACCTATACCGATTCTGGCCGTGTTTTCTTGAATACGCTTTCTCGGGAACCGCAGAGCCTTGAAGCTCTCGTCGCAAAAGCCTGTGCCCAATTTGACGGGGCGACTCCACAGGATATCCAAGACGACTTCAAGGAAATGATGGATTCCCTGGTTGCTGACAGCTACTTGGTTTCCGGCGAAACGGCGGAAGAATGTGCATCTAAGGACACGCATTTCAGCTATGCGGAAAATCCCAAGACTTCGTTCACATACAATGCCATGCAGAATCCCGATGACGACAAGAAATACAAGGATTCGCAGGAGTACCTGTTTGATGAGTATGTGAAAAAGCCCGCCATTCACGCTTGCCAGATTGAAGTGAACAATCATTGCAATGAACGTTGCATCCACTGCTATATTCCGCATGAACTGAAAAACGACCGGATGCCGTACGAGTTGCTCTCTAGTGTCATGGAGCAGCTTCACGAGGCGGGAACTCTGAATTTGGCGCTTTCCGGTGGAGAATTTTTCTGCCATCCCGATGCGGAAAAGATTTTGCGCAAGGCTCGCGAACTGGATTTTTCCATCAGCATTCTCTCCAACATCACATTGCTCACACCGCACATGATTGATGTGTTGAAAGAGGTGAATCCCGGACTGGTTCAGACTTCGCTATATAGCGTTTATCCCGAAGAGCACGACCATATCACGCAACTCAAAGGAAGCTGCGAAAAGACCAAGGCGTCTATCGAGGCTTTGATTGCGGCGAACATTCCGGTGCAAATCAGCTGTCCTGTTATGCATTCGAATTACAAGTCCTATAAAAAGGTGCTTGAATTCGCCCATGAACGGAATTGCAAGGCGCAGACGGATTTTGTAATGATGGCGCGCTTTGACTTCACGACGGACAACCTGGCGGAACGCTTGACGATGGCGGAAACGGAAGAATTGCTAAGGGATATTGTCAAGTTTGACGAGGATTACATCGACTATGTGGATGAAACCCCTGTGCCGCAACCTTCTCGCGAAGAATGGGGCAAACAGGCTTTCTGCGGCGTGGGACTGGACAATATGTGCATTGCTGCCAACGGAATCGTTTATCCGTGTAGCGGTTGGCAGGGAATGCCCTGCGGTAATGTGCGGGAACAGCCCATCAAGGATATTTGGGAAAAATCTCCGCAGCTGAACAAATTGCGCAAGCTGACCAAGTCGGCGATTCCGCAATGCTACGACTGTGAAGATCGCCAGTATTGTGCGCCTTGCCTCGTTCGCAACTTCAACGAAAGCGGAGGCGACTATACCAAGGTGGCAAAGCACTTCTGTGCGGCCTCGCACTTGAACCGGGTAATTGTCGAAGGAGCAAGAAAAAAGTCGTAAGAGTCAATCGGAGACCTAACCGAAACTTTAACCAACGGGAAACATAAACCTGAAAACATCTGGAGTAGCTAGCGATGACCAACAAAACAGTAATAGCCAAAGACAATAAACATTTAAAAGCACTCATCCGCGAGACTATCGAAAAGGAAGGCTGCGAATGTGACCTGAATTTTATCGATGTTTCTCATATTACGAATCTGAACAGGATATTTGCGGACTCCCATTTTAACGGCGACATATCTAAATGGGATGTTTCGAACGTGACGAATATGGTGTGCATGTTTTCCTACTCCGAATTTAACGGAGACATATCCACATGGAACGTGTCAAACGTGACGAATATGATGAGCATGTTTGAAGGCTCCGAATTTAAAGGCGATATATCCAAATGGGATGTTTCGAACGTGACGGATATGAGTGGCATGTTTGACAACTCCGATTTCAACGGAGATATTTCCAAATGGGACGTGTCAAACGTG
Organism: Candidatus Methanomethylophilaceae archaeon; assembly: GCA_963629575.1. Taxonomy (GTDB): domain Bacteria; phylum Fibrobacterota; class Fibrobacteria; order Fibrobacterales; family Fibrobacteraceae; genus Hallerella. The sequence continues at coordinate 28,282 of CAVGIM010000011.1, forward strand.
ACAAATATGATAAGCATGTTTGAAAACTCCGATTTCAAAGGCGACATATCCGATTGGGATGTATCGAATGTGACGATTATGAGCGGGATGTTTAAAGACTCCCGTTTCAACAGAGATATTTCCAAATGGAATGTATCGAACGTGAGCAACATGACCGAGATGTTTTACAACTCTCGTTTCACTGGAGATATTTCTAAATGGAACGTGTCATATGTGGCAGAGATGGGCGGTATGTTTTCCAATTCCCGTTTCAACGGAGACATTTCTAAATGGGATGTATCGGAAGTGACGATTATGAGCGAGATGTTTAAAGGCTCGCGTTTCAATGGTGACATTTCCAAGTGGAATGTATCAAATGTGCAGGTTATGTGGGGCATGTTTAGCGGCTCTCGATTCAACGGAGACATATCCGAATGGGATGTGTCGAATGTGATGGATATGCAAGATATGTTTGCCGAATCCAAATTCAACGGAGACATTTCTAAATGGAACTTGCACGGGATTCATGTCGAGGACTTAGGATTAGATAAAGATACAGACAAACCTATCGCCGCAGCGGAACTCCCGCCCGAACAGGAAAAGTCCGCCGAACCCGGAACAAACGTCCTGGACGAGCTCCAAAGTGTGAACGACACCCTGCGGGAGCTGAAGACGGCGGTCGGGGAAAAGGAACGCCTCCTTCGGATGAACGCAGAGATGCACGAGGAGCTGACCGGGCTTCGCAACGGTCTCGCCGACGCGATAAAGAAGCCGCTGCTGATGGGGATGATCCAGATCTACGACCGGCTTGACGACCTCCTGAAGGCGAATCCCGGGCCAGCGGAACCGGAAACGGCGCGGGGCATCATGAAGACGGTGGACGGCATCCGGCTGAACTGTCTGGACCTTCTGTACGAATTCGACATCGAGCCCGTCGAGCCGAAACCCGGCGACGCGTTCAACCCCAAGGAGCAGAAGGCGATAAAAATCCTCGCCGCGGATGACGCCTCGAAGGACCGGACGGTAGCCGCTGTTCGCCAGGTCGGCTTCGTCAACGTCTCCACATCGCGGATGCTGCGGACCAGCAGCGTCGAAGTTTACAAGAAGCAACAGGAGTAAACCATGGACGTAAAGAACGTATTCGGCATAGACCTCGGGACGACCTACTCCTGCGTCGCCCAGATAGACAGGCAGGAGCAGGCTGTGGTCCTTCGGAACTTCGAGGGGGCGAGCACGACCCCGTCGGTCGTGTACTTCGAGGATGAGAAGACCGCCGTGGTGGGCGAGGAGGCGAAGAACCAGCTGGAGGTGGAGCCCGACAAGACGGTCTGCTTCGTCAAGCGGGAGATCGGGGTCGATGCGAGCTACGACAAGTCCAGCAACCGGTTCCCGTACCACTACGACCCGACGGAGATCTCGGCTTTCATCCTGAAGAAGGTCGTGAAGGACGCTAACAGCGTGCGCGAGAGCGAGGGCCTCGAGCCGGTGAACGACGTGGTCATCACCTGCCCGGCGTATTTCGGGACGAAGGAGCGGATGCAGACGAAGCAGGCGGGGATAGCCGCGGGCCTTAACGTTCTCGCGATCATCAACGAGCCTGTCGCCGCAGCCATCTCGTACGGCGTCAAGACCGACAGGACCCAGACGGTCCTCGTGTACGACCTCGGCGGTGGGACGTTCGACGTGTCGGTCATCAAGATAACGCGGGGGAAGATCCAGGTCGTCGTGACGGGCGGCGACCACCACCTCGGCGGTGCGGACTGGGACCTCGCCGTGTCCCAGTTCCTGCTCGACGAGTTCAACAGCGCGAACGAGACGGATTACAATTTGGATTCCGACGTCCATTTGAAGAACACGCTCCTCCTCCAGGCGGAAAAGGCGAAGAAGACGCTGAGCGCGAAGGAGCGGACGATGGTCAATTTTCAGTACGACGGCAAGTCGGCCCGCATCGCCCTGACGCGGGAGAAGTTCGACGAGCTGACGGAAGGCCTCCTGGAACAGAGCCTGAGCTATGTCGAGAGCACGGTCGAGGACGCGCGGAAGAAGGGGGTCGAGAGCTTCGACCAGGTTCTCCTCGTCGGCGGCTCGTCCCGGATGCCGCAGGTGAAGGCCGCGGTCGACAAACGCTTCAACTGCGACGCCCGTCTGACGGACCCCGACGAGTGCGTGGCGAAGGGCGCCGCGATATTCGCGATGAACAAGAGCTACGAGGACGCCATCGAGGCCTACGAGAACGGCGATACGGAGGACTGCCCCGCCATGGTCAAGAACAGCACGACGATAGTCAACGTCACCAGCAAGACCTACGGGACCAGCGTGAACGACGACGAGGTCGACAACCTCATCATGGCGAACACGACCTTGCCGACGGAGGGAAGGGGAAATTATTGTACGATGATGGACAACCAGCCGGACGTCCGTATCGACGTGTGGGAATCCAACGAGACGGAGAGGATTATCAAGCGTGCGCTTGCCACGTGCCTTGACGACGGCGATCTCAAGATAACCAGGGCCTGGCCCAAGGGGACGCCCGTCGAAATGATTGTCAAGATAGACGGCGAAGGCTTGATGTCCGTGTTTGGCAAAGTCGGCACGGATACCAAGGAATACACCCTGAAAATCACCGGCGTGAAAGACGACGCCGAGATGGAGACCAGCAAGAAAATCCTTGCCTCCGCGGAGGTGAACTGAGGCAAAATGTCGATAGAGTCCGACGCGAAAAAATGGCTTGGCAACGTCTCGAGGATACGCGAGCTGGACCCCCAGGGCGTTCTCCTGTCGAATGCCGGGGGATACTTTGACGCGGTTGCCGCCGTCTTCGAAAACAAGGATTTCAATCCGGAAGATACGAAGAAAAAACTGGGGGCGTTGCGGGGCCGTCTTACCAGGCTGACGGGAAAGCCGGTTGCCGTGGAACTGGGTTCCTTTATCAATATCACGGCGCGGTACGCGACGAAGACGCGGGCCGACTTCGACGGCTTTGTAAGGGCCCTCTACGCGCCAGAACTTTCCTCACGCCCGGTTCCGGTGAGTTCTGCTCCGAGACCTTCTCCGGCTGGTTCTTCGCCGAGGCCTTCCCCGCGCCCATCACCGACTGGTTCTTCGCCAAGACCTTCCCCGCGCCCTTCTCCGGTCGAATCTTCCTGGTTCGACGCCTTCGCTTCGACGGGAAACACCCCGCGGCCTGAACCGAGAAACCACACGGCAGGAAATCCTTTTGCCGAAGACGAAAAGGAAGAAAACTCGACGGCCCTGAGAGTTATCGGGGTGATAATCCTGCTGCTGTTGGTTATCTTTTTGGTGTATAACTCTACGGGTTCCGGAAAATCTGCGACCCTTTCCCGCTATGCCGTTGAAAACAACAGCGGTGTAGAGAATGGCAACGGTGCTGGCGAAAACGGCAACGGCGTTGTCAAGGGGATGGTGAAAGACTCCCGCGATGGGAGAATCTACAGGACGGTCCGGATAGGCTCGCAGACCTGGATGGCGGAGAATTTGAACTACAGTTACAACCGGGGGACTGCCAGGAGTTACTGCTATGGCGACGACCCGAAAAATTGCGTCAAGTACGGTCGCCTTTACACTTGGTCCGCTGCGATGGATTCCGCAGCACTTTTCAGCAATGAAGGGAGGGGTTGCGGCAAGGGCGCCACGTGTACCCAGGCTTATCCTGTCCGCGGCGTATGTCCCGCGGGCTGGCATCTGCCAAGTAATGCGGAATGGGTTGCGCTGAAAAAGTTTGTGGCGAATTCCCTTTTCGGCGGCAAGGCGGATTCCGTCGGCTATGCGCTGAAATCAGCTGGCGGCTGGAAGAATGGCGGCAACGGCTCGGATTCTTTTGGCTTCGGCGCTCTCCCGGCGGGTTACCGCGACAACGACGGACGTTCAAGAGGTGTTCTCGGCAATGCGGGCTTCTGGGGCGCTACGGAGCGTTTCGCGAGTGTCGCCTACACTTGGTTCCTAAGCTACGTCGGCACGGGTATGCGCATGTACGACGATTACAAGGACAGGGCCATGTCCGTCCGCTGCATCAAGGACTAGATCCTATCCTAGGAGATTAAAATCAATGAACAAGTACGCTTGCCATTCGACCTGTGGTTTCGAAAGATAAATTCCTTGTTTGAAGGTGTCCTGATGAAATACCTTATATCCATCATCTGGTTTCTTCTTTCCGGTCTTTTGATCTACAATGTGTTTTACCAAGATGACAGTGTAAGCACTATTTTATACATCATTCTCTGCTGGATTTGTTCCGCGCCTCTTGCCGGCTGCATCATTTACGATAGTTTGACGGCGATGGAAAAAGATAATGATTTGGACGAAGAAAAAAATTTCATGCTTGTCCTATTTGGCGTGATTATCGGAGTCGTTGTCTCCATCGTCGATTTCTTTTTTGTCAAGGAAGCTTCTCTCGATTTCTTTTGCGATCTCGTCGAAATAGGCTTTGGATATTTCGCCGTGGTTTCCTATTATGTAGGCTTTGTGCTCACTTTTTGCACGAAAGATTCCAAATTTTTCGAGAATATAAAGCAAAACAGGGAAAGGCAAAGGCGCGAAGCTGAGGAAAGGGAAAGGAGGGAAAGATGGGCTGAAGAGGAAGAGAGGCGTGAAGCAGAAATGGAAAGGCTTAGAAGAATCGAACAAAACAGCCCGCCCTTGCGAATGGATATGATTCGGTCTATCAATCGGAATCTTGCCAAAGTCATTGCGAACGATTTGATGCAGGAACAGCCTTTCATTAATTTCGGCTTAAAGGGAAGCGAGGAACGCTATTATGTCGCCGAATATCCGATTTCGAGATTAAAGCCCAAGAACGAGCGGTTTGTCGAAAATCTGGCGGCGATGACCGAGCAGGAACGCTACGCTTTCCAACAGAAATATGCTCGCTAATCGTCCACCGGAATCATTTTGGACAAAAAAAGGAGACACGCCCATGAAACGAATCGCCTTGCTAATCCTAGCCTTGACGCTCGATCTGTTTGCACAAGGCCATTGTGAAAGTATGTTCCAAAATCTGACCAAGATTATCCCGGCGCAGAAAGTAAAAAATTGCCGGGTGACCGGAATCGACGAAGAAAGAAACGACATTTCGGGCATGTTCTTTTATATGGAAATCAAGGGCAGGCGCTATCCGGCGGTTTTTGTCTATGGAACTGACTTTGTCGAGATGCTGTATGCGGCACCGACCGATGTGTACGCGACTACGGCAAAGTGCATTGAAAGCAAGTATTTCCGGGCGATCTATACCCACATGACGTCGGAGCAGATCGTCGCAAAGATGTTGAGCTACAAGTCTTGCGAAGAAGGCTTTGACCATCCCTACCAAGGCGTTGGCAAAATTCTCACGGAATAAGTGTTCCCATTTCACGAAGGAGCGGCTATGTATAAGTGGATTTGGAATTTTTTGAGAATCACGGGAAATCCCGAGCGCATCAGGGAACTCAAAGAGCGGGCGAACCTGGACGGGCGCGTCTTCAATTTCGAGGCGTTTGTACCTGTCGATAGAAGCGATCCGCAGTATCAAACGAAAAAAGGCGCAGAGGAGTTTGACTTGGAACGTTGGCAGAATGACCACTGGGGGACGGAACAGAATGCGAAAGACGCAAGGATCAAGGAAGAAGAATCCGATTCGATATTCTATATGTTCAAGAGTGCCGTGACGATTGTTCTTGGCTATCGCGTTTATGCAAAGCACAAAAATTGCCAGAATAGTCCCGCAAAGGTCGCTCGCGCGCTAAAAAAACTTTATCCCGATTTGGATATCGACTGGAGCTGCCAGGGACCTCGGGAATGGTCAAATCTCGATATCGAGTTCGATTGCTATGACGAAAACGGTGGCTTGTTGAGCACATGGGAAGACCCGCGGCTGGAGTTTCGAAACTCGGTTACGATGGACAGAGAAAATGCCGAAAAGTTCAAGAAACTCTACGATAAAGACGATGAATGGAAGTGGTTTTCCCTGTCGATGATAATTCCCGAGCCTGACAATGATGCGGAGGAATGGATGGATTTCTCTAGGCAGCAGAGACGTAGCTATCTATCGCGGGAACATATTGGAAAAAAGAATGAATATCCCGTATATGATATTGGACCAGCCCTTGCCGCGTGGCGGTATGAAAACTGGGGAACTCCTAGCGAAGCCATGTATGCCGTGTATGCCGAGTATGATGAGAATGAGGATTGTGATGATGATCTTGATGATTATGATCTTTGGCTTTTACTCCAACAACGCTCATTGGATGGGCAGTTGCGGCATAAGATGTTTTTTTATACGCTCTCTTTTCCGCCGTTAAAAATATACCGGAAAATGGCGGCGGACGGTCTCGTGTTTAAAGCCAAGTGGAAATCCGATGCCTATGGTGACTGGGCGCATGGCGAAGGACAGGTTGTCGATGGCTGTTTTTTGTATGAAGTGGGACCGATAACCGGTTCCGAAAAATGGTTGATAAAGAAAAAGGACGTGTTCAGGTTAAGAAATGAAGATTCTTGTTGTTGTTGCGACAAAGTAAGAATCATCGTAAAAAACAGAAAACACCTGGACCAGTTGCTTGAATGCGTAAAGGATAAAATTAGAAAAATTTTCGGTTCGCTAGATAAGCAGGGTTATTATGGTTTATTTGAAATCGAACGAAAAGACTTTTCCATTGAAGAGAAGGATGAAGTGAAAAAGTTTAAATTGAACAAGCCTTTTGACCTGAACTTTCTGGATGTGTCCCGGGTGACGGACATGAGCGGCCTTTTTAATGAGTGGAGTAGGGGGCTGAGTAGGGGTTCTAATAAAATCGACTTCAAGCTCGATATCAGCCAATGGGACGTTTCGAACGTGACAAAGATGGCGAGCATGTTCGACGATTGCGACAATGTGGACTTTGGCGACCTGAGCAAGTGGGATCGCTCGAAGGTAACGGACTGCTAGGCGCAGCCGGTTTCGCGGTAAAATTTTTTGAGGAGATTGGAAAATGATAAAAAACAAAAGAGACTGGATTTTTATCGGTGAAAAAAACGATTCGTTTGATCTGCTTTGGAATTTCTTGAGAATTTCGGGAAAGCCCGAACGGGTTAAGGAAGTTAAAGAGAAGGCGAATCTTGATGGTCTCGTCTTCAATTTCGAGGCCTTTGTTCCCATCGATGATAAGGACCCGGAATACCAAACCAAGGAAGACGGCGTCGAAAAGTTTAATTCGAAAAAGTGGCTGCGCGACCATTGGGGAACGATATCGAACGCGGTGGATGGGGCTATTCAAGATGAAGCTCCCGGTTCGCTATTTTATAGGTTTAAGACGGCAAGGGAATACTATAATGGAGGAGAATACTATAATGAAGGAGAATACCGTAATGAAGGAGAATGCTATAATAAAGGAAAATGTCCTGCAATGGTAGCTCGAGCGCTAAGGCAACTTTATCCCGATCTGGCAATTACTTGGGAATGCAGCGGCTCTAGGGCGTATTCAAATGACGATATAAAATTTGATTATTATGACGAAAACGGAGGCTTGTTAAAAACATTGAAAGATCCGAGAGGGGGGATCTTTAACCTCCTGCTGATGGACGCAGAGAATATCGAAAAGTTCAGGAAACTCTACTGCAAAGGCGAAGACGATTTGTTTTCCTTCTCGATGATAATCCCCGAACCCGATAACGAATCGGAGGAATGGACGGATTACAGTTCGCAAGATACTACGATGCGCGATTTCGACTCGGAATGGAGCGGAGAACATAATGGGTTTTATTCCAGAGATGCGATTGGCCCGGCTCTTGCCGCTTGGCGATATGAAAACTGGGGGACTCCTAGCGAAGCCTTATATGAGGATGATGCTTTTTTAAGCTATAACTGTATTGGACGAGCTTCGGGAGACTATTTAGAAGAAATGGTAAAAGAAGGAATTCGCTTTTCTTCATTGTCTTTTCCGCCGTTCAAGATATACCGGAAGATGGCGGCGGACGGTCTCGTGTTTAAAGTCAAGTGCTCGAGAGGTGAAGGGCAAGTTGTCGATGGCCATTTCCGGTATGAAACGGGTTCGATAACCATTGCCGAACGAAAGTTGATAGAGGAAAAGGATGTGTTCCGATTGAGCGACAAGGATTCGTATAACGGAGAACAAATTATCGTCCGAAACAGAAAACACCTGAAGCAGCTGCTGGAATGCGTAAAGGGTAAAATCGTACAAATTTTGTGTTCGCTAATGGAAAATAAGGCGGTTTTTGGCTTAATCCCCGATGACCTTTCCCGCACAGGAGAAAAACGGTGCCAATTGGACAAGCCTTTTGACCTGAGCTTTTTGGACGTGTCCCGGGTGACAGACATGAGCGGTCTTTTCGAAGGGTTTGAAATTTCTTTCTTCCACTATAAACCCGATGTTAACAATAGGCGCTTCAAGTATCGTTGTCAAATCAAGCTCGACATCGGCCAGTGGGACGTTTCGAGAGTGACGAATATGGCGCATATGTTCGATGGCTGCGAAAACGTGGACTTTGGTAACCTGAGCGGGTGGAACCGCTCGAAAGGGAGGGACTGCTGAGTATGGATTATCTTTCTATAGATAAAAAAAGAGTCGCTGCGCTAAAAGCTCGTGCTTTGGCCAGGATAGCCGAGGCTAAGTGGATTTGGAACTTTTTGAGAGTTTCGGGAAATCCCGAGCGTATCAAGGAACTTAAAGAGCGGGCGAACCTGAATGGGCGCGTCTTCGATTTCGAAGCGTTTGTTCCCATGGAAGGCAAAGATTTTTTGGAATATCCGGGTGGCAGGTCTGGCTGGATGCTGAAACACTGGGGAACGGAACAGAATGCGAGAAGCGGAATCATCAAGGAAGATGAACCCGACTCGATACTCTATGCGTTCAAGACGATAGGCGATAGTCCGAAGGTTCTTGGCGCATTGAAAGTCTTCTATCCCGATTTAGAAATCGAAAAGAGGTATGGCTGTTACCCGGTAAAGGTTGCCCAAAGGTTAAAAGCACTTTATCCCGATTTGGATATCGACTGGAGCTGCCAACCTACCATCAAGAATGGCGGCGAGCCTTGTATTAATGAAGACGACATTGCGTTGGAAGAATATGATTGGCATGGAGGCTTGAAAAACCATGATTTTGAAAATTTCATTACCATGGATGATGAGAATATCAGGAAGTTCAAGAATCTTTACGGGAAAAGCGGCTTTTCTCTTTCGATGATAATCCCCGAGCCCCCGGAAAAAAAGATACTGGAAAACAGGATTGACAGGACAAGCCAAAATTATTTCGAAAAAAGTTATCGTGGAGAACCCGGAAGATATCTTGCCGAATGGCGCTATGAAAATTGGGGAACGCCTGCCGATGCGTTCTTTTCTGGCGACAAGCAGGATGCGGAAGGCGTGCTGGGCGGAAAATTCAGCTTTCGGACGAGCGCTCTTCCTCCTTTCCAAATATACCGGAAAATGGCGGCAGATGGTCTTGTATTTAAAATTGCGTGGAAATCCGAAGCCCGTAGCCGATGGGCTAATGGCAGCGGGCAAGTTGTCGATGGGCGCTTTCGATATAAAAAAGCCATGACGATGGGTAAAGAAAAAAGGACAGTAGAGGAAAAGGTCGAGGAGCTGTTTCGTAGGATTCCGCGTGAAAAGCCGTCGCTTATCGTCCGGAACCGTGAACATCTGGACGAATTAATCGCCTATTTGCAGCGACAAATCAAGCAAGGGATAGATTCCTTTCTTTGGGACTGGGAGAATCATCAAGAGATTTCGAAAAAAGCCCGTGATGAAATATTCGGTTTTGACATCTCCTATGTAGAGGAAAATGTGTTTAAATGGAACAAGACGCTGGACCTGAACTTTCTGGACGTGTCCCGGGTGACGGATATGAGTTATCTTTTCAAGGGCTTTGACTGCCTGGTTGACCATAATTGGCGGTGCCAAATCAAGCTCGACATCGGCCGGTGGGACGTATCGAACGTGACAAAGATGGCGCACATGTTCGACGGCTGCGAAAACGTGGATTTCGGTGACTTGAGCCATTGGGACCGCTCGAAGGTGACGGACTGCTAGGTGCCACAGGCTTGGGGATAAACTTTTTCAGGAGACTAGAAGATGGGTAAAGCAAAACTGCTCTTGTCGGAGCGTCGAATCATTGAATGCGCCGTTGCCGGCTTGGATGAAGAAGGGTACTATCCTGAAAATGGAAACGAATCGGTAAAAACGATTGCCGTTCGAAATCGAAAACATCTGGACGCATTGCTAAAATGTGTACAAGAGGCTGCCTGCGAGGCGGCTTGCCGGGTGAATCTCTGGGACATTTCCGGAATAAACGGCAACGTCGTCGATCTGGGAGTGACGATAGACCTGAACTTTTTGGACGTGTCGAACGTGACGGACATGAGTTATCTTTTCAAGGGCTTTGACGTGTCGCCGAATCCCGAAGAAGGCTGGTTTTGCAAAATACATCTCGACATCGGCGGGTGGAACGTATCGAAGGTGACGAAAATGGCGCACATATTCGACGGCTGCGACCATGTGGACTTCGGCGACTTGAGCAAGTGGGAGCGCTCGAAGGTGACGGACTGCTAGCCAAGCTGATGGAATAATTTTTTTAGGTGACTTGTATGGGCAAATTGGAAATCACGGCGGAACTAACGACCAAGTTGGAACGGAGAATTGTCCAATACTCCTTGGATAACTTCGGCAGGGGGCGTATCCGGCATTTTGTTGAAAAGCTTGGCTTAAAAATCGCCGTACGGGACAGGGAACATCTGGACGCTTTGTTGGATCATGTGCAGAAATTTGTCGCAGGCGAGACAGAATTCTTGACGCTCGGTAGTATTTCCGGAATAAACGGCAACGTCGTCGATCTGGGAGTGACGATAGACTTGAACTTTTTGGACGTGTCGAACGTGACGGACATGAGTTATCTTTTCAAGGGCTTTGATGTATCGCCGAATCCCGAAGCGGGCTGGTTTTGCAAGGTCAGGCTCGACATCGGCCGGTGGGACGTATCGAACGTGACAAGGATGGCGAACATGTTCGAGGGCTGCGACCATGTGGACTTTGGCGATTTGAGCAAGTGGGACCGCTCGAGCGTGACGGACTGCTAGGCGGTAGGGTAAGCTTTTTGTGGAGACTTGGACATGGGAGACTTGGAAACTGGATTTAAGCTTGTGCCCCTATCGGAACGGCATATCGTCGAGTATGCTATTTTGAAAGATCTGGGTAGGAGCGAAGACGCGTGCCGGGATGCTAGAATCAAGCGAATGGCTACGCCGACGAGAGAACTATTCGAAGAAATTCATTCGGTGGCTCTCGATTCCGTGCATCGAAAAAAACGCGACGCGAAAAAGACGATTGTCGTGCGGGACAGGAAACATCTGGACGCGTTGCTCGGCTACGTGCAAGTGTTCCTCAGGATCGAGATTGGGGGAATGCCTTGCCGCAGGATTATGGGAATCGATGGCAACGTCGTGGATCTCGACATCGAGATAAAGCTGAATTTTTTGGACGTGTCGAAAGTGACGGACATGAGCGGCCTTTTCAAGGATTTTGACGTATCGCCATGCCCAGAAAAAGGGTGGCATTGCAGGATTTGTCTGAATATCGACGGCTGGAATCTGCCGAACGAGACGAATATCGCGCACACGCTAGGCGGTAAATATGTGGAAATTGCTAGCTTGGACAAATGGAAACGTGTTGAGGCTTCATGTTTGGAATCATCGTAATGCTACTCGTCGGCTGGGTAATCGTCGCCCTTCTTGTGCTGGTCGTCAAGATTGTGCTCGTCCTTTTGCCAATTGCCCTTGTCTTCGTGGCTATCTGCCTTCTCATTCTCTTTTGCGACGGCGGGCATGATATCGGAAGCTATATCGACAGCAACCAAAAGCCGAAGACCGAAAAGATCGAGAGGCGCATCGTCAAGTATCGCGATCCGGTCCAGCGTGACTTTCACGAAGAGGCGGTTTCCCTGATCCGCCAAAAGCCGGGAGTGAACCTTTCCTCGGTCCGTCCGGAAATCGATTCCGCCATTTTGGTGGTGGCGTGGGTCTATCGCCTATTTGCCGAAGACGACGACTTCATGCCCATCATCACGAGCGCGGACGACTACGAAGGCCATGCACTAGGATCGGCGCATTACGCAGGTGCAGCCATCGACTTCCGCATCAAGGACATGGGAACTCTGGACGACCGCCGGGAGCTGGCCCAAAAGGTTCGCGACGAGCTGGGCGAGCGTTTTTTCGTCCTTCACGAAGATATCGGGCGGAGCAACGAACACTTGCACATCCAGCTGAAGAACGGCCTATATGACCGTGACGTCGTCTGGAAATAATTTTATGGAGAAATCGATGAAAAAAATTCTTGCCTTTCTGTTCGCCTTGGTCGCTACGCCGTTTGCCGACGATATGTGCACGGGGGTTCGCAACCAGTTGCTGTTCACGATTCCGTTCCAGGAGACTACTTCGTGTCACGTGATTGGGGCCGTTCCGTATCGTGGGCTCATGGGATTTTTCTTTGAAATGATTGACGGATCCAAAATGGCAACCATCTATGAAGAAGGATTCGAAGATGAGGGGACGATAGTCGATGACGAATACTCTCTAAAATTTATCAGGTGTATCGAGGACGACGGCAAGTTTTCCCGGCAATACATGACTTCCCGGCAGATTGTCGATAAACTGCTGCGCTCTACGGTTTGTAGCGATTCCTACCGTTTTTCTGTCGTTCCGTTGGCGGGGGAGTGAGTTCTGGCTAGATACAGCCACGGTTTCTGTCCGTGCCTACAAAATTGTTAAAAATGAAAATGCCTGGCACAAAAATGTTTTTGAAAAGAGACGCTCTCCATTGGATTTGAACGTCTTTTTTTTTATCGTTTGCGCAGGAGACTTTATGTTTACGCACAAGACGAAAATAGTTTGTTCGATGGGTCCGACTACGGCTAGCGATGAAATCGTGTCTCGGCTGATTGTCGCCGGGATGAACGTGGCCCGTTTCAATTTTTCGCACGGAACGCATGAAACCCATTTGGAAGCGATGGATCGCGTAAAGCGCGTTTCGTCGGCCTTGAAGCGCCCGATAGCGCTGATGCTCGATACCAAGGGACCGGAAATTCGCACGGGGAATACGCCGGGAAACCTTCCCGTCCTGATTCGCAAGGGGGACAAGGTTTGCGTGACGGTCGATTCGGCGGAGACGGTCGCCGCGACGGAAAGCGAACCGGCGAGAATTTCCGTTTCGTGGACGGCACTTCCGCAGAGAATCGAAAAGGGAAACCGGATACTGGTCGCCGACGGGCTTCTGGAACTCGAAGTCGAGGAGACGGACGGCTTTACGGTTCAAACGGTAGCGAAAAATTCTGGCGAGATTTCGAGCAAGAAGAACGTGAACCTGATAGGGCTTCACGCGGGACTTCCCATCATGAGCGATCAGGACAAGATGGATATCAAGTTCGGCGTGGAACAGAACGTGGACTTTATCGCGGCGAGTTTCGTGAGCTACGCAAGCGAGGTCCAGGAGATTCGCAGGTATCTGGAAAGCCTGAATTCCAAGGCGCGGATTATCGCGAAGATCGAAAACGAGGAAGGTCTGAACAACATCCGCGAAATCGCGGAAGCGGCGGACGGCGTGATGATTGCCCGGGGAGATCTTGGCGTACAGCTTCCCACGGAGAAAATTCCGCTTGCACAGAAGCATGTCATCCGGATCTGTCGCCAGCTGGGAAAGCCCGTGATCACGGCGACGCAGATGCTCGAATCCATGATTTCCCACCCACGCCCGACGCGCGCGGAACTGACGGACGTGGCGAACGCGATTTTCGACGGGACCGATGCGGTGATGCTTTCGGGAGAAACGGCAAACGGAAACTATCCGATCGAAGCGGTCGAGACGATGGTGCGCGTCGCCGTGACGGTCGAGTATTCTCCCGAATATTACAAGAAGATGCGCGAATCCTTTGAAATGGACTTGCACGGGGATATCAGCCGAATCGTTTCGCAGAACGCCTACCAGACGGCGCGCGACGTGAACGCGACGGCGATAATCACGCCGACTCTCAGCGGAAACACGGCCCGGATGGTGAGCATGTTCCGCCCGGAACAGCCGATTCTCGCGGTGACGCCGCATCCGCAGGTCGAGCGGCAGCTTCTTCTCAACTGGGGAATCTTTCCCCTCTTCGCGGAGCTTGTGACCGATTCCGACGACATGGTGCAAAACGCCATCAAGAGCGCGCACGATGCGGGAGCGGTCCGCATCTCGGATCGGATCGTGATGGTTTCCGGATTTCCGCTTTCGGCCTCCGTCGTGAATACGATTCGGGTGCTCTACGTGGGAAACGAACTGGTTCGCGCCGAGTCCGGCGGAGCCGCCTGCAATGACCATCCGCGGGCGAACGGGCGGATTCTGCGGGCGAAAACGCCGACGGAAGCCTACATGCTGCTCAGAAAGGAAAGCAACGAGATTCTTCTCTGCCCGTCCCTTTCCGAAGAGTACATTCCGGTATTGCGCGAGGTTCGCGGCGTCATCGTCGAAGGCGAAAGCAAGATCCCGGCGGAAATCTTGCCGCTTATCAATCCGCGGCTGGTGTGGCTCCTCGGGGCAAAGGGCGCCTTGCGCCTTCTCGAACCGGGCCTTGCCGTGACGATAGACGGAAAGAGCCTTGTCGTGTACGAAGGAAGGCTCTAGCCCGAATGTAAAATCGGCGTAAAGTCCTTGTAAATCTTCGTGAAAAAGCGAATTCACCCCCTTTTACGGGGGATTTTCCTTGCTTAATTTTGGGGCATGGATATTTACGTCTTCATTATCGGCATGCTCTTTTTCCTCGCCGTTTTCGATTTGATAAACGGCGTGTCGAACGACGCCTCCAACTTTCTCAATTCCGCGGTCGGTTCTAGAGCCTTTGGCTTCAAGTTCCTGATTGTGATCGCCGCCATAGGAATTCTCGTCGGGGCTTCCTTTTCGGGAGGCATGATGGATGTCGCGCGGCACGGGATTTTCCAGCCGCAACACTTCACGTTTACGGAAATCCTTTCGATATGCGTCGGGGCGATGCTTACCGATGTCGTGCTTCTCGATATCTTCAATACGCTCGGGCTCCCGACTTCGACGACCGTGTCGATGGTCTTCGAGCTTCTCGGCGGAACCTTTGCCCTTTCGCTTATCAAGCTTCACCGCGGAGCGGATGGACTTTCTATCGGCGACCTGGTGAATTCCGAAAAGGCGCTCTCCGTGATATTTGCCATCTTTACCTCTGTCGCCATCGCCTTTGTCTTCGGGTGGGTCGTGCAGTGGTTGTCGCGCGCCCTGTTTACGTTTCACTACAAGCCGCGGGAAAAATACTTTATCGCGGTCTTTGGCGGGCTCTCTTTTGCCGCCATCTTCTACTTTGTACTTTTCCAGGGGCTGAAAGGTTCCGCCCTTTCGATTCCGGACGTTCTCGCCGAGAACAAGGGACTGACCTTTGCCGCGAGCTTTGTCTTCTTCGCGGTTCTTTCCGAAATTCTCTTTCTCCTGAAATTCAGCGTCCTTCGGCTGATCGTCGCCGCCGGGACCTTTTCGCTCGCCCTTTCCTTTGCGGGGAACGACCTCGTGAACTTTATCGGCGTACCGCTTGCCGGGCTTTCGGCGTTCATGGCCTATTCGGACAGCGGCCTTCCGGCAAACGAAGTCCTGATGACGGCTCTCTGCGATTCGGAAAAGGGACTGTGGTGGATTCTTTCCCTTTCGGGTGTCGTGATGGCGATTTCGCTTGCGACTTCGCGCAAGGCGCGCAACGTGATTCGCACCTCCGTTTCGCTTGCGAGCCAGACGTCTTCCGAGGAACTTTTTGGAACAAGTCCGATTGCCCGTGCCTTTGTTCGCTATGCGGATTCGGCGTCCTCTCTCGTCTGCAGCGTGATTCCGCCGAAGGTTCGCCATTTTCTGAGCGGGCGTTTCGATACGCAGAAGCTTCACCTCGAAAAGAGCGATGCCGCTTTCGACCTGTTGCGCGCTTCCGTAAACCTGATGCTCGCGAGCGTGCTGATTTCTCTCGGAACGTTCTTCAAGCTGCCTCTTTCGACGACATACGTGACGTTCATGGTCGCGATGGGAACGTCTCTTGCCGACAAGGCATGGGGGCGCGAAACGGCCGTCTATCGCATCACGGGCGTCTTTTCTGTCATCGGCGGATGGTTCTTTACCGCGTTCGCCGCCTTTGTCTGCGCGTTTCTCGTGAGCGGAGCCGTTTTCTTTGGCGGCATTCCCGTCATGATTTTGCTCTTTCTCCTGGTCGTCGCCTTTCTGGTCCATTCGTCGCTTCGCTATCGCAAGAAAACCGAGCAGAAAGATTCCGGGGCCGAGGAATTTCACGCCATCATGAAGGAAAAGGACCCGCAAAAGGCGTTCCCGCTGATTCGAGCGCACTATGCGAAAGAGTGGGGCTGGTTCCTGGTCTTTGCCGAGGATTCGCTGCGCGACACGCTCACGGCTCTCGCCTCGGAGGATCTCGATGCGCTTCGCTATGTCCGCCAAAAGATGAAGGAAGAATACAAGACTATCAACCGGCTGCGTCACGAGGGTTTTGCCTGTTCGCAAAAGATGATGGTGGAAAATTCGCTGGCGAAGAAGTTCTTTCTCTACCAGGCGAACGACTTCGCGATGTCGCTCTACTTTGACCTGGAGCGTGTCTATAAGCCTTGCCTGAACCATGTCGATAATCATCTGACGCCGCTTTCCCAACGCCAGAAAGAGACGCTTCTCGATGTCGCGAGCGCGATGCGGGACGCCATCGAGGATTCCGCCCGGATGGTACTCGAAAGCGACTATTCGGACTTTGACGCTCTCCAGAACCGAATCCGCTCGCTCGGCGCAAGGATCGTGAACATCCGGAAAACCGCGATGCAGGAACGGTTGCCGGAAAGCCAGGCGGTGGCGAGCGTCAATCTTCTCTTCCTGACCGTTCTTTACGAATGTCGCGCGATACTCGATTCTACGGCCTATCTTGCCAAGTCGTCCAAGAAGCTGATGACGGATTTCGTCTAGATTTTACAAGAATCCCTTTGAAGTCTTTACATCCGGCTTCTATTTTCTAAAATAGAGATTGGACTTAAAGAGGAACTGTATCATGATTTGCGTAGTGGAAGACGACAAGGACATACGGGAAATGGAATCTTACGCCTTGAAGAGCGCGGGATTCGAGGTTCTCGCCGTGGCATCCTCTGACGATTTTTTTCGCGAACTGGGGAACCGGATCCCGAGCCTCGTGATACTCGACGTGATGCTTCCGGGGCGAGACGGCTTTTCCATTCTGGAAGATTTGCGAAGGCACTCCGCGACGGCGAACGTTCCCGTGATGATGGTGACCGCCAAGACGACGGAACTCGACAAGATCAGGGGACTCGATTCCGGAGCGGACGATTACCTGACGAAGCCTTTCGGCATCATGGAGTTCCTGGCGCGCGTGCGCGCCCTCTTGCGCCGTTCGGAAATGCAGCCGGCGACATCTTTGGGGAATGCGCCGATTCGGCTGGGGCCGATTGAAATCGACGACATGCGGCACACGGTCAGGGTCGGCGAAAATCCGGTGGAGCTCACGTTCAAGGAATACGAGGTCTTGAAGCTGCTTTGCTCGAAACCGGGAATCGTCTTTGGCCGCGACCAGCTGATGGAACGCGTCTGGGGAATCGATGCGGCGATCGAGTCTCGGACAGTCGATATGCACGTAAAGACTTTGCGGAAAAAGCTGGGCATTGCCGGAGACTGCATCAAGACGGTTCGAAATGTCGGCTACAAGGCAGACGGCGAGGAATCTCATGAAGGAAAAACTGAGCTTTAGTCTTTTCTATGTCGGGCTTCTTGCCGCGATTGTCGCGATGCTCCTTACCGCGGGGGCGTTTCGTTCGAGCATTTCGGAACAGACGGTTCTCGACTTGAAGCAGCAGGGATCCGTTGTCGCGAACGCTTACGGACTGATCGATTCCACGGAAGAGCTCAAGAAGTTTATCACGCCGACTCTTCGCATTACGCTTATCTCTCCCAAGGGGAATGTCCTGTTCGAATCGGAAGCGGAAAAGGCGACGATGGACTTGCATCTTTCCCGTCCGGAAGTCAAGGCCGCGTTCCAGACTGGCGAAGGAACGAGCTTTCGGCTTTCGCACACCTTGGAAACGGATGTCTATTATTACGCGAAACTTTTGCCGGATGGAAACGTTCTTCGAATTTCCATTCGAAAGAGCAGCGCGTTTTCGGTCATTTCCGGCGTGTATCCCAAGCTGGTCGTCCTTTTTCTTGCAGTGCTTCTCGTTTCCCTTTTCTTTGCGCACATTCTTTCTGCCCGATTTGTCGAACCGATTCGTCGCCTGGCGGAGAATCTGGATTCGTTGCAGTTTCCGGAAGGCGACCTGATCTACAAGGAATTTACCCCGTTTGCGCGCGAAATCAAGCGGGAACGCGACAACACGGCGCGGGAAATGTCCCGGCTGAAATTCGAGCGGAACCGCTTTCGGACGCTTATCGAGGACATGTCGGAGGGCATGATCCTTCTCGATTCGAAAGACGAGGTTGTCCTCGTAAACGGGGTCGCGCGGGAAATGTTCCGCGTGGATGGCGATTTCACCGGTCGAAACATCCGGTGCTTTTCGCGAAACATTCCGCTGAACAGCGCGGTGGAGTCCGCGGCAAGGGGAAAGAAGGCCGATGCGGAAATCCAGCTTTCGGGAAAGGACGTGCGCCTGATAGCAAGCCCTGTCTTTGTCGGCGGGGAAGTTTCCGGTGTCATTGTCATCCTTCTCGACGTCACCGAAAAGAAGAACCTTTCGGACTTGCGGGAAAAGTTTACCGCGAACGCGTCGCACGAACTGAAGACGCCGCTCACGTCGATTGCCGGCTATGCGGAAATGATTGAATCGGGAATGGCAAAGCCCGAGGACATTCCGGAATTTGCCCGGAAAATCCACAAGGAATCCGCGCGACTTCTCGCCTTGACGAACGACATCATGAAGCTTGCGGAACTCGACGAAGCGAATCCGGATGCGCTCGCTCCCGAAAAGGTCAATCTAGGCGAAGTGCTGAAGGAAATCGTCGCGATGCTCGATCCGCTCGCCAAAAAGCGACACGTGACCGTTTCGGTTCCCGGCGGGGACTTCTTCGTGATGGGCGACAAGGGAAAGCTTTTCGAGATGCTCTACAATCTGGTCGTGAACGCGATACGCTATAACAGGGATCCCGGGACGGTAACGGTCCTGTTCGAGGGAAATTCCGTGGTCGTGAAGGATACCGGCGTGGGCATCGCGGAAGAACATCTGCCGCATATTTTCGAACGCTTCTATCGTGCGGACAAGAGCCGGTCCAAGGAAACGGGCGGAACGGGGCTTGGGCTTGCCATTGTCAAGCACATCGCGGAGCTTCACAAGGCGAAGGTTTCGGTCTCTTCGGTCTTTGGAGAGGGAAGTTCGTTTCGCGTCGATTTCTCGACTGTCTGCTAGAATGTTCTTTCCTTCGGGAATTTCGAGGTAGCGAAAAAGCGGCGAGAAATCGCCGCTTCGCTTTGAATGAAAAAGGCTACTTGCCCGCGCGAATCCTGTTCAGCGCGCTTCCCGCCTTGAACCATTCCCACTGCTGTTCGTTGTAAGTCTGGTTGAGCGTTGCGGTTTCGGTCGTGCCGTCAGCGTGGTGGAGCTTCAGCGTGAAGGGCTTTCCCGGCGCAAATTCCGTGAGCCCCTCGATGTCGAGCGAGTCGCCTTCGCGAACCTTTTCGTAGTCTGCGGGGTTTGCGAATGTCAGTGCGAGCATTCCCTGCTTTTTCAGGTTCGTCTCGTGGATGCGCGCGAAGCTCCGGACGATGACCGCCTTGACGCCAAGAAATCTCGGTTCCATCGCGGCGTGTTCGCGGCTAGAACCTTCGCCGTAGTTTTCGTCGCCCACGACGATGGAGCCTGTTCCCTCGTCGCGATACTTTCGGGCGAGAGCGGGCACTTCGTAATAGCGGCCATCGGTTCCTTTCACCTGGTTCGTCTGTCCGTTGAACGCGTTTACCGCACCGATGAGCATGTTGTTCGAAATGTTCTCGAGGTGTCCGCGGAACTTGAGCCACGGTCCCGCCATCGAGATGTGGTCCGTAGTGCATTTTCCCTTTGCCTTGACGAGAAGCGGCGCGCCGACAATGTCCTTGCCGTCCCACGGGGCGAAAGGCTTTAAAAGCTGGAGACGCCTGGAAGCGGGATCGACGGAAATGGCGATGCCCGAACCGTCCGCAGCCGGAGCGACATAGCCCGCATCTTCCACGGCGAAGCCTTGCTTCGGAAGTTCGTCCTTTTCCGGGGGCGAAAGCTTTACCTGTTCGCCCTTGTCGTTTACGAGAAAATCCTTTTCCGGGTCAAAGAGGAGCGAGCCGGAGAGCGCGGCGACGACCGCCATGAGCGGGCTTGCGACAAAGGCGTGCGTGTTCGGGTTTCCGTCCGCGCGCTTTGCGAAGTTGCGGTTGAAACTGTGTACGATCGAGTTCTTTTCCTTCTTTTCCGCTCCGACGCGATCCCACATGCCGATGCACGGTCCGCAGGCGTTTGTCATGATGGTCGCTCCGAACTTCTTGAAAAGGTCGATGAAGCCGTCTCGCTCGGCCGTATAGCGGACCTGTTCGGAACCCGGGTTGATGAGCAGCGGCGCCTTTGGGGAAAGTCCCTTGTCGAGCGCTTGCCGGATGAGGGAGGCGACCTGGGAAAGATCTTCGTAGCTCGAATTGGTGCAGCTGCCGATAAGTGCTGCGCTCACTTTGTCCGTGGAGGCGAATTCTTCGAGCGACTTCTGCATTTCGCTTACCGGGAATCCGCGGTCCGGGCTGAAAGGTCCGTTGTAGTAAGGCTTGAGCGTCGAAAGGTCGAGTTCGATTGTCTGGTCGAAATACTTTTCGGGAGCGGCTTCGACTTCCGCGTCGGCCCGGAGATATTCCTTGATTTTGTTCGCTTCGTCGGCGACCGCTTCGCGGCCCGTTGCGCGGAGATAGCGTTCCATGGATTCGTCGTAGCCGAACGTGCTGCATGTCGCTCCGACTTCCGCGCCCATGTTCGCGATACAGGCCTTTCCCGTCGCGGAAAGGTTCCGCGCGCCTTCGCCGAAATATTCGATGATGGCGTTTGTTCCGCCCTTGACGGTGAGAATCCGCGCGACCTTGAGAATCACGTCCTTCGGGGACGCAAATCCCGAAAGCTTTCCCTTGAGGTGGATGCCGATGAGCTTCGGGTATTTTAGTTCCCACGGGAGACCGACCATCGCATCGACTGCGTCCGCTCCGCCGACGCCTATCGCGAGCATTCCGAGACCGCCGGCGTTTACCGTGTGGGAATCGGTCCCGATCATCATGCCGCCGGGAAACGCGTAGTTTTCGAGAACGACCTGGTGGATGATGCCCGCTCCCGGCTTCCAGAAGTCGATGCCGTACTTGGCCGCGACCGAGGAGAGGAATCCATAGACTTCCCTGTTTTCGTCAAGAGCCTTCGGCAGGTCTTCTTCCTTGCCGTTTCGGGCGGTGATCAGATGGTCGCAGTGGACGGACGAGGGGAGTGCAACCTTGGACTTTCCGGCGGTCGTGAACTGGAGAAGCGCCATCTGCGCCGTCGCATCCTGCATCGCCACTCTGTCCGGGTGAAACTCCGCAAAGGACTTTCCGCGCTCGTAGAGACTCGTTTCCGCTCCGTCGATCAGGTGGGAGTAGAGAATCTTTTCGGCGAGGGTCATCGGGCGACCGAGGAGCTTTTTCGCCGCATCGACGCGGGCGGGAATCTTCGCGTAGCGTTCCCGGATCATGTCCAAGTTAAAGAGCATAGGGATACCTCATAGACGTTTTGGCGACAAAATAGAAATTATCGGGAATTTCCGCCCGGAAGTGGAAAATTTTGGCGGGACTTGCGGTAAAATGGATTCTCCGAAACTTTACTTACATTTTCTGTCAAATGGAGCTTCTTGAAAAAGGTTTGACTATGGGCGGGAACGAAAGTTTTGCAAAAAAAAACGAAAAATTTTTGGAGTTTCTCTGCGAAAAACCTTGGCTGGAGCTTGCGTCCGAAAACGTTTCGGTATATATTGGAAACAATTCTGGAGAACCTGATGGACGAATCGGACATTTCCTGTACGGAAATTTGCAAAAAGGCCTTTCGCGACATGAAAGGGAAATGGGGATTTTCGTTCTTCATCTATGGACTTTCCCTATTCTTTCTTGGATTCTACCTGGCGATGCTTTACCACTGGGTGAAGTTCAATCCGACACTTCCGCGGCTCGTGCCCATTATCGCATACGGGTATTGCCTGATCATGCTTCCCGTGGGAATCTACGCCTGCCATCTCGACATCGCGAGAAACAGCAGGCTCAACGTGTTGCGCCTCTTCTTTGGCTTGCAAAGGCCGGCCATTTTTTTCAAGATTCTCGTGGTCAAGGGGCTTCTCCGCATGCCGCACAACGAAGTTCTCGTGCCCGGGTCGCTCATCTGGTTTATTCTGATAGACCATCCGGAATATTCCGCGGTACGGGTCGTCCAGGAAAGCCGCGCGATAGTCTATGGCTACCGGATTAAGCTTTTCAAGGTCTATGTGATGTCGATGTTCATTCCGGGAGTCAGCCTGGTTGCGCTCGCCGAGCTGTACGAGAACTTGCGGTTTGACGCAAAGCCTTCGACGACGAATTCCGTTCCCAAGGCCTAGAAGAGTTCTCCCTGAGATCCCGTGGGGGCGGGAATGTGCAGGGCCTTGTAGGCGTTTTGCGTGAGAACTCGGCCTCGCGGGGTGCGGGAAAGCAATCCCTGCTGGATAAGGAACGGTTCGTAAACCTCTTCGAGCGTGTCCGGTTCTTCGCCGAGGGACGCTCCGATGGTTCCCAGTCCGACAGGACCTCCCGAAAAATGGTTCGCGATGGTAGAAAGGATCTTTCGGTCCATCGGGTCGAGACCCAGCTGGTCGATGCCGAGCATATTCAGCGTGCGTTCCGCGATTTCGTTGTCGATGACGCCTTCGCCGCGGACTTCCGCCACGTCGCGCGCCCGCCGAAGGACCCGGTTCGCGATGCGCGGCGTTCCCCGACAGCGCGAGCTCAAGATGCTTGCCGCTTCGTCCGTAATCTTTACGCCAAGAATCCTTGCGCTGCGGACGAGAATTTTTTGCAAATCCCTTGCCGGATACAGGTCGAGTCGGTAATGCAGGCCAAAACGATCGCGGAGCGGACCCGTGAGAAGCCCGGTGCGGGTCGTGGCGCCGACAAGCGTAAAATGCTTGAGCGGAAGGTTCACGCTGCGGGCGGCAGGCCCCGAGTCAAGCATGATGTCTAGCCGAAAGTCCTCCATGGCGGGGTAGAGATATTCCTCGATGACGCGGCTTAGACGATGAATCTCGTCGATAAAGAGAACGTCGTTCTCGCCGAGGCTCGTGAGAATTCCGGCGAGGTCGCTCGCCTTTTCGAGAACGGGACCGCTCGTGATGTGAATGCCGACCCCCATTTCCTTTGCGATGATTCCGGCAAGCGTCGTCTTGCCCAGGCCGGGAGGTCCGGCAAAGAGGCAGTGGTCGAGCGATTCGCCGCGTCGCCGGGCCGCTTCGATGGCAATCTGGAGGCTTTCCTTGATGTGGTCCTCGCCGGTGAACTCCGAGAGCGTTTCCGGTCGGAGGCTTCGTTCGATTTCCGCTTCTTCGCTGTTTTCCCTTTCGGGTGAGATGATGCGTTCCGACATGAAGACTCTTTAGATGTGCTTGAGGGCTTCGGGGATGAGTTCCGTGACGCTTGCGCCCGGTCCGAGGGCTTCGACGGCCTTTTCGACGGCTTTCTGGGCGGCGGGATCCTTGACGCCGAGCGTGTGGAGCGCCTGGAGCGCTTCGCTTTCGCTTGCCGAAAGGAGGGCGGGCGATTCGCTTCCGGAAACCGCCGACAGCGCGAGAGCCTTGTCCTTCAGGTTCAGGACGAACATCTCCGCGGTCTTCTTGCCGACGCCCTTGATCTTTCCGAGAGCGGCCTTGTCCCCGCGGGCGATAATCGAAAGGAAGTCTTCCGGGGAAATTCCCGAGAGGATTCGCTGTGCGGTCTTCGGGCCTACGCCGGAGACGGAAATCATGTTCAGGAAGAGTTCCTTTTCCTTGGCGTCGGCAAAGCCGAAAAGCTCCATGGAATCTTCCCGGACGACCAGATGCGTAAAAAGCGTGATTTCCGAGCCTTCCGCGGGAAGGCGTTCACCGGTCCGAGCCGAAACCTGGACTCCGTAGCCTACGCCGCCGCATTCGACGACGGCAAAAGTCGGGTGGCGTTCCACAAGAATTCCGTGAAGTCTTTCTATCATGTTCCCAATATAGATAATTTGTGAACTTTTGT
Organism: Candidatus Methanomethylophilaceae archaeon; assembly: GCA_963629575.1. GTDB lineage: Bacteria > Fibrobacterota > Fibrobacteria > Fibrobacterales > Fibrobacteraceae > Hallerella. The sequence continues at coordinate 52,530 of CAVGIM010000011.1, forward strand.
GCACTATTTCTAGAAGCCCAGGCTGATTTCCGCCATGTAGATGCGGCTTTCGTTCTGTCCCGTGTAGTAACCGCGCTCCTCGCCCCACGTGGCGAATTCCACTTCCACGAACCGGAACATCTCGATGGCGATTCCCATCGAAGGATAGCCTCCGTGAAATCCTCCGGACAGGCGGAGCTTCAAAAGCCGCAGGTTGTCGTTGTAGCCCGGAAACGCGAGAAGGACCTGCTCCACTTCCATGCCGAAGTTCAGGTGGCTGAGCGTCTTGTAGTTGTGCGTTGTCGAAAGGGCGTTTTCGAAATCGAGAGCGAAATTCACCTTGCGGGAAAACGCCGTGTTCCGGTTGAACAGGCGCGGGCTGTAGGCCATGCCGAACGTGAGGTTCGGGAGAATGCGCTCTCCGCCTAGCTCGTTGAAGAATATGTCGTTGCACGAGGCTCCCAGGCGAAATTCCCTGCCTGCGCGGTAGAGAATTCCCAAATCCATGCCGAAACCCAGGTCGTTCCACGAGCTGAAATCGGAATGGGCCCTATCGACGCGGTCGTCGAGCGTGTCCCCGATGCTTTCGAAACTCGAGACGTCGATGCGAAAGATTTTCATCGTCTCGCGCTTCGCCATCTTGAATCCCGCGCCGACGGCAAGGTTTTCCGTGATGCCGTAGGCTCCGCCGAACTGGGCAACCGCATCGACGTAAAACGTATCGATCCCGAAAAACGGTACGATGATGCCGTTGTCGATATAGGGGGAAGTCGTTCCATCGACCCAGACGGCGCCGCCGAAATTGTGAAAGGCGAGTTCTGCGTCCGCCTTGGCGATGAGCGTAAAGAGAAGATGGTCAAACTGGTTCAGTTTCCGGGTGAGTTCGGGATGCGCGGCGAGCGAATCGGCGAACGCCCGCTCCGCGGAAACGTCCCTGCCCTTGGAGGCTTTCTTGGCGCGGCTGTAGAGGTCCTGCAAATCTTCCGAAAAATCGTAAACGCTACGGGCTTCGTTGAACGGCCCTGCGCCGCCTGCGTTTATCCGCAAGTCGATAGAGTTTCCGGGGTAGTAGCCTAGCTCGGGGAACTTTCGATAGTTTCCCAGCTTTCCCATCTGGTTTAGTCCGGCGTAGTTGTAGTAGATGGCTTCCTTGTCGTCCGCGATGGCGACATGGGCGTTTCCCATGGCGTAGGCGCGAAGGGACTTGTGACGTGGTCCCTGGGCGGCGAAGCTCGTCGCGAAAATTCCGAACAGAAGAAGTGTGGCGAAAATTTTCATGGAGAGCCCTTACCGATTCCTGAACCAGGCCTTGAAGTCTTCTTTCGAATAGTTGTTCCAGCATCTTCCGACGAGGGCCTTGCGGGTTTCGAGTGGATAGCGGATGTTCGTCGAATCCGTATCCAGCGCAATCGCCTTTCGGATTTCGAGCATTGCGGAATCGCTTCTTGAAATCCTGTCGAAGTCCCTGGCAAAGAGGAGCGTGCCGTTTTCCTGGAGCGTTCTCTCGGCGGCATCTTCCTTTTCGCCGTTCATGTCGTGGTCGAGACTGTCCGCGCCAATCCCGATGAACGTAACCAGGGAATCGGAATTTCTCGAAAGCGGAACGAGACGCAGATCCTCGTCGATAAGCCCGTCTCCGTCGTTGTCGATTCCGTCGAGGATTTCCTCGTCGACGCAGCCGTCTCCGTCGTTGTCGATCCCGTCGCCAAGTCTGTAGAAGAGAATCGAATGTTCAACCGTGTTCGCCGTGGAATCGATAAATGTCGAATCGTCCAGAATGCCGGAAAGTTCGGGAAAGACGTTGTTTACGAGGCGTTGCAGATCGTTTCCGAGCGTATCCATGTCCGTATTGAAGCGACTTGCGAAGAGCGGGTCGTCGAGAGCCTTGGCGTAAAGTTCGTTCGCGTCGATTTCCAGGGAACCGTCGTCGCGGAGGGAAAGAGTTACGTTTGTATTCGTGCTTTTTCGAAACTTGAGAATCGTGTAGGCGAATTCGAGGATGGCGTAGCTCGCCGAAAAGTTGGAGTAGGAAACCTTTCTGTCCGAGAGCCTTCGCGCGGGATCGTTTCTCGTGAGCGTATCGCGCCGTATCAGTTCGCGGAGCGGAACGAGGGCGCCGAGAATCGACGCGTAGTGACGCTCGATCTCCGAGGAATCGAGGCTCATCAGCGGAATGGACTCGTCGCCTTCGAAGAGAAGGAGGAGTTCGAACGGGTCGCCTCCGTTTCGGTAGAGGTTTGCCTTGGATAGACCGAACCACGCTTCGGAGCGGGTGGAGTCGTTCCTTATCGCGGCCGAAAAGTATTCGGCGGCCTTTTCGTAATCTTCGTCGCGGAAGCGCGCCTGTCCTTCGATGACAAGCATGTCCGTGTCGCTCGACTTGACGGCTACGTTTTCCGATGGGTCGAACAGATTGCATCCGACGAGGATGACGGGAAAAAAGATGCAGATAAGCGACGGGAACGATTTCATGGAAACTCTCGAAAAAAGACGGACAGGATAAAAATAGATTCCTCTTTGAAAAAAGGAACGATTTCCGGGAAATACTCTTCATATATTTGCAAAAAGTGGATGACCATGGAATACTTTCCGACTAGACCCTATAGAAACGCAGTCCTCCTGATGCGTTCCCTCCTTGCCCGCGAACGGGAAAGGCTCGACGCGATGGCAAGAAACGCTGCGCGCGACGTTGCCTTTGCGGAAACGAACTTCGCCTCGGAACTCCCGGCGATTATCCGCTTTGCGAAATCCTATGAAGAAGCCTTCATGCGCTACCTTTCCGCCGTTCTTCCCCAGCACGCTTCCGGAATTTCCTGCAAGGCCGGGTGCGGAAACTGCTGCCATCATTTTCCGATGTCCGTCGAACCCTTTGAACTCGCGCTCTTCTACCAGGAAATCCGAAAATCCCGGGATCTTTTTTCGATTCTCGAAAAGTGCCATGCCCGGAGCAAGGTGTACCGCGAACTCTTTCGAAATGCGGAATCGGCGGGAAATCCCGACCCGGACGACGATGCGCTTGTCCGCTATTTTGGCGAGGGGATTCCCTGTCCGTTCATGCTTTCTTCGGGAAGCTGCGGCGTCTATGCGTTTCGCCCGGTGACATGCCGGATGTACTTCAGCGAAACACCGGGGAAGTTCTGCGTGCCAAAGTATCTTCTTACCGACAGGAACAGGAGCTTCATCGTCTATCTTCCCGACGAACTGGAAGAACTCATTGCGGACATTTCTGCCCACTACGCGGCGCTCGCTCTCCCGGAAAGTCTCTACGAGGGGATTCTCGCGATGAACGCCTTGGAACCGGACTTTGCGCAGATGAAAGCCGATGCGTCCGAAAGGAGCGAAGACGGATGACGTTCGAATCGCTGCAAACGGATCTTTTCGGCGTTTCGGAAGTGCACGCTCGTCGCGAACATTCGGCGGAAAACATTTTTTCGTCGGACGGGACGGTCGTGTTTCTCTATGCGGATCGCCTCAAGAAAAGTTTCCGGGCGAAAAAGAAGATTTTCGAAAACAGCTACGAGCTGGTGCTTCCCGCGTATATGAAGTCCCCGGAATTTTCCCCCGTGCGCGAACTCGCCGCGGAATGGGCCCGCACGAGCTTCAAGCGAAAGACTGCCGCAAACAAGGCCCGCGCCAAGGAACTGATCTCGCGGATCTGGAAGGCGACCGACCAGATTCTCGTGGACTTGGGACTTCCCCGGGTGACGAACGATCATCGGTTTCCGCCTATCTGCCCTGTCGGAAGGTTTTACGACCTGACGCAGGTCTTTAATGCCGTGAACGCGACATACTTCGGGGGCGAGCTGAATGCGCGCATCACATGGAGCAATCGCATCGGGGGATTGAGCTTTCACACGGTTCGCAAGGATCCGCTTTCGGGAGAAACGGTAAACCTGATAAGCATCAGCCGCGGATACGATTTCGAAAACTGTCCGTTTTACGCTGTCGCCGGCGTAGTCTATCACGAATGCCTGCACATCGTCGTTCCGCCGGAAATCGTGAACGGTCGTCGCATTGTCCACGGCAAGGTCTTTCGCAATCGGGAACGTCGCTACCTTTATTACGAAGCGTGGAACAAGTGGCACCGCGAAGTCCTCCCGAAAAACATCCGGACGTTGCGCTTTTTGAAAAGGATTCGTCGGTGAGGGTTATCGTCCCCGATTTCTACCGGAAATTCCGCTGCCTTGCCGGAGCGTGTCGCGATACGTGCTGTGCCGGCTGGGAAGTCGATATCGATCCGAAAACGATAGAACGCTATGCTTCCGTGCCCGGACATTTTGGCGAGAAGCTCTGTCGGTTCGTTTTGGACGGGCGCATTGTCCTGGACGCTTCGGAACGCTGCCCTTTTCTCGATCGGGACAATCTGTGCGAAATCTATCGAAATCTGGGCGAGCGGTTTTTGTCGGACATTTGCCGGGAACATCCGCGGTTCGTGGAGGTCTTTGGAGACTTGAAGGAACTCGGGCTTGGACTTTGTTGCGAGGAATCGGCGCGACTTCTCCTCGCTTCGAGCGAACCGCTTCGCTTCGAGGAATTTCTTGACGACGAAACTCCGGAAACCCTTTCTGGCGATTCACTGGCCATTCGCGACGCAATGCTTGAATTTCGGGCAGACATGTTTTCCCGGCTTTCGGACAGAAAGATTCCCCTTCCTTCGCGAATTTCCGAAATGCTCTGCCTCGTGGCGACATCCCAAGGCGAAACGGTATCGCTTCCCGATTCTCCGGCCGAAAAAATCTGGGCCGAAATCTGGGACTTTCTCTCGGGGCTCGAAAGCCTCGGCAAAACGTGGGATTCGGCCATGTCCCGCGCCCGAAAGGAAACGTGCCTTGCCGAAGCGAACGGAATCTTTTCGGATACGGACGGGGAACGAATCGTCGCCTACCAGGTCTTTCGCTACCTGGGAAAGTCCCTTTACGACGGCGACATGCTTTCGAAGGCCAAGTTCGCCGCGCTCTTCTGGCTTATCCTGCAGAAATTCGGGAGATGTCTCGCCTGCGAAGATTCCGGCGTCCCTCCGAAAGTCGAAGCCTTGAAGCTTCTTTCGAAACAGCTGGAATATTCGGAAGAAAACATGGACGCCCTTTCGCGGGCCTTTGACGAAAAGCCTTTTCTTTCGACAGGCGCCATTCTCGTTCTTGTGCGGGAGTCCGGATGAAAATTCCTTTTCTCTTCGTTCTTCTTTTCCTGGGAACGGCTCTCGCCGAGGAAACGGCGGGGGATTCCGCCATTGTCGAGTTTTCCGACAGGATTTCCATCCAGCTGTTGGCCAGGTATCATTACGCTTCGTTTTCCGGGAAAAGTACGGACGACAAGGATCTTGCGACAAACCGTCCCGTCGATCTCGGAATTGGCGGAGGCTATGGCGACTGGACGTGGAGCTCCTTGTTTACGATTTTGTTCGGCGCGGACTCCGAAAAGCGACCGACTTGCAGTTCAACTATTTCGGCGACCGGTTTTTCTGGGATCTGTTTTTGAAAGTGAACGATGGTTTCTACTGGAAAGATTCCGAATCGGGTGAATTTCGAAAGGCGAGGCTTTTGACCGTTTCCGCGGGATTCACTCCTTCCGCAATACGACAAGTACCAGCAGTTTGTCCACCTGGGACCGAGCGTCGGCTATTCCTATACATGGGTGTGGCAAAGCGGATGGTTCTACAACATGCTAGGTGTCGCTTCCGTATCGCTAGGGAAAAATGTCTCGCAAAATCAGTGGATGCTCTTTTCGCAGGCGTTCCCGAAATTTACCGTTGGCTACCATGGCGAAAGATGGTCGATTCATTTTCCGTTCTTCGTGAACGCGCTCATGCTTTCGTCGCGCGACGAGAAATTCGACGACGTTTTCCTCGACGCTTCCGGCGGTTTCATGGTGACAAGGCGGTTTTGATTTTCGAAACGATATCCCTGGCGTCGGAAAATGCGCAGATCGGGAGACTGAACGTTTCCCGGGAAAGGGCCATGGCCTGGATGTTTCTTTTGGCATCCGTCCTCGTGTCGGGAAACCTCGCAAAGAAAGGCTCCGCGGAGAGAGGGCGCTCGTAATAGATTCGCGTGGGAATTCCCGAGCGGGACAACTTTTCGACGATCGAGTCCCTGTCCTTGCAGCGAACGGCGTATTGCGCATGGACGCTCGTGTTTCCGGCGTTGATTTTCGGAACCCGAAATCCTGGCGTTTCGGAAAAAAACGCGTTGTAGATTCTGGCGTTTTCTTCGCGTCGGGAAAGCTCTTCTTTTAGATGCTTGCGCTTTTCGAGAAGAATCGCCGCCTGGATAGCGTCAAGTCGGCTGTTCGTCCCGAGGGAGGCGTAAAGACCGTTCGCATCCTTTCCGTGCATCGCGAAACGCTTCGCTTTGAAAAAAATCTTTTCGTCGTCGGTTAGAACGGCTCCGCCGTCCCCGTAGGCACCGAAAGGCTTTGTCGGGTAAAAGCTCGTCGCGGCGACCGTTCCGAGAGAGCCCGCCGCCTTTTCGCCTTGAAACGCTCCGATGCTCTGTGCGGCATCTTCTAGAATCCAGAGACCGTGTTTCCTGGCAATTTTCTTCAGTCCATCGTAATTCGCGCACTGCCCGAAAAGATCCACGGCGATAATTCCGACGGTCTTCTCCGAAATCAATTCTTCGACGGAATCCGGCGAAATCAGGAAGTCTTCGCCGACATCGGCAAAGCGCGGAATTCCTCCCGACAGGACAACCGCATTCGCTGTCGCGACAAAAGTATAGTCCGGGACTATCACTTCGTCTCCGTGTTCCAGGTCCAGGGCGGCAAGCGAAAGGCAAAGCGCGCTCGTTCCGCTCGCGCAGGAAAGCGCAAACCGTACATTCGTATCGCTAGCGAGAAGCCTTTCGAATTCTTCGACGGATTGTCCTCCGATCGGGTTTCCGCTACGGAGAACGGAAGCGATGGCAAGGTCAATTTCCTTTTGATAGGCTGCGTATTGGGCGCTGAGATTGACGAACGGAAGCATGGCGTAAAGTTAAAAAAGCGCAGGCATCGGGAAATAGAATTTAGGAAACAGAGCGTTTCTGCGTGCATTTTCTTCTAAGCGGTCTTAGTGAAGAGTGGAGTGTTGAGAGTGAAGTGTTCGCTAAGCGATTTGCAAAGCCTTGTACGATAAACAGTCATCCTGGAGCGAAGCAGCGCGGAGCGATAGGATCCACACAGTTCTGTCTGGATTCTATCGGGGCTTTTAGCCCCTCCAGAATGACGGTTGACGATGACGCTTTTCTGTCATCCTGGAGCGGAGCGACCTGTCTGCCGACAGGCAGGTAGGATCCATAGTCAGAGCTTAGAACTGAGAGCTTAGATCTGAGTTTCGCAGACGTTTAGGTTCAAA
>CAVGIM010000012.1:0-57712 GCA_963629575.1 Candidatus Methanomethylophilaceae archaeon
GAATATAACAAGTGCTGCTGAAGCTTATTGTGAATTTGAAGATGACGGAATACGGATGTTATTTCCTTGTATTTCTTATACTTCTCGCTTGTCTTTGGAAAATGGTGATACTGTTTTGACTGTTATTGATGCTCCCCATTCATTGAAAACCTGGAAGGAATTTAAAAATGAAAAAACTTCTACAATTCCTGGTTCTAATCCTTTGCTCGTGTTCAATCGATAGCGAAGAAAGCGGAGAGAAGCTTTCTTTTCGAATGCTGTCCGTTTGTAACGATTCGGATGAAGAGAATGCGTTTTTGGATAGTACCGTTTTTGTGAAAAATCCGGATGGCTCTGCCGATGCCGAATGGAAAATGTTTTGGCAATGTGGGATGGATTCCTATCTGGTCGCCAAAAAGAAAGAGGATTCGCTGTTCATCCATGCGGAATCAAAGCAAAAAGAGAAAACCACATGCATTTGTGTGGCGTCTCTTAGCGTGACGATTCCGAAAGAGTATCTGGACGCAAAAATTCTTGTGTTAAATGAATTGCGTTCGCGACCGATCAAAATTATCTATCGGGAGTGATTTCCCGATAGCGGCTATTCCTTTTTCTTGGCGAAGCGGCGACCCTTGCCGGGGATGCGCGGCGGAAATTCGAACTTGATCTTTCCGGTGGTCTTGTCGAGTTTCAGGTAGGCGTCGAAAAGTCGATGTGTCTTGGCGGAACGAAAACCCTGGATAAGGTCTGTCTTTTCGCCGGCGAGGAGCTTCTTTAAGTCGGCGACGGAAATTTCCTTGCCGAGGATGATCTTGTTCAGGTGAAATCCCGTCTTGGCCTTATCGAGATAGCTTTTGGAAACGTAGGCGGTGAGCGTATCGTAAACGGGGCTTTCGTCGAGCGGCGAGATCCCGAGTTCTTCGCCGAGTTCCGTTTCGCTTGGGTCTTCGCTGTTGTCGAAGACAAACTGGATTTTTCCCTTTTCGAGCGTTAGCCCTGCGGAAAATTCCATGCCGCGCTTGGAGCGGAATCCGGTCAATGGCCCGATTTTCCCTTGGGTGAGCAGTTCCACGACTTCCTTGCCGGACATTTTGCGTCCGCCGAGAATCTTTCGAATCTGGATGCCGTCCTCGGTTTCGTAACGGGAAACGCTTTCGAAGACCTTTTTCCCGTTGACCGGGCTGAATTCGGCTTCTTTCCGGGTATCCTCTTCCTTGAAGTTCCGGATGTTGTTCACCATCTTGGTGGTCAAGTCCTCGATTCCCTTCATGAATTCGGATCGGGTTTCCTTTCCCTTCTCGATTTGGGAAAGCTGGAATTCCCATTCGCCGGTGAGCTCCGGGCTCGTGAGGTTTTCGATTTTCATCGCCCGGGCGACGTGAATCAGACCGAAAGCCTTGCTGGTCGGGACCAGTTCCTTGCCGTCGCGAATCATGTACTTGTCGGAGATGAGCTTTTCGATAATGGCTGCCCGCGTTGCCGGAGTTCCCATGCCGCGGTCCTTCATCGCGTCGGCGAGTTCGTCGTCCTTGACAAGCTTTCCGGCGTTTTCCATCATGGAAAGGAGCGAGCTTTCCGTGTAGCGCGGTGGCGGGTTGGTCTTTTCGGCGGAGATTTCGAATTCCTTGGCTTTTGCCGTGTTGACAACAAGGTTGGAAACGAGCGGGGTTAAATTCGCTTCGTCGTCGGCTGTCTTGCCATAGACTTCCTTGAATCCGGGCGTTTTTAAAATTTTTCCTTCGGTGAGGAACTTTTCGCCTTCTATTTCCGTGATGCGCGTCGTGTTCAGGTATTCCGCTGGCGGATAGAAGACCGCGATGAAACGTTGGCAGATCATCGTGTAGATTTTCATCTCCGCTTCGGTGAGCGACTTGATCTTGTTGCCGGTCGGGATGATGGCGAAGTGGTCCGAGATCTTGCCGTTGTTGAAGATGCGCGGATCCTTTTTCACCCAGCCGTTTTCGAGAGCCTTTGTCGCGAACTTTTCGAGATTCCCTTCCATGGTGGCGAGTGTCTTCTTGACACTTCCGACGTAATCCTCCGGCAGGGCGCGGCTGTCGGTTCGCGGGTAGGATGTGAGCTTGTGACGTTCGTAGAGTGCCTGGGCGATGGAAAGCGTTGTCTTGGCGCTGAATCCGAACCGGTTGTTCGCTTCGCGCTGGAGGGTCGTCAGGTCGTAAAGCGGTCCGCACTTCTGGATGCTGGGCTTGGTCGTTTCGGAAACGGTTCCGGTCTTGCCGTGACATTTCTTGACGATTTCGTTCGCCTGCGATTCTTTCCAGATTCTATCCTTGTCGGACTTGATTTCGGGGTTGAACCATTTTCCCGCGTATTCGGAATTTCCCGATTCGAATGTCCCGCGAATCGTCCAGTAGGGTTTCGACACAAAGGCGTTTCGTTCCTCTTCGCGGTTCACGATCATCGCGAGAGTCGGGGTCTGCACGCGTCCGCATGGCGTGAGCTGAAAACCGCCGAACCGGCTGTTGTAGGCGGTGAGTCCGCGCGATCCGTTGATTCCCACGAGCCAGTCCGCTTCCGAGCGAGACAGTGCCGCGTCGAGAAGATTCTGCATTTCGTCGTGCGTACGCAGATGTTCGAACGCGTCCCGGATGGAAGCCTGCGTCATGCTCTGCATCCACAGGCGGAGCAGAACCTTGTCCTTGAGACCGGTCTTTCCCTTTTCGAATTCCAGGATGTAGTGGAAAATCAGTTCGCCTTCTCTTCCCGCATCGCAAGCGTTGATGATTGTCCCGACGTCTTTTCGGCGGATGAGCTTTCCGAGCGCCGAAAGTTGCGACTTGGAGGTCGGAATCGCCTTGAGTTCGAAAGTCCTGGGAAGGATGGGAAGCGTATCCATTGTCCAGTTCTTGTACTTGTCGCTGATTTCCTTCGGGTCGCAGAGGGTTACCAGGTGTCCTAGCGCCCAGGAGACGATGTAGGCTTCGTTTTCGTAATGGCTTTTTTCCTTTTTGAACTTTCCGCCGACGGAAATGGCGCGGACAAGGTCGGCGGCGACGCTTGGCTTTTCGGCGATGACAAGGGTTAATTTATCTGTAGCTGTCTTTTTGACCATTGCTAACCTTTCCATTTAAAATGTCCGGCTACTCCGAAGAGAACGGCGAATACGGTAAAAGGGGCGTGCACGATTTCTACGGGGAGAAACCACTTGAAGAGCTGTCTTTGCCGGAAGATGCGAAGCCCGCGAAGTTCGACGCAGGAATCTCCGAAAAGCTTGACAAGGAATCCGAAAACCGTGGCGATAAAAATCTTGAAGCTGAAGAAGGCAAGGGCGTATCCGAGCGAAAGCAGACAGAAAAAGAGAAACACGACCGTCAGTAGCGCGACTGTCCTTGGCGCGTAGTAAGTCGTCTTGGATGCCCAGCGTTTACGCTGTTCCCAAAGTTCGGGCAGGGTCTCCTTTCCGCGGGTCGTCACAAACGCTTCGGGGTTTACGGAATAGCGCGCCTTCCACGGGGCTTCCCGGGCGAGCTTTTGCAAAAGAAGATCGTCGTCGCCGCTCTGGATTCTCGAGACGCCTTCGAATCCGTGGACATCCTCGAAAAAGCTTCTCCGGTAGGCAAGATTGTTGCCCGTGCTCGTGATGGGCGTTCCCATGGCGAGAGCTCCCGTTCCCGCAATCCGATAGGCCATGGTTTCGACCGCCTGCATGTTCAATAGCCAGTTCTTGCAATCGGCGGGAAGTTCGATATAGGAGTGTCCCGCGACAAAGTCGATGCCCGGCTCGAATTCCTGGATCATGGCGCGGATCCAGGTCGGAAGGACGGTGCAGTCGGCGTCGGTGAGGAGGAGAATTTCGCCTTCGGATGCCGCGACGAGCTTCGCGATGGCGTTCTTCTTGGCGCTTTCCCCGTCGGAAAGTTCCGCGATGGTGACGATGTGGATTCTGTCCGGAAATTTTTCTGCGTATTCGGCAAGAATCTGTGGGGTTCGGTCCGTGGAGCGGTCGTCGGCAATCCAGATGTCCCAACGTCCCTTGTAGCGTTGCTTCATCAGCGAATCGATTGTTTTCGAAATGTTCGCATCTTCGTTTCGCGCCGCAACGAGAATGCTGACCGAGGGAAGCGGGGTCCGGATGGAGTTTCCCAGGCGAACCTTGCCGAGTGCATGGAACAGGCGCATTTCGAACGTGGCGTAGAAAAGCGCCGTGGCGACAAGAAGGAAAATGAACGCATGTTCCAGGACAACGAATACCATGTCTTTTAAATGTAGCTCAAGAACGATGGCTGACGAGGCTTGCGAAAAGGAAATGCCTTGTGTTTTTGACCGGAAACTTTTCGGGTCGATTCGCCCCGATTCCGCCCTGCCGGGAGTTTTCGTTCCGGAAATGTTTTTGTATGGATCGTCTTTTTTGCACGTTTACGGATTGTAAGTGAATATTTTTGAAAGAAAAAGGAGTTCTGTATGATAAGGTCATTCCCCTTTGCCTTTGTCGCGGTAACGTCTTTCGCCAGTCTTTCGCTTTTTGGCTGCGGAAACGATTCGTCGAGCGCGGCAACGACGGAAGAAAGCGAAAGCGTTTGCGGCGATTACTCGGCCTACGAAGACGGCCTGGGAAATACGCATTGCATGGATGCGTCGGGCGCGGTCATCTATTCGGTCCTTGCGGACGGAAGTATCGTGTACGCTTCTTCCGTAACCTCTTCGGCGAGCGCCGATTCGTCGGTTGTCGTTAGTTCTTCTTCGACAGAAATCGTTTTTGTGTGCGGGGAAACTTCCGCGCCGGTTTCCATTGTCGGAAACTTCTATTTCTATAGCGACGCGAACGGTTCCTATTACTACGACATTTCGGATGCGAGCTGCACCAGGAACTACCTGAACGCGGCTTCGTCGAGCTCGGCCGCGGAAGCGAAATCGAGCAGTTCCCGGACCGTGGTGACCGTAAGCTCCTCTTCGGTCGTTTCGAACGGCAACGATCCGACTCTTGTCTTTGACGGGGCGAGCCTTTCGATTGGAAACGACAACCTGTGCATCGATACGACGGGATCGCTTGTCTATATCCGTTGCGCGGGAAACTACAATCTGATGGGTTCTTCCGAAAACTTCGAAATCGTCGTCGTGGCGGATACGTCGGCAAAGGTGTATCTGTATCTGGACGGCCTGGACCTGAAAAGCCCGAACGATGCGGCGATTTACGTGCAGAGCGCGGACAAGGTATTTCTCATGCTTACCGACGGCTCGGAGAACTTCCTCGAAGACGCATCGGGAAGAAGCATCGTCTGGAACTACACGAACGAGGACGGCGAAGCGAAGTCGGATACGGCGGGCGGTGTCATCTATGCGAAAAAGGACGTGACCATCAAGGGAAGCGGCGCCTTGACCGTGACCAGCGCCTGTGCGGACACGAGCGTCTGCGGAAATGGAATCCATACGACCAAGGACCTGAAAGTAAAGGATTCTCCGACAATTACGGTCTCGGCGAAAAAGAACGCGGTCAAGGGAAAGCGTTCCGTGGAAATCGAAGGGGGTATGTTCAAGCTTACGTCGAGCTACGGAGACGGTATCAAGTCCGACGAGGATGATGCGGAAAAGCTTGCCGCGGGAAAGGGCTTTGTCAAGATTCTCGGCGGAACGTTCGTGATTACCGCGGCGGATGACGGTATCCAGGCTTCGAACTACGTGCTTGTCGCGGACACTCTCGGAACGCCGAATTTTACGATTACCGCGGGTAGCGGAATCGCGAACACGTCCAATTCGGATAACGGCGGTGGCGGCCAGAGACCCGGAATGGGCGGTGGCTGGGGATGGTCCTCTTCGAGTTCGTCCGACGATGAGCAGAGCGTAAAGGGCATCAAGGCGGATTCCGCGGTGAACGTCTATGCGGGAACCTTTGTCATCAAGGCCGAAGGCGATGCGGTCCATTCGAACCATATTGTAAACATCGAAGGCGGCTATTTCGAAGTCTCCGGCAGAAACGGCATCCACGCGGACGATACGATCAACGTGAATAACGGAACGTTCCTCGTGACATATTGCTACGAAGGCTTCGAAGGCTATGTCATCAACCTGAACGGAGGCTTTACGAGCATCTATGCGACGGACGATGGCTGGAACGCTACGTCGGGAAATTCGGCGGTGGGATATCTCTACGTGAACGGCGGAACGCACCTCGTGTATGCCGCGGGCGACGGTCTCGATTCCAACGGAGACTTCTACATGAAAGGCGGCGTCGTTTTCGTGCAGCAGTCCAATTCCGGCGGAAACGGAATCCTCGATATCGGAGACGGAAACTACAAGCTCTACTATACGGGTGGGATTCTCGTCGGCGTCGGGACTTCGGACATGGGCATCGGAAACCAGATTTCGGGTTCGTATTCCGGTTACGTTACGCTCGGAGCGAGCGCGGGTGACCTGGTGACGGTTGCCGATGCGAGCGGAAATGTCGCCGCGGCGTTCAAGCTTTCCACGAAAACGGCGGCGAGTGCAGGTCTCTTCATGGTGCCGAACAGCTCGAACTACTCGTTCTACGTGGGTGGGACGTTTACGGGGAGCCTCGAAAGCGATCCGGGCGCAACGGGAATCTCGTATGCGACGAGCGGAACGGTGAGCGGCGGAACGAAGAAGACCGGGTCTTCGGGAGGCGGCGGCTGGTAAGAAGCTGACAGTTATTCGTTTTCGCGATCTTCTTTTTCCCTTTCGATTTCGGAAGGGAAAATTTTAAAATATTCGCGTTTTCTGTCTTCGAACAGTTGCAGCATCCGCTCCTGTTCGAACTGTTCCCGGTCGATATTCTGCATGTAGAATTCGTTTGTGCGGAATTCGTGCTTGGTCAGGAGTTCCTTGATTTCTTCGGAAAGATCGACTTCGTCCCACAAGATGAACATGGAGCCGATGGCGCCTTCGCCAAAGATGCTCACGTCAAAGCGGATGGAATTGGCGGATGTCGTATCGACATTCGAAATGCGGGCGGACCGTTGCGGGCGGAAAATCACCGGATCGTTTGCCGCAAGCAGGAAAGAGGCGCTCGCTGCCAGGGCGAAAAGCGAAAGTCTTGCGTTCATAGGGCGAGAGGCATCCATGGCTTGACTTCGGTCGATGTCTCGGAGAGCATTCCGGCTCGGGCGCGCCGAATGGCGGCCGCTGCAATCATCGCTCCGTTGTCGGTACTGTTGTAGAGGGACGGAAAGGCCAGACGGATTCCGTGGCCTTCGCAGTAATTCTTGAGCCGTTCGCGGAGAAGCCCGTTCGCGGACACGCCTCCGCCGACTATCAGCGTTTTCATCCCGGTTTTTTTCAATGCCCAGATTGTCTTGGACACGAGAATGTCGATGATGGCGTCCTCGATGGATGCCGCGATGTCGCCCAGGTTTTCCCGGATGAATTCCGGCGAGTTGGCTTCGACATAGCGCCTGACGGCGGTCTTCAATCCGCTGAAGGAAAATTCCCCGTTGTCTTCGCCCTTGAGCGCCCGCGGGAAGACATGGAAACGTCGGTTCCTTCCTTTGGCGAGCTTGCCTATCGCGGCGCCTGCCGGGTATTTGAGCCCGATGAGAATTCCGCTCTTGTCAAAGGCTTCGCCGGCGGCATCGTCGCGCGTGCGGCCGAGCAGCGTGTAGCGGAATCCGGGTTCTTCGAGAACCAGTTCCGTGTGACCGCCCGAGACGGTGAGCGTGAGATAGGGAGGGGCGAGGTCGGGTTCCGTGAGCCAGGCTGCGGAAAGATGCCCTTCGAGGTGGTTGATGCCGTAAGCGGGAATTCCCAGATCGCGGGCAAGTCCGCGCGCAAAGCTCGCTCCGACGAGAAGCGGTCCCATGAGGCCCGGTCCGCGGGTGAAGGCTATCGCGTCAATGTCCCGAACGGAAACTTTCGCTTCGGAAATCGCTTCCCTGCAAATCGTCGTGATCTTTTCGAGATGGGCGCGCGCGGCGACTTCGGGAACGACTCCGCCGTAAAGCGCGTGTTCCTGGATTTGGCTGTAGAGCGGGTTGGAAAGAACTTCCAGAGGGTCGTCGCGCAGGATGGCGCAAGCGGTTTCGTCGCAGCTCGATTCGATTCCTAGCCAGATCATCTTGCTTTCTCCGGTTTCTGTTCTGGATTCTCGGCCTTTTCCTTCGAATTTTCTTTCAAGGAGTCCGCTTTCGCGGAGTCGGGAACTTCCCTTTTTTTCAGGTAGAATTTTTCGGGATGAACCTGGAAACTCTTGATTTCGTTGTAGATTCGGACGGTCGGTTCGAGGCTGTCGACGTCTTCGATGGCGAACCGGTTGAATTCGATGAGAAGCAAGATGGAATCGCGCTTCATCGCGGACAGGATTCCCTTGCCACCCGAAACTTCCACCGTCGCGAAAGCCGGTTCGAGCGAATAGGCCGAACGGTCGTACTTGCCGACGAGGCGGACGGGAACCTTTTCGAACGAGGTGCGGGAAAGCGTCTGGACTTCGACGGAAACCCTTGCCGCGCTGTCGCTCGGATAGACGTATGACGGAAGCTTCGAAAAGTCGAGCGGCACGGAGAAATCCTGGTTTGTGTCGAGGTTCGCCTTGGAAATTTCCTGGGTCGGAATTTCGAAAATGCGGGTGAGGGCTTCTCTTGCTCCGGCGACGGTAATCGTGTCCGGAACGGGCCTTGGCGTCCCCACGATCGTGTAGCCGTCCTTTGCGCGGAACGTTCCCTTGAGGTGCACGGGAATTACGCGGGAAATTCGCGTGTCGATTTCTATTTCCAGGGCGGCGATCTGGCTTGCGCTTTCGTAGCGTACCGCGGGAAACTCCGGAGCGACAAAGTTTTCTTCGGATAAGATGATGCGGTCGAGTCCGAGTTCCGCTTCGTGCAGATCGACGACGATTCGCGCGGCGTCCTTGCCGGCGTTTTTCAGCCGGATGAGATCGATCGCCGTGCCGCGTACCGTAACCGTAATCTGCGACGCGGGCCTTGACGCGATGGCGAGCGTTTCCGGAAGACGCGTAAATACGAGGGGAACTTCCATGTCGATTTCCGTTGTTCGCGCGGACACGACATAGAACCAGATGGCGATGCCGAAAATGCAGGCGATGATTTTTAATCCGATGTGCTTCATCTCTCTTTCAAAAATAGTTATAAAAAGTTATATTCGTTTGCGTGTCAAATCAAATTCGATATTTAATTTCCGAGGCGTTCCGCGGATGGAAGGAACATCGCACGGTCGTGTTTCCGTCTCTCGTGACGATTTTTCTCTGCGCTATCCTTCTTGGGCTTTCCGGCGCGTTCCTGCTTGGCGCTTACCGACTTTCCGACGTCGAGAGAAAGCTTTACCGCATCGAGGTCTTTTTAAAGGATTCCGTCTCGGAAGATTCCGTGCGGGCTTTGCACGAAGAACTTCTGAAGTTCAAGGAATTCGACACCGTTGCCTACAAAAGCGCGGACATGGCGATGGAGGATTTCAAGAGACGGTTCTCGGATGAAATGCTCACTCTGGTGAACGGGAATCCTCTGCCGGCTTCGTTTGCCATGACGCTTTCCTCGCGTTACCGGGAACCTTCTATCTTGCATGCGCTGGTCCTTGCGCTGGAAAAGAATCCCGCTTTCGACGCGGTCGAGGCTCCGACGGTCTTTGTCGATAGAATCGCCGAATGGAAGTTTGCCCTTGTCTTTTGGCCTATCGCCACGACGGCTCTCATCTTCATCACGCTTTTTCTCATCATCGGAAACGCCGTGCGCCTGTCGCTCTTTTCGCGAAAGCTCCTGGTCGAAAATCTGAAGTACGCGGGCGGATCCGCCTTTTTCATCGAATTCCCGTTCCTTCTCGAAGGTGTCATGCAGGGTCTCTGCGCAAGCGGTCTTGCCGCGCTGCTGCTTGCCTTTGCCGAAAGCTCCCTTTCGAAGGAAATTCCCGTTTTGGGGTTTTATCTCGGAGGATACAGGTGGCTTCTCTTGCTCGTCGTTATCGCCGTGACGCTTGTCTCGGTCTATTCGAGCTATCGTAGCGTTCGGGGGTTCCTGAAGCACGACACATCGGAAAATTAGTCCATGAAATTTCGACTGCTCTTGATTGCCGGCCTTTTCTTCCTCCTGGGAAGCGGTCTGTCGTTTGCGGCGAAAAAGACGACGGCGAGCGAACTGTCGAAACAGCGTTCGGAACTCAAGAACCTGGAAACGAATCTTGCGAAGCAGCGAAAGCGGATAAAGCTTCTCGAATCCGAGGAAAAGGGCGTACTCAACACGATCGCCGTTCTGGACGAAAACCTGAACCGCACCAAGGAATATGTTCAGCTTCTGTCGCAAAGCGAACAGACGGTGAAGAAGTCTCTCCGGGAAATCAACGGGGAACTGGAATTTCTGGATTCCGAAATTTCTCGTCGGAACGAGGCGATGAAAAAACGGATTCGGAGTCTCTACATCCAGGGCGGAACGGGAATCTGGAACGCCATCTATGCGGAAATCAAGGGCGAAACATCTCCGGAACGCCAGCTTTACTATGTCGATCGCTTGCTCGCTCGCGATAGGGAACAGGTCGAAAAGCTGTCCTGGCTCTTGCGCGAGCGTTCGCTCAAGAAGCGCGAAGCGACCAGCCGGCTTTCGGAACTTCACGGCTTGCAGGCGAAGAAGGCCGCGGAAGAAGAAGGTCTGAAGGTCCAGATCCAGACGCAGGGAACCGTTCTCGCCACGGTTCAAAAGAACAAGACGCTGCAACAGCGGGCCATTCGGGAGATCGAGCAAAACCAGAAAACGATGCTCGCGTTGATTCGAAAGCTCGAAAAGAAGCGCGAGCGGGAACTTGCCGAAGCGAAAAAGGCAGACCGGAAAAGAAAGGCGCAAAAGCCCGGAAAGAAAGTCGCGAAGATTCCCCAGGTCCCGATAAGGCCGATAGGCCCAAAGTGCATGCCGCTTAACGGGGAAATCATCAGCCGGTATGGAATGCACGAGCATCCCGTCCTGCACATCATGACACGCAATCTGGGAATCGAAATCCGCGGAAAGAAAGGGGCGAAGGTTCGGGCGGCTGCGGCGGGGACCGTCGCCATGGTTGCGGAAATCGATGGTCGCGGACCGTCCGTCATCATCGAACACGAAGGCGGAGTCTATTCCGTCTATGGTCACATGAGCGAAATTCGCGTAAAGGAAGGCGAACGGGTGAAAAATTGCGAGGATATCGGGACCGTCGGCGACATTGCCTCCTTGAATGGAATTAAATTGTATTTCCAGTTGAGCGAAGGGACCGACACGGTCGATCCCTTGAAGTGGTTGAAAAAGAAATGAAGAAGTTTTTTCTCGAAGGACCCAGGTCCCAGCAAGGCGCGCGAACGCTCCTTGAAAACGCGCTTGTCGAAAATCGCTTTCCGCAAGCGGTACTTATCGAAGGCCCCCGCGGAATAGGCAAGAAAGCGCTCGCTATCGAGCTTTCGAAGACCCTTTCCTGCACGGATGGCGAACGGGCGCCGTGCGGAAAGTGCCTAGGCTGCAAATTCGCGATGGATCCGGGAAATGTACAGGGTTGGGTGATTCCGCTCGAAACCGCCGAAGCGAACGCGAAGTCCGCAGCGGAAACTTCGGGAACTTCCAAGGCGAAGACAGTCGAAGAATTCAAGTCGGAATATATCGCGCGAATTTTCGAAAACCCCTATTCCGTTTCCATCTTTTCGGGAATTTCGCAAATTTCGGTGGAACAGATTCGGAGCATGACCGCCCAGTTTTCGAAGGCTAGCGTCGGAGTGCGGACGGTCATCATCGCCGAAGCGGACCGGATGAACGAAGCGGCGGCCAACGCTCTCTTGAAGACTCTCGAAGAGGTGCCGACGAACACCTACTTTATCCTCACGGCGTCGAACAGCGGAAAGCTTCTGCAGACAATTCGCAGCCGGTGTCTTTCGCTTCGACTTCCTGCGGTTTCCTTTTCCGAAGTCGAGGAAATCGTCCGTCGGATTTCAAAAGAGGAAGTCTCTCCCGATGCGCTGGGAATGGCGCAGGGCTCTCCGGGGATGGCCTGCCACTACAACGAGAATATCGCGGAAAACGAAACGCTCGCCTTTGATTTTTTAAGGGATAGCGTCGCAGGGAACTATTCGGACCTTTTTTTTGAACTGGACCGAAATTTTCCGAAAGGCGCCGTGGCGGCGGACAAGGCGGTTGCGGTCCTGGACTTTGTCGGCTTTCTTGTCGCGGACGCGCTTCGGATTTTTTCTGGCGAGCCCATGCGAATGCCCAATTGGCGGGAAAGCCTGGAACAGATGAATCTTGGTCGTTTTGGTGCGGAAGCCCTGGAAAAGGCGTCTCTCGACATAAGCGCCGCGTCCGAGAAAATCGCTAACCGCAAGAACTCGGTACTTGTCGCGCTCCAGACGCTCGCAATAGGTCTTTTTGAAGGATACAAGAAATGAACGCGGAACTTCTTGCCACGTCGATTGCCCATCGTCTGGAAATTCCGCACTTGCTCGCCCGGATTTTGGTTGCGAAGGGATGTTCTTCGATCGCCGAGGCCTACGGAAAAATTCACAGCGCGCCTTCTCACGTCCTCGATCCGCTTTCGTCCAAGACGCCGATGCGCGGCATGGCGGAGGCTCTGGACTGGATTCTGCAGGCGAAAAGGTCGGGCGAAAGGCTCTGTATCTTTGGCGACTATGACATGGACGGCCTGACGGGAACGGCTCTTCTCAAGCGGGGACTTTCCGAAATCGGAATCGACGCCTCGTGGCGTTTGCCGTGCCGGCTGGGATCCGGTTCCGGCTATGGACTTTCGGTGGATGTTGTCGGACAGATGCTCGCCGACGGCGTCAAGTACCTCTTGACCGTCGATACGGGAATTACGGCGAATGCGGAAATCGAATACGCAAGGTCCAAGGGCATGCGCGTGATGGTCATCGATCATCACGAACCTTCTGGAGACGGCCTTCCTCCGTGCGATGTCCTGCTCGATCCGTGCCAGGACGGTTGCCTCTATCCGAACAAGTCGCTTTGCGGAGCGGGCGTTTCGTATAAGTTCATCGACGCCCTTTTCAAGCGGGAAAGCAAGGGCTCTGCGGAAAAGTATCTGGATCTGGTCGCGCTGGGAACGCTTGCGGATCTGGTCGAAATGACTCCCGAGAACCGCTACTTGACGCGGCGCGGTCTTTCGATGCTCCTGGATAGCCACTGGCCAGGCGTCCGGGAACTTTGCCGTCGCCAACTGGACAGTTCTCCCTATGTCGGCGGACAGGACGTTCTCTTTCGAATCGCTCCGCTGATGAACGCTCCCGGCCGGATGGACAAACCCGACGCCGCCCTGGACATTTTGCTCTGCGACAGGGCTTCCGACGCTCCGGAACTTTTGGGACGGCTCTTCAAGTATAACGAACTTCGCAAGAAAACGGAAGCCGACATTTCGAAATCCGCCATCGAACTCGTCTGCGAACGCTATGGCGATAGGATTCCACGGGTACTTGTCGTCGAGGGAAAATCCTGGCACCCGGGGGTCATCGGAATCGTGGCGGCGAAAATCGCGCAGACGTTTAACCGGCCTTCTGCCGTCCTCTCGCTCGATAATGGCATTGCGCAGGCTTCGGCCCGAGCCGTTCCCGGTTTCAACTGGCACAAGGCTCTTTTCGAAGTTCGTGACCTTTTTCTCCGATGGGGGGGGCATGCGAACGCCGCGGGATTCAGCATCCGCGAAGAGAACATTCCGGCTTTGCGGGATCGCTTGCAGGAGCTTGCCGTGGAGCAGAACTTCCCGGGCGACGGAAACACCCATGAAGAAATTTCGGGCTATGTCCCGGCGGCGCTAAACGAAATCACCCCGCGCTTTATGCAGGCTCTCCAGAACCTGGAACCGTTTGGCGGCAAGAATCCCTACCCGATTCTCTATGCGGAAAATGTCCGGGTAGAGCACATGCGGGAACTGCGCGGCGGGCATTTGCAGCTGAAGCTTTCGCAAAACGGAAGTCCCCAGTTCGCGGCAATCGCTTTTGGAATGGCGAACGCCAAAAAGCAAATCGAAAAATCGCGCAAGACAGTCTCCCTCTTCTTTGAACCGATCTGGAATGTCTATAACGGCCAGCGGAGCATCCAGCTGCTAGTCAAGTCGTTCGGAAAGTAAACCGGAAAATCACTTCGCGTTTACGGAACGCAGGATTTCGACGAGCTTTTCCTTGCACTTGTCGATCAGGACAAAGGCTTCGAACATTCGGGCCTGGCGCCATTTCTTTTCGTATTGTTCTTCCCAGTCGATGGCGACTTCTTCGGGATTTTCCTTTTGCTTCTCGTTTCGGTACCAGACTTCCTTGTTGATTTCCTTGATAAGGTCCGCCATTTCCGCTGCGGGCTGGAGCGAACCGCGGACAAGCAGATAGGCGCGCAGGTTGTCGAGCAGAACGTCATCGCTAGGATTTGCGCTGTCTTCCTTGGAAATCGCCCAGACGCGGTTCTTGTGGCGTTCCGCGAAATCGAGCAGGCGAAGTTCGACTTTCGAAAGTTCGCCCTTGGCATATTTCGCTTCGACCGCTTCGCGCGGATAGTAGATGGAATCTGGATAGTATTCGATCATAGGATTATCTCTGTTTCAAGGAGTGCCCGGGGCGGGATTTGAACCCGCACGGCCTTGCGGCCAAGGGATTTTAAGTCCCCAGTGTCTACCATTCCACCACCCGGGCAGGGAGACGTCCAAAATATACAAAAAGTGCGTCAGACGCGTTCGGCAAGCGCGCGTCCCTGGGCGATGCGCGCGGACATCCCGATTCCGCCGATTCCGTTTCCGCCCATCAGGATTCCCGGGTAGGCCTCTTCGATTTCCGCAAAGGCTTTTTCCCTTCCCGGCGTCTTGAGATCGTATTGGGGAATCGCTTCCTCGTGGCGCGAAATTTCGAGAAGGTCCGGATTGAAGTTCGGAATGCGCAAGATCTCCTGCACGTCCTTTCCGACCATTTTCTTCAGCTCGTCGTCCTGCATGTCGAGGAATTCCGGGTGGCGAAGGCCGCCGACAAAGACGGCGAGAAGCGCTCCGCCTTTTGGGGCGCGATTTTCGAAGAGCGAGGACATGTAGAGGATTCCCAGAATGTTTCGCCTTTCTCTTGACGGCATCAGTGCGCCGAACCCGTCAAGGCTTGCGCCTTCCCACTTCTTGAATCCGATGGCGAGTTCCGCGACTTTCGCGTAAAGGACCTTGCTTGCGTCCGGGAACCTTTCTTCCGCAAAGGGGAGCGTCTCGAAGACATGGCTTGCGCCTGCCGCATAGATGACGCTTTCGAACGGCCCGAAATCCTTTTCGCCGCAAGCGATGCGGTATGTTCCGTTTTCGGGCGTTACGACGGGAGTGCTTCCGGTGACGAAATTCTCTTTTCCAATGGACGCTTCGAGCTTTTGCGTCAGGACTTCCAGTCCACCCGTGACCGAAAACGTCTTCTTGGTCGCCTTCCTGTCGCGTTCGGACTTTGGAATCTTGCCCTTGGCGATTGCTCCGCGAATGAAGCTTCCGTAGTTCTGTTCGAGATTGTAAAGCTTGGGCAAAGCGTATTTGGGAATCATCTGGTCGGGATTCCCCGCATAGACTCCGGAAACAAAGGGATCGACGGCATAGTCGAGAAAGGACTTTCCCATGCGACGGCAGACGAGCGACGAGAGCGTTTCGCTTGGATCGGTTCCCGGCTTGCGGAACGGTTCGAGCAAGATCCCGAACTTGTCCTTAAGCGAAAAGAGCGGCGTGAGAAGACCGCCTACAGGTCCCGACGGCAGCGGA
Organism: Candidatus Methanomethylophilaceae archaeon; assembly: GCA_963629575.1. Classification (GTDB taxonomy): domain Bacteria; phylum Fibrobacterota; class Fibrobacteria; order Fibrobacterales; family Fibrobacteraceae; genus Hallerella. Next base: position 15,616 of record CAVGIM010000012.1, read on the forward strand.
TGCAGACCGCCGTGCTTGAGAATGAAGCGGTTTCCGGCAAGGCTCGGCGCTTCTTCGAGGAGGTCTCGAATGTTCAAGTCTTCGAAAAGCTCGACGACTTCGGGAAGGCTCACGACGCTTGTGCTTGGGCCTGTCTCGTAGGTAAATCCGTTTTTTCGAAGCGTCTGGATAACGCCTCCGACATGGGTTCCCTTTTCAAATACGGTGACCGCATGGCCGTTCTTCCTTGCATAGAACGCCGCGGATAGTCCGGTGATGCCGGCTCCGATGATCGCAACTTTTTTCATGAATGCAACGATAGAAAATTATGGCTTCCCGGAAACTAACTATTATCTGCGAAACGAGGACTTTTCGCCTGCTACCGGAATATTTCCGTTGCGATTTCTTTTTGGAAGGGAACCTCTAAAAATTGCCTTGGTCAAGAAAAAAACAAATGTTGGAAAATTGAATTTTTAGAGGTGACCGAAAGTATATTTAAATCGATGAGAAAATGCAGAGAGAAGATTTCTTGGAAACATCGTGGAATTTTTAAAATGAGCCTAAAAATTCTCCCAAGCCTTTTTTTATGTCTTTGCCTTGTCTAAAGCCTGAACGCTCTTACGGAGTGCGAGGCGTTTCTGAAAGACAATGCGGAGTTTGTGGAAAATGCGGCAACGGCATCCTGCATGGACAGCGCCAGGCTGTTCTTTATGCAACGCTATGCGCCTACTGAGGTTCACATGGCAAAAATTCAGGAAGGAAAGCTGGATTCGCATATCGTGTTTCGATGCAAAGTGGAAAACTGCAAAAATGAAGGGGAAACGTGGGAAAAGTACAAACAAGGATATGCAGACACAGGTTGTCTGCATCAGTTTGCCAAGGCCGATTCTGCCCACTGGTTTTCTTCTTTTAAAAAATTTATTTGCCAAATGGAAAATTTAAAGGAAGAAGTGTTCGATTCGCTTTATTTGAAGAGCGATCGTCTCTGTAACTTGTACGTGAATAAGCTTTCCCGACTTTTTACAATGCCTCCAAGCGAAAGCGGTCTTGTCTCCGTCAAGAACGATTCCGTTCTGTATATTCACGGGGCGGGTCTTGATGCGGGGGTCTTTCTTGGCAATTTCAGGACGGGAGAACAGCGGAAGATTTTCGATTTTTTCCACAGGTCGGATGAAGGATTCGAAACAAGCAGCCAATTTAAAATCGTGGAGAGTTCGGATTCCACCTATCGGGTGAAATATGCCGGAGGCGACGAGGTTTTTTACAACGGGAAGGATTCGACGTCTTTTTTCATCGCGGATACTTCCGGATTTTATTTCTTTGTTCGGTACGAGCCTTCCGGCGATTCCGTGCTGCATTCCAACGCCCCCGAAAAGCTCAATCGCTCGGAATCGTATCGAATGGACGAATTTACGGCGCATCGTTACCTCTTGAAAATAAAGCGTTACCGCATTCCCTATTATGGAACGGATACGGCCGATGCCAGGCGACCGCTTTATCGGAAGAGATTTCCTTTCGAGCGAATCGGCTGTTCGCTATTTTGAACGTTCTCGCGTAAATTCTCGCTCCCTTGTACTTGCGCTCCCCGAATAATCTATATTTATCCGTACATAAAGAGTTTTGCTCTTGTTCCGAACTGAAAACTTAGACACTTTTCAAAACCCGGTACAAGGCGAACGCTCACGTCTGCCTCTATATTCTAGAGGCATCGCTTCGCAATAAGGCTTTGATGCCAAATTGCGGGAGACCTTTTTGGGGCGTGGGTTGTTTGTGTTTGCTTGGTTTCGGCAGTCTAAGGCCTTCAGTTGGGTAAACGCATTCAATTCCACGCCTTTTCCTTGAAATTGGTGTGGGGAGTGCGACAGAGTGCAGCTCTTGCCGGGTTTCGCATGTGTCTTGTGCGTATGCGCGGTGAACGTTTTTCTGCTTGTTTTGTTTGTCGTCTTTTTCGCTCGATTGGGTGAACTCGTTCACTTCCAAGGCGAGGATCAAAATGGCTGCCGCGATAGAACGGGCGAAAAATATCTGGATGCAAAAGAGCATCGACTATAAAATCGGGCACTACGTAAAGGTGATGCTCGATACGATTTTTGGAATCGAGAATTTTCGAAACGACATTACCCGGGTAAAATGCAACCCAAAGAATTTTTCAAGAATCGGCTATGGCAACATCAAGGACATGATTCTCTTTTACACGAAGGGAAAGAATCCGATCTGGCACGAACCGAGAATTCCCATGTCGGGGTCGGAAATCGCAAGGCTCTACGCCAAGACAGACAGGAACGGAAGGCGTTACACGACGGTTCCGATTCATGCTCCGGGAGAAACGAAAGACGGTTTTACTTCGAAAAAATTCAAGGGCCTTTTTCCGCCTCCGGGTCGCCATTGGCGTTGCAGCGTCGAAGAACTCGAAAAACTGGACAGCCAGGGACTTATCGAATGGTCTTCCCGCGGAAATCCGCGCAAGATAAACTATGCGGACGAACATCTGACGAAAAAGCTTCAGGACATCTGGACTTTCAAGGATCCGACAAGACCGATTTATCCGACGGAGAAAAATCGCGAAATGCTTTCCACGATAGTCAGGGCGTCTTCCGATGAAGAGTCTTTCGTACTGGACTGCTTTGCCGGTTCCGGAGGCACTCTTGTCGAAGCGAGCCTCTTGAATCGCAGGTGGATTGGGGTTGACCGGTCGAAAGCGGCGATCGAGACGATTCGGAAAAACCTGAAAGCGAACCTCCTTTTTGCGGACGAAGGAAACTTGTATGAATTTATCCGGCTGGGCGCATGCCGGGATAACGCCTAAGGGAACCTCTACAAATCGCCTTGGCGAGGAAAATTCGATCGAGGCCGAGCGATGGCAAAAATGACGAACCAACGCGAAGTGCCGCCGTCAAATTCTTGAAAATCGAATTCTAAGTGGTGACCGAAAAATAGCCGTGGATGTTGTCTCTGGACAACGAAGTTTTCTTGACGGCGAAAGCTTTTTCCCAAAATAAATCTTTATTATGGAGAGATGTCTTTGGGAGTGTCAATGCATTATATCTTCTTGCTTGCCTTTATGCTTGCCGTTCTATGCGCGAATCGGGCATTTTCCGCTGCCGTCGCCGTCCACGATCCGTCCGTGGTGCTTGTCTATAAAGATTCGGAAGGAAATTCCTACCCCGAACAGGACGCTTCCGGAACCCGTACCAAATATTATTACCTCTTCGGGACGCAGGGCGGAGCCGCCTATTCGAAGGATCTCATCGACTGGACTTCCTTTGTACCGACCTATCTTGCCGGCGGTGCGCTTTCTACGGATTTTTCGAAAATCATCGCGGAAGGGGCGACGTGGGCCAGGCGCGCCACCTCCGAAGAAGCAAGGGGAAACTACTGGGCGCCCGACATCATCTGGAACAGGTCGCTCGAGAAATGGTGCCTCTACTATTCGGAAAACGGCGACGACTGGCTTTCCTCTGTCGGGATGCTGGTTTCCGACAGGATCGAGGGACCCTATGAATTTGCGGGAACGGTCGTCTTCGGTGGCATGGACAACACGACAAGCGGTGCCGGAAATGCCGACTACAGAAAGGTCACCGGCGAAAGCGTCGTGCCGAGCCGCTACATGACAAGCAACGGCGGCGTGAATACCGGAAAATGGACGGGAGATTACGGCGCAAGCTGCATCGATCCGAACGTCTTTTACGACCAGGAGGGAAACCTTTGGCTCGTTTACGGCTCCTGGTCCGGCGGCATCTTCATGCTGAAGCTTGACCCGAAGACGGGACTTCGCGACTACTCGCAAGGCTATGGGAAAAATGGCGAAGCGGAATGGTCGGGAACCTCTCTTCTCTCCGATCCGTATATGGGAATCCACATCGCCGGCGGGCACTACGCAAGCGGCGAAGGTCCCTATGTCGAGTACATCGGGGATCCGGACGGCAAGGGTTACTACTACCTCTTTGTCAGCTACGGATTCTATTCGCCGGATGGCGGATACAGCATGCGCGTCTTTCGCTCCGAAAAGCCTACAGGCCCATACACGGATGTAGCCGGAAATTCCGCCATTTTTTCGAAGTACATCTACAATTACGGCAAAAATACGACCTATGGATTCCCGATAATCCAAAACTATCGATGGGACTTTTGGGACGTGGACCACGGCGAAGTGGCAAACGGGCACAATTCGGCGATAACCGATGACGACGGCAGACATTACCTGGTCTATCATCGAAAGTTTACGAACGGAACAGCCTGGCACAACGTTGAAACGCACGAGCTCGTGGTGGCGAAAAACGGCTGGATTCTCGCGCTTCCCTTTGAACATCGCCACGGCGACGGACTTCCCAAAAAGGCGTTTTCCGAAGAAGAAATCGCGGGAAGCTATCGGATGATTCTGCACGAGCCTTTTGCGCAGGCGGATGGGACTTGGCCCGTGAACACGGAACGGGAACTTTCCCTGAATGCGGACGGAACGCTTTCGGGCGCTTACAGCGGCACGTGGAAATACGACTTTGCGAATGGAAGGCACTTTTTGGAACTGGACGCTTCCGGAATTTCCTTTACGGGAGTCGTCGCCCTGCAGCTTCAAAACGACGTTTCGAAAAAAACGGTGGTCTTTTCGGCGATGAATTCCGCCGGGAATCGCGCTCTTTGGGCCTATCGCGCTCCGAAAACGGAAGTGATGACGCAAAAAGCTCTTGTCGGCGACAGTCTTCTTGTCATTGGCAAGCGGGACTATTCGACCGCGTGGAACGACTACGGCAGTTTCTTTCCGCTTTCCGTTTCCGATTCCTTTGTCGTCGAATATCGTTTTACGAACCGCTCCGAAGAAAAAAACAACTGGGAAAACTGGGTCCTGGCTTTTAAAAACGGGGATGGCGTGTGGTATTTGCGCTCCGACGCCTATTCGGTCGAGACCTTCGCCTCTTCGAATGTGGGATACCGCGAAAGCTGGGCGGACTGGAACGCTTTCCGTGAAATGTATCGAAACGCGGAGGTGACGCTTCGGGCTAGGCGGGACGGTGCGACGATCAATGTCTTCGCCTATGTCGGAGATTCCCTGGTGTATCGCGCGTCGGCAAAGGGAACGCCCGCTGGCGATTACACGATTTACCTGGGTTGCGACGCGAGCTTTCTCGAACTTTCGCAGGTCGCTTACGGGAGCGCGGGGGAACGCATTCTCGTTGGAAAAATCGATGACGGCGGAGTCTATCGTTCGGCGTTCCATACGGAATTTTCGCCCGTCTATGGAGTGCCTTCGGGAGATTTTCGGATGCATCTGGAATGGATGAACTACGGGAACGATTCCGCGGCGTATTACGAAAATTTCATCATCCGGGAAGTCGCTTCCGACAGGACAATGCTCCTCCGAGCCGACGCCTATGCTCTCGACGTCATCGGGGACGTTTCGTTCGAATACGACTGGGACTGGAAGGAGTTTTCGAAAATCATGCAGCACGCGCTGGTAAAGATGGACGTTTCCCGCCGCGGAGAGACGATCGAGTTCGAAGGAACCTTTACGTCGGACGAAGGCAGGACTTACCGGTACCATGCTCTCCAGAAGAACGCTCCGACCGATTCGCTCTCGTTCGGGTTCACCGTGGAGAATAGCGCCGTCGATCTCTTGCAAGTCCAGACGGTCTATCGCGCGGGAGACGAAAAAACGGCAAGAATTCTACCCGGAACCCAGAAAAGGCGCCAAGAGCCAAATTCGGCCGTGAAAGACGGTGGGCGAGTCCTTGTCGAGAACGTTTCCGGACGGTATCTGTTGAACGGTCGTCGCGTGCGCTAGCCGAAACGCTCCCGTTGTCCCTGGACAATGGAAAATTGACGATTTTGAACCCGCGCATACCCGTCGGATTATATTAAGGAAATCTGTTAGGAGATTGCAGATGAAAAAACTGGGACTTGTGGTGTCTATCGTCTTGCTCTGGGCAGGAATTTCTATTGCTGCGCGCGAAATGGAGCGTCTGGATCGCGGCCTTGTCGCTGTCAAGGTCTCGGGAGGCGTCTATCTGAGCTGGCGAATGTTCGGGACGGACCCGGAAAGCGTCTCGTTCAATCTTTATCGCGACGGTTCGAAGGTAAATTCGGAGCCCATTGCGACTTCTACGAATTACACCGATCCTCTGGGCACGACATCTTCTGTCTATGAAGTTCGCCCTGTCTTGAACGGATCCGAGCAGAATGCGGACAAGAGCGTTTCGGTGTGGGCGTCCCAAAAGCTCACTATCAATCTGGACCGTCCTCTCGGCGGAACGAACAAGAGCGGAAGCTACACCTATTCTCCGAACGACATTGCCGTGGGCGACCTGGACGGCGACGGCGAATACGAACTGGTTCTAAAGTGGGACCCGTCAAATTCCAAGGACAATTCCCAAAAGGGCTATACGGGAAACGTCTATGTCGATGCCTACAAGCTAGACGGCACAAAGCTCTGGCGGATAGATCTCGGCGTAAACATTCGCGCGGGAGCCCATTACACGCAGATTCTTGTCGGGGACTATGACTCGGACGGATTTGCCGAAGTCGCGATGAAGACGGCTCCGGGCACAAGGGACGGCACGGGAAAGTATCTTTCGAAAGGTCCTGCCGCAAGCGAGGACCACAGCAAGGACTACCGGAACTCCAGCGGCTATGTTCTTTCCGGGAACGAATTTCTCACGATTTTCAACGGAAAGACCGGTGCGGAAATGGCGACGGTGAACTACAACCCGCCTCGCGGAACGGTCAAGAGCTGGGGAGATTCCTATGGAAACCGCGTCGATCGCTTTCTCGCGACAAACGCCTATCTCGACGGGGTCAAGCCGAGCATGGTCTTTCAGCGCGGCTACTATACGCGGATGGCCATTGCCGCCTATGACTGGGACGGGACGAATCTTACCGAACGCTGGTATTACAACGCGGCGACAAGCGGCAAGGAATGCTACGGCCAGGGAAACCACAACCTTTCGGCAGGCGATGTCGATAACGATGGCAAGGACGAAATCATCGAAGGAAACTGCGCCGTCGATCACGATGGAAAGTTCATGTACCGCGTAGGCTACGGCCATGGCGACGCGATGCACCTCGGCGACCTCGACCCGGACGTCGAAGGACTCGAAGTGTGGACCGTTCACGAAGAAAAGCCTTACGGCTACGAAATTCACAGTGCCGCGACCGGGAAGATTCTTTGGCGCGAAACGAGTTCGGGCGATAACGGGCGGGGCGTCGCGGCCGATGTCGATTCCACTTCCCGCGGATACGAACTGTGGTCCGCGGCAAACTGGAACACCTATTCCGCCAAGGGAAAGCAGCTCGCCTCGTCGCGACCCTCCTACAACTTCCGCATCTACTGGGACGGAGACCTTCTCGACGAGCTTCTCGACAACGTCACGATTAGCAAGTGGAATTCTTCGACAGCCAAGAGCACGAACCTGATAACTCTCGACGGCAGCTCCTGCAACAGCACCAAGGCGACCCCGAATCTTTCGGCGGACATTCTCGGCGACTGGCGCGAAGAGGTGATTACGCACGACGATTCGCACCTTTTTCTTTACACGACGACGATTCCGACGACGCACCGCGTCTATACGCTGATGCACGACCCGATCTACAGGCTTGCCATTTCCTGGCAGAATACGGCCTACAACCAGCCACCGCATCTCGGGTTCTGGCTCGGTTCCGGCAAGATTCCCACGCCGGACATTGTCCTCGTCGGAGAAGTACAGGCGCCGCTTCTTGTCAAGAACGGGGCAGGTTCTTCGCGCCAGACGGTTTATCTCGGCGATTCGATAGTCCCGTTCGCCTATGCCTATTCGCACTGTTCGGGCGCTGTCGCAAGCGGGCTTCCGTCCGGAATCTCGACAAGGCTCGAAGGGGGGAAAATCCACTTTTCGGGAAAGCCGACGGAACTAGGAACCTTTTCGTTTAGCGTCACGACGACAGGCGGCGAAGGCGAGGCGGCAATGCGTTCGGGTTTTGTTCGGGTGGTCGAAAACGCTCCCACTTCCGTTCCGGGAAAGATTCTTTCGTCGGTCGATGCGTCCGCTCCGGATTCCGGAATCGGCACCTTCGAAAACACGAACGCGGGATTCCTCGACGGCGGCTACTACAATTTTGACAATAGCGAAAGCAGCTACGGTCTCTGGACGCTAAACGCGACATCTTCCGGAAACGCGAACCTTACGCTCCGCTTTGCAAACGGTGGCACGACAGAGCGCACGATGCTCCTCGAATGGAATGGCGAAACGCTTGGCGTCTTGCACTTTGCGTCGGGCGGCTGGACCGCTTACGATTCCGTCACGGTTCCCGTCACGCTCGTTGCGGGAAAGAACACGATTCGCCTTGTGTCGATGGATGCAAATGGCGGACCGAACCTTGACGCGTTCGAATTCGATGTCGCTGGCGTGAGTCTCTTTCGCGACGCTTCCGGCGAGACGACGAAAATCGGCGAAAGGAGCCTTTTCTCCTTGGCATCGCTTTCCGTTTCCCGCGGCGAAGTTCTCTACCGCGCTCCCGTGCGCTCCGCGCTCTCCGTCTTTGACCTGAAGGGCAAAAGGCTCTTGAACGTTTCGGTCGAAAGCGAAGGCTCCCTCTCTGCGGAGTGGAACGCCCTCCCCGCGGGCCGGTACGTTCTCACGCTCGTTTCCGGCGGAAAGCTCCTTGCCCGGACTTTCGCGAACAAGCTCTACTAACTCTCTCCACACAACACCATAAAAAGGCAAAAGGAAGCTGTTCTCGGTTTCCTTTTGCTTTTTTGATGAAGGATTTTAATATATTCATAGAGACATAGCATCCCTTTAGGATTAAAGGGTTGCGTCCGTTTTAGATTGAGTATTTGCTCTAGTCTCCGTTCCGAAATCGCCAAATTTCACGTATATGAGAATAGGGTAAACCGCTCACGTCCCGTTCGGGGCGTGGGTCGTTTGCGTTTATTGATATACAAGGCTTTGGCGAGCCTCGGAACGCGATAAACGTTTTTGACGACTCCACGCCTTTTTGTTTGGGGCTCGCAAATTTGTTTCGCATCGGCTGGGAAAACTCCTCTTTGACGGGAGTTTTCGTATATGGGAGGCCAGTCGTGGTTAAATGCAATGCGGAACAAGAACGGGTCATCAAAACGACGGAGTTTCCGCTTTTGGTTATCGCCGGCCCCGGATCGGGCAAAACCAAGACTCTTGTCGATAGGGTTATCCATCTGGTCTATGACCTGGGTATTCCTCCCGAAAGCATCCTTGTCGGAACGTTTACGGAAAAGGCTGCCAAGGAACTTCTTTCCCGAATTTCTACGGCAAGTACCGCCTATGCAGTTCAAAAGAACATTTCGGAAATTCATGTGGGTACGCTTCATGCTCTTTTTCTGGATTTTCTGGAAGAGTATGCGGATTGGATCGGGCTTAAATGGGGATACCGGATTCTCGATGAATTCGAGCAGAGTTATCTGTTCTATGAAAACGCCAAGCGCTTTAACGGAATTGAAAATGTCTCGAATCTTTTGGAAAAAAACTGGAAATCGGCATACGGCTGGAATGCCGCGAAGAAGCTTGCGAGGCTGGTGAACAAGGTTGCCGAAGAAAATCTGGATGTCAAGAAAATGGAGCACTGCGGGAAATCGGAAAAGTTGCCTGTTTTGGCGCATGTCGTAAAGCTCTACCGGGAAATTCTTGAGGAAAAAAACGCACTGGATTTTTCCCTGATCCAGACGAAAATGTGGGAACTTCTTGAAAACAAGGAGGTTTTGAAAAATATTCGGTCAAAAATCCGCTACATCATGGTTGATGAATACCAGGACACGAACCGCATCCAGGAAGAGATTCTTTTGAAAATGGCGGCTCCGGCAAACCGCATTTGCGTTGTGGGGGACGATGACCAGGCGCTTTACCGTTTTCGTGGAGCGACCGTTGAGAACATCCTGCAGTTCGAAAAAAAATTTCCGCGGTGGGGACGCGGCAAGTGCATAAAAATAGAGTTGGACAAGAACTATCGCTCTCATCCTGGCATTATCGATTTTTACAACAACTGGATGAAGAACCTTTGGGATGATGACTGGGACGAGTTTCGCCATAAAAAGACGATCAGGAATGCGGGGCGTCAAACGCGTGAAAATACAAAATATCCGGGCGTTGTTCGGTGTGTTGGAAAAGACGATAAAACCTGGTGTAAGAACTTTTACGATTTTGTTTGCCGGCTCAGGAAGAACGGAGTCTTGAAGGATTACAACCAGATTGCCGTTTTGTCAAATTCTGTCAAGAACGAAAAGATCGTTGCGCTTTCCGCATTCCTGGAAGAAAAGGGGATTCCTGTTTTTTCCCCGCGTTCGGACCAATTTTTTGAACGCAAGGAAATCCAACTTTTATTGGGAGCCTTGATATTTCTTTTTCCAAAACTAGAAAAGGACTATCTGGACAATGGTCGAAACGCGGACTACCTTGAAAACATTTGGAGCTATTACGATCGGTGTTTGGATACTTTTACCGGGGAACTGCGCAGCGATCCGGCAAAGCATAAGGCGTTGCGGGTATGGGCCGTTAAAAAGGCACAGGAAATGGCAAAGACATCCCGCAATACGGACTATACATTTGCGAACCTCTTTTACGAGATGCTGCAGTTTCCGATGTTTGCAGAATTACTGTCGGCAGAACTCGACAGCGGTGTGGAAGATTTGCGCCCGACATATAACTTGGCCCTGTTCAGCAAACTGCTCTGCCGGTTTGAAAGCATGAACGGCGTGGTGGCGATTGTGGCGAACAGGGAAAAGCGCAAAAAGATTCTGCAAAAACTTTTCAATGAATATTTCAAGTTCCTGAAGGATGGCGGAATCAATGAATACGAGGATTTTGACATGGTGACGCCGCCCGGATGCATCAGCGTCATGACAATCCACCAGAGCAAGGGACTGGAATTTCCGATTACCTGCGTGGATTCGCTCGATTCGGTTCCGCGGAAAAATTATGAAGACATCGATGAGGAAATCCTCCGGTTTTATCGCAAGAAGAAACCGTGGGAGCCTCTTGACCGCATCAAGTATTTCGACTTTTGGCGGCTCTACTATACGGCGTTCAGCCGTGCAAAAAATCTGCTCGTGCTTACCGGCCCGGAAACCGATTCTTCGAAAAAATCTCCTTCGAAATATTTCGATTGTGTCTATTCGGATATTTCCGACTATAAAATTCTTTTTGAAAAGGGGATGCCGAAACTGGACCTGGATGCAGTCCGGAAAAGTGACGTGAAGCACCGCTATTCCTTTACGAGCCATATCCTGCTTTATGAGAACTGCCCCTTGCAATACAAGTTCTTTCGGGAACTGGAATTTTCGCCGGTGCGGACGAATGCGATTCTGTTTGGAACGCTGGTGCACCAGACGATTGAAGATGTGCACAGGGAAGTGCTCGCTGGGAAAGCGGACAGCGTGACTCGGCAAAACATGGAATCCTGGATTCGAAAAAACTATGCGCAGCTTTCCAAGGAACTGGGGGTTTATTTGCGGGAAAGCTCCCTGATGTCCGTTTTGAAACATGTGGAAAATTATGTGGACTATGCAAGCAAGGACTGGGGACGCCTCCGGGAGGCCGAAGTGCCGCTTACGCTTCTCAAGGACGACTACATTCTGGAGGGGCGCATTGACTTGATCCGCGGACAAGGAGAAACATTGGAAATACTCGATTTCAAGACGGACAAAAAGCCCGATGTCAACAGCGAAAAGGATAGGGAAAAGCTTGTGCGCTACAAGCGCCAGCTTGAAATCTACGCTCATCTTGTCGAGAAAAAGTATGGAAAGCCTGTAGGCAAAATGCATCTGTTCTATACGGGAACGGAAGAAGGCAGTCCTTTTGTAAGCTATGGCTTTAACGCGGAAGCTGTTGACGGGACGATTGCCGAAATCGGTTCTGTCGTGGATAAGATCGAACAAAAAAAATTTACGCGCAACGGAAAATGCACTCCCGCCCAATGTGCCGAGTGCGACTTCAAATTCTATTGCGGAAAAAACATTTAACGAGGAAAACATGACTGACGAAAAAGAACTTTTTGAATTCAACTACGAGCCGATCCGCGGTTACCCGGAACTGCGCTGGACGGGCAAACGCCCCTTTACCGGCACGCCCTATTACCCGGCGCAGCTGAAGGAAAGCTACGGCGACGATGTGGACGGCTGGCGGAACAAAATCTACTGGGGCGACAACCTGCAGGTGATGAGCCACCTTCTCAAAAACTTCCGGGGCAAGGTGAACCTGATTTATATCGACCCGCCGTTTGATAGTAAGGCGGACTACAAAAAGAAGATTGAGCTGCGCGGAAAGAGCGCACAAACCGACAGCACCACGTTCGAGGAAAAGCAGTACGGCGACATCTGGACAAACGACGAATACCTGCAGTTTATGTATGAGCGCCTGATTCTGTGCCGGGAGCTTTTGGCGGACAACGGAAGCATTTACCTGCACTGCGACTGGCATAGGAATTCGTATATCAGAGCTATAATGGATGAGTTATTTGGACCGACAAATTTCAAAAATGAAATTGCATGGTGTTATACAGGTCCTGCTCAATCATCAAAGAATTTTCCAAGAAAACATGACACAATTTTATTTTATTCTGGTTCAAACTCTGTTTTTAATCCTCAATATATTTCTCATAAAAGTGGTGTTCATAATACTGGAAAACTTTTTGGCAATACTGAAGAAAATGAAGAATTAAAAGCTGAACTTGAAGCACAAGGAAAAAAACTTGAAGATTGGTGGATTGACATTTGGTCATGTGATAGGTATCGAAATGAAATGTTGAATTATCCCACCCAAAAGCCAGAAGCCCTGCTCGAACGCATCATCAAAGCCTCATCCAACCCAGGCGACATTGTTTTTGACTGCTTTATGGGGAGCGGCACCACGCAGGCGGTCGCCATGAAGCTCGGCAGGCGCTTTATCGGCGCGGACATCAATCTGGGCGCGGTCCAGACCACCACGAAACGGCTTTTAAAAGTGGCGGAGGAATTAAACGGACAACTTCCTGCAGAAAATCCTTTTTACACGGGCTTTGAAGTCTATAACGTAAACGACTATGAATTCTTCCGCAACGAGCTGGAGGCAAAACGCCTTATCTGCGAGGCGATGGGCATGGAGCAGCTTACTGACAGCAACGTCTATGACGCGCTGCTCGACGGACGCAAGGTCTGCATTCTCGGCATCAACCGGATTGCCACCGCAAGCGAGTTCGCCAGGCTGCTTTCCAACGTGGATGTTTCCGTATGGCAGGAACGGCAAAAGGAAAATCCCGCAAAGCCTGTTGAATCGATAACCTTTGTGTGCATGGGGCACGACCCGAATCTAAAGGCGCAGTTCGAAGAGGAAGTGGACAAGATGGGATTCAAGGTGGATCTGGAAATCATCGACCTTTTGCGCGACAAAAAGGATTTGCGCTTCAAGCGCGACAGCGACGCGAAAGTTGCCGTCAAGAACGGTAAACTCGTCATCGAAAACTTTTTCCCGATGAACCTGCTTCAAAAACTCAGCATTGAAAAGACCGACGTGAGCGACTGGAAGGAGCTTGCCGAAAGCGTGGTCATCGACTGGAACTACGACGGCGTAACGTTCAGCCCGTCCCTCACCGACATCCCGGAAAAGAACGCGCTGGTAAAAGGCGAATACGATATTCCAAAGACCGCCGGCGCAATCCACGTAAAGATTACCGATCTTATTAGCGAGTCCTGGGAAGGCACGGTTCAGGCGGAGGAGAAATAATGGCGAAGTCCAAAAAAAGTTCAATCGATTTTCCGTTCTACCGCATTATGTGGCAGTTCTATTCGGCAAACAAAAAGGAAATCAGAAAGTCGTACACAAATCTTACGCGCACAATTCTTGTAAACGCAGAACCGCGCAAGGACAACCCGAACGCCTTTTTGCGGAAGCCGCAGTACGAGGCGTTTGAAATGTATGTGTTCCTCAAGGAATATCTGGGAAATCCGCGTCTGGCCGATTTGTTCGACGACTGGTGTAAAAACCACATGGTTCAAGGCGCGAATGACAACGCCACCGTTTCGTTCACTTTTGACAATAGCCATTTTTACGGCGATGGACTTTTTTCTGTCTTGGACATGACGAACCGCGACACGCTTGTTTCGTTTTTTGAGCAGCTTTCGGATTTGCGGCAGGAATATGCAAACTACATCTTTGCGCTCACCATGGGGACAGGCAAGACAATCCTGATGGCGCTCTGCATTTTCTACGAGTTCCTGCTTGCCCATAAATACCCGAAAGATGAGCGTTTCTGCCACAATGCGCTGGTGCTTGCCCCGGACACGACGGTCTTGCAGTCGCTCAAGGAAATCCAGACTTTTGACAAGGCAAAGGTCTTTACCGAAAAGTATGCCAACGAGCTGAACACAATCATCAAGTTCCATTTTCTGGAAGAGGACGGAGTGGCGCTCAGCACAATGGATGGTTCGGATTTCAATTTGATTGTTTCTACGGCGCAGAAAATCATCTTAAGGAAAAAACATAAGGAAGATGCGGCAGAGGATCTGCTTTTCAAGGATTCTTGGGAAGAGGCCATCGGTAACAATCCAAATGCCGATCTTTACGAGCTTGATGACGATTCTTCCCTGATAGCGAATCAGCGTTACCAGAAACTCACCCGGTTAAAGCAGCTCGGAATCTATGTCGATGAGGCGCATCATGCTTTCGGAAAATCCCTCAAGAACGATATGCTTGACCGCACAAAGGAAACAAGCTTGCGCCTTACGATTGATGGACTTGTTCGGGAACTGGCCTCTGCAGGTACAAAGGTTGTCGCCTGTTACAACTTTACAGGGACGCCGTATATCGAAAACCGGCTGATGCCCGAAGTCGTTTATGAATACGGTTTGAAAGAGGCGATTGATTCCGGTTATCTCAAGAAAACTTCTATCGATGATTATGCAAACGTGCAGACACGGAGCTTTGTATTTAATGCCGTGGAAAGTTTTGTAAAACAGCACAGAAATGAAAAGGGCGTTTGGAACCGCTACGAGAATAAGCTTCCTAAAATGGCACTTTTCGCTACGACAATCGATGAGCTTAACGATGAATTAAAACCCGCGCTTGAAGAGGCTCTCCAAAAGCTAGACATTTCCGAAAATTCAATCCTTGTGAATGTCGGCGATGACAAGCTCACCAAACAGGACGACCTGCGCGAATTCTTAAAGCTCGATACCGCCGAAAGCCAAAAACAGTTTATACTTCTTGTGGGCAAGGGAAAGGAAGGCTGGAACTGTCGCTCTCTTTTCAGCGTTGCCTTGTTTCGAAAACCCAAAAGTACGATTTTTGTTTTGCAGGCAACGATGCGCTGTCTGCGCTCCATCACGGAAATCCAGCAGACCGGGCAAATTTTTTTGAGCACGGAAAACCTGGGTATTTTGCAGGACGAGCTGAACAAGAACTTCAAGGTATGCGTGGAAGACCTGAAAGGCAAGGAGAATTCGAACAAGAAAATCCGGCATATCTATGTACGGGAAAAAGTTCCGGTCAGAATGGTCGAGCAGACTTACGAATATAAAATCACGGAACTGAAACCGGGCGAATTTACGCTTTTTGGAAATGGCAGCGGATTTGATTTTGAAAAATACCGCCGCACAAAAAGCACGCATTCGCTTGCCAACATCGATTCCGCATCAATCCGCCACGAAGTTGCTTCCAGCGATGAACGCACTTTTTCCGCATATTCCCTTGTCGCGGAACTCTCGCTTTATCTCACCCAGCATGAAACAGACAAGGATACCGGGAAAAAGACAAAGCGTTGGTCTCCCGTGGAAATTCAGAATCTGATTGACCGCTGCACGGACGGGATGGACGCCATTCTTGAAAAGGTGAACTATTCGAACGAAATCCTTTATGATTGGGTTGTTCCGCAATTGTTCAGGCAAATTTATAGAATCAGTTATGAAAAAGGCAGAAAAAAGGAAATTGTCAAATGGCTTGCCAAAGATCCTCCCAAAAATCCTGACGGCACGGACGGCTGCTATCATTTGAATTTTGGCGATGAGCTGTTTGTGGAAGAAAGCTATGCAGAATTTTGCGAATACAGTCAAAGTTCGAAAAATGTGAAGAATGCCGGGAAAAGTTTCAACCTTTCGGGTTACGGATTCGATTCCGCTTCGGAAAAGGACTTCTTTGTTCGTAATTTGACCCGGAACGATGAGATTAGGCACATCTGGTTTACGGGAATGCTTACAAATGGCCAGTCCGATTTCTTTGTGCATTACATCGATCCGGAATCCCATTCGTTGCGCGCCTATTATCCCGATTTTCTTATCGAGGACAGGAACGGCAAGTTTTTCATTGTGGAAATCAAGGGGCGCCATTTGATCAATGCTCCGACGACGCAAGCCAAAGTGGAGTATGCAAAACAGATGGCCTTGGAAAGTCTAATGGAATATGTCTTTATTCCCGATGACTTGGCGGATATGCTCTTGCAGGAATATGTCCTTCAATCCAGGATTTCAAATTTCGAAGCGTCCTAAGGAATTCCGTTTTTTGCCGTCCTTTCGGAAGTTGTGTGCATTTGACACATAACTTCCGAAAGCTGCTCCCCGAACTATTTCTTTTGGATGGCTTCTTCGACCGTCTCGCGGACCGCCTTTTCCGCGGATTCCCTGGCGCGGGTCTTCGCGCTGTCGAGCGTCTCGTTCACCTTGTCGGAAACGCGCCTTTGCAGAGAATCCTGGGCGTTCTGGATCTTTTCCTCGGCGCCGGAGCTTTGGAGAATGCGGGTATAGACCGCATAGGAAACGGAACGGTCGCGCGTCTTTTCGAGATCTCCCGCGAGCGGAAGCAGATAGAGCGTCGAAAGCAGAACCAGGCAAGGGATTAACCCTTTCACGAATCCGAGAGCTCCTCCGGCGAGCGCGTTCGGAAGCGAAAGATGCCGCTTGACGAGCTTGTTGATAAAGTGTCCGAGAATCCGTAGCGCGAGAAACGGCAAGAGAAACCCGAAAACCCGCGAAAGGATGACTATCGCCGTTTCGGAAAATTCGAAGTTGCTTTCCAGGAACGGTCCGACAAATTCGGGCGCGTAGATGACGCCGAGCGCCCCGCCTAGCCAGGCGAGCAGATGCACGAGAGTCTTCGCGAGCCCAAAGTAAAGTCCAAGCCCCGTGAGAACAAGCAGGACCGATCCGCAAAAAATGTCTATCCAGTTCGCTTCCATGCTTTTCGCCTAGCGGCAGACTAGAGCCGTGATGAACGTGGCGAGGAGGGCTCCGGCAAAGGCGCCCATTCCGATTCCTATCTTGAAAACCGTCATCCGGGAATTTTTGGGAAGTTCCGGCAAAGGCTCGTTCCGCATTGTCGCCGCGAGCCATTCGCGCATGGGAATGTCGAGCTGCCGCGGGTAACCGTCCATGATCTCGGCGAGGGAATCCGCCGCTTCCTTTGTGGAATGAAAGCGATCCTGCGGCTTCTTTTCGAGGCACTTCAGGATCCAGCGACGCAATCGGTAGGGCGTTCCCGGGGGAAAGTTGTTCGTTTTCAGTTTCAGGTTCAGTATATATTGCGACGTGAGTTCCATCGATTCGCCGCGGAAAGGGTTCTTTCCCATGACCATTTCGCAGGCGATGATGCCCAGGCTGAAAATGTCCGACGCGTAGGTGACGGTAAATCCCTTGACCTGTTCGGGACTCATGTAGGCCGCGGTCCCGAGAACGCTCCCCGGAAGCGTCATGTCCTGTCCCGGGTTGGCGTCTCGCGCGATTCCAAAGTCGAGGAGCCGCACGCGTCCGTTCTTTTCGACCATCATGTTCGACGGCTTCAAGTCGCGGTGGATGATCTGGTTTGCGTGTACACAAATCAATGTCTGCAAAATTTCGTGGACAAGGTAGAGCGTCACCCAGATCGGAGGTCGGCTTTGCACGTCGAGGATTTCCCGAAAGTTCTTTCCATCGACATATTCCATCGCGAGGGCGAGCTTTCCGGTACGCTCCTGCCAGAGCGCGTAGGGGTGCACGATGTTCGGATGGTGCAGGTTCGCCAGCAGGACGCATTCCCGCTTAAAGCGCTGGATGAGATCGTCATAGCCCCGCAGGCTCGGCAGCATCTGCTTCACGACCACCGGACGGCACAGCGACGGATCTTCGCAAAGCCAGATGTCTCCCATTGCGCCTTGCCCTATTTTTCTTATTGGCTGGTATCCGCCGATTTTTGCCGGCTTCGTACGCTTTCTTGTGCCCGTCTTGGTCCCGTCTTGGGTTTTGGTTTCATCCGTTGCCATATCGGAAAAATATAGAAAATGCCGGGCGTTGCCCCAAAGACCCGGAAAAAATCCACCGCATCCTATGGTCGCCTCTAGAAATCCAATTTTCAAGATCCAGCCTTCGCGCGGTATCGCTCCCATTTGTCTGGCCAAGACAATTTTTAGAGGGATTCCGATGTAAAACAAATTTTAACGACTTGTCAATGTGGCGTCTTTATGTAAATTTACTTTCGGTTTTGTGTGGCATTCGATAGGAGATTTCTATGCGCTGGCGAAAACTTGTCCTGTGCGCGGCAGGCGCGCTTCTTGCGTCCTGCTCTTCGGAAAATGCGTCAAGTCCCGATAACGGCGGCAACACCGGAATTTCTTCCGCGGAAAATCCGTTCTCGTCGGAATTTCAGGATCTTTCGTCTTCCTCGTCTTTTGTGGAAAGCTCTTCTTCGCTATTTGTACACAGCCCTGGTTTCGACCCTTGCCGCTTCAACTTTGGCGCGGGCTGGCAGGCCGCTCACGAGGATTCCGCCTTCTACGCGGGGCTCGACTACATTTCGGTCTGGCTCGGAGACAACGACTTTTTCAACACTTTCGAATCGCGGATGTTCGACGTAACGCGCCAGGTGCATGCGACGCCGATGGTTTACGCCTACGTGATAGCGGAATTCGGCAAGGACCACGGGCTTGTCGATTGCGACACCAAGATAGACGGCGCCTTTGTCACTCCGAACCATTGTACGGACGGGGCGGAACTCATCCGGAACTATTTCCAGGATTCCATTCTGTATCGCTACCGGGCATACGCGTCGGGATTTCGCGACTACATCGAATTTTCTGTCGGGCAGGATCCGGACACGGTGCAGTTCATCTGGCTCATCGAACCGGACTTCTACCAGTATTCCGAGTCGGGAAGCGCCCAGGCGGAAAAGGCGAGCGACCATGGAAACTTCGCGCAGAACGGCGGAGGCATTCCCGATTCGACGATGGGCGTCTATTTCGCGCAGATTGTCGATACCGTCAAGGCGTACCTGCCCGCATCCAAGATAGCCATCGACATTTCCCCGTGGGTCCTCGATCAGGAAGCCTGGTATTCGAACTTCGATCTGTCCAAGGTGGATTTCGCGAGCACTTCCGGAGGCCGGACCGCGGCGGCTCACGAAAAGATTCGCACGGCAAACATCGCCACGTGGAAGGGAATCTCCGACTTGCTGGAGCGTCCCATCCTTGCCGACGCCGGTTACGATGCGGGCGGTTACGGAACGGGCTACAACAAGCCGTGGGGCGAAGCCGGCAATATCAATGCCCGGATAGCGGACGGGGTCATCGGAGTCACGCAGATGGATCCGGATTCCCTTTACCGCGCAAGGGTCTCGTTTGTCCGTCCGGAACTTTCCCCGACCGTCTGGTGCAAGGAAGACTAGGTGTTTTCGCCGAACGTGATGAGGTATTGCGAAATCGTCCGGTCCCATTCGTAGCGGAACTGGTATGCGTTTCGTACGAGGTAGTTCCAGCTTTCGGGGTTCGAACTGTAGAGCTGTACCGCGTTCTTGAACTTTCGAATCATCTGGTCCGGAGCCGTGGAATCATCGACTAGCATCGCGTTTGCCGTGGAAAAGTCCCCGACATAGTTGGAAAGCAGGTTCGCGCAGCCGACGTCGCGACCGGTCAGGGGAATCGTCCCGCAGGCGAGGGCCTTGAGAATCATGCTCGCGGAAGGCTCCGTGGGATTTGCCGCGAACAGGATGTCCGAACCGGCTAGCGCTGTCCGGACCGCCAGGTTGTCCGACTGGCTTATTTCCATGACCGCCATGTGGGAATGTTCCTGGCTTGCCACGGAACTGTAGTAGTTCCATTCCTGGCTGTTTTTTTCCGCCCCGACGACGATGAAAACGTTCAGCTTGTTGATGTCTCCGAGCAGGGTGGCGAGGGTTTCGGACGTCCGCCCGGATTCGGGACCTAGGTTGCAGAACATGACCATCCGGTAGTCGAATTTCTTTTCGAGGAGCGATTCCAGCGTGGAACGCGCCGCCTTCTTCGCCATTTCGATCGGTTGGGTCGCCTTCGCGTTGAAGTCCCAGAACGGATAGTTCAGACCGAACTGGATGCCCTTGAGCTTTTTCCTGTTCTGGACGAGGAATCCCGAAAGCCCACCGCCGAGATGGTCGTTGAGAATCCCGTCGCAGTATCCGGGAGAGGGGAGCAGGACTTTCTTTGCGTAAAAGACTCCCGCCTTGAGCAGGCTGACCTTTCCCCAGAATTCGTAGCCGTCCATGTTGAAATCCTTTCTCGGCAGGCCGATTCGCTCGATTTCCGATTCGGTGACGTGAAAGTCGTAGGTGATGTTGTGGACGGTAAAGAAGAATGGCGTGTTGCCGAACGCTTCGGAATAGACGGTCTTCGCTATCGGGGCAATCAGGGCTCCGCCCCAGTCGTGCCCGCAGAGAATGGTCGGGTCGAATCGGATGGCGTCCGCGTAGGCGAGCGCCGCCGAAGCCAGGTAGGAAAACCTCAGGTGGTTGTCGCCATAGGGGCTGTTGTTCTCCCCGTAGATGGCGGGACGGTCGAAATAGCTGTCGAAACGGACATAGGCGTAGAGCGGATTGTTCCCGACCCAGACCTCGAAAGGCATGTTGCGCAACTTTTCGACGCCCTGGAAGACCGGGCGGTAATTGGCCTTTTCGTCAAGAAGTCTCGGGTAGAACGGAGAAATCGTCAGAGTTTCCGTGCCGGCGCGCGCGCTGGCCTGTGTAAGCTGGTTTACGGCTCCGCCTAGCGGGCTAGGCTTGGTCCATTCTCCGGATTCCGGGCTGACAGCAAGAAATTTCAAGACGTTCTCCAAAAAATAATTTACGAAGCGGACGCTTCACTACAAAAATATTTAATTAAATTACATATAGAAATCCACCGAACCTAAAATTTTTCGGATAAAGGGTCAAATAATGAAAACAAGACACATCGTCGTTCTTTTGGCTGCTTCGGCATTCTTTCTTTCGGGCTGCAAGGGCACCAACGAAAAGCGCGGAGACGAGCATCTGGAAGCGGGCCGCTACCAGAATGCCATCAACTCTTACCTGAACGCAAAGGAAAAGGGAAAGATTTCCGACGAGTTTTACGGCAACTTTACCCTTGCGCTTGCGAAACGCGCCGAACAGGAAAGCAAGAAGGATCCGCAGAGCGACCTGCTCCATGGGCTCTTCGAACAGACTCTCCAGAATATCGGCAAGGTGGAAAACGTGGAAACGGCTTCCGCCATCGCGGAAGCGCTTTCGAACGTTGGCTTGAACCAGGCGACGGCGGAAGGCGCAAGTCTCGGCAATTCGATCGACGGCTTTGCGAAAATCGACACTTCCATCTCCCTCCTCAAGCGTCTGAACGGCGACTTCGCGAAGATCCAGGCGCTCCGCACCCAGGCCGAGAATCTCTACGTCTCCAGGAACCTTTCGGAGGCGATCGACGAGGACGATCCGGTCGTCAAGGAATACAATCTCCTGGCGATGGAACTGATCGCTCCGAAGAATGCGGACCTCCAGCGCGAACACAACAAGAGTCGCGTCGCGACCCGTCCGTATTTCCTCATCTTTGGCGAAAATATTCCGAACAAGTCTCCGCTTGTCGATAAGTGGGGCTACGTAATGGCTTTCCCGACCATCCAGATTGCTCCGACATCTCTCAAGGGAGAACTCCAGTTCTGGGCTTCGACGGGCAACAATACGGAACTCGATCCGACAAGGATCAAGCTCGTTTCGACTACGGGCGATTCCGTCTTCGCGAAGCAGGTGGGCAAGGGCTGGTGCGACGCCGAAGTCGTCGTCGGCAAGGGCGACAAGGCAAAGATCGAAAAGAAGCAGAAGCCTTTTACCGGCAAGGGAGAACTCCGGAACGAATTCCAGTGCTCGGTAAATATCGCGTTCAGCTACGCGAACGGCTTTGTGCCGGATTACGTCGAATACAAGGACCAGTTCGGCATTGGCCGCAAATATCTGGGCCAATAAATTTTTCGGACAGCGCTTTTGGAAACGCCCATTTTTTCATGGGCGTTTTTTTGTATCTTTGAAAGCGATTTTTACTCCTATTCCATAAGGTAGTACCCTCTTGATTTTTCGTGTTCTTGCCTTTTTGCTTGTCCTTGTCGCATTTCCGATGGCGCAGCTCTTGGACGTGCCCGAGAATTTTACCGTTCCGACGACGGTTCGACACGTTCGAGCCGAAGGTCTTGTCAACATGGACGAACGTTCCGTGCTGAGCCGGGTGAGCGTTCGCGACGGGCAGTCGTTCCAGCCGTCGGTCTTTACGGAAAAGGTCCAGAAGAGCGTCTCGGACTTGTTCGAAACGGGATATTTCGACGACGTCACCGCCTGGGTGGATTACTTGCCGGGCGCGGAAAGCAAGGTTGACCTGGTGTTCCGCGTCGTGGAACTTCCGGCGCTAGACACGGTCTATGTCGAAGGCTGCGACGAAATCTCGGAAGAAGACGTGCGGCTCAAGGTGAGCCTCTTGCAGGGGAGGGTCTATAGCAAGAGCGGGCTCGAGCGGGACCGCCAGAACATTCTGAACTATTACCGCTCCGAGGGATACTTGCTCGCGGAAGTGGGATTTCGGGAAACGCCCGTCTCCGACCATGAAAATTCGGTGACCTTCATTGTCCGCGAAGGACCGAAAGTCCAGGTGGATTCGATTGTCGTGACCGGAAACGACCATGTTCCGACGACGGAGATCACCGACCACATGGTGACGAAGCGTACCCACTGGTGGGGGGACGGCGAATTCAAGGAAGCGGTCTTCGAAGCGGATCGCGACACGGTGCTGAACGCGATTCGGCATTTTGGCTATCTGGACGCGGAACTGAAGGAGTATCGCGCCGAGTACTTGCCGGATTCGAGCTGCAACTTCTACCTGGGGCGCACCGTTCCGAAAAACCGCAAGCTGGACCTCCTCTACGGGCAGTTGAACCAGGCCATTTCCGATACGGCGAACATCATGAACCGCCTGGCGGGCCGCGTGGTGGAAAAGTCCGCGCACTACTACCGCGAACACCGGAGAAACTTCGCTCCGAACGCGCAGGCGGTCCCTGTCCCGGATGTCCAGGACGAGGAAACCGCCGTCAAGATTCTGAACGGCATCATCACGTACGAGGAACTTCGCAAGACGTGGATCCGGAACCTGTCGAAGGACCGCACATGGAAGAATCCGAAGGTGAAGGAACTCTTGCAGAAGCATCGGCGGAACCGCTACGAAGAAAAGCTTCTCGCCCGCTACACGCTCGAAGAAACGTTTGGCGCGCTTACGCCTTACGACAGTGTCATCACGTCCAAGTATGTCCGAATCTATATCGATATCGACGAGGGGCAGCGCTACTATGCGGGGGCGGTTCATTTCACCGGGAACGAGGTCCTGACCGACAAGATGCTTTCGCGTGCGGTCTATCTGGACAGTGGCGAGGTCTTTGACTACTACGCCTACGAGGCGACGCGCAGCGCGATCATCGCGTCTTACCGCGAAGACGGCTATCTCTTCGCCCAGTTCGACGAAACCCGGAACTTTGTAAACGACAGCGTCGTCAATCTCGAATACCGGATGCGCGAAGGCTTGCCCGCCCAGGTTCACCGGGTAAACATCGTCGGCAACACGAAAACAAAGGACAAGGTGATTCGCCGCGAGGTCAGGCTTTACCCCGGAGACACATACCGCCAGTCCTCGCTCGAGCGCAGCTTCCGCGAAATCATGCAGCTGAACTACTTCGACATGGTCTATCCCGACATCCAGATTGTGGGGGACCAGCTGGTCGATCTGGTTTTCAAGGTCGCGGAAAAGGAAGCGGGCACGGGACAGTTCAGCGCGGGGCTCGCCTACAGCCAGAGCGACGGTCTCACGGGAACCCTTGGCGTTTCGATTCCGAACTGCTGCATGGGCGACGGGCAGAGCGCAAGCTTCAACGTGGAATATGGCGAAGACAAGAAGAGCGCGTCGATAGGCTTTGTCGAACCGTGGTTCCTGGACTATCCGATTACGCTCGGAACGAGCCTCAGCTATGCGTGGTGGAACCAGGACGACGACCCGGACATTACGCGCTACGGCGGATCCATCTATGTCGGCAAGCGCCTGAAATGGCCCGACGACTATTTCTATGGGCAGGTCGGCTACAGTTGGATGATGAACAAGCAGGGCGATAACGTCGCGGGTAGCCTTGTCCGCTATTCGGGCGTCGAATCCGCGGTGACTTTCAAGCTTATTCGCGACGACAAGAACCTGCCGCAGTTCCCGACGGACGGCTCGCGCTATGTGCTCTCCGTGGAAGTCGCGGACGATATCATCGGCAGCGATTTCAGCTTCGTCAAAACGGACCTGACTGTCAAGTGGTGGTTCCCGCTCATCGGAGACCGCGTCGCGCTCGCCCTCACGAACGAATATGGAATCATGGTCGGAAACCCGCTCCAGTATCGGACCCTGTACCAGATGGGTGGCGTTCTGGGCTATGACGGCATGATGCGCGGTTACAGCTCGGGATCGATAGGCTACCGCAGGCTGGGACGCAGCTACCAGTATATCGGCGCGGAAATCCAGTGGGGAATCGTACCGAACACGTTCTACCTCTTGCCGCTCTTCTTCGACGCGGGAAACGTTTTCGGCAAGCGCTACAATCCGGACGAAAAGGTCTCGAAGAGCCAGCCGAACCCGCTTTCGGAATGGGATCCGTCTAGCCTCAAGCGGGACTTCGGATTCGGCTTCCGCGTGGTCGTTCCGATGCTCGGCATTATCGGGTTCGACTTCGCCTGGCCTCTCGACCCGGGAGAAACCTATTCCGGCTACGAGCGCACGAGCGTGGGCGATATGGAGTTCAACTTTGTCATCGGGCAGGGATTCTGATGCGTAAAAAATTCTTTTTCCTCTTCTTCGCCGTGGCTTTTCTTTCTTCGGTCGCTCTCGCGGAAGACGGTCTGCGGGTCGCTCACGTGGATTCCAAGCTCGTCTTCGAAGGCTACAAGGGCACGAAAAAGGCGCAGGAAGAATACGACCGCCAGGTCGCCAAATGGGAACAGCAGGCGAACCTGCTCCAGAAGGAACTCGCCGCCATCAAGGAAAAGCTCGACAAGCAGTCCCTGATGCTTTCGGACGAAAAACGGAAGGAGCTCGAAGCGGACTACGCGAAGAAGAATACCGAGCTGAAGGAATTCATCGACCGCGTCTATGGACGGACCGGAGAGCTTATCACCGAAAACGAAAAGGTGAGCGCCCCGATCATTTCGCTCATCAAGAAGGCGGTGACGGAAATCGCCCTGCAGGAAGGATACGACATGGTAATCGACCGGGCGACCGGCGCCGTCCTCTTCTGGAAAAACGAAAACGACCTGACGCAGAAGGTGCTGGACTATCTGAACGGGCGGTAGGGGGCGATGAAAAGAGGCGAAAGGATTTCTCCGCTATTGTTGCGGCTCCGGACCGAAAAGGAGGGGAGGCTCCGCGGGGGAATTTATCACCGTACGCAGATCGACCTGACCTACAGTTCCAACCACATCGAAGGAAGTCGTTTGTCGAAAGAGCAGACGCGCTTTATCTATGAAACCCGGACGCTGGAAAGTTCTTCGGAAATTATCCGAGTCGATGACATTATGGAAACGGTCAATCATTTTCATTGCATTGACTATTGCATCGATCACGCCGAAGAAAGGATAACGGAAGCGCACGTAAAGCGTCTGCATGCGCTTTTAAAGACGAACACTTCCGATAGCGAGAAGGAATGGTTCGCCGTCGGGGATTACAAAAAATTGCCCAATGAAGTTGGCGGTGTGGAAACGGTTCTCCCCGAGGATGTTCACCCGCGGATGAAATCCCTGCTCGCGTCGTATGATAAAATTGGGAAGGTAAACTTCGATGATATCTTGAATTTTCACGTGGAATTCGAACGAATCCATCCATTCCAGGACGGCAACGGGCGGGTCGGACGTCTTTTGATGTTTTGGCAATGCCTGCAGAAAAATGTCGTACCGTTTATCATCACGGAAGAGCTGCGCCTGTTCTACTATCGGGGACTTCAAAACTGGGGGCACATCAATGAGTTTTTGCGGGACACATGCCTTTCTGCGCAGGATGATTACAAGAAGTTGCTGGAGTATTTTCAGGTTGGGTTTGGGTAGAACGTTTTGAGTCGATAAATACTTTGATTGCTTGAATGGAGGCTAAAAATTTTCAATGCCTTGTTTTCTGATTCTTTTCTTTTTCTTGTCTTTGTCCTGGTCCTTTTCGCTTTTCTCCGAAGATTCCGCCAATGAAAAATATCCGGTGTTTACGGTAGATAAAACGGTTCTGTGTCCGGAGTGCGCTAAAAACGAATACAAGGAAGTCAAAGCGCCTTTTTCTGTGCGATTTGACAGCACGAAGCTTGTCGGCGTCATTTCTCCGGAGCAGGGTGACCTGGAATTTTTTTATGCGTTTAGTGTCTCTGGCAATATTATGAAAAGCCAATTGAGCGATCTCTATGTCGAGTATATCCGAAAAATGCGAGACTCCGATTCGGATTCGTCTTATTTTACAGGAACTCTGAAATTGAATATTTGGCTGAAAGGGGGACGTGTCAGGGAAGTCTTTGTGGAAAAGACGACGACGGAATATCGCGAATTCGACGAAGCCGTTTTGGAATGTGTGCGAAAATGGTCGTTCCCTGTAGGAAAGGACGAGCCTCCCGTTCTCTCTGTCTGTGTGCATTTCATTCGAACGGGCGCTTCGGGAACGGATGCGGAAATCAAAGAATTTGGTCGCATAAAAGGCGGTTCCGCGTATTGAGCAAGCCTCGACCCATCTTTTTACAAAAATTCATATTTTTTTGGAGAGTGTATTAAATTTGCAAGCAAATTGCCTGTGTGCTATTTTCTTTGAATGCCTTTATATGGAATCTTGAAAATAAATCGTATCTGCGTCTTTTTGTAAAAAATGCACGCATAAGTTGAAAAATTTCCGATTAAAAATCCTATATTTTGAAATAGGATGCGCTAATGCGAGGGAATTTTGCATTAGGAGGGCGATAAAAAAAAGACCGGAGGAGCTGTTCGCGCAGACCTCCGGTCAAGGTTCACCAGATATTGCTACCCGTGAAATTGGGTAACCTCTAAGATAGCTTTATTGGTGGAAAAGTGGATTCGCATTTTGACAATTCCCGTTAAAATGCCAACATAGAGGTAAGAAAATGCCTTTTGTGAAAGAAAATGAGAACGATTTCGGCAGCCAATACGGAGAGTATCGCTACGATGCCTTCGGTTTTGAAGACCCGCTTGAAAAATATGTGGTGGATAGGTCCGAGTTTTTTTATCGGAATTGGGACTGGGCGCTTGCGCAAGCGGAGTTGGAGTTCCATTTTTTGGCAAATAGACTTGGTGAAAATGATGTTCGTTTCTCTTCTGAGAATAGTGAACTCGTTGTAGATTCTAGAAAAACGATAGACGATAATTGTCAAGATTTGGTTACTGAAAAGTTTTCCCGCGAGTATTTTGGCTGCACTAGTCAAGAGTCGTGGCACGGTAATACGCTTTCGCCTTATTTAAAGCCGCTTTCGACAACCTATCTTGCAAAGGATTGGACGTTGGGATCGGTTCTTGGTGCTCAGCAACATGAATTGTCTCATCAAGCAATAACGACTCTTCGTCAATTATTTTCAAAAGACCATCAAGCGAGAAAATATTTGAAGTTGCCGTCTTTGAGCGATTCTGGATATGCGGCATTTGAAAGGCGGCTTGAAAAAATGGATAGAGAATTGGATGTCTTGGATAGGGCTTGGGAGAACCCCTGGACGAAGAAAATTGAAATGGAAAAAAAGTCGGATGTTTGGAGTGAGTTGAACACTATGATTTCGTCCTATTACTATCTAATCAAGGAGGGCTTTTAGCTTGATGGCCTCAAAGACAAATGTGTTGAATTTGGTTTTTTTTGCTTTTCTGTTAAGTCTTGTGGCTTGCAGGGATGAAAAGCTTTCTGATGGCAAAGTCGGTAGAAAAATTGAAAACATCCAAGATCGTATTCCGATAGGACAGGAAACCTTGTTTGTTGGCGATTCAATCCTTCCGTGCGATGATTGCAGAGAGGGAACCCTATTGGTGCTTCGCGCGCCATTCAAGGTTTTGCCCGCCAGTGCTAAAAAAATCAAGGTGGAACCCGGTTCTGCGCTGTCGCGTGGAGACATTGTACGGGTTGAATTTAAAAATTTTGAAGAAATTCGCTTGATGTATCAGAATTTTTTGCGCCAAGCCCGGGATAGTGGGGAAAGTTATTTTTGGGGAGAAGTCTTGCTTCGCCTGAAAATCGAAAGAAACGGAAATGTGGAAAAAGTTGTCTCTGTATCGTCAAGTACTCATAATCCGCTTTTCGATAAGGCTTTGACGGATTTTGTCGCGTCTTGGAAGTTTCCAGAAGCCGCGGATAAAACGATAGCGAGTTTTCCTATTAGTTTGCGAAAAACAGGGTATTCTGGAAATTTCGTGGAAATCAGCAGAATTCATTTTTGATTCGCGTTCTTTAAACTTTTTGGGCGATTGAGGTCCAATGTAGCCGACTTTGTCAACGAGTTGACGGATGCCGCCTATCATCTTGGACGCTTGAGCGCGAGGCTTGATATTAAATTTGCAAGCAAATTGCCTGTGTACTATTTTCTTTGAATGTTTTATATGGAATCTTGAAAATAAATCGTATCTGCGCCTTTTTGCAAAAAATGCACGCATAAGTTGAAAATTTCCGATTAAAAATCCTATATTTTGAAATAGGATGCGCTAATGCGAGGAAATTTTGCGTTAGGGCGATAAAAAAGACCGGAGATGCTGTTTGCGCAGACCTCCGGTCAAGGTTCACCGGATATTGCTACCCGTGAAGTTGGGCAACCTCTAAAATAGCTTTATCGGTGAAAAAGTGGATCCGCATTTTGACAATTCCCGTTAAAATGCCAACATAGAGGTAATGCGGTATGGCATCTCTAGATGAAAATGATGAAACTCCCTATTTTCGCTTTGATCCGGAAAGTGTAAATACATATGGATTGAAATGGGAGTGGAAATGGGCTTTGGATGAAATTTCGGAAAAACTGCAGCCCATGATCAAGCGTTTCAATGAGCCTGAAATGCGATTTACTTCGGAAAACAGCGCACTTTCCGTTCTGCCGTTTGAAACCGTAAATCAAAGGTGTCGAAAAATTGTCGGTCCTGATAAAAACAAGAAGTTGTTTGCGTGCAACACGCAAGACCGGATGCGACCGGAGGATGACGATCCTTGTATATCTTTTATGAAACCGCAATCCACGACTTATTTAAGTGAAAATTGGGGCTCGCCATATATTTATGAGGCGATGTTGCATGAATTATCGCATCAGGCGATTACGACCGTTGGACAAATGGCATTGAAAAATCATAGACGGAGACGAGATGTTTTTCTTCCGTCGCTAAGTGATAGCGCATTTGATGCGTTTAACCATCGGTTGAAAAATCTAAACCAGGAATTGGATGCAAACGATTCTGCTTGGGTGAATGCCGCGAATCAAATTGGGATAAAAAGGAAATTTGATGTCTTCCCCGGTTTGGATTCGGCAATTTCGGATTATTTCTTTCACATTGACAACCTAGATTCAGGTGAACCTAATGATTAAGATACTTCCCCT
Organism: Candidatus Methanomethylophilaceae archaeon; assembly: GCA_963629575.1. Classification (GTDB taxonomy): domain Bacteria; phylum Fibrobacterota; class Fibrobacteria; order Fibrobacterales; family Fibrobacteraceae; genus Hallerella. The sequence goes on from CAVGIM010000012.1 coordinate 45,398, forward strand.
TTTTCTTTTCGCGCTCGTCCTGTGCGGTTGCAAGGAATCCCGTACTGCGGAAAGCGATAAGGAACTACCCAAGGCGAGATTTGTCTCTTATGTCGAAAACGCTGAAAAATATCCGGTATCTACAAAGCCTCGGAGGTTTCCATGTGAAGAATGCGCCGTGGGCGAATTTAAAATGGTCAGGCCTTCTTTTTACGCTGAACTCGAAAGTTTTGACATTGAAACGGACAGCGTGGAAATGCCGATATGTTGGGCCGACATCCTTTTGGGAGCGTTCAGCTATGAATTGAGTATGCGTACCACTTTGGGCGATATCTATGCGGAACATATTCGTAAAATGCGAAAGTCGGATTCGGATTCGTCTTACTTTACGGGAATTCTGGACCTGAAAATTCCGATTGACACGATGGGACGTGTCGGACGGATCCTTGTCAAGAAATCGACAACAGAGAATCGTCCGTTTGATGATGCCGTTCTGGATTATATTTCCAGCCTGGGATTTTCACAAATGCCATATTCTTGTTTTCTGGTCGCAAAACTTCGATTTGAAAGGTCGGGGTTTTCGGGCAAAACTATCGAAATCGTTGACGAAAGATTGATTCATTTTTCTCCGCTTTTTATTCCCGGGGGATGCAGTCCGATGGATCCCGATGCGGTGATGTAGGTTTAGCTTAAATGAAACAAGTCTTGCTGCTTCTGTGCTTTTTTACGGTTTCTTGCGTTTTTGCGGATATAACAAACGAGAAATGCCCTGTTTTTACAAAGGACAGGTATCTTGCTTGCCCGCAAGGCAAGAATGGCGAATATCGCATGATACATGCGCCTTTTCATGCAATCATTGACAGTGTTTATGCGGAATCGGGGGAGTCATTGTCGGATATTGATATATGGAAAGACTGCTTGCTGAATTTTGCAGGGAGCAGGTTGGATCATTTCTATGTGGAACATATTCGGAAAATGAGAAAAACTAAAAATGATTCCTCTTATTTTTCGGGCGATATAGAAATTAAATTTTGGATTAACCGGTTCGGTACGATTGACGATGTTCTGATTGTTCGTTCCACATCCGATACCTGGAGAGGCTGCCTCGTAAAAAACTGTTAAACAGAGAAATTCCATGCTTCCTTTTTTAAAAGACAAATTGAGCGATTACGATGCGAACTTGTTCATCGATGAATTGATGGACGCTTCCATGCTCCTAGGAACATTGGACGCGAAAGTTCGTTTTTACAAGTTTAACGAAGTCCTTCTGCCGATGTTTCACAGTAAGGAAGCTATCGCTTCGATGTACATCGAAGGAACACAGACGACGGTTTCCGATGTCTTTGAAAATAATTTGACGGCAAAAATTTCAGACGATAAGATTTATGCGGAATATGCGAACCATCTTTCCGCTTTGAGATTTGGCGAGGAATTCTTAAGGACGGATTCTTTTTCGCACGACTTTATCCAGAGATTTCATGAATTGCTTCTGAAAGATCTTAATGTAGCAAACAATAATGCTTTGAACGGTCGATACAAGGCGTGTGACAATCGCATTGTCAACTCTTTTGGCAAGGTCGTTTTTGAACCGCCTTCGCATAACGAAACGAAAAAATATATGGACGAACTTATCCATTTTCTGAATGACAGAAATGATGGCATAAATTCGCTGGTAAAGGCTGCTATCGCCCACGCCCAATTTGAATCGATTCACCCCTTTGAAGATGGAAACGGACGAGTTGGCAGAGCCTTGGTCAGTTTGTATTTGTATAAATCCGGTATTGTCCATCGTCCCTATTTTTACTTGAGCGAGGCGATAAGCCAGGATCGGATTGTCTATTATGGAAAATTGGACAGTTCGCGAAAATCCGATTACAATGAATGGATAATTTTTTTTCTCCGTAAAATTGCGGTCCAGGCAAGACGGCAGATTAACTATATCGATGTGTTGGATAATTTGTACGCAAAGACACGTGCGATCGTAAGCGATTCCGTGAATAGCCCGAAGTTCGATGCTATTATGGAAACTCTTTTCAAACAGCCGATTTTAACATCCAAGGCTCTGTCCGAACGTTTGCACGTGACCGTAGGGCAGGCGAAACGCTATCTGGAAGTTTTGGAGAAAAAGCAGGTCCTTTTCGGAAGTGACCGCAGACGGAATAAGCTCTACTACTTCTTGGAACTCTTGGAGGCGATGCGCCTTTCCTGACTTCTGTCTGGGCGGTGTAATGCCGATGCGGAATTTTGGGGAATAAAAGCCCGCTTTTCTCGCCATCTTTCCCAAATCTCAACTATATTTATGGTTGTGAAAAATATTGACGGACGAACCCAACTGGTTGCCATTTTCGGAAATCCTGTCGGCCACAGCAAGTCTCCTTGTATGCACAACGCGGTTTTCGAAAAACTGGGCATCGATGCGGCGTATGTGCCGCTTTCCCCCGAGCCTTCCGATTTGGGGAAGGCCATTCTAGGCTTTCGCGCGATGAGGTTTCTCGGTGCGAATGTCACGATTCCCTTCAAGGAAAAGGTCGGAGAATTTCTCGACGGGCTTTCGGAAATTTCCCGCTTCACAGGCAGCGTAAACACGCTCTACTGGGAAGACGGACAAGTCGGCGGTCGCCTGCTCGGGACGACGACGGACCCTTACGGCGCGCTTCTCGACCTTGCGGAAAACGGAGTCCCGGTGAAAGGCTCCCGTGTCGCGATTCTCGGAAACGGCGGAGCGGCCCGTTCGATCGCCTACGCGATGCTTTCGGAGGGCGTGGAAAGTCTCGCTATCGTTTCGCGGAATGCGGCGCGCGGTGCGGAACTCGCCGATGCGCTATCCCGGGCGTTTCCGCAAAGACCCGCTGTCGGGCATGTTCTCTTCGGTGAATTCGAAAGAATCCGGGATTCGCTGGACCTGGTCCTGAACGCGACGAGCGTCGGGATGACCCCGAACGAAACTGAAACGCCCCTCCCGAAGGAGATGCTTTCGAAAAGGTTCGCCGTGTGCGACATCGTCTATGCGCCTTTGGAAACGAGGCTTCTTCGCGAAGCGAAATCCGTCGGCTGCAAGACGGTGGGCGGTGCCGCGATGCTTGTGTACCAGGGGGCGAAAAGTTTCGAATACTGGTTTCCCGGGAGACCGGCGGACGTCTCTACGATGAAAGCGGCTATCGGCCTTGCGGAGGAAACATGATGGACACCTTGAACCAGACCGTCTATTTTACGGGCTTCATGGCGAGCGGCAAGAGTCGCATCGGGCATGCGGTCGCGGAACGCTTTCATGCGACGTTCATCGATACCGATGCGGCGATCGTGGAGCGAGAGGGCAAGAGCGTTTCGGAAATTTTCGAACAGGAAGGCGAAGCGGCGTTTCGAAAGAAGGAACTTTCCCTGATAGAGGAAATCGCGGCGGATCCTTCGCCGAAGGTGGTCGCTCTCGGCGGGGGAACCTTGACGCAAGGCGCGGTCGTTTCGCTTATCCGGAAAACGGGTCTTATCGTCCGGCTTTGGGCGACTCCGGAAGTTCTCTCGGAGCGGATCGGTCGCAAGGATACGCGTCCTCTGATGGCGGGGCTTTCCTCGGAGGAACGTCTCGAAAAAGTCAAGGCGATGCTTGCCGAAAGGGAATCTCGCTATGCGCTTGCCGATTTCAGCGTGGAAAGTACGAACGAATCCGAAGAGCGGGTCGTTTCGGCGGTGTTGCGCGGGCTCCAATTCTGGAAGTCGCGAATGGTCTATGTGGAACCTTCCGGCGGTTCGCACTACCCGATTTTCATTGGGCACAAGCTAATCCCGAAGTTTTCTGCGCTCCTTTCCGGGCTTCGGCTCGCTCCGGGCGATTCGTTCCTCGTCTGCACGGATACGACGATTGCGAAGGCGCAGTCCCGCAACCTGGGAATGCTTCGGCACGAGGCGGGAAACTGCCCCGCATTCAAGTTCCACGCGGGAGAAATCTACAAGAACCTGAACAGCCTGAACCAGCTTTTCACGTTCATGCTGCGGAGACGCTTTAGCCGCAAGTCGTGCCTTCTCCAGCTTTCGGGAGGGGTTGTCGGCGACATGGCGGGATTTGCCGCGGCGACGTACCAGCGCGGCATCGACTTTGTGCAGATCCCGACGACGCTCCTTTCGATGGTTGACAGCTCGGTCGGCGGAAAGGTGGCGGTAAACCATCCGGAAGGGAAGAACATGATCGGCGCGTTTTACCAGCCGAAGGCGGTCGTTTGCGATCTCGATACGCTTTCGACGCTTCCCGATTCGGAATATCTTTCGGGACTTGCCGAGGTCGTCAAGTATGGCGTGATTTACGATGAAACGTTCTTTGCGTATCTGGAACAGAACGTGCAAAAGATCCTCTCTCGCGAGACGGAATCTTTGGCGCATATCGTTCGACGCAGCTGCGAAATCAAGGCGGAAGTCGTCGGCATCGACGAAAAGGAGCAAGGGCTCCGGGCGATTCTGAACTATGGGCACACCTTTGGGCACGCGATAGAAAAACTGCACCGCTACGAATTTTCGCACGGTATCGGGGTGAGCCTCGGAATGCGGGTCGCTGCGCGCCTCGCCAAGCGGCTCGGGATGATTTCGCAGGAAACGGAAACGCGCCAGACGGCGCTTCTCGACGCCTACGGATTTCCAAGGACCGTCGAGGGCGTTACCGCCGATGCCGCCTGGGACGCGATGGGCGTTGACAAGAAGGTGGAAAAGGACAGGCGCGTCTATATTCTCCCGACGCGAATCGGCGAAGTGAAGAAAGTCGCGAATGTCGAAGAAGCCTTGGTCAAGGAAGCCTGGAAAGTTGTCTTGCCGGAGGTTTGCGCATGAGTATTCTAGTGACGGGCGGAACGGGCGCTCTCGGATTTCACATTCTTGCCAGCGTGACGCGAAACGGCGAAAGCCTTTTCAGCTTTAGCGACGAGCAGCCACAGCCGTGGCAGAAGATTTCCGACGTGGTCTATCGTACGGGGAACCTTCTGGATTTCAAGGACGTTCTCTCCGTGGTGAAGGATACCGCACCCCGGGCCATCTTTCATCTGGCGAGCCAGTCGAGCGTGGGACTTTCGTACAAGAAGCCTTACGAGACGCTCAGCACGAACCTTCTCGGGACGCAGAACCTTCTCGAAGCGGCCCGCCAGATAGTTCCCGAAGCGAAAATTCTCCTGCTAAGCTCTAGCGAAATCTACGGACGCGCAAGCGGAACGCTCCTCACCACGCTCCACAAGGAATCAGACTCGCCAAACCCGCTGACATCGTACGCGACTTCCAAGGCGTGCATGGAACTTCTGGGCAACCAGTTCGCGAACGCTTACGGAATGCACATCGTGACGATTCGACCGTTCCATTTTACCGGTCCGCATCACAGCCGTCGCTTCGCGATTCCGTCGATAGCAAGCCAGCTGGTGAAGATCAAGAAGTACGGGGCGGAACCCATCATCTATTCCGGGAGCCTGGACGTGAGCCGGGATGTTCTCGACGTGCGCGACGTGGCGCGGGGGCTTATCCAGGTTCTGCAGGCCGGGAATCCCGGCGAAGTCTATAACATCTGTTCGGGAAAGTCCTATACGTTTCGGGAATTGACCGAATACCTGGTCGATATCGCGGGCGCCGATGTCGATTTCTGTTTCGATCCGTCGAAGGAACGCACGCTCGACATTCCTCTTTTAGTCGGCGATCCGGCGAAAATCGCCGCCTTGGGCTGGAAGCCCCTGATAACGATAGAGGACTGTCTCAAGGATCTTTACAACGAAATGATCGTGCGGCTGAAGATGGAACGGGAGATGAAAGGCCTGTCCAATTCTTGACCTTGCCGATTTCTATATTTTCGCATTATGATGTTTTCGCAATTGACAGAATCTCTGGAGTCGACGCTTAAGAATTTGCGTGGACAAGGAACCTTGACCGAGGAAAACGTAGCGGATTCGCTCCGCGAAGTTCGCCGGGCCTTTCTCGAAGCGGACGTGAGCTTTAACGTCACGCGCGACTTTGTGAAGGCGGTGAAGGAAAAGGCGATGGGAAAGGAAGTTCTCACGTCGGTGACGCCCGGTCAGCAGATTGTCAAGATTATTCACGACGAGCTGGTCGAGGTGATGGGCGGCGAAACGAAGGAACTCGCTCTTTCGGGAAAGCCTCCTGTCGGCATCATGATGGTCGGTCTCCAGGGATCCGGCAAGACGACCTTTGCCGCGAAGATTTCCCTCTACCTGCGGAGCAAGCGCAAGAAGAAACCGCTCCTTGTCGCGGCGGACGTCTATCGCCCGGCGGCTATCAGGCAGTTGCAGGTTCTCGGAAAGTCCATCGGGATTCCGGTGTATGACGAGGGCGAGGGAAACCCGGTCGAAATCATTCGGCATGGGCGCGAATACGCGGAAAAGAACGGTTTCGACGTCGTCATCTACGATACCGCGGGTCGCTTGCAGATAGACGAAAAGCTGATGCAGGAACTCGAACAGGCGCGCGATGCGGTGAAGCCCGAAGAAATCCTCTTTGTCGCGGACGCGATGATTGGCCAGGAAGCGGTGAACGTCGCGGAAACGTTCTTCAACCGGCTGAACTTTACGGGCGTCTGTCTTTCGAAGATGGACGGTGACGCTCGCGGCGGCGCGGCGCTTTCGATAAAAAAGATTACGGGCGTTCCGATTTGCTTTATCGGCGTGGGCGAAAAGCCGAACGAGATAGACCTTTTCCACCCGGACCGCATGGCTAGCCGAATCCTCGGCATGGGCGACGTGGTAAGCCTTGTCGAAAAGGCGCAGTCGGTTATCGACGAACGCGACGCGAAGGATCTGAAGAAAAAAATCCTGAACAACACGTTCGATCTGGACGATTTTCTGCGGCAGCTCCGCACGATTAAGAAGCTCGGTCGCATCAAGGACATTCTGGGGCTCATCCCGGGACTGAACAAGCTCCCGCTCGACAAGATAAACGAAAAGGAAATGGTCTATGTCGAAGCGGTCCTGAGTTCGATGACGGTCAAGGAACGCAAGCATCCCGATATCATCAACGGCTGCCGCAAGGCCCGAATCGCCAAGGGTTCGGGAACGGACGTCCCCCGCGTAAACCAGGTTCTCCGCCAGTTCGAGGACATGAAGGCGATGTTCAAGAAAATCGGCTCGTTCGCGAAAAAGCAGAACGGCGGCGCACCGGTCGGTTCGAACTACACGCCTCCCAAAAAGAAGAAAAAGAAGCGCTGATGCTTGTCGTCGCGGACGCTGCCATTCCTTATCTGAAGGGCGTTCTGGAGCCTTATGCCGAGGTCCGCTACAAGCCCGGCGCGGAAATCCGTCCGGATGACGTGCGAAATGCCGATGCGCTGCTTGTTCGGACGCGGACCCGTGTGGATTCCAGCCTCCTCGAAGGTTCCCGGGTAAAGTTCGTCGCGACGGCGACCATCGGGACGGATCACGTGGACAAGGCGTATCTCGATTCAAGAGAAGTTTTCTTTGCCAGCGCTCCGGGCTGCAATGCGGCGAGCGTTGCGCAATATGTCGCTTCGGCGCTCTTGAAGCTTTCCCGAAATTTTGCGGAGCCGCTTTCCGAAAAGACGCTCGGAATCGTCGGCGTGGGGCATGTCGGCAGGGAAGTCCTGCGGGTGGCGAACGCTCTGGGCATGAAAGTCCTTCTGTGCGATCCTCCGCGGGCAGAAAGAGAAGGCGCGGAAGGCTTTGTTTCCGAGGAAGAACTCCTTTCGAATGCCGATATCGTGACGCTCCACGTGCCGCTCGAAAGAGTGGGAAAATACCCGACGTATCATCTGGCGGACGAATCCTTTTTGGCGAAGATGCGTCCGGGTGCCTGGTTTTTGAACGCTTCGCGGGGGGAGGTCGCAAGCGGAAACGCCTTGAAGGCCACTCTGAAAGAAAAGCGTTTGAAAGCTGCCGTCCTCGATGTTTGGGAAAACGAGTCGCGCATCGACACGGAACTCTTGCGATTGGTGGATTTCGGGACGCCGCATATCGCGGGCTACAGCCGGGACGGAAAGGCGAACGCGACGACGCAAGTCGTGCAAGCCCTTGCCCGCTTTTTTGACCTGGAACCTCTCGCGGACTTTCGGGTGGAACTCCCTTCGAATTTTTCTGTCAGCCTTTCTCCGTCCAGGGATTTTGAAGAAATTTTCCGCGAAATCATCCTCGAAACCTACGATATCGAATCGGATTCCCGAAAATTGAAGGAAAATCCTTCCGATTTCGAAAAGTTTCGCAGCGAATATCCCGAAAGGCGCGAACCTGTCGCCTACCGCGTGCGACTTTTGCCATCGCAGTTTGCATTTCGTCACAGTATCGAAAATTTGGGCTTTACGATTTTTCCCGAGTAAACTAACTTTCCGCTTATGAAACAGATATCCATTTTCGCTCTTGCCTTTTCCCTCCTTTCCGCGGCATCCTTTGCCAAGGACGGCATGTTCTCGGATGCGCTTCCTTCGAACTGGAACGCCGACGTCCTCGCGTCTCTCCAGTACACGCGCCAGCATTACAGCAACTGGAACAACGGTTCGGACGGAGTCAATACGAACGTCTGGATTCTCAAGTACGATGCCGACGTCATCGGGCATTTTTCGCATGTCGATTGGCGAAACGTCGTGAACCTCGAATGGGGACAGACTTACCGCAAGGGCGCAGGCACGCGCAAGTCGAGCGACAAGATCTTTATCGAAACGACCGTGATGGAAAACGACTTCAAGCCGTTTGAACCCTATGTCGGGCTGCGCTTCGAATCGCAGTTTTCCAAGAGCTACACATACACCGATTCCACGAGAACGCCGGTTTCGTGCTTTATGGACCCGGGATACTTTACCCAGATGGCCGGTATCGCCTACGCGCCGAACGACAATTTCCGCCAGGGAATCGCCTTTGCGAACCGCATGACTTTTTCGGACGGATACGGCTGGGCAGACGACAAGGACACGAAAAAGTTCGAAAAGTTCAAGGACGAGCCGGGTCTCGAAAGCGTGACCGAATACAAGGTCGGATTTTCCTCGCTCGCCTCGTTCAAGACCCGTCTCTGGGCATTTGTAAACTTCAAGGGCGTTGACGAAATTGATGGCAAGTGGGAGAACAAGCTCGACGTGACGATCGCTCCGCTGATCGTTCTGAGCGTGGGCCTCGATCTCGCTTACGACAAGGACGTTGACGAGGATACGCAATACCGCGATGCCGTGACGCTCGGCATTACGTGGCGCTGGTTCTAGACTTTCTATCCGACCATCATCTTGTTTGTCGTTCTCAGGAACCTCGCCGGGATGGGGTGTTCGAGTTTCCACGTGATGTCGATGGGGCTCGAACCTTCGTGGGCGACGCATTCCACCTTGCCGAGACACGTATAGGGCGGAGCCATTCCGGTTTCCGCGTCCTTTTTGCTTTCGCGTACAAAGAGAACGATCTGGTTTCCGAAGCGATGCCCGTCGATGTAGCGTTTTCCCGTTTCGGATGTTTCGGTCGTTGTGCTTTGGCTTTGCCAGTGGAACAGGTTCTCGCTAATCGAATAATCGTTGTAAAGCGTCGTTTCGGAATAGTCCTTTTCGGATTTGTCCAGGGTGACAAAGAGCAGGTCGAGATTTTTATCGGCGAGATACTTGACTCCCTCCCGCATGGAACTGGTTTTTAGAAAGTCGCAGGCGACGAGAATCTGGTCCCGGGAGTAGGAACAATGCAAGTCCAGCGGACAGGCAAAGTCTAGACCGATGGGGGCGTCGATGAAGTCGATCCTTTCGTAGTTGAATTTCAAGAGTTCGGAAAGTTCCCGGCACAGGACCTTGTTCCGGAGAATCGCGGCGATGCTCGCTTCGGCGGTTTCGAAACGGTTCGTTTCTCCCCAAAAGGTGTATCGGAACATCTGGGCCATGCGGCGCTCCTCTTCCGTAAGGTTTTCCGAAATTCCGTGCTCGAGAATGTCCAGGATGAACCGGATGAATCGTCGCGAGTCTATCTGCGCGAACCGCTTGAAGGCCGAGTTGAAAGTCTTTTCGTCGGGTTCGTCGAAGTCCGGGGTGACGCCTGCAGAAGCGCACAGGCGAGAAAAGGAGTTCTTCCTGTAAAGGCGCAGAGGGTCTAGGCGATAGTAGTTCAGGAAACTGGAAAGCGAAAGCGACTGTCCGGAATCTTCTTCGAATGTCCTTATCTTTTGGACAAAGGCGTTCTGATTGCCGAATGCCGACCGGATGTTTTCCAGAATGTATTCGGTCGCCTTTTTTTCTAGCTGAATGTAGCAGCCCTTGGGCGCGGAGACGAATCCTTTTTCGATTTCGTGCGGAATGCTTCTGTGCCGTTGGGAGAGCAGAGCCTGGAACTTTTCCTCGAAGTTGTACTTTTTGTTTGCCTGCCCGATAAAGTCCAGGACGGTTAGGCAGTCCTTGCCTGCGGAAAGCCGAAGGCCGCGTCCGAGCTGTTGCAGGAACACGGTCAGGGATTCTGTAGGCCTTAGAAACAGGACGGTGTTGATTTCGGGAATATCGACGCCTTCGTTGTAAATATCGACGACAAAGATGAAGCGTACTTCTCCCGAAACGAGCTTGCTTTTGGCGGAAGAACGTTCGTCATCGTCGCTCTTTCCGGATAGCGCCATGGAAGGAATTCCCATCGCGTTGAATTCGTCGCGCATAAATTCCGCGTGCCTCACCGAAACGCAAAATCCCAGACCCTTTACTTCTCCGATGTCGGAAACATATCGGATGACGGATTCCGCGACAAGGCTTGCCCGCCTTTTTGCTGCGAGCGAATCGAGCGTATAGACGTTGGAAAGTTCATTTCTGTCGTAACCGCCGCGCGTCCATTTTAGCGAGTCCAGGTCGATGGAATCCGTGACGCCAAAATACTGGAACGGGCAGAGCAGCTTGCGGTCGATCGCTTCGGGCAGCCGAATTTCCGCGGCGATTTTTCCGTCGAAATAGTCGAGGATGTTCTTTCCGTCCATGCGTTCCGGCGTGGCGGTCAGTCCGAGCAGGATTTTGGGCTTGCAGCGCGCCAACAGCTTCTGGTATGTCGGGGCTGCCGCATGGTGAAATTCGTCGATGACGATGTAGTCGTAAAAATCGGAAGAAATCTTTTCCGCAAAGTCCTTCGAATGGAATGTCTGGATGGAAACGAACAGATGCTTCAAGTCGTTCGCTTCGTGACTTCCCACCAGGAGCTCGCCAAAGTTCGGGTCCTTCAGGACCGCTCGAAACGCGCAAAGGCTCTGCTCGAGAATTTCTTCGCGGTGCGCGACGAAGAGAAGGCGCGCCGGGCTTTGTGGATTCTCCTTTTGAAAGTTCCGGTAATCCAGCGCGGAAATGACCGTCTTTCCGGTTCCTGTCGCCGCGACGACCAGATTCCTGAACCGTCCGTGGACTTTTCTTTCTGTCTGGAGGTTGTCGAGAATTTCCTCTTGGTAGGGGAATGGGCGAATGTCGAACGAATAGCGGAAACCTGGAGAGGATTCCTTCTCGGAAGAGAGCGCCGCTTTCAGCCGGTTGCGGTCGCTTTCCCTGTAGAGTTCGAACTCCCTCGAATTCCAGTAGGAGTCGAAGTTGGCGAGGATTTTCCGGAAAATGTTCGGCAAGGCTTTTTGCGTGATTTTCAGGTTCCATTCCAGCCCGCTGGAAAGCGCCGCGTTGGAAATGTTGGAAGAGCCGATGTAGGCTGTCGTGAAACCGGTGTCGCGTTCAAAGAGGTAGGCCTTGGCGTGCAAGCGCGTGCGGGTCGTGTCGTAGCTGATCTTGACGGTCGTGTTGGGCAGCCTGGACAGTTCCTCGATGGCTTTGAAATCGGTCGCTCCCATGTAGGACGTGGTCGCGATGGAAAGTTCGCCGCCGTTTTGCGTAAAGGCGCGAAGTTCGTCGAGAAGCAGGCGGATGCCGCTCCACTTGATGAAGGAGACCAGCATGCGGATTCGGTTGCAGGAGAGAATTTCCTTTTTCAGCTCCGAAAACATCTGCGGTTCTTTTTCGGCGCCGGTGAACAGGGAACTCTCGACGAGGGAGGTCTCCGGTCGGACAATGGACGCTTTGGGATTGATGGATAGAACGCTGTTTTCTCGGTGGAAGACGGAGTCAAGCTGCCTGTTTTCCAAGGGCAAGAGGTCTCCGGTCCTTGCCTGGATGGCGGAGAGAATCCGGTTTGTCGCTTCCAGCTGCCTTTGGAGAACGCCTTCCCTGTTGTCTTCCCCGATTGTTTTCAGACGGCCCTTTAGAATGCTTGCGACATATCTCGACAGGATTTCGGGAGAATTTTCTCCGTCGAAATTCGATATCCGGATGTCGAATTTTTCGGAATCGCAGGCGGAAATTTCCTCTTGAAGCGAATTGTTTATCAGCTGCTCGTAAAGACCGTCTTTTAGCATGTCGCCTCTACCTTGGTGTTCCGAAAAAACGTTCCT
>CAVGIM010000013.1:0-54845 GCA_963629575.1 Candidatus Methanomethylophilaceae archaeon
TTTCTCACCTCTTATTTTTCTTTTGGGTTGACTGGAAAAGTAGCGGAAGGAAGGGACTCGGGATACGTTCGATCCTTGATATTTCAAAGCCGTATCCCTGAACGCCATCATTGTCGCTGTCAAGGATTATCTTGATTTTTGAGGATTTTACGCGAATCCGCTTTCCGGCAAGCGCGCTTCCCGTATAGATTCCCAAAAGTTCATTATCTGCATTATACAGGGCTATCGAGTCTCCCGAACCGACAAAAGTTTTCTCGCCAAAGGTCACAAAATTTTCCAGATTGCTTCCAAGGGCGTATTCACATTCCAGACGGCTTTGCGGAGCGTAGGGATGCACGATTTGGCAAGATGATTCATATAGCGCGAAGTCGTTCACGATCGATGCAACCTGGGCGTTCCCGTCGGAATTGTTCCCTTCCTGTATCGATGTTCCCCGAACGACGGTCTGCCATGTTCCGCTCTCGGGATTTTCGACATCGACCACCTCCACGTTGTTCAGGTGGTCAAAGCATTCGTACCGCAACTCATCATTTTTTCCGCAATACCGCTCGGCGTCCCGAATATCCGATTCCCGGATTTGTTCCAGCCCCGAGCGGATTGTCGGGTCGTCGGACAGACTGCCATCCAAATTGATGTTCTTTGTCGGCAACGGTTCCAATTTCCAAGGAAAGTAATACTTTCCGGATGGGGAAATCAAATAAAGATCCAGGTCGTTTTGCAATTTTGGATTTAGATAAACTCGAGAATCTACAATGGAAGCAAGGGCGTTCGGCCCCGGGGCATCGTCCCAAACAACGGTCGTGCGCAATGCCGACAGACCACTAGGAACATCGAAATTCCAGCGGATTTCCTTTCCGTGTTCCAGTTCGAATTCGCGGAAACGGTCGAACTTTTGTGTTTCCCGGTTATAGCTATCAATAACAGCTAGAGCCTCTTTCCCGTTCACCTTTCCCCAGCCTGTGGCAAAATCGGGACCTTTACCATGCTTTACAAGGTGCAAAGTTCCATCGTTTTCAGCCGAAAAAATATCCGAAGCAGGACCTCTGGCGAAACCGATTGTGTCTGCCATGTCTTCCGCGGTATGGATAAGGATGGCCTTTGCCGTGGAGTTTCGCATCGAGTTCTCATTCAATGGCTGGCCGGTTTTTTGGGCGTAGCGCTGATACATCAGCGCCGCTATTCCAGAAACAAACGGAGCGGACATTGATGTCCCGGCATCTTCTGCGTAACATTCTCCATTCGAAGCATCGCACGGAACGCTGGACATAATGCCACGATCATAGCTAAAATCAAACCGTAAATAACGCGTGTTTATTGAATCTTTCGACCATTTGAACCGAAGCGTTTGGTATTTTTCCGACAAGTTCCATCTGATGCCAACCGATTGATAAGAATTGAACTCATAGAACTCTCCAGGTGAGGATGACAAATAGAGATTTCCATTTAAATATGTCTGAGACGAATTCTCGCCAAAAAATTTAACTCGAAATTCAAAAACATCATTTTTCCTTATCGGTAAAGAATCGATGCCAAGTTCTGATAACCGCCATGTCGCATAGCTTGAACTTTCCGACGGACGGAAATCGGACCACTTGAGGGAGAATCCTCCATCAGCTTCCGAATCTGCGACTTTTTCGACCGAGGAAACAAATTGTTCTGATGGGGGCGGAAGCGAAGATAGATCGATAATGAAATAGGGCTTGTCGGAATTTTCCCTAAAAAGCTTCAGCTGATCAAAATAAGCAACGAAAGGCTTTTTGAAGTCAAAAGAATACTCCGCTGTGGAGCCTGGCGCCATAACATCTGGCTTGATTCGACCGTCCCAAGTCGGTCCCATCGACGAATAGCCGTTTCGGATTCCGGTAAGGCTTGAGTAATTGCCAACAACGAGAGCGTTCTTTGAATTGAATAGGATGGAATGGTAGCCTCTTTGATAGCTGTAGTTAAAATACAGATTTGTATCTTGAGACCTTATTCCGTTATTTCCCGCTGCGGCAACATATAGTTTGGACAAGGTGTCTCCAGAAAAAGATGTATCTTTCCAGTCCTTGAATATCCAAGCATCGAGGCTTTGGTTTTTTACCCCATAATAATTAAATGGATCTTTTTCATCCGAATATGTGTGGGAATGATTTGAAACATGACCAACAATAGCATACGAATTACTGTATTGTGAAAAAAAGTGAACCTTGGGGGCTATTCCGCGATATCGATACTTGGAGGCGGCTCCATTTCCGCCAATGATTCCGGCTACATGCGTTCCATGCTTGGAATTTCCTAAACTGTTTTTTTTATCTGAAAAATTTTCGTCCGGGCGAAGAATTCTTTTAATCTTGACTCCTGCGGAATCTTCGTTGAAATCGGGGTGGCTAAAATCAACGCCCGCATCATAGACCCCGACGACAATTCCCTCTCCCGTATATTCCGCATCGTTTAGCCACTTCAGAGTCGGAAACGGTTCCTGCAAGGCTTTTTTCCAAATGGAATCATTTTGAAGTTCCGCAATGTGCGTCGCTTTGCGACCGACGTCGTTTGTCGGTGCCCCGTAACGTACGACCGAAACGCTGTTCAAATCCGTGTGACCGGTCAGGCACGAAACTCGACCGAACGGAAAATCGGAAAGAACAACGGTCCTGTCGATTTCCACATTCGAGCCGCCGCAAGTTTTCACGATCTGGCTGCATTCCGTCATGGAAACATCGGCCCAGCAGCCTATTTCCAGTTCCAGAGTGTCCCTGCCTAATTCCTGATCGGAAAGGCGCAACGTCAGTTCGGTAGAGTTGTCCACACCGAATGCGTTGAAAAATCCCGAGACAAGAGAATCCAGAGTTTTTTTTGAAATAGGAGATATCGCTTGGCAAAGAATCAGGCTCTTTCCCTGGTAAGCGCTAGCGGAAAGCTTTCGGATGCCCACGTTTTCCAGCAGCGTCCTTTCCTTTGATGTCAATGGCGTATTCTTTAACAGCCAGAATCTTCCAGATAGGGCCTCTTCACCGCCTGAAACAAATTTTTCGATGACGAAGTTTTTTCCGCGTTCGCTCCATAGAATCTTGTCCGTTTTCTGGTTTCCATAGACAGGGTCGCTTCCCCACAGCAGGTTATGCGAAAGATCGTAAACTGCCATAAAATGATTCGGCTCCAAGATGTTTGAGTTTTTCTGGTGAGAATAATTTTTCGAATCGGACCATTTTGCCCAGTCCTTTCGATAAATCCGAAAGTTGACTTGAAGCGTATCGTTTGGCGGAAAGAGACCGGATAGGCGGATCTTCAGAACTGTGAAATCGTCTGTGGAAAGTGTCGATATTTTGCCAGAAAAGGGAAAAGACACGTAGTCGATTGCGCCGGTTAAGACGGAATCCGCGGGTGTCAGCCCGTAGTGGACTCGGTTGCAGGTGGAATCGTTTCTCTCTTCGCAATAGTCCCGCCACGAGTTTCTGGCGAAGTAACGAATTTCCGGGTTGAGAATTGAACGATCGGTCTGATTTGCTAGGAAAAGTCTGTATTCGACCCAGTTCCATTCCGTACGATGTCGCTCCGATAGAAGCTGAATTTCGGGCAGGGATGCCGTGCAAGGCCACGCAAGCAAAAGCGCGACCAACAGTGTAAGCCGAAGTCGAATCGGACGGCACATCTCAGTTCCCTACGATGGAAACGGCCTGCAGGAGAATTCCGCCGTATTCGGTCTGTTTTACTTTGTGATAAATTACCCGGATCAAGTTCCGGTTGTTGGATGCGGATAGGGCTATGGCACTGGAAAGGGTCATCGCCAAAGCGTCTGTATGATACTGTTCGCTTTCAATCAGAAAAAGATGCAGCTGATTTGTCTTGACATTGTCCGAAGCTCGAACTGTACTTAAAGAAGTCGTCTGAATCGAAGTGCACAGCGAATCGGTTCCCAAATAAAAAGATATGGCATTTTGCGCATTGTTTACATCAAACGCCAGGTGGCAGACATATCCCGTCTGTGTACAGGATTTTTCGGGAATCCCAGGCGTCGAATTGTTTACATTGCAAATCTCCGAGGAAAATGCGAAAGCGATGAGTAGTAAAATTAAGGTTAGTACTCTTTTCATCCGTGAGCCCCCATGTTTGTGAATTACTAAGATAATAAAATATTTGTATGACAATCGGAATGTTAAGCTTTTTTTGCTTAAGGTAACCTTTAAAAATTCAATTTTCAAAAATTTGGTTGCGACGCTTCGCGCGGGTTCGTCATTCTAGCATTCGCTTGGTCTCACTCAAATTTTCTTGACCAAGGCAATTTTTAGAGGTTCCCTTAAAAGAATCTTTTACGCGTTTCTGTTGGCTTTGTTCCGTGTCCGCTTTCTCAAAATTCTAAATTTCCCGTTATGAAAAAATGGATTTGTCTTTTTGTCTTGAGCGCTGTTTCCTTGGCGTTTTCCGCGGAGTGGGCGAGCGATTACCATTCGATGATCGCTTTCCAGAGAAATCAGAGTCGGTCGGGCTACGTGAAGCCGATTGCGACTTACATGGGAACGGTTTTCAACGGCAGCTGGATTTCGAGCGCGACGCTTGAACGCGGGTTTTCCTTCGAAGCGGGACTTCCTTTCCAGATTGCCTTCGTGGAGTCGGGCGACCGCTCGTATCGCTCGAACGGGGAAAAAATTCCGACCATTTTCGGTTCGAAGGCGGACTACGGCGTTATCGGCGGAAACGAAAATCTGCACGGGCTTTCCGTTTTCACGTTGCCGTATCTGCAGCTTGGATTTGGATTCTACTATACGCGGCTCGCTCTGCGCGGCATGTATTTCCCGTCGATTTCCGAACTCAAGGGATATCACCTGCTGTCGTTTGGGCTTCAGCACAGCTTTGGACATTATTTTATCGACAGGCTTCCGCCGGTGTTCAAGGATTTTGACGTGAGCCTTTTCTTCGGATACAATTCCGCCTATATCGGATACGCTCCGGACAAGTGGAAAGGCCAGATGGATCTGGATTTCGGAACGACTTACACGGCAATCGTTCTTGGATACAGGCCAGTGAAGCTTGTTGAACTTTTGCTCTCCCTCGGCTACCAGACGGTTTCGATGGATGCCGGCGGAGAGCTGGACGCCTACGCGAAAGACGGAGCCTATCAGGGAAAGGTAAATCCGGACGTGAGCCTTTCCGGTCGCGGCGGATTTCGGCTGGGACTTGAAGTCTCGTTTGCCTTTGGCGAAACGTTCCACCCGGTCGTCGGCTATAATCTCGGCGCGAACAGCTCGATCAACGCGAACATCCTGTATTTCAAGCAGTCGTTCCACGTTGGGGAATCCGAGAAAAAGGATTCGGTCGAGGATCACGTCATTCGGGAATCCGAAGAAGAAGTCTCCGCGGAAAAGGTTCGGTAAGCGACCGCGGGTTCGCGATGATTTCCGAGGCGATTCAAAAGAGACTTTCGGAACTTCCGACGCGCCCGGGCGTTTACCTGATGAAGAACGCCGACGGCAAGGTTATCTACGTGGGGAAGGCGAAGGCGCTTTCCCGGCGGGTTCGCAGCTATTTCGACGGAAAGCCCAAGCCGGGGCATCGGGCGGCGATGCTGATGCTTCCGCATATTCGGGACATCGAATGGATCGTGACCGATACGGAGGCGGAAGCGTTCATTCTCGAAGCGAACCTGATTCGCAAGCATCATCCGATCTACAATGTGCGATTGAAGGATGACAAGCATTATCCCTATATCGCCATCGACATGCGGGATCCCTTTCCGCGGCTTTTCCTTTTGCGCCATGCGAGTTCCCGCTACAAGTGCTTTGGACCGTTTCCGAGTTCCAAGGCGTTTCGGACTCTGGTCGATCTTTCTGCGCGATTGTTCAAAATGCGGGAATGCAAGCTCGCGTTTCCGCTTTCGAAGCCACAGCGTCCCTGTCTGAACTACCACATTGGGCGGTGTCTTGCCCCGTGCGCCGGACTTTGTTCGCAGGAGGAATATGCGGAAGGTGTCGGCGAGATGACGCGAATCCTCGAAGGTCGCAGGAACGATCTGCTTGCCAAATGGACACGGGAAATGGAAGAGGCAAGTCTTCGCCTGGATTTTGAAGCGGCGGCGAAAAAACGGGATGCCATCGAGGCGCTGCAGGCGACGAATACGAACCAGAAGGCCGACACGACGGATACGTCGCTCAAGCTCGACGTTGTCGCGGTGCGGCGAAACGGAAACTTGGCGACGGCGGTCATCCTGGAATATCGCCGGGGCGTTATCTTTGGGCGAAGGCACTACGAACTGGAATGCGACCAGGAACAGGACGAGTCCGAAATCCTTTGCGAAATGCTCTCGACATGGTACGAGAACGGGGAAGCTATCCCGGGAGAAATTGCGGTCAGCGACCCGATACCCGACGAGGACAGGGTTCAAATCGAACAGGAACTTTCCGAGAGGACTGCGCGCAAGGTGACAATCAGCGTGCCGCAACGCGGGGAACGCGTCCAGTTCATGAAGCTCGCCCTGGCAAATGCGGAGATGCTTTTGGTGGAGGCGCAATCCGAGGTCAGGCATTTTGACGAGGTGGAACAGAGCGTGTTCGACTTGCAGCGGGAACTCGGTCTTTCGCGGACCCCGTTCCGCATCGAGTGCGTCGATATTTCCCATTTGGCGGGAACGCATACGGTGGCGAGCCTTGTCGCCTTTAAAAACGGACGTCCGGACAAGGGAAACTATCGAAAGTTCATCGTCAAGACCGTTTCCGGGGTAGATGACTTTGCGAGCATGCAAGAGGTACTTTCGCGTCGCATTACTCGGCTCGAACGCGAAGGAAAGCCCTTGCCGGACCTCCTCGTGTGCGACGGCGGAAAGGGGCAGGTCGATGCGACATTCGAAATTTTAAAAAGCCTGGGACATGCGGAAGTGCCGCTGATAGGACTTGCCAAACGCCTCGAAGAAATCGTCTTTCCCGATGACAGGCCGTCGATCGTGCTGCATCGGACAAGTTCCGCGCTGAAGCTCTTGCAGAACGCCCGCGACGAAGCACATCGCTTTGCGATTACTTACCAGCGTAGCAAGCGCAAGGAAGACTTGCGCGTCGCATGGCTCGACATTCCGGGGATTGGTGACGAAACGCGGATAAGGATTCTTTCCCGGTATAGGAGTCGCGAAGATTTTTTAAAGGCTCCGACCGAAGATATCCAGCAGCTGTTCGGGAAAAGGCGCGGACTTTCCATCCGTGAAAAAGTGGCGAAATACGGATCGGAAGCGGAGATGGCGTGATGCGCAAGATTATCCATATCGATATGGACTGCTTTTACGCGTCGATAGAAATGCGCAGGCACCCTGAACTGAAGACCGTTCCGATGGCTGTCGGCGGAACGGTCGAGGAACGCGGAGTGCTCTCGACGTGCAACTACCCGGCTCGGGCCTTTGGACTCCATTCGGCGATGTCCGCCTTCCAGGCTTTTCGCCTTTGCCCGAAACTTGTACTGCTTCCCGTCGATATGCCGTCCTACAGGGCGGAATCCGAAGAAATCTTCAAGATCTTTCGTCGCTACACGAGCCGTGTCGAAGGCCTGAGTCTCGATGAAGCCTTTCTGGACGTGACCGGAAGCGATACGCAGAACGGTTCCGCGTCTCTCATCGCGAAGGAAATCCGGGACGCGATTTTCCTTGAACGCGGCGGAATCACGGCAAGTGCGGGAATCGCGCCCAACAAGTTCCTCGCCAAGATCGCTAGCGACTGGAACAAGCCTAACGGGCAGTTTACGATTGGTCCGGAAGACGTGGAAGGCTTTGTACGGGAACTTCCTCTCGAAAAAATTCCGGGGGTCGGGAAGGCTTTCGAAAAGAAGCTTCGCGCAAAGGGTCTTGTCCTGTGCAAGGACATTCTTCCCCTTTCGCGGTTTGAGCTGGCGAGAAATTTTGGAAGCTTTGGCGATTCTCTCTATGACTTTGCCCGTGGAATCGACGAGAGGCCCGTTGTCACGTCGCGCGTGCGAAAGTCCATTTCCACGGAAAACACGTTCCCTCGGGATATTCTCGGAATCGAAAAGTGCGAAGAGGAACTTCGGACCCTCTACATCGACTTCTTGAAGCGCGCGAGGCGCTTTGTCGCGCGGGAATCCGAAAGGGCGTTCCCCGAATTCCATTGCTTTGTAAAGATCAAGTATGCGGATTTCAGGACGACGACGATTGAACGAGCGTTTGCGGATGTCTCCCTTTCGCGCTTTTTTTCGCTTTTTCGGGAACGTTACGATTTTTCTCGAAAAGTCCGCCTGCTCGGGCTGGGAATTCGGCTGGAAAATCCCCCATGTGACGAAAAACAGCTGCAAACGAATTTGTTCTAGCTCTTTTTTATATTTTGACATTATCGAGGGTCTCTATGGTTCGACTGGTCTTTGTCATTCTCTGTCTTTCCCTTTTTGTCGCCTGTGCCGCAAGGCCCAAGCTTCAAGAGGTCGATGTCGAAGCGGAACTGAAAAGAAATTCCAGGGAGTTTACGGAACGCCATCCCGAGTCCGCCATCCCGGCGCCCGCTACGAAAACGGCAAAAGGGGTTTCTGTCAAGAAACCTTCCATTTTGGTTGTTCCTGCCGGAACAAAAAATCTAAGACAGAGCCTGGAAGTCCTGAATCGGGACGCTCTGTCGCGCGCGGCGGCAAACGCCATCAACGAATACCTGACAGAAAAGCTCTATCCGGTGAAATCTCTCGAAGAATCTTCTCGTCTCGACGAGGCGATTGCCGTCCAGGGCGAAATTTCCGGGCAGGAGGAAGATCTGTCCTACATCGCAAGCCTTTCGTTTGGGGCGGATGTCTATGTCAAGTTCGCCTGCGATATCCATCGTGGGCAGATCCTTGCGAATCTGAGCGCCTATGAATTGACCACGGGACGGATGCTCGGAACGCAGACGGCGACGGTCAACGATAACGGAACGCGTATCGAGGAACTTGTCGCTAGCGCCATGCACAAGGCGATGCCCGGGCTAGAAAGGAAAATTCTGGCCTATTTCGAGGAAGATTCGAAGAACGGAGTTCCCTACAAGGTCATCTTGAAAATCAACCGGGATGACGAAGGATCCATATACCATCGGGCGTCATATCTTTTGAAACAGCGCTTTCCCAAGGTCCTGACCAATGCGATGACGGAAAGGACGGCCGATTTTACCGTCTATGTCAAACCCGAGGAATGCGGCGATGTTTATGAAGTCTATGAAGCTATTCGCGTGGCGCTCGGAACGTCGTTTGTCGTGAAGAAGGACAATCTCGTTCAAAAGCTCCTGATTCTGGAACTGGATTGATGTTCCGGCTTTTTTGGGGAATACTCCTTTGCGGTATTGCGCTTTGCGACGCGCGAGTCCTTTCGGCGGAAGCCGTGTCAAGCGTTTCCGCGGCAGATGCGGACAGACAGGCGTTGTCCGGAATCGCGCTCCAGATCCAGGCCCGTGTCAATGCGGCGCACCAGACGGTAAAGAGGGAAATTTCCGCAAACGATCGCTCGGAATTGCAGACTGGATATTTCGAACGGATCGACGTGCATTCCGACGTGATGCTTCCCGGCGTCGAATTTCACCGGGAACAGATCTCGGAGGGAAGATGGAAATCGACCGCGTCTTTCGATACGGAAAAGGCGACGGAAAGTTCTAGACGGGAACTCCGCCAGATTCAAGAAAACGCGGCGAACCGAAAAGAAAAGATGGAGCGCTTCGTAAAACGGGGAAACCTTGACGAGGCGATGCAGACGTTGGAATCCTTGGAAGCGTTGCAGGGAAAGTTTCAAAAAATTCGTGCAGAAATCGTCGCCCTGGAACCGCTTGACGAATCGTATCGATTTGGCGTGGATGTCGCCCGTTTGACGGAAATCCTGGCGGAAGCCGTCCGGGAATTGAAAATATCTTTTGTCGAAAAGGCGAAAACCGATTCTGGCACTTCGGGAACGTTTGCCGTCCTTGTCGAAAATTCCCAGGGAACCGTTGAGGGAATTTCGGTTTCGGTCGAGATAGACGGCAAAACGGCGACGACGGCAAAGACCGAGCGGACAGGAATCGCGAAATTTTCCCTAGATGTCGAAAAGCTTTCTCCGGGAGACCATGACATTGTCTTTCGAATCCGATGCCCGAAATTCAATCGGGAAAATTCGAATCTCGAACTGCATACAGGCTATCGTTCCAGGATTTCGCCATGTGCCTGCACGTTCATCTGCTCGGAAAGCGCGGAAATCTGTACCGAGTGGCAGGATCGTCTTTTGAAAGCGGGCTTTCAACCCCAGGCGAATGCGGAAAGAATACGCCTTCGGATGTCCGTCAAGAACCGAGATGTCTTCGAAGGGGGAGAACGGCAGATTGTCCGGATGGATTTTCTGGTGGAACTTGTGGGAAATTCGGCGAGTTTTTCTAAAATGGTAAAGGGCATCGGTTCTTCGGATCTGCAGGCGCAGAAGAATGCCGTCCGGAAGATCAAGCCCGAAGAAATTCGCGCGTCCCTTCTTCCGCTATGCCAAGGAGAATGAAATTGAAGTTTTTCCTGTCTGCGCTTTTGTTCTACGCGTCTTCCCTGCTTGCGGTAACGCCGGGAATTTTCGTCGAGGATTTTGGAAAATTTCTTTCGGAAAGCGAAAGAGGCGTCTATCTGGCAATCGCAGAGGAGCTGCACGAAAAGACGGGCTTTTCTCTCTATCTCTATACGGCTGGAGAAAACGTTCGGGATGCCTCCGCGTTTGCCGATTCGCTGTGCCGGGAAAACCTGGAAAAGGATTCCCTGCGCGCGGTTGTTTTCCTTGACGCTTCGGCGCACAGTCGTTCTTTCCGAATTTCCCCGGAAGCGTCGAAGTGGATTTCTCCGGATGTCGCGGAACGCTTGGCGCAAAGATATCTGTTGCCGGAATTTCGCAAGGAAAACTACGGGAAAGGACTCTTGCTGTTCGGAGCGGAGCTTTCAAAAAATGTCGCTCGGCTAAACGATGTCCGCTTGCTTTCTCCGATGCCGCGCCCGACAGAAGACGGAATACCCAAGGCGGCCTGTATCCTGATTTTTATCGTTGTTGCCTCGGTTGTCATCGCATACGCTTATTTTGTACGTCAAAGCTCGCAGGCAAAAAGACGGGGAAAGATCCGCGATTTTGGCGGGTTCCCTCGCCAGAAGTTCAATTCCGGATTCGGAGGCTAAAATGAAAAAGTGCTTGACCTTGCAGGAAATTCTCGAATCGTCCTGGGGCGAAAGATTTCACGATGCGCTTGGAAACAATTTGCGAAGCGCGTTTCTGCACGGAAACTGCCTTTATGAAGGTTTTGACGCGTTGCACGAATCATGGCAAGTCAGCTTTGTCTTGAATGACGCTCGCCCGGGCGATCTTTTGCGGTTGCAAGGATTAAAGCGAAAAATGATGACGGACAACCTGAAATTCGGCTTTTTCCTTTCCGACAGTTTTGTGCAAGAGAACCTGGCGGATTATCCGCTGGAATTCTTGCACATTTCAAGGCGGAACGCCCTGCTGTATGGCGAAGCGCCGCTTGTGGATTTTGTTCCGGATGACTGTGCCTTGCGCGCCGAGTGCAAGCGGGAACTGCGGGGGCGCAAGTTGCATTTGCTTGGCGAATGGACAAAAGTCCAGTCCGGAATTTCTCCGATGGACTTTTTTATCGAACTAAATTCGGAAATCCTGCCGATTCTGTATGGCGTTTATTTTGTACGCAAAGGCAACTATCCGGAAAAACGCGAAGACGTTTTCGCGGAATTCCCGATTTTTCGGATCGAAGAGCCTGCCCTGGATTTTAAGCAGAATGTGGAACGCGCCGGTGCCTGTCTTGCGGCGATGGATCAGGTGGCTTCTTCGCTTTGAATCTTTTGGATTGCCAGCGGGACATAGCGCGGCAAGTCCGAAGCGAGCACGCCGTATCTCGAAAGTTCCGCGGAGGCGAGTTCTCCGGCGATGCCGTGAATTTTCGCTCCGAGGGTTGCCGCCTCGAATGGTTCCATTTTTTGCGCCAAGAGCCCGGCGATGATTCCCGTGAGACAGTCTCCCGAGCCTGCCTTGGCGAGGGCGGAATTTCCGCTTTCGTTGATGACAAGGTCGTTTCCGCTTGCGATGACGGTACGGTGCCCTTTGAGAAGAACGGTCGCCTGGAATCTTTGCGAGGCTTCCCGGGCGGCGTCGATTCGGTTTTCCTGGATGCTTTTGACATCGGTATGCAACAGGCGGGAAAGTTCTCCGTGGTGCGGTGTCATGACGGCTAGTCCGCCGAATCGAAAAGTCTTGCTCGAACGGGAAATCGCGTTGAGCGCATCGGCGTCGAGAACGCAAAACGCTTTTTGTTCGATGAACAGCTGAAGAATCCGATTGACGGTTTCTGTCAGGTCGTCGAGGGGCGTTCCGATGGCGGAAATCCCGCAGCCGAAGGAACAGACGGTCGAAGGCTTCAAGGCTCTTTCGATGACGGGAACGGATTCCCTGGAAAGAATCGGACCGGTCTGCGGCAACGGCAGAAAAACGGCATCGGGCAGCTGGGAGGCGACCGAATCAATGACAGGGGAAATCGCGGCGAGCGTTACGTATCCGGCTCCGGATCGAAGGGCCGACACCGAGGACAGGTAGGCGGCTCCCCGGTAATTCATGGAACCGGCGATGTTCAGAACGTTTCCGAATGTCGCCTTGTTGGAATCTTCGGGCCGAAAGGGGAGTTTCATCGATCGCTGTTTTCTTTTGAGAGGTTTTCGAGGAAAAGTTCAAAACGCTTTAGATCGTCGGGCGTCGTGATCTTGGCGTTTTGCGCGTTTCCCGGTACAATATAGACCGGTTCGCCGAAATGCTCCAGAATGGACGCTTCGTCTGTCGGCAAGAAATCCAGAGGATGTTCGTCGATTTTTCGATAGAGCGTCTGGAACGTTTCGACCCGAGCCGCCTGGGGCGTTTGGGCCAGATAGACGTTTTCGCGGGGAACGGTCTGCTCGACTTTTCCCGATTTTACGATTTTGATCGTATCGACCGCCGGGCAGGCGACCAGGCACGAGCCTTTTGCCTTGAGCGTTTCCAGGACGCGCAAAATCAGGTCTTTCGATACGAGGGGGCGCGCAACGTCGTGTACCAGGGCGAAATCGATTCCTTTCGACAGGGCTTCGATTCCGTTTCGCACGGATTCCCAGCGTTCCTTCCCGCCGATGACTATCTTCAACTTGTGCGCCAGGCGAAAATCCTGCAGTTCCTTTTCGAAGTGGGACTTCCAGTCTGCGGGAACGGCGAGAACCACTTCTTCGATTTCTTCCATTTGCGCGAATGTTTCGAGCGCGTAGCGGTAAACGGGCTTTCCGTTGAGCGGCAGAAGCTGCTTGGGAATTTTCGAACCCATCCGCTTCCCGAGACCGCCGGCGGGAAGAATTGCCGAAAAGCTTGGTGCTTGCATTTTACTTGACATCCTGTACGCATCTTACGGCGTATCCCGCCGCCTTGAAATTGTAGTAGCGATAGATTTCCGGGGAATCGTAGCCGAGGCTGCGGTAGTAGGCCGTGTTTTCGTCTCGTTCCGTCGCCGTCCAGAAGTAGGCGTGATGCCCGAGATACATAAAATTGCCTTCATAGACGATTCCCGAAGGCAGCGCGCGGAACTGGACGCTGTCCGTGCCGTTCCCGGACACTTCGTCGTCGCTAGCCCATCCGGTTTTCGCCTTTAGCTTGTTCCCGGCTTCTTGTCCCAGAATTTCGGTCATGGCGGTCCATTCGGCGTCTGTCGGGAGTCTCCAGCCGTCCGAGCAGACTTCCCGTGCGGTCTTGAAATCGTAAAGCCGCCCGTATTTTCTGCAATTCGAAGTCTTCCTTTCGTAGCAGAACGAACCGCTTGCCGTCGGAATGCTGGCGTTCCGTGTCATCCAGCGCAGGTTTCCGATAACCGTACTGGGAACGTTCGAAAGACATGGAATGAATTTTGCGAAGATTTTTACGGAATCCGGGGGCATGGTAAACGCGGCGGAATCTTTCGAAAAAAATGCGAGACGCTTTTCGTAGCGCCTGGGAAATACCTCGATTCGGTCGGCGCACTCTCCCTCTTCGGGATTTTTTCTCCTGATGACGACCGTCTCGCCCGCGCTGTATTCGCCGGACCCGCTCGCATTCCTGACTGCCAGCGAAAATTTCCCCTGCGACGAAGAGCTTTGCTCGGCGATGCTCGAAAGGCCTTCCCCGCGCACCGTGGCATTTTCTGCACGGGAATCGGCAGAGACAATCGAAACGGAAGAACTGGAATGAAGATTTTGCGGGATGTCTTTTTCGGATTTTTGTTCGGAACAGGAAACCAAAAAAAGAAAGGCCCAAATCGTTAGAAAAAATGGCATGCGCGATTCCTTGCTTTGTCGAAAAATAATAATTTCATCGCATGAATACGGTTGGGCTGGTACTCGGTTCGGGTCATATCGGGAAAATTCACGCGCTGCGCCTGGAAACTCGCGGAGTGAAATGTCTCTGTGTCGATGGGAAGGAGCGTTGCCTGGAAATGCTTCGAAAACCGGAAATCGGCGATTTCGATTTTGTCCTGGTCGCTACGCCGGCGAGTTCCCATTTCGAATACGCGAAGCGCGCGCTGGAACTGGGCGCGAACGTCTTTGTCGAAAAGCCGCTCGCGACTTCGTCTGCCGAGGCGAAAGTCCTCGTGTCCCTTGCGAGGACCAGGGAAAGGCTCCTGTTTGTCGGGCATTGCGAACGTTTCAATCCGGCATTTGAACGCTTTCGGGAAACGTTCTGCTCGGAAATTGTGCGCGGAGCGCCGCAATCGATCGATTTTGTCCGTCACAACGGGAGTTCTCTTCGCGGAAGGGACGTTTCGGCGGCTCTCGATATCGGCGTTCACGATTTTGAACTGTTCTTCGAGCTGAAACGGATCGCTCCGGAAGTTTCGTGGAAAGATGTCGCGGTGAATTTTGACTTTTCCCGGGATGCCGCTTGCGAGGAACGATACATTCGCGCGAGATTCCGGCGAGAGGACGGAACGGCATTTCGTTGTGCGGAAAGAATGGACGCTCCGCTTGTTCCCGGGGGTCTCGACCCGATCGGAAGGGAGCAGTCGGAATTTCTGGAGCTGTTGGAATCGCCTCCGAAGGAACGCGTGGAGAAAATGATGCCCGCGCTGGAATGTGCGCTCCTTGCGGTCGAAATGGCGGAAAACTATCCGGCAAGCCCGAACAGCGCAAAGTAGTGGGCAAAAAAGAAGTCGCCGAATCGATAGACAATCGGAGCCGCGACCATGAGGAAAGGTCCGAAGGGAATTTCCTGGCTTTTTTCCTTCTTGAACATCCGGTAGGGAAGCATGACGAGAATTCCGAGGAACGAGGCGAAAACGAGGACGGCAAATGCCTTGCCGAATCCCATGAACGCTCCGAAGCTCGCGACGAGCTTCACGTCGCCTAGTCCCATCGCGTCGCGCTTCAGAATTTTCCCGGCGACAAAGCCGACGAGGTAAAGCCCTCCCCCAGCAAAGAGAGCGCCCAGGAGGCTCTGGAAGGGGGAAATTCCGCCCGGAAAAAGGGACAGCGAAAATCCGACGACGATTCCCCCGACGCTTATCGAATCCGGGATGAGCCTGTGCCTGCAATCGATGACGACGACCGGATAGATGCCCAAAAGGAGCCAGAAAAGGGCGAAGGATTCCGTCCAGTGTTCGACGGGATCGGTCCAGGAAAAGGGAAAGTTCGCGAGCAGAAGCGCAAAGGCGCCGACGATTCCCGAAAAGGCTTCGCCCAGGGGATACCGGATGCTTATCGGCTGGTGGCAACAGGCGCTTTTTCCGCGAAGAATCAGCCAGCCGATGACGGGGAGATTGTACCAAATTGGAATATGCTTCTTGCAATGTGGACAAAACGAAGGCGGCGAAAGAAGCGAAATTCCACGAGGCATCCGATAGACGATGACGTTGTAGAAGCTTCCGACGCACGCGCCGAGGATAGCGAACAGGATGGCGGCATACCAGACAGGAATTTCTTGCATATTCTAAAGATAGTTTTGAAAATCGGGATTTAGAATTTAATTTTAGCGTAGAAGTTGTCTTTTCAGGAAACCGTATGAAAAAACATGTGATTCTTCTTGCTGTGCTTTTGCTGCTTTTTGTCGGCTGTTCTCGCGAGTCCGACATTCGGGTAAATGGATCCTTGCGGAACAACCATTCCGTTGTTTTCGCCTTTACCGAACGGCCGGACAGTGTCGAAAGCTTTGTGGATTCCGTTTCGTCGCTGGATTCCGTCTATACCTTCGATACGCTCACGGTGACGGTACACGATTCCGTCTATCTGATGGGATTCCTCAAGTACAATGCGAACAAGGTCTTGCGCTATGCCTGGAAGATGGGCGACCGGGACACGCTCTGGAGCGGGACGAACGGCGGGCTTTTTCCGTATGCGTATGATTCCGCGGGAATCTATTCGCCGCTCTTTATCGCGGTCGATGGGGCGAACGCCCGGGATACGGCAGGTCGCGGACAGTTCATTCGGGTAATCGATACGCCGCCCGATGTTTCCGTCGCGGAAGACACTCTCTGGGTACGCGGGGAGCGCGATGCGAACGTTTCGTTCTTTGCGACCGATTCGTTTGGAAAAATCGATAGCGCCTTTATCGTCCTGCTTTCCGGGAAAAATACCGCCGTGGAAACCTTCAAGGCTTCTCCCGCCGCGGATTCGGGAGTCTTTACGGCTGCGGTCAAGTTCAAGAGCGCAAAGCCCCACCTGGATGCGAACAGCGAAATCCGCTACGTCTATGGCGCAAGGGACGAAGACGGAAACGTTTCGACGGATACCGCGATTCTGCATTTCAACAAGATTCCGACGATAAGGCTCTTGCAGCCGGATTCCGCTAGCCGCCAGAGCATTTACGTTTCCCGTTTTGCGTTCTACTATGCAGGGTCGGACGAGGACAATCCGACGGATCTGCGCTATTCGATTCGCGTGGGAAAAAGCCCGGACAATGCGGGAACTGCGCCTGTCCTGACCGATGCGAACCTGGTTGCGTCGAACATCAAGGAAAAAAGCTGGGAAGCGATTACCGATTCCGTCTGGAACATGGACAAGAATCTGAAAGGTCGTCTCTATTGGCAGGTTTCCGTGACGGACGGCCTGGATACGGCGACATCTCCGACCTGGAATTTCTTCTTCGGCGACTTGAACGCGACGACGGGAACTCTCTATGGCTACGCGAAGTTCCAGGGACGCACGGCGCACAACGGCATCCAGATCGTGATGGAAAATCTGGAAAACCAGAACTACACGTTCTCGCGGACGAACGAAAAGGGATACTTTAGCGTGAAGGTCGATCCGGGAACCTACCGGATATATGCCCGCGATACGACGGGACTCGGCTACAAGCGCATGATTCTCGACAGCCAATATGTGGAAATGGGCGACGAAAGGCTTGTCGCGACCATGCTCCTTCAGGATTCGATGTCACCGAAAATCCGCATCGACAGCTATGACACGCTGCTCGCGTCCCGGAGCGTCCGTTTTGCGGGGAGCCTTTCGGATTCGGGATCGCAAGTGGCGAAAGCGCTTGCCTGGCTTGACGGCAAGGATGTTTCGCTCTCCGTGCTCAAGGTGAACGAATGGGCGATGAACCTTGGCGACCTGACGGACGGCCTGCATGATTTCCGCTTCGTGGTTCTCGACAGCGCGAAAAACGTTTCGGACACGGCTAAAATTTCGTTCCGCGTCAAGGCGTCGTCGATTGACCTGAAAGTCAACGGCCAGGCGACCGCGATGATTTCGGAAGAGGGGAGCTTCCGCTTTGAAGCGTCCGTCGGAAATGTTCTACCCTTGCCGGATTCCGTGTCGTGGATTTGTACGATCGAAGGAAAGCAGTTCATGGTTCCGCGATCTCCTGTCGAAGCGGACAGTGTCGCGAGGATAACCCTTTCCGCCTCGGAAGTGAAGGCAAGCGGTGCCGTTCCCGGGAATCTCTACACGATGCGGGCTTCTGTCCTGAACGGAACGGTTGTGGATAGCGTCCGCTTTGGATTTCTGGGCGAAAACCCGAACGTGTATTTTCTGACGCCGAAGCGCGATACCTCGGTTTCCCTGAACGATCCGCTTTTCTTCAGCGTCGAATCGTTCCCGGGTGCGGATGCGATAGTCCAGTCGATTGCCTGGAATTGCGCTTCGACGCTTTCGGATGGCTTTGCGTGTCCGAGCGCGACGTCGGATTCCGTGACGCTCGCCTGGAAAACGGTCGGCGAAAAGAAAGTCCTTGTCACGCTGACCGATTCCGAAAAAAGGACGGCGAAGGATTCGATGATCGTGCGCGTCGTCTCGGATCCGCCGAGCGTTACTGTCAAGACCGATGCCGATACGGTTCGGCAGAAAATCAACGCCAAGCTGAAATTTACCGTTTCGGCTTCCGACAAGTTTGGCTTGGTCAATGCCATCGAGTGGGGGTGCGGAACGAATGCGGCAAAGATTGCGATCGATTCTTCGGCAAGCATCCAGCCGGGCAAGAGCGTTTCCGCCCAGATAAATGTTTCTCTCCCGAAAGAGGAAACGGACGCTTACAAGTGCATTGTCCGGGCGACGGACGACGATGGCGAACAGGGGTTCGACACGCTGTATTTCCGAGCCGTCCTGGACAGGCCTTCCATTACGCTCTTCACTTCGAGTGCCGACGTGAAAATCAATTCCAGGGTTCGCTTTGCCGGTTCCGCGGTCGATACGCTCGGATCGATTGTGGGCTACGAAATGTATTGCGGAACGAGCGTGAAGAATCCGTCGTGGATTGCGATTTCAAGACCCGATACGACATTGACGATGCCGTCCGCTGCCTGTACGTGGTATTGCGTCATGCGGGTGACGGACGATGACAACCTGACCGCGATGGATACGGCGACTTATAGCGTTCTTCTGGACCCGCCGACGGTAAGTGTCAGCGAGGATACGCTGACGGTGAGTATCAAGGATACGGTCACGCTCGACGCGATGGCAAGCGACAGGCTGGGTTCGATTGTCCTTTATGAATGGAGCTGCGGAAGTCCCGGCGTGGCGGGAAACCGCTTTGTCGCTTCGACGACGACGCCGCGCTATACGGCGATCATGCCCTCTTCGCCGGTGAACGGTTACCAGTGCATCATTCGGGTGACGGACGATGACGGCAACACGGCGAGCGACACGACGAAAATTTCCGTCCTCCTGGATTCGCCGACGGTCAAGGTTTCCCAGGAAACGATAACGGCTCGTCCGGGATTCCCCGTGCACCTGGATGCGACTGCCTCCGATTGGCTGGGCTATATCGCAAAGCGCGAATGGAGCTGTGGCGGCCCGTCCGAAGTGGCGAACAACTGGAAGAAGGTCTCCGATTACGATACGACATGGACGACTCCCGGCAATCCGCCGGCGACATACTATTGCGTGGCGCGGGCGACCGATGACGACGGCAACACGGCGGAAGACACGGTTCGCATCTCGTTCACGACGGAAATTCCGGTCATCACTGTCGATAACGATCTGGTCTATATCCTTGCGGGAACCACGACCGACTTGACCGCGCACGTGAACAAGGCGTGGCAGGGAATCAAGCGTTACACGTGGACTTGCGGAACGAAGAACTCGTCCGCGCTTTCGGATACGTCGTCGAAGAACGATCACCATGTCTGGTGGGGAGTCGATTCGGATTATTCTTCGTTGGACTTCTACTTCTGGGATACCGACGCAAAGGGCAAGGCGGACAGTACGGTCATCAAGCTTTCGAAGGCGAACGATGAATTTCTGTGCATCGTCTTTGCCGAAGAGACGGGGACAAACTTTGTCGCGACCGATACGACGGTGATTCGCCGAATGACATCGCTCCCGGTGGGCGTCATCACGATGCCCGATACCGCTTACCTGTGGAGCCTGGATTCCTCGGTTTCGGATATTGCCAAATACTGGTATATGCCCGAGTTCGGCGGAAGCGATTCGAAACTCGGCACGCTAGGCGACAAAAAGGCGCAGGCCTTCTACTGGAATTTCAGCAACGTAAGCGCCGATTACTGGTACGAAGGGAATGCGGACGGATCTCTCGATACGAACATCGCGGAATTCAACACGGCGTTTCTCCGGCAGTCCGCGGAAGGTTCGATGACCGTCCAGCTGAGCTACTACGATTCTTCCAAGGTCGGCATGGACCAGAACTTTGTCGATAGGCACCGGGCGGAAACCGTCTCCAAGACGATTTATTTCCGCAAGGCGTGGAACAACGTTTCGAGTGCAAAGGATTCCATTTTGGAGACGAGCACGGACGAAAACGGACCCGCTATCGCCTACTGCAAGGATCGCCTTGTCGCCGTCTACGTGAAAGAAGACGGATCGGTCGCGACGAAATATCGGAACGGGACCGCTTCCTGGACAGCGTTTGGAAGCCCGAATATTTCGAACATCAAGGCCCAGACTCTCTACATGGCCTGCGACGGAAACGACAACCTCTACCTTTCCTTTATCGGCTCTTTGGATGCAAAGGGGCACGTCTATAAGTCGGCCGGTTCGACCGGGACGTGGACGGAACTCGGCTCCGGGCTGGGAACGGATGTCTCGATGTTCAAGCTCCGGATCAATCCCAAGACGAACAATCCCTCGGTGGCTTGGGTAGGAACGGTCAGCGGACAGACAAACGTCGCCCGCGTCCAGGATTATTCCTCTTCTTCGTGGGGAAGCGCGTTCAATCCGCTCTATTCCTCTGGCTGGCAAAACCGCGAAATCGACATGGCGTTCGATGATTCGGGAAACAGGCTGGTCGTCGTGACGGGCTACGCTTCGGAAGATTACATGATTTACTACTACTACATTTCGAGCGGACAGACGAAGACTTCGAACAAGGGAAATTACAAGATTGCCATCAACGCGGAATCCATCCAGGCGTTCTATTCTAACGGCTACTATTATGTGGGATTCCGCAGCCGCGACGATGACGGTCTCCCGCGTCTTTCCCGCGCGCCGAAAGCTTCCGTGGCTTCTAGTAACGCTTTCTCGACAAGCGGCACGGAATTCGAAGCGTTCGGCCATCGCTGCTACAACACGTTCTTCACGGTCGATGGAAGCGGAAATCCGATTCTCGCCATCGACGACGCATACTTTGCGCGAAATTCGCACGTCCACGTCTATCGCTACACGAACAGCTGGATTGAACTGGGCGAAAACGAACTGCCCTACTTCAAGAATCTCTTTGCCGCCGCCAATTCCTACTATGTCCGCGGATTCCGTCCGCAGCTCGCCGTATCGCCAAGCGGAAAGATTTTCCTTTCGATGCGCGCCCAGGAAACGGCTTCGAGTGCGGCATCGAGTCTTCCGGGAACGAAGAACGGTCCGCTTGTCATGGAATATCTGGGAGACAACTGGTGATGAAAATCGAATTGGCTGCTATTTGCGATGCGGCGACCGATCAGAGCGGAAAGCTCAACATGCTCGGCGTGTTCGACTACATCGAAGCGGAACTTCCTATCGTCATTCCGAGATGTTCTGCCGTCTTTCGGGTGCGCTATACCCGGTCGGAGGTTGCTCCGCACGACCTGGAAGTGACGATTCGGAATACGCTCGACGAAAAGGAGCTGATACCGCCGATTCAAAGTTCGGTAAGTTTTCTCCCGATTCCGGATCGCATGGACTCGGCGGCGGTCAACCTGATCTTGAACATGAACCGGATGCGCGTGACGGAAGGCGGAAAGTACCTGCTCCACTTGCGGATAGACGAGGTCCTTGTCGAAGCGACCCTTCCCATCTATGTCCGCGACTTGACTCCGCGGGAGCCGAATCCGCTAGCGAGCTGAATCAATGCCGCCTGGCGGCAATTGCGCAGACAAAAGGTTCTGGAAGCGGAAGCGCGAAGTCGCAGAGAACCGTCTCGCCTTTTTTTTCGGAAAGGACGCTTTGCGAGAGGGCGTCTTCGAAAAAGGAGCCTCCGGCGCACTTGAAGAGCGCTTCCTTGCGGCACCACAGACGGTAAAACTCGGCGAGGGAAGCTTCTTCGGAAAGTCCGCTTCGAAAGAGAGCTTCCTTTTCTTCGATCGAAAAGAAACGCTCCGCGATTCGCAGCGTTCTCGGTCGGATTTTTTCGATGTCCACGCCGACCCGAAGCGAAAACGAATAGGCGAGGACGCAGATACCCTTGCTGTGGGTCCAGTTCGCGTCAAAGCCTCCGCGTGAAAATTCCGGTCTTCCGTTTGGTGCGCTCACGATGTCCGCTTCGGAAAGCGTCGTGCCCGAAGCCCTGGAAAGTTCGGAAAGAATCGCCTTGCGGTGGTCTTTCAGCGGAACACGGCACCAGAAGACAGAACCTAGGGGCGTTTTCAATTCTTCATGCTTTGCCATTGCGCTAGAATATAAATTTTCTAGTTTGATTGTCATGCGATTGCTCGTGTTTTTGGCGACCCTGTTCCTTGCTTCCTGTGGCAGCGTGAATAACGGCTGGCTTGCCGATGGTGGCGGCTACATGAAGCTTTCCATCGGCGGGACCGAGTACCGGCTGGAGATTGCGCCCGATGACGGGGATGTCCGCTTGCGGGCAAACAAGCATTTTGTCAGGTTTCTCGGAAAGGACGGCAAGGGAACGCAGCTGCAGATTCTGGTGAACAAGCCCGTTCTCGGGAAAAACTCGCCCCAGACAAATTCGAGCTATACCTTTCTCGTGGTGGAAGGCAGCACGCCAGCGCACATCGTCGATGCCGATTCGAGCCGTGTTGTCTTTGACCAGAAGGATTCTTCGCTGTGGAGCGCGGACCTGCACCTTGTTTTTAACCATTGCGGAATCGAGGAATGCGATACGTCGCGGGTCCTTGTGACCGGAAGAATGCGCTATTGGGTGGATCCGGACGACTATTGAAAAAAATCCCTTGACAGAATCCGAAAAAGTTTTTACTATTGGGAAACCCTACGGACGATTAGCTCAGCTGGTTAGAGTATTACCTTGACATGGTAGGGGTCACTGGTTCGAGTCCAGTATCGTCCACGAAAAGCTCCGCTAAAGGCGGGGCTTTTTTGTTGGGAAGGGGGGGATTTTGTCTTGATGCCGATGAAGTAGAAGAATTGTCAATAATTGTCAAAAAATGTAGTTATATTAAATTCGAATCGCAGGAACACATTATGGCCTTACACTTGAAATTTGCCCTGAATCTGGATACTATCGCGGACGAAATGATCGACCAGGTGTCAAAAGAATGGACTTCTCCGTTCGATGCGCCGACCCTTATCTTTTCGGAATACAAGCTGGAGCAGTGGTTCCGTCTCAAATGGGTGGAGAAGCGGGGCGTTCTTGCCAACCTGAACAGCAAATCCATCGACAAGTTCCTGATGGAAATCTTGATCGGGGACGATAAAAAGAAGAAAAAGCTTTCGGCGGACATGCTGCGCAACGTGATCCTTGCCTATTTGCAAAAAAAAGATGCATCGGGCAAGGCGAATTTCGAAAAACTGGACGAACGGGTTTGCAGATATCTGCTTGCCGGCGGAAATACGGTCGATGAACATCGCCTCTTTGATTTGGCGAACAAGCTTTCCGGACTTTTCCTGGAATACGAAACAAGTCGTCCGA
Source organism: Candidatus Methanomethylophilaceae archaeon (assembly GCA_963629575.1). Taxonomy (GTDB): domain Bacteria; phylum Fibrobacterota; class Fibrobacteria; order Fibrobacterales; family Fibrobacteraceae; genus Hallerella. The sequence goes on from CAVGIM010000013.1 coordinate 23,438, forward strand.
GCGTGTTTTTGAACGGAAGACCCGGAATTCTGGACTGCTGGAAACAGGGAAATCTAAAGCCGTTCTTTGTCGATAAAAATGGTCGTGAAGCGGAAAACGAAAGATGGGAGCGGGAGCTGTATTCGGCGATTTTTCACAATGCCGAAGATGGCGATTCGCTGCTGACAAAGGTTTTCAAGTCGGCGGAAAACGAATTCTTGACATTGCCGTTTTTGTACGAAGCCTGCAAACGAGGCGGCGGTTTTCACATGAAGTCGAAACGCCCGGTCTTTATTTTGGGCCTTTCGGGAATGGGCCAGTTCTATCGAGTTCTCTTTCAGGAATTCGCCAAGGAACACGAAGTGTATGCGTATATCCAGAACCCTTGCATGAAGTTCTGGGAAGACCTGGAATTTCGGAATGCGCGCTTTGATGAGAAGTTCGCGTTGGACGACACGTCCGAGGAACTCTTAAAGGAAGATGAAAATAGCTTGCTCAGGGCTTGGGGGCGCGCCGGTCGGGACAGTATCAAGCTCTGGAGCTTGGCGGACGATTATATCGGAGGTTTCCCGGACGACGTGATGGAACCGTATGCAAGGGAAAGCTGTTCCCACGATACTTTTTTGCATGAACTGCAATGGATGGTGGCAAACCGAACAAACCAATCCGAAAAGCTCTCTTCTCTTGCAAATGACGGAAGCTTGACGATTACGTCGGCACCGAACCGGATTCGCGAAGTGGAAAACTTGCATTCGGAAATTTGTAAGTTGCTGGAAAAGGGAAAATCCATCCGGGATATTCTCGTGGTGTCTCCGGTCCTTGCGGATTATCGTACGGCGATTTTTCAGGTCTTCGACCAAAATGAAAAAGGAAGCGAACAAGGTGTCCATCTACCGTTTGTCCTGGTGGACTCCGCTTCGAGGGAATCGCTCGTCGGCGACGCTCTGGAACATTTGTTCGCCATCAAAAAAGGCAAAGCGCTTTCCCGTTCCGATTTCTTTTCCCTTGTCCGCAATCCTGTTGTACAGGCTGCGCAGGGAATCGATCCTTCCGAAATTTCCGATTGGGAAGGCTGGGTCAGTGGGATGAACATTTTCCGCGATCATACGGCTAGGTCCAACGAAAAGGAAGATTGGCTGTGTGGCGTTCGTCGCCTGCTCTTGTCTCGATTGACGGATTCTGTCGTAGGCGAATATATGCCTTATTCCGACATGGCGTCTTCTGACGAACGTTCGTTGAACCGTTTTGTGGATTTGGTAGAGGATTTGGAATGGCTTTGCCAGAAAGAAACGTCTCTTGACAAAGAGGGAATTGCCCAGATTAGAGAATTTCTCAATCGATGGCTCTTGCTGAACGATGCGCCTGCCGGTCTTGGCGGCGAATCGATTGTTTTTTCCTCGGTCCTTTCTGCGCTGGAAAACTTGAACTACCAGTTTGCTGCCGGAGCGGAACGGATTTCCTGGGAAATCCTGGCGCAGACGTTGAACGAGGCCGCTAAAACTTCGGAATACAGTTGCGGAAGTCTGTTTGTTGGAGGAATCCCGTTTATGAAGTTCGCTCCGAACCGTACGATTCCGGTAAAACATCTCTTCTTTTTGGGAGCGAACGCCAAGGATTTTCCGGGAACGAAGTCTTTTGATTCCCTGGACTTGCGGAAGTGCGAGTCTGTTCCGCGCTGGCCGGGAGACGATTCTTCCGTGGAAAAAAATCGTTATGCGTTCCTTTGCCAGCTGATGAGTACGAGCGAGAGTTTTCACATTAGCTACCAGGGCATGTATTTGCCCAAAGACGAAGAACTTTACCCGGCTTCGGTGGTAAACGATTTGATCGCGGCTTCGAAAAATTCGCTCGGGATTCGCCATTTGACGCTCGACGAGACGAGGCCGAATTCGGAACTTTATACGGAACGGGAACGGCGCAATAAGCAGACGCTGGATTCTTTTGGCAAGGAGGAAAACGACAAGTGCGTTTCCTTTGCGGAAAACTTGAAATGGTCTTCCGAAAATTCCCAAAAGTTGCCGGAGCGGGTTTCGGCTTTTGAGATGCGAAAATTTTTGGAAGATCCGTTTGAATTTCAAGTGAACCGCGTGATAGCTCTCGATAGCGCGGACGAAGATCCGGAAAAGATTTCCATGGAACCAATCTCCATAGGAAACCTTGAACGCAGTTTTTTGCTAAAGAACCTGATTGCGAAAAAATTGGGAATTTCGCCGACTGAAAATGAATGCGTGGACAAGGAAACGCTTCGCTTGCAGGGAACGTTGCCGCTTGGCGCTTTCGGCGATCGAGTCTGGGAAGACTTGAATGGTCGCGCCGAGGAATTTTGCGATTCGATTTGCGAAAAGTTTCCTGCGGCTGATTGGGATTTTCGGTCGGAAAAACTGGATGTCTTGTTAAAATCCTGGACGCTTGCGGGGTCGGCTAGGATCTTGGCGGAAGAAAGGAAAAACAAGAATCGGCTTGTTCTGGTAGAAGTGAAAGAGAAAAATTTCAGTGTCGCCTCTTTCCTTTCGGGATATGTTTTGGCCTTGGGGCTGCTTGCCGCCAAGCGCTGTACGCAGGTTTCCGTTTGTCTCTTCGTTTCCACCGAAATGAAAACGCTTGAAATTGCCGTGGATGCGAAAGAAGCCGCAAAACGCTTGAATCTTCTGTACGAAAAAATGTATGTGGAGAAATACCGGAAAATTGTTCCGCTCTCTCTGTATGGAGACAAGGAAATGAAGTCTCTGCGTCTTTTAAGTGAAAAATTGAAGAATACGGCGTGGAAATATTTTGGCGGAAAAAATCTCTTTGACTTGCAGCGAATCCATTCCGGATTTTCTGAAGAAAATTTTGAACAGGAATGGAACGAGGCGAAAATGGAAATGCTCGCCCTGATGCCGGAAATCGACGCATTCTTGAGACAGGAAGAAGCGAAAACAACGGCAAAGGGTAAAGAGAAGGCTGGCTGAAATGACGGAAAAATTTGACATCCAAAACTTTGATTCGTCCCGTGACTTTTGCATCGAAGCGTCGGCGGGAACCGGGAAAACGTACACGATTCGAAAGATTGTGTCGAAACTGGTGGAGACGGGGATACCGCTTTCGAAGATTTTGCTGGTGACTTATACGGAAAAGGCCGCGGGAGAACTGCGCGATCGCATTCGAAAGGAAATGCTCGAAAACAAAGGCCCTGCATTTGAACGGGCGCTTTCCGAGGTAGATAATGCGCCGATTGGAACAATCCACTCCTTTTGCCAAAAGACGCTTCGCGATTTTGCGTATGAAGCGGATGTTCCCTTTGCGATGGGGATGGTCGGCGAGGACGCCGTTGCCGATTTGATCAATCGGTTTTTGCGCGATGAATGGGCGGATGAGATTGCGAAAAGCAATTTAAACGCAAACGACGTGTGTGCGAAAATGATTTCGGCGATAAAAGCTTTTGCCGAAGGAATGGAAGTCCCTGCCGTCAAACACTGGAAGGTCTTGCAAGAGCATTCAGGTGAAAAGTATTTTGCGGTTGCTAGAAAAGGTGCCAAGCAGGAATCGGAATATACCGTGGCTGGATTAATGGGATTTATTCGGGCGGGAAATGTCACCAAAACAAATAGCGGTTCTGTATTTGGACATGCGGATTCTCCCGAAATAGAAAAGGCGATTCGCTACTTTACAGAAGAAGGTGGTGAAATGACGGATGAATCGTTGTTTGTCTTTTCCCATTTGCCGGATGTGTTTAGGAGATTCCAACAGCAAAAGCGCGAAGATAAACTACAATCCTTTAGCGACATGATTCTCCAGGTTCGCGATGCGGTCGTTTCTCCAGACGGTTCGGTGACGCCGCTTTGCCGTAAATTGCGCAGCGCCTACCGCTATGCGATTATCGACGAATTTCAGGATACGAATCAGGACCAGTGGGATATATTCAAAACCGTCTTTTTGGAAAGTCCGTTGAACAATATCATCGTTGTCGGCGATCCGAAACAGTCCATCTATTCTTTCCAGGGTGCGGACTTGGGCGTTTATTTCTCGGCGAGGGATGAAATTGCTCAAAAGGGAGAACGCTGTGTCTTGGATACGAACTTTCGCTCGACGGATGCAATGGTGTGCGCCTGTAACGAAATGTTCTCCGGTTCGTTTTTTGACGGAAATCGATTGGAATTCGAGCCTTCAAATCCCTGCGGGGATATCAAGGTTCCGCTTTGGAACGGGGAAACGTTAAAACCGATCCAGGCTGCGGAGAACGTGAATGCGGAAACATTTGCCAAGTATGCGGTTTCGCGAATTGTCGAGTTCGTCTCGATGCAAAACGGAAAAACGGCTTTGCAAATCTTTGACAAGGGAAAGGGTGACTATGCCAATCTGAAATTATCCAACATCGCGGTTTTGGCCAAGAGCCGTCCGGAAATGGAAAACATCGAATCGATGATGGCGTGGGTGGGCATTCCGTTTGTGCGTTACAAAGATTCGAACTTGTTCAATGGGCGAGAATCGGGACAGTGGATTGCCCTGTTCAAGACGTTGAATGCCCCTGATTTTACGGGACGCAATCGCGGTGTCTTGAATGCGGTGCTGGTGTCGGACTTTTTCCGCATTCCGCTAGAAAAAGTCGAGAACGATGTGTTCGAAAATCCGAATTCGAAAATCGCCTCGCTCTTTGTGAAGTGGCGTTCTCTTGTGAAAAGAAAGCGTTTTGCCGAATTGCAGGAAAGCGTTTATGCGGAAACGCAAATCGATCGGTATCTTTGCGACAGTTCCAAGTTGCAGTCTCTGGCAAAGTTTAAACAGGTCGGCGCTTACGCTTTTGATTACCTGATCAACCATCGGGCGACCTTGGAAGAGCTCGTTAAACATTTGGAAGGACTTTCCGTTTCGGTGGAGGACACGGATGACGAGGATGGCAACTTGGTGTCTCGGGGAAGCGATTTCGATGCGGTGCAAGTGATGACGATTCATGCATCCAAGGGCTTGCAGTTCCCGGTTGTCGTTTCTGTTGCCGGGTTTACGGGTCTCAACAACAGAGCTCCGGGACCTTTTGTGTGCAAAACGGAATCCGGGAAAATAATCGGATTGGATGAAAAAGCGAGGACCGCTCGCCAAGAGGAAGAAGTGGAGGAATGGCGTCGGTTGTTTTATGTGGATTATACGCGTGCGGAATCGGTTCTGCTTTTACCGTTTGCTGCAAAGCCCAAAAAAAAATTGGAATTCTTGGCGAAAATGCAAGGAACTATTTCTACAGATTACATGGAAAAGGATAATCGTTGGACGGTTGAATCGGCAAGAGAGAACTGGCATCCTTTGGAATTGAAAAAAAAGGTCAATGAATTTTTGAATGCTTCCAGGCAAGAATCCGATAATACGGATTATCCCAATGTGCGTCAGTTTATGCAGTCCCTTAACGACAAAAGCATTTTCCAACATTCGTATTCGTCTTTGGCTGGAAAGATAAGGGAAGGTGAAGACTCCGTGACCACGGAAAACGGAAAGTTGCTGAACCGGCAAGCGTTGGACGAAGCGGAATCAAGAGGCGCGGTCAAAACGGATCCCGTCGATCCAAATCCCGTTCGGATTCTTCCCGAGGATTCTCGGCCGATTTCGGAAACGTCTCTTTCCGATGGCAAGAAAGTCAAGGATTTTCCCCGAGGCTGCAAGCTTGGCAATGCGCTGCACCAGATTTTTGAATTGATGGATTTTGAAAAAATCGGCAAAATGGAAAAAGCCGAAGCAGCGGTGCAAGATGCGGATTTCAGAAAGCTTATCGAGGAGCAGTTTAAGTCACAGGCTTTTGCAATCGAAGAGCATCCGGACTGGGTCGATCTGTCGGCGCATTTTGCGTGGAACACGATGAAAGCGAATTTACCGGAAATTTGCGGTAATAAGCCTACAGACAAGACCTTTTCCCTGAAGGATCTGCCTGCGGAAAATCGTCGAGCCGAAATGGCATTTCAAATGAATGCGCTGGGTTTTGGCGAAAACCCGTTGCGGAATTTCTGCAAGGGATTCATGGACTTGCTCTTTGTCCGCGGCGAGTACTATTCCATTCTCGACTGGAAATCGGATGTGCTGAAAAATTACGGAGTCGGTAATTCAACCGTGGCCGGTACGATGAAAAAAGTCGATGACGAATATGCCGTGCAGCGCGTGCTGTATTCCTATTCTCTTGTCCAATGGCTCAAGTCGTTTGGAAAGTTCGGCGCGGACGAAGAGGAAATTTTCCAGAAACATTTTGGCGGAGTCTATTACGTGTTTTTCCGCGGATGCCGTTCGAAAGAATCGAGCGGGATTTACGCGCAGACCTGGGAAAACTATGCGGCGCTTTCGGCTGCCTTTGAAAAGGTAAAAAACTTGATGACAAGGAAGTCGTGACAAGGAGGTTTCGGATGGCGATGATTACAGGAACTCTTGAGGAATTTTTCGATACCCTTCGCGAAATGCGCGGAACGCAACCGCTCGATTGGAAACTGGTGAAGCTTCTCGTGAAATTGCAGCCGAAGCTTTCCCTGGAGGCGCAAAAGGTTCTGCTCGTCTATTTTTCGCTGTTAAGCGACGGCAACACATGCGTTTCGCTAGAGCCTTGGAAACTGCGCAACAAGTGGGCTTCCAAGTGGGACGGATTGAAGGTGCAGAAAGAATCGCTTCTTTCCGAAGGGGAAACGGAAATTTTTTTGGATGCGGAAAAGTTTTTACCGATTTTCGAACAGGGTTGCGCCGATCTGCAAGCCCTTTCGACCGTCGAAGAAAAGACTGCGCGCGCGTCGAGTCGGAGGAACCTAGAAAATCTTCCCCTTTGCGTGGAATACCGCCAAGGCGAACCTTTCCTGTTCGCGGATAGATACTGGAAAGCCAAGGAGTCGATTTTGCGCGTTTTCGGAGAGACTTCGGAAACGGCCGTTTTCAGGAAGGATGCCAATACCTTGGCGGAATCTGCCGCGGTTTCGCTGAATTTTGGAAACTTTCCGCTGAAAGCCGCCCAGGAAAACGCTGTCCGCTGCGGAGAGAAAAACAATCTGATCATTACGGGCGGGCCGGGAACGGGCAAGACGACAGTTGTACAGTTCTTGCTCTGGAATCTTTTCAAGCGGGAACCCGAAAGACGGGGCTGGTCGCTTTACTTTGTGGCCCCGAGCGGCAAGGCGGCAAACCGTCTGGGTGACGTAAAGAATCTGGACGATATATCCGATGCGGAAAAGAATTCCCATCCAGAGATTGTGGATAAATTCAAGAATGTCGAAGGGCAGACCCTGCATCGGTTGCTCAAGTTCAACCCTTCGAAAAACGCATTCAGCTACAACGGAAACAACCGATTGCCGAACCGTTCCCTCTTTGTCGTCGATGAAGCGAGCATGATCGACGTGACGCTCTTTGCCGCGTTTCTCGAAGCGCTTCCGGAAGATCCCGCAAACTATCGCCTGTTCGTTTTGGGCGACCGGAACCAGCTGCCGTCCGTCGAAGCGGGGGCGGTCCTTGGGGAAGTTTTGGGAATCCGGCCGGATGCGACGGTGGAACTTACCGAATCGAACCGCTTTCCGGATGATTCCCGGGTAGGGCGTTTTGCCAGGGCGATTCAGGCGGAAACGGACGAGACGCTAAAGAACTCCCTTTCGGAATGCGGTGGCGTGAATCCTTTTGACGAAAAATCGGTTCTTTGGGAAAATGCGGAAAACAGCGTCCGGTTTGTTTCTCTTTTAAAAGACAAGGAAGACTTTCGGAAAAAGGATGTGGAAAAAAGAATCGGGAAAATTCTAGGGCAATGGCGCAAAGCGTTTCTCGATGGACTTTTCGACTTGGCGGCAAAGGTGCATCCGGAAGATTCGGAAATTTCGACGGCGGAACAGGAATCCCGGAAAAATCTTTGGCGGGTCGCCGAGAGGGCGCGCATCCTTTCGGCGGAAAGGCGCGGCGTGCAAGGGGTCGAAATTCTCAACCGGACGCTTTGCCGACAAATCTGGGAAAATCTTTCCGACAGGAAAAAAATTTCTCGCGAAGCGAACAGCCCTTATTTCCCCGGACAGATTCTGATGTTTACGCGGAACCAGGCGGATTTCAAGCTTTTCAACGGGGATTCGGGAATCATCGTAAAAAGCGCTGCCGGCATGGACTATCTGATGGTCCAAAAGGGAAACGACTTTCCCTGCTACCCGCTTTCGCTGTTTCCAGGCGATTCTCTCGAAACAGCCTTTGCGATTACGATTCACAAGTCGCAAGGATCGGGTTACGAGAACGTCCTGATGTTCTTGCCCTTGCAGATCGGGCATCCGCTTTTAAATCGGCAAATTCTCTATACGGGCGTGACTCGCGTAAAGATGAACGCAAGGAACTCTTCCGGAAGTCTCACCCTCGTCGCTTCCGACAATTGCCTGTTCGAAGCCAGAAAACGGCTGATTTCCCGCGATACGGGAATCTGGATGAACCGATAATCTTGCCGGAAGGAAACGAGAAAATATATCTTTCCAGAAAGAGAAAGGAAAAACCTATGCGATTCTTGAAATTTTTAGCTCCGATTGTCCTTGGGCTCGGCATGAATGCCGTCGCGTCGGAAAACTACACATGGGGAAACGTGCGCTTTGACGGCGGCGGTTTTGTCAGCGCGGTCATTTTCCATCCGAAGGCGGAAAACGTTCTCTACGCCCGGACCGATGTCGGCGGGATTTACCGTTTTGACTTTTCGAGTTCCCGCTGGATTCCCCTGATGGACTGGATCTCCGAAAACGACAAGGGCCTGTACGGAACGGAATCCTTTGCGCTCGACCCGACGGATCCGCGGCGCATCTACGTTCTTGCGGGAACCGGATATTTTAGCAATGGACGCACGGCGATACTTCGAAGCGAAGACTACGGAACGACCTGGGATACAAGCTACGTGGAAATGCTCGCTCACGGAAACGGCATGGGACGCCAGACGGGAGAAAAGCTCGTCGTCGATCCGAACAAGCCGAACATTCTCTTTTGCGGAAGCCGCACCAAGGGCCTTTACAAAAGCACCGATTACGGCAAGACCTGGACGCGCGCTTACGAGATAGCCCTGTCGAGCGCGGAAGGAAACGGTCTCACCAATGTGAACGGAATCAGCTTTGTCCTGTTCGATGAATCGCAGGGAACGCTTGCCGACGGTTCGACGAAGACGCTCTACATGGGAATTTCCGCGACGAGCAAAAACCTGCATGTGAGCCATGACGGCGGTAAAACCTGGAGCGAAATCTCCGGTGGTCCCTCGAATCTGATGCCACACCGCGCAAAGATAGCCGACGGCAACCTCTTTTTGACCTACTCGAGTTCGGAAGGGCCTCATTCCGTAAGCCGTGGCGCAGTCTATAAATATGCGACTGGAAGCGGGACATGGACAGACATCACCCCTTACCAGGACGGAAGTACGACGGCGCGGATGGGAGACGGCAGCCCGTCGGCAAGCCATGGCTTTGGCGGAATTTCCATCGACCCGAACGATGCGAACCACATCGTCGTTTCGACGCTCTGCTTTTACGGGGGCAGGCATTTCTTTGCGGACAGTTCGGACGGCTGGGGAGACCGCATCTACGTGACGACGGACGGCGGCAAGACCTGGACGCATGGGCAGGACTATAACGCGGGCGTAAACATCGATGCGAACGGAAACGCGTGGATTTCGGGCAATGCGATTCACTGGGCGGGTTCCATCGAATTCAATCCGTTTAACGCCAAGGAAGCCTGGGTGACGAGCGGAAACGGCGTCTTTCGGACGGATGATATCACGGCAAAGATTCCGCTGTGGAAGTTCCAGTCCCAGGGAATCGAGGAAACGGTCCCGCTCGACATCGTAAGCGTTCCGGGCGGACCGCTTGTTACGGCGATTGGAGACTATGACGGCGCGGCCTATACGGACATCAACCAGAGCACGCCGCGGCACAGCCCGAATATCGGAACGACGAACAGCCTGGGATACGCTCCGCTTGCGGGAGCCTTTGTCCGCACGGGGCACGTGACGGACTATTCATCGGGGACGGGCATCAGTTCGGACGTGATGTATCGCTCGGACGACAAGGCGGCGACCTGGACAAAGCTCGAAACGACCCTCAAGGGTTCGCAGGGAACGCTCGCCATGTCCGCGGACGGCAAGGTTATCCTTCATCGGCCGGACAACAGCAGCAATGTCTATCGTACGACGGATGACGGCAAAAGCTGGACAGAGGTGAAAGGTCTCGACGGGCAGTGCCAATATGCGCGCATCGTGCCCGATCCGGTAAATCCCGAAAAGTTCTACCTGGTGGATGCGCAGGCTAACCTGAAGGTCTCGACCGATGGCGGCGCGACTTTTGCAAATTCGGGCGCGCGCCTGCAAAACGACGCTTCGGGCGAGTATTATAACGGAGGCGGACTTATCCGCACGGTGCCGGGCAGAGAAGGTCATCTTTGGGTTCCGCTCGACCAGTCTCAGGTCTGGCTTGCCAAGGGGTATTCGGAAAACGGTCTCGCCTATACGGAAGACGGAGGTTCTACCTGGAACCGCGTCGCGGGCGTTTCGACGGCGATTGCCGTGGGACTGGGCAAGGCGAAGGAGGGTTCCGACTACGAGACGATTTTCATCTGGGGAATCGCCGGTGGCGCCGACAATCCTCTGGGGATTTACCGCTCGACAGACAAGGGAGAAACCTGGATTCGCCTAAACGATGACGCGCACCAGTATGGCGGTCCGGGCAACGGCAACTTTGTACAGGGCGACATGAACCATTTTGGCGCGGTCTATATGAGCACGACGGGAAGAGGGCTTGTCATCGGTGCGCCGGAAGGTTCCATTTTGCCGTTACCCTCGGTTTTCCCGGTTAAAAATTCGTCGGTGTCGATGCGGCTGGACGCGCGGAACCTCTATGTCGCCGCGCCGGAAAAAAGTACGCTTCTCCTGTTCAATGCCAACGGGGAACTCTGCCTGCGGCGAGAGGTCGGGATGAATACGAATGTCTCGCTGGAAAAGCTTTCGTCCGGGAAATGGCTCGCCAAGGTCGTTTCGGCAAGCGGAAAGACGCTTTCCGCCCAGATGCTTTCGCTTCGATAGCTTTTGGAAGAAGGATAACGGGAAAAGCTCGCCAGCCGGGATTTTTCCCGGTTGCCGCCTAAATTCTATCTGCCGACAAAATCGCTGATGCGGTCAAGGGATTCCTGCGAAAGGATGTGTTCCATCTTGCAGGCGTCCTCGTTGGCAATCTTTTCGGAAACGCCCAGCTTCAAAAGGAGCTTTCGAAGCAGGAAATGCCTCGCGAGGACCTTCGCCGCGGTCTGTTTTCCCGCCGGGGAAAGCGAAATGCCCGTGTAGGGTTCCTGGTTGACCAGTCCGAGCTTCTTGAGTTCGTTCATCGCCTTGTTGACGGACGGCATCTTGACGGAGAGTCTCTCCGCGATTTCCTTGACATGGGCGACATCCTTGTTTTCCAGACAGAGAATGTGCACCATTTCGAGATAGTCTTCGAGGCTTTGGGATAGTTTTTGCTGGTCTGGCATTCGCTTGGGGTCCTTTTGTTAGCTTTGTCTAATTATAATAATTGATGGCGAAAAATGCAAGATGAGGAGCGGGGCCCGGTTTTCGGCCCAGAAATTCCCAGACTGCGCAGACGGCTGGCGATTTTTTTTTTAGATGTTTAAATATGAAATTTTTTAAAAGCTTGTTTTTGACGGCTGGCCTTGCGTTTTTGCCGCTTGCTGCGGAAGAACTCGAACCGATGGATTCCGAAGACCGCCTGACGGCCCAGGAAGAAGATTTGCGTTCCATCAAGGATTCTTACGATAGCCGGATCAACGGAATCATGGAAGAAATGGGAGAAAACGGTGCGGAAGCCTGGTTCGCCTCTCGCGCTGCGGGAAACTATGCGACCTGGAAGGATATCGGGTTTGAACTTCCCGAAGTGAAAATGTTTACCGTAAAGGAAGAGCCTTACGGATTCTCGGTAAAGGCGACGGGTCGTCCGAAGGAGACGGCGACGGTTCTTGTCTATACGCGGGACGAGGACCTGTATTATCGCGTTACGGTCGGGAAAAACGCCTCGTTTGATTTCAAGCGCATGGTGCAGGCCGTTTTCGAATCGGACAGCGAGTTTTCCTTCCGCGAGGGGACGCCATGCAACAGTCGGGCGGTTTCCTGCCTTGGCGGCTACGAAAAGGGAACTCCCGGCAAGTTGAAGAAATAGACAAGGAGATATCATGACAGAACTCGGTACGATTGGAACTCCGCTTTCGAAAAGCGCAACGCGCGTTCTTTTTTGCGGAGCGGGAGAGCTCGGCAAGGAAGTCATCATCGAGATGATGCGGCTCGGCGTCGAAACGATTGCCGTCGATCGCTATGCGAATGCGCCCGGAATGCAGGTCGCCCATCGGTATCATGTCGTCAACATGCTGGATGGCGCGGAGCTTCGCCGAATCGTCGAACTGGAAAAGCCGGACTACATCGTCCCGGAAGTCGAAGCGATTGCCACCCCGACGCTCGTGGAACTCGAAAAGGAAGGCTATCATGTGATTCCGACGGCGATGGCGACTAGGCTTACGATGAATCGCGAGGGAATTCGCCGCTTGGCGGCAGAGGAACTCGGCCTGAAAACTTCGCCGTATCGCTTTGCGGACACGGAAGAGGATTTTAAGGCGGCGGTCAAGGCGGTTGGAATCCCGTGCGTCGTGAAGCCCGTGATGAGTTCGTCGGGGCATGGGCAGAGCACGGTCAAGTCCGAAGCGGATATCGAACGGGCGTGGAACGTTTCCCAGAGCGAAGGTCGCACGGGAAAGGCTTCCCGCGTCATTGTCGAAGGCTTTGTCCCTTTCGATTACGAAATCACGATGCTCACGGTGCGTCATGTCGGCGGAACGAGCTTTCTTGAGCCCGTGGGGCATCACCAGGTGAATGGCGACTACCAGGAGTCCTGGCAGCCGCAGCCGATGAGTGCGACCGTTCTCGAAAAGGCGCATGACATCGCGAAGAAAATCACGGATGCGCTCGGAGGCCGTGGAATCTTTGGCGTGGAGCTCTTTGTCTGCGGAGAAGACGTCTTGTTTAGCGAAGTCAGCCCGCGCCCGCACGATACGGGAATGGTGACGTTGATTTCCCAGGATCTTTCGGAATTTGCGCTTCACGCCCGGGCCATTCTCGGCCTGCCTATCCCGAATATCGCGTTCCGCGGTCCGTCCGCTTCGAAAGCGATTGTCGTCGAAGGGGAGTCCGACCAGGTTCGCTTTGAAAATCTGGCGAAAGTTTTGGAAACTCCCGATACGGGCATCCGGCTGTTTGGCAAGCCTTCTGTCGGCGGACACCGTCGCATGGGCGTCTTGCTCGCCCGGTCCGCTTCGGTGGAAAAGGCCGTGGAAACGGTCAAGGAAATGCGCGAAAAGCTTTTTGTCCGCCTTTAAGTTTCACCTTTCGGAAATCGATACCCTATGCCAGCTCCTAGAAAGCTTTTTTTGCTCGACTCGTTCGCGCTCGCCTTTCGGATGTTCTACGCCTATGCGAGAGACCCGCTCGTCAACGGGAAAGGCGAAGACGTTTCCCTGGTCCACGGTTACTGGGGGACCGTTTTGCGGCTTCTTTCCAAACACAAGCCTACGCACTTTGCGATTGTGTGCGATGTGGGAGCGCCGACGTTTCGACACGAACTCTACCCGGAATACAAGGCGAACCGCGGCCCGATGCCGGAAGAGATGGCAAGGCAGTTGCCGATGCTCATGGAGGCGATTCGCGCAAGCGGAATTCCGATGCTTTCGGAGAAGGGCTACGAGGCGGATGACGTGATGGCCGCCGTGGCGGGCGAAGCCTACAAGGAAGGATTCGAAAAGATCTTTCTTGTCACGAAGGACAAGGATCTTTCCCAGGTCGTGAATGACCGGATTCATCTGTACCAGCTCGAAAAGGGCGCAGACGGAATCGATTTTGGACCGGAAGAGGTCGAGTACAAATACGGCGTTCCTCCGGCGCAGATCCGCGACTATCTCGCCTTGATGGGAGATTCTTCGGACAATGTTCCGGGGGTCGCGAAAGTCGGCCCCAAGACAGCCGTTTCGCTTCTCCGGGAATTCGGAAACATCGACAACCTGTACGCAAACCTGGACAAGGTGACAAAAAAGGGCCTGCACGACAATCTGGAAAAGGGAAGGGAAAACGCCTTCCTTTCGCGAGAACTGGTGACCATCCAGTCTTCGAGAGGTTTCAAAGGCTCTCTTGTCGAACTGGAGTTCCGCGGGATTGCGAGCGATTCGCTTCGGGACGTTTTCAAGAATCACGAAATCAACAGCCTCTTGCGACTCATCGACAAGGTTCCTTCGAAGGACGATTTTGCGAAAAAGAATTCTCCACAACGGCGCAAGCCTTTCGAAACGGTCGTTGTGCGGACGACGAAAACTTTCCAGGAAATGTCCGCGGCGGTCGAGGCTTCTCCGTCACCTTCCGTTTCGGTTGTCTATGACGGGACGCGACCGCTTTCGACGACGATTGTGGGGGTCGCTCTTTCTACCGATCCGGATAAGGGATTTTACGTTCCGCTCGGACACACGGACGACATGGGTATTCCGCTGAACAATATCGACACGGAATATTTTGCGGACTGGTTCGTTCCGGCGTTTACCGTTGCCGAGAAGCCGTGGAGAATGTTTTCCGCGAAGCCCGCGTTGCATGCTCTTTCCTGGGCCTTTGACGAAAAAGTTCTTCCTTTGGAAATTCGGGATGCTCAAATCGGGGCGTGGATGCTTTCTCCGGGAGAGTCGAAATACGAACTGGAAGAGCTTTGCCGTCGAAACGGATTGCGGGAGATTGCTCCGCGCGAAACGCTTGTCGGACACGGAAAAAGCGAGATTCCCCTTTCGCGCGTTCCCGTCGAAGAGATGGCAGAATATGCGGCAAGATCCGCCGCTGCGATTTTTGAACTTTGGGATGTCATTCGCCAGAAGCTTGAAAAGAGCGGGCTGGAAAAACATTTTTTAGAAACGGAAATGCCGATTCTCAAGGTTCTTTTCGCGATGGAAGAGTGCGGGGCGGCAATCGACGAGGACGCCCTTCGAAACCTTTCGGCGGATTTTTCGAAGCGAATCGAAAAGACCGAGGAAAAGATCTATGAGCTTTCCGGCGGGAATCCGTTCAACATCGCCTCTCCGAAGCAGCTCGCCGAAGTCCTCTATGACGATCTGGGACTGAAGGTCCTGAAGAAGACGGCGACCGGCCGCAGCACGGACAGCGCGGTTCTCGACCGCCTGCTCACCGAGTTCGAACTTTCCGAACGGGAAACCGCTCTCGTCGAATCGATTCTGAAATACCGCGAACTGAAAAAGCTCCAGAATACGTATGTCGAGGTTCTTCCGACGCTCGTGAACAAGGAAACCCATCGGATTCACACGAGCTTTGTGCAGTGGGGAACGGCGACGGGAAGACTTTCTAGCCGTGAACCGAACTTGCAGAACATCCCGATCCGTTCCGAGGAAGGAAAGAAGATCCGGGCGGCTTTCATCCCGGGCGAAAAGGAAAACGCGATCCTTTCCGCGGACTATTCGCAGATAGAACTGCGGATGCTTGCGCATCTTTCCGGTGACGAAAAACTTGTGCAGGCGTATAACGACGGGGTGGATATCCATGCGCTGACCGCGGCCGCTGTCTTTGGAAAGCTCCCGTCCGAGGTGACCGCCGACGAGCGTCGCCGCGCGAAGGTCGTAAATTTCGGTGTCCTGTATGGAATGACGCCTTTTAGGCTTTCCCGCGACCTGCATATTTCGATGGGCGAAGCGAAGACGTTTATCGACGGATACTTTAACCTGTACAAGGGCGTCGAGGCCTATGTGGAACGCGTCAAGGCCTTTGCCCATGAACGCGGATATGTCGAAACGCTGACAGGGCGCCGACGCGAAATTCCCGGAATCGATTCCGGGGACAGGACCGAGTGCCAGATGGCGGAACGGATGGCGGTGAATACGCCTGTCCAGGGAAGTGCCGCGGACTTGATCAAGACCGCGATGATCCGCGTCGCAAGCCGCATCGAAAAGGATTCGCTCCCGCTTCGGATGATGCTCCAGGTGCACGACGAGCTTGTTTTTGAATGCCCTCGCGAACAGGCGGAAAGCCTTGGCGAAATCGTCCGGTTCGAGATGGAGCACGCGATGGACCTAAAAGTCCCGCTGGTCGCTTCGGTGGGGTTCGGTGCGAACTGGCTCGCCGCACACTGACATAAATTTTCTACATTTGCGCACGCCCGGGCACTTGCCCGGGAAAAATCAATCACCGGTGTGTGAAAAGTCGCTTCGGTGGCCTCTAGGCTTTGCGGCTTCTGCATATCGGGACGTTTAACCGAAAAAAGGAAAACATCATGGCTAATCTGCCTTCCGTCGAAGACCTGCTCGCTGCAGGCGCTCACTTTGGTCACCAGGCTCAGCGCTGGAATCCGAAAATGAAACCCTACATCCTGGCGAAGAAGAATGACATCTACGTCATCAACCTCGACAAGACGATCAAGCAGCTCGAAGAAGCCGGCAAGGTTGCCGCGCGCATCTCCAGCGAAGGGAAGAGCGTTCTCTTCGTCGGCACAAAGCCGACCGCCCGCGCCATCGTGGAAGAAGCCGCGCAGAAGACGAATCACTTCTTCGTCTCGAACCGCTGGCTCGGCGGCATGCTCACCAATTTCCAGACCGTCCGCAAGTCCATCAAGCAGATTGACAAGATCGACCAGATGGAATCCGAAGGTCTCTTCAAGGAACTTTCGAAGAAGGAAGTTCTCGACAAGACCCGTCTCCGCGAAAAGATGCTCGGCGTCTTTGGCGGCATTCGCGAAATGGCGACCCTTCCGGGTCTCGTGGTCGTGACCGATTTGCACCACGAACACATCGCGGTGGCGGAAGCTCGCCGTCTGCACATTCCCATCATCGGCATCTGCGACACGAACGTCGATCCGACCCTCGTGGATTACCCGATTCCGGCAAACGACGACGCCGTGAAGTCCATCAAGATTATCGTGGATTACCTGGCGGACAATGTAACGACCCGCTCCGAAGTGGCGAAGAATGCCGACGCCGAAGCTGTCGCGAAGAAGTACGATGACGCTCCGGCTCCGCGCAAGCGCGCTTTCAAGCCGCGCAAGGCTATCGCCGAAAAGACCGAAGACAAGGCTGAAAAAAGCGAGGAAAAGTAACGATGGCTGTTGAAATTACCGCTGCAATGGTGAACCAGCTCCGCAAGGCGAGCGGCGTTGGCATGATGCAATGCAAGAAGGCCCTGATCGAAGCAGAAGGCAACCAGGAAAAGGCTTTCGAACTTCTCCGCAAGCAGGGTGCCGCTGTCGCCGCAAAGCGCGCCGACAAGGCCGCGAAGGAAGGCCGCGTGTTCCTCGTGAGCCGCGACGATCGCGCTGTCGCCTTTGAACTCGGCTGCGAAACGGAACCCGTGTCCCAGAACGCGGACTACGTCGCCCTGGCGAACCTCGCCATCAAGGCTTGCGAAACGCAGGACATCAACTCCGTTGAAGAGCTGAAGAACGCCGAAGTCGATGGCGTGAAGATCAACGACAAGCTGCAAGACGTTCTCGTGAAGATCCAGGAGAACATCGACTTCCGCAAGCTGGGCGTCATCAAGCGCTCCGGTTCGGACGTTATCGGTCTCTACTCCCACATGGGCGGAAAGATCGGCGTTCTCACGCGTCTCACGTTCGAAGGCACGCCGAGCGACAAGGAAGCCCTCGAGCGCACCGCGAAGGAAATCGCGATGCAGGCCGCCGCGTTCCCGCCGGTCGCCCTGAACAATGCGGCGGTTCCCGAAGAGTTCATCGCGAAGGAAAAGGAAATCGCTCTCGCCCAGATCGAAAATTCCGGCAAGAAGACCAAGCCGGAATTCGCCCAGCGCCAGATCGAAGGCCGCGTTGCGAAGGTCCTCAAGGAAGTCGTCCTCGAAGACCAGGAATTCTTCATTTCCGACAAGAACCCGAAGAAGCTTTCCGTCAAGGATTACTTGCTTGCCGAAGGGGAAAAGCTCGGTGTGAAGAACCTCGCCGTCGTCGATTTCGTCCGCTTCGAAAGAGGCAACTAATTTAAACGCGAAAGCGTTGATTAAACTCGGTCGTCCCCCAGCGGGGCGACCTGTTTTTCAAAAAGGCGACCGGACATGGACATACACGTACAGAACCACCTGGATTCCCGTGGACGGGTAAATCTCGGGAGTTTTTACACGCCGTACAGATATGTGCTTCTTGTTCGGGATTGGCTTGAAAAATACGGCCTGGCAAGCGGGAAAACCGTTCTCGACAGCTCCTGCGGCTACGGTGCCTTTTTTGAATTGCAGGAACATCTGCCGAAAAACAGGTATATCGGAAACGACATTGACTCCCTTGCCGTAAGCAAGGTTTCCGAAGTTTTTCCGAAGGTTCAAGTTTTCAACAGAAATGCGCTCGCTTCCGTTTCGCGCAAACAATACGGGATAAAGGATAACGATTGCCTGGTCGTTGTCGGGAATCCGCCCTACAACGATGTCACGTCGCAGATAAACCAGAAAATCAAGTCTTCCGGGATGGAGATTGACGCGGACATCAGGACGCGGGATTTGGGTCTTTCGTTTGTCCGTTCCTACGACAAGCTTGCGGCGGATTATGTCGCCATCTTGCACCCGCTTTCGTATCTGGTAAAGCGTCAAAACTTTTCCTTGGCAAAGGATTTTTTTGAAAACTACAGGATGCTCGAACATGTCGTTTTCAACAGCCAGGAATTTGCGAATACTTCCAAGGCGAACGGTTTCCCCGTAATCGTCGCCTTGTACCGGAGAGAACCTTCGGCGGGTCTTTCCTATGACGATGTTTGTCGGATGACGTTCCAGACGGTCGAAGGCAAGGCCTTTTCGCTTGCGGACTTTGACTACGTGACGGATTTCATCCAGAAATATCCCCACAAGGAACGCTACGAACCGGAAATTTTGTTTTACACGCTTCGGGACATCAACGCGTTGAAGCGCAGCCGGACGTTCATCAAGGAACGCTGTGCGGGCGCCGTGGATGTAAATCCCGAAAAGCTTTCTTATTACTGCTACCTCGATTGTTTCAAGATGTATGCGGAGGTTCCCTACTACATGGGAAATTTCGACGTGCCCTTCGACAGGGAAACATTCCCGGAAATCGAGAAAGCCGTCCTTGCGGTGTCGAAGTTCCGTCATTCCGATATATTCGGAAAATGCCCGAAACCGAGTGCCGCCGAAGAAAGTGCCGTGGCGGAATACATCGAACGGATTTTAATTTAAAAGAAGAAATTTCACAAACCAACCCCCATTCTCCATTATGTCCAAATTCAAACGAATTCTTCTCAAGCTTTCCGGTGAAGCTCTCGCCGGAGAAAAAGGTCACGGCATCGACTCGGAGATTCTGACGTCGATGGCTTCCGAAATCGCTTCCGTCGTGAAGTCGGGCGTCCAGGTGGCGCTTGTCATCGGAGGCGGAAACCTGGTGCGCGGCATTTCCGCGTCCGCGGGCGGGATGAACCGTGCCCAGGGCGATGCGATGGGAATGCTCGGCACGGTGATGAACGGACTGGCGATGCAGGATGCCCTGGAAAAACAAGGCGTCCCCTGTGTCGTGATGTCCGCTGTCCGGATGGAACCCATATGCGAGTTTTTTGACCGCAGACGGGCCATTTCCCTTTTGTCTGCCGGAACCGTCGTGATTTTCTCCGCGGGAACCGGCAATCCTTACTTTACGACAGACAGCGCCGCCGCGCTCCGCGCAAGCGAAGCGGAATGCGACGTGATCATGAAGGCGACGAAGGTCGATGGAATCTATACGGACGATCCGGTCAAGAACCCTTCCGCGACGCGCTTTGACGACATCTCCTACTCCGAAGTCATCCGTCGCGGGCTGAAAGTGATGGATACGGCGGCGGTCGCCATCTGCCTCGAACAGAAAATGCCGATTCTCGTGTTCAAAATGACACCGGGGAACTTGACGAAGGCCGCTTCTGAAGGTAGTTTAGGAACACTCGTGCATTGCTAGCGTGGCAAGGCGCATCCGCAAAGTTTTTAAATTGAGGATCTATGTCAGAAGAATATGAACTGAAAATGCAAAAAGCCGTCGAAGCGACTGAACGCGAATTCTCGAAGATTCGCACCAGCGTAGCGACACCCGCTATCTTGAACAACATCCGCGTCGATTATTATGGAACGCCCACCCCGATTCCGCAGGTGGCGAAGGTTTCCGTCCCGGAACCGCGCATGCTCCTCGTTACCCCGTGGGAAAAGACGATGGTCGAACCTATCCACCGAGCGATTCTCATGGCGAACATCGGGGTCTCTCCGCTGATGGAAGGCAACGGTATCCGCGTGTCCATTCCGATTCTCACTTCGGAACGACGCGAAGAACTCGCAAAGCTCGCCCGCAAGCATGCGGAAGAAGGCAAGGTCGCCATCCGCAACATCCGCCGCGACGCGAACGACGTCATCAAGAAGGACAAGGAAATCGCCGAAGACGAAGCGAAAAAGCGCCAGGAACAGATCCAGAAGGTGACCGACAGCTACATCGCGAAAATCGACGAAATCCTCAAGCTGAAAGAAGCGGACCTCCTTGAGGTTTAGGCGAAATGGCTAACGGACTGAAGCATGTTGCCATCATCATGGACGGCAACGGCCGCTGGGCGAAAAGTCGAGGGCTCGAACGCTTTCTGGGACACCGCAAGGGAACCCAGGCGACGATCGACTCGGTCAAGTTCGGCTGCGATTTGCGGCTGGAACACTTGACGCTCTATGTCTTTAGCTCCGAGAACTGGCAGCGTCCCTCCAAGGAAGTCGATTACCTGATGAAGCTTCTTGTGGAAATGGTCCACAAGGAACTCCCGGACCTGATGGAAAAGAACGTGAAGCTCGTGGTCATCGGAAACATCGACCGCTTGCCGGAAGCTCCGCGAAAGCAGTTGCAGCACGCGATCGACACGACCTCGAAAAATTCCGGGATGCAGCTGAATCTCGCCATTTCCTACGGCGGGCGCCAGGAAATCGTCGATGCCTGCAGGGCGATTGCCGCCGAGGTCAAGGCGGGAACGCTTTCTCTCGAAGCGATCGATGAAAAGGTCTTTTCGCAAAATCTGTATCTACAAGGCGCACCCGATCCGGATCTCGTCATCCGCACCGGCGGGGAATTCCGCCTTTCGAACTATTTGCTCTGGCAGGCCGCCTACAGCGAATTCTACGTGACACCGACCCTTTGGCCGGACTTTACGAACGAGGAATTCCAGAAGGCGGTCGATTTTTACAATACGCGCGAACGTCGTTTTGGAAAGGTTCTCGATGAGTAATTTGACAATCCGTATTTTGTTTGCGGTCATCGCCATTCCGGTGACCTTTTTGCTGCTTTGGCTGAACGACGTTTCCCGCCTGGCCCTGATGTGCTTCTTGAGCGGAGCGGGCGCCTGGGAATGGGCGCGAATGGCTTCGAAAATGTACAAGGGGCCGTCGATGCAGGCGGTGGCTCCGCTTGCCGCGGTCGCTCTCACCCTCGCATGGATTTTCCAGTCCGGGCGTTTCTTCGGGATCTCGGCGGTTCCGCATCTCGTCGGGATTGTTTTTGTCTGCGTCTTTGCGCTCTACATCGGCATCGCGTTTTCGAAGGTTTCCATCGACCATCTGTTTCCGTGGCTTGCCATGCAGCTCGGTGCGCCTCTCTACCTCGGGCTGTGGGGCGGTCTCGACGTCTATCTGCTCGGGTCGGGGAACTGCTCGCTCGAACATTCGTACAAGTTCATCCTGGTGATGACCGCGATGTGGGTCTGTGACACGATGGCGTATTTCGGGGGCAGACTTTTGGGAAGGCACCGTATCGCACCGGAAATCAGCCCAAAGAAAACCTGGGAAGGCGCGGTCTGCGGAACGCTCTTTGCCGTCGGCTGGGTGATGTTCTTCGCTCCTTCGGTATTTGGCCTGAACTGTGCCTTGTCGGCTATCTTGGGCCTTGTCCTCGCCATTGCGGGGCAGGTGGGCGACTTGCTCGAATCGACGCTCAAGCGTTGGTCCGGCACAAAGGATGCAAGCCAAATCTTTCCGGGGCATGGCGGCGCCCTCGACCGGGCGGATTCCTTCTTCCTTTCGGCTCCGGCGGTTGTACTCCTGATGGTCTTTATCAAGGGAACGGTCTAAGATGAAGAGTGTCTGTCTTCTGGGGGCTACAGGTTCGATTGGAACCTCGACAATCGGTGTCTTGAAACAGCATCCCGAACGCTTTCGGCTGTATGCGGTGGCAGCGAACAAGAACTGGAAAAGCGTCGCGAAGATCGCCCGCGAAATGAACGTGGAACGCTTTTGCATGTTTGACGAAACGGCAGCGAGGGAACTTTCGAAGGAGCTGGGAAAGCCCGTCCTCGTCGGAATGGACGGTCTCTGCGAACTGTCTAGCGACCCGAACGTGGATATCGTCCTGAATTCCCTGATGGGGTCGGTCGGATGCCTCCCGACGCTTTCCGCAATCCGGGCTTCCAAGCATGTCGCGCTAGCGAACAAGGAAACGCTCGTGATGGCGGGAGAAGTCATCACGAAAGCTCTCCGCGAAAATCCAAAGTCCTATCTCACGCCGGTCGATTCGGAGCACAACGCGATTTTCCAGTGTCTTGCGGGCCGTCCGAACGCAGAAGTGGAAAACCTGCAGATCACGGCATCGGGCGGACCGTTTCGCGAATGGCCGCTCGAAAAATTCAAGGACATTTCCGTCGAAGACGCCCTGAATCATCCGGTCTGGAGCATGGGCCGGAAAATCACGATCGATTCCGCGAGCATGATGAACAAGGGGCTCGAAGTTATCGAAGCGCATTTTCTATTTGGCATTCCTTACGAACAGATCAAGGTCGTCGTTCATCCGCAAAGCCGCGTACATTCCCTGGTGCAGTTTCGCGATGGAAGCCTCATGGCGCAGCTCGGCGCTCCCGACATGAAGATTCCCATCCAGGTCGCGCTCACGTGGCCGGAGCGCATCGCGCTCGAAACGGAACGGCTGGACCTTTCGGAAATCGGCAAGCTCTCGTTTTTCAGGCCCGATCTCGAAAAGTTCCGCTGTCTTGCGCTTGCCGTCGAATGCGGCAAGAGGGGCGGGCTTTACACGGCGATGATGAACGCGGCAAACGAGGTTCTCGTCGGCGCGTTCCTCGAACGGAAAATCGGGTTCGTGGATATTCCGGCTGGCGTGGAAAAGGTCGTGGCGAAGACCCCGGCGGTTTCCGGGACGCTCGACCTGGATACGATTCTCGCGGCGGACAGGGAAGCCCGAAGGCTCGCGCAGGAACTGGTCTAGCGCTTGCATTTCCCTCGTCGCTTTTTCTACATTGCGATCTATGGAGAGTTTTCTTTCGAATGTCGCGATTTTTGCGCTAGGGCTTCTTAGCCTTAGCTTTCTCGTCTTTATCCATGAACTGGGGCACTTTCTCGTTGCCAAGTGGAACAAGGTCAAGGTCAAGACTTTTTCCATCGGATTCGGCAAAAAGCTTTTTCGGTTCAAGAAGGGCGAAACAGAATATTGCCTATCGATGATTCCCTTTGGCGGCTACGTTGCCATGGAAGGGGAAAATCCGGAAGATTCCGATTCGAACGATCCGAATGCGTTCGTGTCGAAAAGCGTCGGGGCGCGTGCGGCAATCGCCTTTGCGGGGCCGTTCGTGAATATCGCGTTTGCCTTTCTGCTCTTGGTGGGGCTTTACATGAAAGGCGTGGAGGAACCGGAATCGTCCCGTCTGATTGTCGGGCTGGTCGCGCCGGAAAGCGCGGCGGAAAAGGCGGGGATCCTTTTGGGCGATACGATATTTGAACTCGACGGCAGGCCGACGAACGGCTGGGACGATTTTCGCGAACAGATCGGCGTGCGCCTTGGCGCGGAAGTTCCCCTGAAGCTTCTCCGCGGCGCGGATACGCTTTCCCTGGTCATCGTTCCGCAAGAGATGATCATCCCCGGCAAGGATTCCCTCTCGGACGAAATCCACATGGGCGTCGGCGAAGCGGGCGTCTATCCGCGGCATCGCGTTGTCATCAACGGAAAGCCTCTTGCCGGCAGCGCGGCGGAAAAGGCGGGATTTCTCCCGGGCGATACGATTGTCGAAATCGACCATCAAAGGATTTTCAAGTATCGCGACGTCGTCGAACGGGTGAACGGTTCCGAAGGGAAGCCTCTCGCGGTGACTATCCACCGCGGTGCGGATACGCTCGAAAAGAAACTCTCCGCCGTTTACAGCGAGGAACACGGCCGCTACATGATTGGCATCCAGATGACTTACGTGATGTTCAAGGAAACGCACATCGTTAGCCGCAACTTTCCGGAAGCCGTTCTCAAGGCTTGCGGCACCAGCTGGAAGATGACGACGAGCGTCTTTCGCTACTTCAAGCGGATGTTCCAGGGGCAGGTGAAGGTCGATGCGATGTCCGGACCGGTGACGATTGTCGCCGTGATGGGAAACGTCTGGCTTTCCGGATTCGAAGATTTTCTGATGATCCTTGCGCTCATCAGCATCAACCTGGGAATCATGAACCTCTTGCCGCTTGCGATTACGGATGGAGGGATTCTTCTCTTCCTCCTCATCGAAGCGATCCGCGGCAAGGCGATCTCGCAGGAAAAACAGGCGGTAATCCAGAAAATCGCCATGGCGCTCTTTATCGTCCTGTTCGTTTTCATCACCTTCCTCGACGTGGGAAAACTCGGGCTTTTCTTAAGGTAGGAAAGAAATTTTTTAGACAATCAAGACAAGTTCTTGAACCGGATCAAGTTTCGTCTTCCCAATTTTCCTATATTCTTGAATACATAGCCCATCCGATTGCATGGTCGGGTGAGCGTCCGTTTTTAACTTGAGTATTTGCTCTAGTCTCTACTTCGAAATCGGCAAAATTTCACGTATATG
This sequence comes from Candidatus Methanomethylophilaceae archaeon, assembly GCA_963629575.1. Classification (GTDB taxonomy): domain Bacteria; phylum Fibrobacterota; class Fibrobacteria; order Fibrobacterales; family Fibrobacteraceae; genus Hallerella. Next base: position 48,203 of record CAVGIM010000013.1, read on the forward strand.
AGAATAGGGTGAACTGCTCACGTCCCGTTCGGGGCGTGGGTCGTTTGCGTTTATTGATATACATGGCTTTGCCGAGCCTCGAAGTACAGTAAACGGTGCAACGACTCCACGCCTTTTTTATCAAAAAAGATCTTGTCGTTTGCAGCGTAATTCTAGGGGAAATGCCCGCGGCGAGGTCTGTCAATGGTTGTAGATGCGGTTTGGCGCAGCGATGTTTCGCTCGAAACCCTTTTTGCGAAAAAGGGTTTTACGCCCAATGACAACCAGAGAATCGCCATCGAAAATACGAGCGGTCCGTTGCTTCTCACGGCGGGTCCCGGATCGGGAAAGACGCGCGTTCTGCTGTGGCGCTGTGTCAATCTGATTGTATTTCAAAATATCGCACCGGAAAATATTTTCCTTGCGACATTCACCGAAAAGGCCGCCCAGCAGCTGAAGCGGGGCTTGCGGGAACTTTTATCCGTGGCGAGCACAGGAACGCACAAGCCTTATGATATTACCGCCATGTATGTGGGAACGATCCATTCCCTCTGCCAAAAGCTCTTAATGGATCGACGGTTCAAGAAACACGGCTTGCGTTGCCACCGTCCGTTGCTGCTTGATGATTTGGGTCAGTTTCTTTTCGTCCGCAACCGCTTTGGCAGGCTTCTTTCGGAATCCGGATTTGATGATGCCGACAAAAGGGATTCGTATAAGAAAATCAACGGCTATTTTGGAAAAGATTCGGCGTCCCGAACCGATGCGGTTGCCAACTGCATCTCCTTTTTCAACCGGATGAGCGAAGAAAATTTTGGCTCAGAAGAATTCTCCGTCCAGCAGGGCGATAGTGTCCTAGCAAAACTGTTCAAGATGACGTGTTGCTATCGGGGTCTCTTGAATGAAGATGGCGTGGAACGGGTCGATTTTTCCACATTGCAGCAGAGGACCTATGCGCACATCTGCCAAAAAAAGGATGCGGAAACCGTTTTTAAATATGTGATCGTTGACGAATACCAGGATACCAATACCATCCAGCAGAAAATCTATCTGAAACTTGCCGAGGGGACGAAGAATATCTGCATCGTGGGTGATGACGATCAGGCGCTGTACCGATTCCGCGGGGCGACGGTTGAAAATCTCGTCGGCTTTGAAAATATCTGCCAGAAGACGATAGGCGTTCGCCCCAGACGCATTGACTTGAACGTCAACTACCGTTCTCGCAAGCAGATTGTCGATACCTGCACGGAGTTCATGGAGCTGGTGTCGTGGGAAAATCCCCTCAAGCGTGGGGAATTCTTCAGAATCCGGAACAAGAATATCAAGGCAAACCTTGCGGATTCGCAGACATCTGTCATCCTGGAATCGGGCGATAAAAACGGTGTGGCGAAAAACATTGCGTTGCTGATTAAGCGTCTCAAGGAAACGGAAAAAATTGCGGACTATAATCAGTGCGCTTTTCTGTTTCCGACGATTCGTGGAAATGCAAGTGGCGAGATGGCGCCCAAAGTCAAGGCGTTTGCGGATGCCCTGGGTGATGTCGGAATCAAGTATTATGCTCCGCGGGCAAAGAACTTTCTATACACCGAGGAGGCTCTCGCCACGTTTGGTCTGTTTGCGCGAATACTCAAATACGAGGCAAACGCGAATTCCCTTGGCGAAATGAAGAACTTTGCCGCCTGGGTAAAATCCGCACACGAAAAGGCCGATGAAATAATTTCTCAAGATCGGACGATTCCGGTATTTATCGGCGAAATTCAAAACGCCATCGCTGCCAGCAAGAGAAATTACAGGTTGCTTCTGGACAGTTGCGAAAAAAACGGACTTTCCCTGGATTCCGAATTGACGATTCCCGTTTTGAAAAAACTTTCCCAATCGCCAAAAATTGACGAATCGGTTCGCCGGGCTTTATGCGGTCGCGGCATACTTGCGTTTGTACTTCGCCGTACAAACGAAGAGAAACCGTTGCGCGTTTCCTATGTGCTCTCCCGTGCGACGGCGATGGACTGGACATTGCTCGACTTGTTCTATAAAATTAACGGTTTCGAATATTTTGCAGCAAAGTATCGAAAGGCGGAAACAGGCGGTGAGGATTCCGGGCTGTACACTCTGGGCATGATAACCCAGTATCTCGCAAAATATCAGGAAACGAACAATCCGATTCTTTCGGGCTCGACCTTTGAAAACGATAGCATCCGGAAAAACTTTTTTGGCTCGTTCCTGTATTCGCTTTTCCGCTTGAATGAAACGGAATATGAAGATTCCGAAGATCCGTTTCCCAAAGGCTGCGTACCGTTCTTGACCGTTCACCAGTCCAAGGGGCTGGAATTTCCGGTTGTTGTATTGGGTTCTGTTTCGCACAGGAGTCGTGGACCGCGAAAATTGGACGTAATCGTCAGGGAAATGCAGGAAAATTTGGGGATTGTCTCGGCGCTCTCTGAACCGCTTGACAGGATGGACGATTACGACACGATGCGGATGTTCTATGTGGCCTTGTCGCGCGCAAAGAACTTGCTCGTCATTTCGCAGTTCAAGGGCCAGGGGCAAACAACGTATGCGCCTTTCAAGACCTTGTTCGAAAGAGGCCGGCTTAAATCGGCAGAAGAACTTAATCTGGAGATAATTCCAAAATCGGAACGCCTTTCCGAGATGATTTCGCGCGAGTACACCTATACGGCGGATTATCTGCCCTACAATAACTGCCCGCGCAATTACATGGTGTTTCACAAATACGGGTTTGTGCCGAGCCGCAGCCAGACAATGTTTTTCGGATCGCTTGTGCATCGGACGGTAGAGGATTTACAGTATGCAGCTCGGGAGGCGATTCGGTGAAGCCGTTGAATTTGGAAAATCCGGTAGGCGAATTGCCGAAAGCGGCTATCCGCGAAATGTTCGAAGACAATTTCCGGACTCTGTGCGAAGAATCGGGGCATTCCATCAATGCGTATATGAAAGAGCTCGCTTTTGGCCAGGTACTGTGCTATTACCGCAAGAACAGGAAAATAATCGAACGGGTGACGCAAACCGAGGTGAAGCTCTCGCTCCCCGAACAGAAAACGCCGAACGATAAAATCCCCTACACGATTGAAGGCGTTATCGATGTCGTGCGCGAAGGCGAGGAAACCTGGCTCTACGATTTAAAGACGCACGCTCCGGAACGCATCAAGGCGGATCCGGAAAAATACAGGGAGCAGCTGAATGTGTATGCCCACATCTGGAAGGGACTGCGGAAAAACGAATTGGACGGCATGGCCATTATCGCGACGCCCATTCCGCACACGTTGAAACATGCGCTAGAAACGGGCGATGAAACTCGGATTCAAAAGGAATTTGAACGCTGGAATCCGGTGATCCCCTTTGGCTATAACGAAGATGAAGTAGCGGAAATGATCGAACGTTTTGGCGAAGCGGTGGAGCGCATCGAAAAATCGGATTTTGAATCGCCACCGGTAGGAAAACTGCAAACGAAAATGCCGGGGATGAAGTCCAATTTTGCAACGCATGTCTGCCGCAACTGCGACGTGCGCTACTCGTGCCCGAGCTTTGTGGAATACGTGAAAACTAGCCGGAATGCCAGCCGGAACGACGCTCTCAAGTATATGGCAAGTTCTGCCGAGGAAACGGATGATTTTATCGAGGGAAACTTAAATGAAAACTAAAGGGAGACGATGACCATGGAACGCAATTCTTTGATGGATGCGACCGCCTGCAGGGATGAACGATTTGACGCGCTCAAGCGGCTTTACCCGGAACTCGTTCGGGACGGCAAGCTGGACGTGGGCGCGCTGCGGGAACTGTTTGGCGAAGAGGCTTGTGATGAACGGGACATGGGCTACAACCTGTATTGGCCGGGAAAGCGGGAGGCGAAAAAACTCGCCCGCAAGGAGGCGGAAGGAACGCTCGAACCGGTTCTAGGCGACGGAGTGAACGAAGCCGAGACGAACAACATCTACATCGAAGGCGACAACCTGGAAGTGATGCGGATTTTGCGCAAGAGCTATGCGGAACGCGTCAAGATGATTTACATTGACCCGCCATACAACACGGGCAAGGACTTTATCTATCCCGACAACTACCGGGAACCGGTGGACGACTACCTGAGATTTACGGGAGAGATGGATGAAAAGGGCGTTTCGCTGGTGGCGAACCCGAAGAGCGGCGGCGCCTATCATCGTAGGTGGCTAGGCATGATGCTGCCGCGCTTGCAGCTTGCCCGGGAATTGCTCGCTAGGGACGGCGTGATTTTCATTTCCATCGACGACAACGAGCAGGCGAACCTAAAACTCCTGTGCGACGAGGTGTTCGGGGAAGAAAATTTTGTGGCGGATATGATTTGGCAATCAACGGTTGGTTCCAATACGGGCACAGACATTGTTACTGTAACGGAGCATGTTTTGGTCTATACAAAAAATAGAGAGCTATGTAAGTTTGATGGAAATTTAACTCCTGAGGAAAATTTCAAATTTTCAGATCGGTATGAAAATGTACGTGGCAAATATGCATTGGATAAATTGGACAGTAAAAGGGTTGGAGTCCATTATTCCGAAGCTTTGAACTATCCATTGGCTATGCCTGATGGAAGCGTACAATGGCCTGGAGGTTTTGCAGAAAAATCTACTGCCGGTTGGAATTGGCTTTGGAGTAAAACGAAAGTAGAGTGGGGTGTTGCAAATGATTTCATCGTTTTTAAAAAGGGAAATGATAAATGGAATGTTTATAATAAGCGATATTTGAAGGTAGATAGTTCAAATAAATCTATAGAAAGAACGATTCCTTTTCGAAATTTAATTTTATCGAATCAGTTTAACACTGCTCAAGGAACATCAGAAATAACCTCTCTTTTTGGTGAACGAGAATTTGATTATCCCAAACCATCAAGTTTCATAAAATATCTATTAAATACTTCGATTAGAACAAATCCAGATTCCCTCATCCTCGATTTCTTCTCCGGTTCCGCCACCACCGCCCACGCCTGCATGCAGCTCAACGCAGAGGACGGAGGCCATCGCCGGTTCATCATGGTGCAGCTTCCCGTGGAATGCGAACCGTCTTCCGCCGCCGCCAAGGCGGGATTCCGGAACATCTGCGAAATCGGCAAGGAGCGCATCCGCCGCGCCGGTCAAAAAATCCTCGGCGAACATCCCGAACGGCAGGGAACGCTAGATGTCGGCTTTAGGGTCTATCGATTGGCCAAAGCCAATATCAAGCCCTATACGCCCACCACGGGTTCCGACGAAACCGCGCTTGAACTCGCGCTCGGCAGCATGGAATCCCAGATCACGCCTCTGCGCGACGGCTTCGACTTTCAAAATCCCGCAGATATCCAGTCCCTCTTGACCGAAATCCTGCTTTGCCAAGGATTCGCCCTCGATTCGTGCATCGAAAAATCCACAAGCGTCGCTGGCAACACCCTCTATCGCATTATCGACGAGAAACGTCCCATCGTGCTAAATGTCTGCCTCGACAGATCCATCGCAAAAGAAACCGTGCAAGGCATCGCATTCGGTGACAACGACAAGTTCGTCTGCCTCAATTCCGCCATCAGCGACGAACTCTACGCCCAGCTTTCCGACAAGGGGAGGGTCGAAACGCTATGAGTCACGTAAAAATCAAGTTCGACGAAAACCAGGAACATCAGATCCGGGCGGTTCGCTCTGTTGTCGATCTGTTCGACGGCCTCCCGCGGGCAGAAGACGACTGCTCTTTGGAAAGTCTTGCATCTAGCGACACAATTTCCAATACCGAGGAAGTCTTCGAAGAAGGCTGGCTTCTAGAAAACCTTTCCATGGTCCAGAAGCGCAACGGCCTGACGCCACAGTTTTCATTGAGCGTCCCCAACTCCGGTGATACGCTCTTGAACGACGGTAACCGTTTTGATTTCCATTCCTACCCGGAATTTACCATCAACATGGAAACGGGCACCGGCAAGACATACGTGTATCTGCGCACCATCTATTCCTTGCGTGAAAAGTATGGCTTCCGCAAATTCATCGTTGTGGTCCCTTCGGTCGCCATCTACGAAGGGGCGGTCGCCACGTTCCGCGCCACCTATGAACATTTTTACAGAATGTTTCCGCAAGGGACCGTCCCCCGGGAAATCACAAGATACGACGGCGATGTCAATGACTGCAAAAATTTTGCCCTGTCCAACAGCGTGCAGGTCCTGCTCATGACCATCGACTCGTTCAACAAGGCGAGCAACGTCCTGTTCAAGGAATCCGACAAGATCATGGGCGGCAAGCTCCCCATCGAGTTCTTGCAGGAAACGCGTCCCGTCCTCATTCTCGATGAAGTGCAAAACTACCAGACGGAAGTGGCGCGTCGCGCTCTGCGCTCCCTGCATCCGCTCTTCAGCGTGGGATACTCCGCAACGCCTGGAAAAAATCCTCCCAACCTGCTCTACAACTTGACTCCTTTCGACGCCATGCAGATGAATCTCGTCAAGAAGATTGAAATCTACGGCAGTGAAGAAGACGTTGCGTCATCCGAAAAGGAAGACTATTTTAAAGTCCTACAGATTCTCAGAAAACCTCTAGCCGTTGAAATGCAGGTAAATTGCAAAATTGCCGGTTCCCTCAAAACGCAAGTCCTCAAGTTTTCCTTTAACGATTTAGAGCCTGTTTTCATAATCTTCGAACCAGTACGGCCGCACAGGAAACGTTGACCA
>CAVGIM010000014.1:0-53173 GCA_963629575.1 Candidatus Methanomethylophilaceae archaeon
AGATGGAAAAATCTGCTTTTTGTGCATGAATTTACAGAAAAGGACTTGCCTAATCGGAAAAAGAAATGGAAATGGTACAAATCCTAGCGATGCTCCAACGCCTCATCCAACATTGTTAGGTGGCAAGAATCCCAGAATTCAATGTGCGGGTATGCTTGACATTCGAAGAGGAAAGATCTATTCTTTTGACAATCAAAGCGGTCATTTTAAGCCAAATGCAAAATCCCTGGAAAGGGCTGCCGAAATTTTTGCTAGATTGCCCAAAAACGTGTTTCATAAAAAATATATTGGAGGCAAGTCCAAATGAATAAATACTTGAACAAATGGTTCTGGATAAAGAAACGAGACGGGATACTTGACGCGATTGCGCGGGGACAATGGTTTATCCGTGGTTGGGAAGTGCTCCAATGCATTGAAGAAAAAAAAGATTCGGCAATTCTTTGCTATAGAAATAATTCAATGATTATTCAGGTTCTTAAAAGCGCTCTCGAAGAACGCCCTGCTCCAGCATTTTTACCAAATGACAATGTGAGGATTGTAAAAAAAAACATCTATGCGATTGTTAGGCAATATCTTTGGCACTGCAAAAAACATTATTATTATTATATGCTTGTTGACAAGAACGGCAAAATGCTGAAAAAGCGTTACATTGCGGACGAACTAGAAAAAGAGGCGCTATCGAAATGAACCTGGTGGAACTTTCAAGAGAAATTTCATACGCATTGCGACACGCTCCATGGGAATACGAATTGGAGCTTGACGAACAGGGATTTGTGCCCATTGTACAATTGCTCCATGCATTGAACGAATCGGGTTCATACGAACGAGAAATTACGCGAAACGATTTGGAAAAAATCATTGCGTCTTCCGAAAAGAAACGCCATGAAATAGCCGGAGATAGAATCCGAGCCCTGTATGGACATTCCATACCTCAATCCATCGATAGGGAGCGCGGAAATCCGCCGGCCATTCTCTATCACGGGACATCGCGCAAAAATCTTCCCCAAATTCTAGAAGGCGGACTAAAGCCGATGTCGCGGCAATATGTTCACCTGTCCGTCGACGTCGATACGGCAACTCGGGTTGGCAAACGACGCGATCCGAATCCAGTCGTTTTGAAAGTCGATACGGCTTCGGCGCAAAAGAAAGGCGTCGCATTCTATGTTGGCAACGAAAAAGTCTGGCTTTGCCGGGAAGTTCCGCGGGAGTTCCTGCAAATCGGATAAATTTTGAATTTTCTCCGGTAAAAAGCTATTATTTGGGCATGGACTTGAAAAAGATGGAATGCGGCTTTCGGATGCTTCTCGAAGGCATGGGCGAAAATCCGGAGCGCGAAGGCCTTTTGGACACGCCGAAGCGCGTGGCGAAAATGTATGCGGAACTGATGACGAGCCTGAACGCGGAGACCGATCCGGCGGAGATCCTGAATACCCGTTTCCATGAAAAATACGACGAAATGATCGTGGTGCCGAACATCGAATTTGCAAGCATGTGCGAGCATCATTTCTTGCCGTTTACGGGGAGAGCCTTTGTCGCCTATATTCCGGGGGACTGCGTGGTCGGACTGTCCAAGATCCCGCGCGTGGTCGAATATTTTGCCCGAATGCCCCAGATCCAGGAACGGATGACGCGACAGATTGCGGAACTCATCCAGAAAGAGCTCAATCCCCGCGGTGTTGCCGTGCTGCTCGAGGCCAGTCACATGTGCATGACGATGCGCGGCGTGAAAAAGCCCGGGGCGACGATGGTGACGACGCAGCTTCTTGGGCGTTTCAAGACGGACGAAAAGACCCGCGCCGAGTTCATGGCGCACATCCACCGATAGATTCGACCAAAATCAAGTATTACAAATTTGTAGATTTTACAAAAAGGTATGACTTTTTTGTAGGGCGAAAATTTTAAAACCCCTTTACTAGGCTTCGTTTGTCTAGTAATTTTCTCTTAGACGATTGCAGAGGAGATGCTTCTTCTGCGGACGATAGGAGACATATGAAGGCTCAAGGTCTATACAACCCGCAAAATGAACACGACGCGTGCGGCGTTGGATTCGTTCTGAACATGAATGGCAAGAGAGAACACGGAATTGTCGAAAAGGGCGTGAAGGTTCTTGAAAATCTCCTCCATCGGGGCGCGACGGGCGCGGACGTGAATACCGGCGACGGCGCAGGACTTCTTGTCCAGATTCCGGACAACTTTTTCAAGAAATCCCTGAAGATGAAGCTTCCCGAAATCGGGAGCTATGCCGTGGGCATGTTCTTTCTGCCGCAGGATGCATCGAAGCGTCGCTCGGCGATGAGCCTTGTCAAAACGCTCGCGGGCGAAGAACATTTTGAAATCCTTGCGGTTCGCGACGTGCCCGTGAACGCAAATGTCGTCGGCGATACCGCTCGGGCCGTGATGCCGTTCATTTCCCAGGTGTTTCTTCAGCCGGAAAACGATCTTTCGGGTGAAGCTCTGGAACGCGCGCTGCTCGTGCTGCGGAAGCGGATGGAACACGAGACGGAGCTTCCGGCGGACGGTGCGGACGGATTTTACGTGGCGAGCCTTTCGGCCCGGACAATCGTCTATAAGGGAATGATGACCGCGCCGCAGGTCCCGCTTTTCTATCCGGATCTGAACGATGCGAATTTCGACAGCGCGGTCGCGGTTGTCCACCAGCGCTATTCGACGAATACGTTCCCGAGCTGGCCCTTGGCGCAGCCTTTCCGCTACATGGCGCACAATGGAGAAATCAATACGATCCGCGGAAACCGCAACTGGATGGCTGCGCGCGAAAAGAATCTCTCGTCTCCGCTCTTTGGCGAAGATGTCCACAAGCTTTCCCCGATCCTCGAAAAAGGTTCGAGCGATTCCGGCAATCTGGACAATGTGCTCGAACTCTTGACCCTGGGAGGTCGCGAAGTCGGGCATTCGATGATGATGCTCATGCCGCAGGCCTGGGGAAAGAAGCACGCCATGGGACCGGACGTGCGCGGATTCTTTGAGTTCCACGCGGGAATCATGGAACCCTGGGACGGTCCGGCAGCGGTCGCCTTCACGGATGGCGAGTGGGTCGGGGCGACGCTCGACAGGAACGGGCTGCGTCCGGCGCGCTACACGATTACGAAAGACGGCTTTATGGTGTTCGCTTCGGAAGCGGGCGTGTTGGAAATCCCGGCGGAAAATGTCGAGGAAAAAGGTTCGCTGCGTCCGGGGCAGATGCTCCTTGTGAACCTGTTGACAGGGCGCTTCTACAAGGACAGGGAAGTGAAGACGCGCTTTGCGCGCAAGGAACCTTATCGCCGCTGGGTAAAGGAAAACCGAATCGATATCCACGGATTCTTCAATGCGGTGGGCGAAGTCTCCGTTGACGAATCGACTCTTCTCAAGCGGCAGAAGCTTTTTGGCTATACGCGCGAGGATCTCGACCTTATCCTGAATGCGATGGCGTCCGACGGAAAGGAACCGGTCGGCTCGATGGGCTCGGACCAGCCGCTCGCTGTCCTTTCCGAAAAGCCCCAGCTTCTTTACTGGTATTTCAAGCAGCTCTTTGCCCAGGTGACAAATCCGCCGATCGATCCGATTCGCGAAGAGCTGGTGATGAGCCTCATGACGTTCCTCGGAATTCACGACAACGTGCTTGCGGAAGAACCTTCCCAGGCGCGCCTTGTCAAGTTCCGCTACCCGGTCCTTTCGAACGAGGACCTGGGGCGCCTTCGTTCCCTGCACCAGGAAGATTTCAAGTGTGCGACCGTTTCGATGGGATTCCCGGTGCTTTCCGATTCGCTGTCGTCGGGAAAGCTTCTCGAAAACGCCTTGGACGAACTGTGTAAAAAAGTCGAGGAAAAGGTTCGTGCGGGGTTCAAGATTATCATTTTGAGCGACAAGGACCTTCCCGACGAAATCGCTCCGATTCCGGCGATTCTCGCCGTGTCCGCGGTAAACCAGCATCTTTCCAGAGTCGGTATCCGGACAAGTTGCGGACTGATTCTCGAAACGGGCGAAGCGCGTGAAGTGATGCATATCGCGAGCCTTCTCGGCTTTGGCGCGACCGCCATCAATCCGTATCTCGCGTTCGAATCGATTGCCGAACTGAGCAATACCCACCAGCTGACAAGGCGGATCGGGGTGACGGAAGCTATCGAGCATTATATCGATGCGATGAACAAGGGCTTGAAAAAGGTGATGAGCCGTATGGGCATTTCGACGCTCCGCAGCTATCGCAATGCGCAGGTCTTTGAAATCGTCGGGCTTTCGAAGGATGTTGTCGATAGGTATTTTACGGGCGCGGCAAGTCGCGTGGGGGGAATCGGCATCGAGGAAATTGCCAAGGAAGCTCTGATGCGCTGGCGCGCGGCTATCGAAAGCAAGAGTCCTCTGCTTCCCTCGGGAGGCGAGTATCGTTACCGGAAGGACGGCGAACGTCATCTCTGGACGCCAGAGGCTATCGCCGACTTGCAGATTGCGGTTCGAACGGGAAACCAGAAACGCTATGATTCCTATGCGGAACTCATCAACAACCAGACGGAACACCAGAGCACGCTCCGCGGTCTCTTTACGTTCAAGCCGACGACGGCTGTCCCGCTTGACGACGTGGAACCCGCCTCCGAAATCATGAAGAGGTTCGTGACGGGCGCCATGAGTTACGGGGCGATTTCTAACGAGGCGCACGAGGCGATTGCGATTGCGATGAACCGGATTGGCGCAAAGAGCAACAGCGGTGAAGGCGGAGAAGATCCCGACCGTTACGTTCCGCTTCCGAACGGGGATTCCCTTTCGAGCGCGACAAAGCAGGTCGCTAGCGGGCGTTTTGGCGTGACGGACGAATACCTGGTAAACGCCAAGGAGCTCCAGATAAAGATTGCCCAGGGCGCAAAGCCAGGCGAAGGCGGACAGCTGCCCGGTCACAAGGTGAGCGAGGCGATTGCGAAAGTGCGCCATTCGACACCGGGCGTGACGCTTATCAGCCCGCCGCCTCATCACGACATCTATTCGATCGAGGATATTGCGCAGCTGATTTTCGATTTGAGAAATGCCAACGACAAGGCGCGCATTTCCGTGAAGCTGGTGTCCGAAGTCGGCGTGGGAACCGTCGCTGCGGGCGTTGCCAAGGCGCGTGCCGACATGATCCTGATTTCGGGATATGACGGAGGAACCGGAGCTTCTCCGCTCTCTTCGGTGAAGCATGTGGGCGTCCCTTGGGAACTCGGGCTTTCCGAGACCCAGACGACTCTCGTGTTGAACAAGCTTCGCAGCCGCGTACGTCTGCAGGTCGATGGACAGATGAAAACGGGTCGCGACGTGGTTATCGGCGCTCTCCTCGGAGCCGAGGAGTTTGGGTTTGCGACGACGATTCTCGTTGTTCTCGGTTGCGTGATGATGCGTCATTGCCATTCGAATACATGTCCGGTCGGTGTCGCGACACAGGATCCGGAACTTCGCAAGCGCTTCAAGGGGACGCCGGAACACATTATCCAGTATCTGAATTTTGTCGCCGAGGAAGTTCGCGCTTACATGGCGAAGCTCGGATTCCGCAAGTTCGACGAGATGATCGGTCGAAGCGATCTTCTGGAAATGAACAAGGCGATCGATTTCTGGAAGGCGAAAGGCCTTGACTATTCGGGCATTCTTTTCCGCGCATCGACAAAGCCGGAAGATGTCCGCTGCACGATGCACCAGGAAACGGGTCTTGACGGGGCATTGGATTACGACATTCTGAAAAAAGTCGAGAAGTCCATTGAAACGAAGGAGCCTGTTGTCGTCGAAATGCCGATTCACAATACGAACCGCACGCTCGGAACGATTGTATCTAGCCGAATCGCTTCGAAGCATGGCTATGCGGGAATCCCGGACGATACGATCACTCTCCGATTGAAAGGTTCCGCGGGCCAGAGCCTCGGCGCGTTCGGTGCGCACGGTCTGACGATAGAACTCGAAGGCGAAGCGAACGACTACATCGGCAAGGGACTTTCCGGCGCAAAGATTGTCGTGAAGCCTGCGAAGGGGAGCACGTTCAAACCCGAAGACAACGTTATCGGCGGAAACGTCATCCTGTACGGGGCGACTTCGGGAGAACTTTACATGAACGGCCGTGCCGGCGAACGCTTTGCGATTCGAAACAGCGGCGCGCTTGCGGTTGTCGAAGGCGTCGGCGATCATGCCTGCGAATACATGACGGGCGGTCGGGTCGTTGTCCTGGGATCGACCGGAATCAATTTTGGCGCGGGAATGAGCGGAGGAATCGCCTATGTCTATGACGAGGATGGCCGTTTCGACAGTCTCTGCAATACGGACATGATTGACCTCGATCCGATCGACGAGTCCGACGAAAGGGAACTCAAGCGTCTCATCGAAAACCACGTGAAATACACGGGAAGCCCGAAGGCGAAGCGAATTCTCGCTGGCTGGGAACGCGAACGTGAACTTTTTGTCAAGGTTTTCCCGATGGAATATCGCTGTGCCTTGAACAACATGAAAAGCCAGAACCGCGGATAAAAGGAGATTGAAGATGATTCCGAATAAACCTTTTCTCACCATTCCTCGCAAGAACGCCGACGAACGTCCCGTAAAGGAACGCATCCGCGATTACCAGCCGACCGCCATCGAAATGACGCGCGATCAGATCCAGGAACAGGCACTGCGCTGCATGAATTGCGGAGTTCCCTTCTGCCATGCCTACGGTTGCCCGCTTACCAATGTCATTCCTGAAATCAATCACGCGGTAAGTCTTGGCGAGTGGCGCAAGGCTCTGGACTTGCTGCTCGATACCAGCCCGTTCCCGGAATTTACGGGAATCGTTTGCCCGGCTCTTTGCGAAGGTTCTTGCGTGAACGGTCAGGACGGAGACGCGGTGACAAACCGCGAAATCGAGCATCGCGTGATAGAAACCGGCTACGAAAACGGCTGGGTCCATGCGAACCTGCCAAATGTTCGGACAAGCAAGCGCGTTGCGGTCATCGGATCGGGGCCTTCGGGACTTTCGTGCGCGGAGTATCTGAATCGCGCTGGCGTGAATGTGACCGTCTATGAAAAGGCGGAACATCCGGGAGGACTGATGCGCTACGGCATTCCCGATTTTCGCTTGGCGAAAACGGTCGTGGAACGCCGAATCGCGCTGATGCAGCAAGAAGGCATTCGATTTGAAACGAACGTGAACATCGGAACGGACATCTCTCCCGAATATCTGCTCCGTAACAATGACGCCATTGTCCTTTGCTGCGGTTCTCGCACGCCGCGCGATCTGAAAGTTCCAGGGCGCGAACTTTCGGGGATCCATTTTGCCGTGGACTACCTGACCCAGCAGAATCGCATCAACGGCGGTGAAATATTCGACTTCGACGAAACGAAAAACGCGAAAGGCAAGCATGTGGTCGTCATTGGCGGCGGAGATACCGGTGCAAACTGCATCGGAACGGCGATTCGCCAGGGCGCTCTCGACGTGACGCAGATAGAAATCATGCCGAACGCTCCGATGAAGCGGGTCGCGAACAATCCTTGGCCGGAATGGCCCCGCATTTTCAAGGAGTCCGCCGCGCACAGGGAAGGTTGCGAGCGCAAGTGGAATATCAACACGCTCGAAGCCATAGGGGAAAACGGCAAGGTCAAGGCTCTGCGCTGCACGGAAATCGAATGGAAACGCGGAGAAGACGGTCGAATGTTCAATGTCCCGAAACCGGATGGCGAATTTGTCTTGCAGGCGGACCTGGTGCTTCTTGCCATGGGCTTCACGGGACACGCGATTCCGGAAATCGTCGAGGCGTTCCATCTGAAAACGGATGAGCGCGGACGCATTTTCCGCGACATTTCCGGTATGACCTCTGCAAAAGGAGTGTATATTGCAGGAGACGTGGCAACTGGACAGTCCCTTGTTGTGCGCGCAATCGCAGACGGCAAGCGCGTGGCAAGCGGAGTGTTGGCCGCTCTTTGATATGCGAGGATAGATGCCTACGAAAGACGAGCAGAAGATAAAGGAACTGGAATTACTTTATCGGGTAAGCCAGATTCTTGACGAAAACATGGACATGCGCAATGTCCTGCGTCCGGTAATGGATACGCTTGGCGATTACATGGGATTTCAACATGCGACGGTTACCCTGTACAACCGCCAGACAGGGGAAATCTCCATCGAACTCGCCACGGGCCTTTCGCCAACTCAGACGAAAAAGGGCCGCTACAAGGTCGGCGAAGGAATCACGGGAAAAGTCGTGGAAACAGGAAAGCCGATTGTCGTCCCAGACGTTACCAAGGATCCGAACTTCCTGGACCGTACCGGTCGCGGAAAGATTTCGGGCAAGGCCTTTATCTGCGTGCCGATTTCGATTGAAAAGGAAGTTGTCGGGGCGCTGAGCGTCGATGAATTCAATTCGTCGAAGGACCAGCTAGACGAAGATCTTCGCCTGCTCGAAATTATCGCGATGATGATCGCTTCGGCGGTCAAGCTTCGCCGTCAGGCCGAAGAGGAAACCGAAATCCTCCTTGCGGAAAACGAACGCCTCCGAACGGAACTCAAGGATCGTTTTCGTCCGTCGAACATCATCGGAAATTCTCGCGAAATGCAGGTCGTTTTCGACCAGATAGCGAAGGTCGCGAAAAGCCCTTCGACCGTGCTGATTCTAGGCGAGACGGGAACGGGAAAGGAACTGGTCGCTCAAGCGATTCATTACAATTCCGACCGGGCGAATGGTCCCTTTGTGCGCGTCCATTGCGCCGCTCTTCCCGAAAATATCATCGAAAGCGAATTGTTCGGACACGAAAAGGGAGCCTTTACCGGGGCGATTTCCGAACACAAGGGACGCTTCGAAATGGCGGATGGCGGAACGATCTTCCTGGATGAAATCGGCGAAATATCGGCGACTCTCCAGGTGAAGCTTCTCCGCGTTTTGCAGGAACACGAATTCGAACGGGTCGGTGGCAACAAGACGATTCATGTAAACATTCGCGTCATCGCGGCGACGAACAAGAACTTGCTCCAGATGGTCCACGAAGGAAAGTTCCGCGAGGACCTTTACTACCGCCTGCACATTTTCCCGATTTACGTGCCGCCTCTCCGCAAGCGGAAAAGCGACATCGTTCTCTTGGCGGACTATTTTCTGGAACGCTACAGCAAGATGCTTGGCAAGGATGTGCGACGTCTTTCTACCGGGACGATTGACATGCTGATGAGCTATCACTGGGCGGGGAACGTTCGCGAACTCGAAAATTGCATCGAACGTGCCGTTCTTGTCGCCGAGGGAAATGTCATCTATCCGCACCATTTGCCGCCGACTCTCCAGACCGCCGAATCGACGGGGGCGCCTGTCCGCGGAGATCTCAAGAGCATGGTCGAAACCTACGAACGCGATATTATCTGTGACGCTCTCAAGAGCGCCAAGGGAAAGGTCGCTCCCGCAGCCCGGGCGCTTGCCACGACGCAACGGATTCTAGGCTACAAGATCAAGATGCTCGGCATCAACCCGAAGCGCTTTGTCTAGCGACTTTATCGCCGGACACGTGCCTGCCGGTTTCAAAAAAAGGAGGTCCGCCTTCGGACCTCCCTTGCTCCCCTCAATTTCGCTTGGTCTCGCTCAAGTTTTCTTGACCAAGGCAATTCCTGATGGTTCCCTCTTGTCAATATAGATCTGGGTTTTGACAAATTTTGTCAAAACGATATTCGGGTGACGATTCCGTCTTCGGCGCTGTTTCCAACGGAAAGGCTCATTCGCGCGAGCTTTGCCGCATAGGAATACTTTTTGGGAAAAGCCTTCCGGAGAATTTCCGCTCCTGTTGCCCGGATATACCCAGCCTTGGTCTTTCCGCCATTTCCGAAGAGTCTTCCCCGAACGCTTTCGATGGAAACGCCGATGGCGTTCGGGTCGTACGGGTTGTAAGGCTCCGCTTGTACCGAGACTTTGATACTTGCATAGAACTGCGCCTTTCGATGGCGCACAAGGGATGTTCCCTCCAAAATATCCTTTCCGATGGCATCGTTCAGGGTATTTTGCAAAAGGTCCGTGTCGGGATCCCAGGCGTGATGGTTTGCGCCGACGGTTCCGATGGTAAAATCGCCGTGACCGAGCGTCTTGAAGTAGCGCACGAACATTTCTTCGGAACTTTCCTTTCCGGGATCGGGCGAGAGGGCCTTGTATGCCGCGTCAAAGAGAATTTGCGCCGTATCGCCGTCTTTTGGATACCTGACTCCGGAATGGTACATGTGTTCGAAACCTTCCGAGTTCGAAAATCTTCCGTGCAGCCAGGCAAAAAGCGCAAGCGGTGCTACGGGACGCAAAATGTAGAGCGTCAGAGGGAGAAACTGGGAAAAGACCTTTGCGCGTCGGTTCAAAAGTTCGGCGACGAGAAATCCGTCGTTCTGTTCCACGGCGAGAAGAATCGCGCCGATATGCGTCAGATAGGCGTAGAAGCTTGCATCGTCCATGCAGACCGTTTCCCTGTAAAGAACGCGGATGTCCGCCTGGAGTTCCAAAGGCAGATATTCATACCGGGTCGGCGAAAAGTATTGGCTACTTTCCATTTCCAGGTATTCGGAAAGCTCCGGATTTTCGACTTTTCCCGAAAAGTCGAGTGTTCCCGTTTCGCTCTGGGAAAAGGCGTAGAAGCGTTCTTCGCCTTGACCGTGGATGCCAATCAGAATGTTTTCCATGTCGTCTCCTTTGGCGCGTTTGGGTGCCCTTGTCAGGTTACAACATAAAGATACTTCACTGTTTTGACAGATTTTGTCAAATGACAGAATCTTTGGAATTTTCTGAAACTTGATAAAGTCGGAAAAATCGCCCGATGCGGATTCTTTCGGGCAATACGCTACTTTTTGAGCAAGGGCTGTGCTGCCTTGGCGCTGAAGAGGATCGTGGAAAGGTTGTGAAAAAGCGCCGCCGTGGCGGGCGGTAAAAGACCAAAAAGCCCGCTGAACATCAGCGCGGTATTCACCACGACGATGCTCATATTGTTCGTGTCGATTTTTTTCATCAGGCGCGTTCCCATCGTCCGGATCTTCACAAGGCCTTCGAGTCCATCGTTGGCAGAGAGCACGATGTCGGCGGTTTCTCCGGTGATCGCTGCGCTGTCTCCCATTGCGATTCCCGCGTCCGCAGTCGCGAGTGCCGGCGCATCGTTGATGCCGTCGCCGATCATGATGACCTTGTGGCCGGACTTTTTTTGCTTCGAAATGTAGGCGACCTTGTCTTCGGGTAGCGCTCGGGAAATGTAATGGTCGATTCCTGTCCGGGAGGCTGCGGTCCTTGCCGCTCCTTCGTCATCCCCGGTAATCATCGTGCAGTTGACAATTCCGCTCCTGTGCAGCGTGTCGATGATTTCCCTTGCGTTTTCGCGCACCGGGTCCGTAATGGCGAGAATGCCGAGAAGCCTGCCCTTTTCCGCGAGATACAGCAGGGACTCTCCGCGTTCGAGCGCTTCCTTTTGAATTTTTTCTATTCCGGCGGGAACTTTCACCTTTTCGTCTTCAAAGATAAAGTGCTTGCTTCCGATGAGAAGCTTTTTTCCGTTGAGCGTTGTCGCGATGCCGTGCGCAATCACGTATTCGACCTTGGCGTGGTCCTCGGGATGCCGGAGCCTCTTCTCGTTGGATGCCTGGACGATCGCTTTCGCGACGGGGTGCGCAAAATGTTCTTCGAGGCAGGCCGCGACGCGGAGGACATCGTTTTCCGAAAGTCCCTGGAACGGGATGATGCGCGAAAGCCTGGGGGTTGCGGCGGTCAAGGTCCCCGTCTTGTCGAAGACGACCGTATCCGCGTTTGCGGCATCTTCAAGGAACTTTCCGCCTTTCACGAGAATGCCGTTCTGTGCCGCTTCGCGCATGGCACTGAGAATCGCGATCGGCGCGGCGAGCTTCATCGCGCACGAATAATCGACCATCAGCGTCGCGAGCGTCTTGGTGATGTTGCGCGTTACGAGGAATGTTCCAAGAGCAAGGAGAAAGTTGTATTTGACGAGCTGGTCCGCGAGCTTTTCGGAGCGGATTTGCGAAGAAACCTTGTATTGCTGCGAGGAATCGATCATCGAAAGGATGTTCTGGACCTTTGTCTGGCTGCCGATGACGCGTACCTTGACGAAAAGTTCGCCTTCCGTGACGACTGTCCCTGCAAATACCGTTGCCAAAACCTGTTTTTCGACGGGAAGAGGCTCGCCGGTAATCGTCGATTGATCGACCATGGCTTCGCCGCGAACGACCTCTCCGTCCGCGGGAATCATTCCTCCTGTGCGGACGGCAATCGTGTCACCCGGCTTGATCTCGTACAAGTGAACGGTCTTTTCGGACTTTCCCTGTACCAGCTGGACTTTGTCGTTTTCGGAAAGAATCGTGTTTGCCAGGTTTCTGTAGGATTCCTTCTTGGTGAAATCTTCGATGGTCTCGCCGACGGAAAGCATAAAGTTGATGTTTGCTGCGGTGGGCAAATCTCCGGTTACGACGGACATTGTAATCGCTGTCGCATCGAGCACTTCGGCGCGGAACGGGTTTCCGGAGGAGAGTGCCTTGACGCCTTTCCAGATTCGGGGGACCAGGTCCACAATTCGGAGCACAAGGCAAATCTGCGGGGGCAAGAACTTTTTTGCGTAGTGCATCGCCGCCATTTGGAAGAGAACGCTTGGCAGGCTGGCTTGCTTTTTCGGAATTTCCACCGAAGCGAGCATTTCCTCGTCGTCTAGATATTTGGAAGTCATCGCCTTGAAAAGCGCGAGAATTTCCCTTTCTGTCAGCTCTTGCGGGTTGTAGTATATAAGGAATGCCGCGGTAATCGTATTTACCGTGACCTGCAAGACGTTATCCTGGACAGATAGCAGTTCCTTGGCGAGTGCCGCCTGTCGCGGCGTGATTTCCGTCTTGTCGTATCCAACCCGGATGCGCCCAGGCAAAGAATGTTTGATGAAGAATTGCATGAATTCACCCGGTGTTGGAGACGGATTCCCTTACTTCTTTGCGGGCTTTTTCTTCTGTTCCGCTTCGGCCGTCAGATCTTCGGCGTCTTCCTTGACTTCTTCGACGAACTGGGTCGCATCGCTCTTGAGCTTCAGTCCGGCGCTCATCATGCGCGCGCAGCTCTTGCGGAAGCAGCTTGTCTTCAACAGCTGGACTGTCGCTATTCCCGCCACGGCACCGAACAAAAACATTTTCATGTTGCTTTTCATGGATTACCTCGTTGTTAAGCGATTTCTTTTTGAAATCCCTGAAAAACTATAAATTTCCAGGGGAAAAGGCGCCTTGTTAGACAAGGCTTTTTCTTTTCCCGTTCCTCGAAAAAAGAAGACCGATAAAAAATACTTTTTACCGGCCTTCCAGGAGACAAACAGAAAGATTTACTTGGCGAGGGCTTCTCCCAGCTTTTTGCAGTTTTCCAGGGCTTCGTCGCTCGGGGATTCTTCGGCGATGACGCTTTCCGCGGCCTGGACGGGCTTTCCGTCAAAGCAGTCCGCTTCCCAGGATTTCATCCATTCCCCTCCGCCCCAACCGTAAGATCCGAACAGGGCCACCTTCTTTCCGGAAAGCTTTTCCTTTAGGCTATTGTATAGCGGCGAAAACTCGGAATCCTCCAGTTCTTCGGAACCCATTGCCGGACATCCGAGCGCATAGGCGTCAAAGGCGTCTGCCGTGGAAAGATCGAATTCTCCACAGGGGAAAAGCTTCGCGTCGGCACCCGCGGCAACCGCGCCTTCGAAGACGCTTTTCGCCATCGTTTCCGTGTTGCCTGTACCGCTCCAGTAGATAACGGCTACTTTCATCGTAAAGTCCTTTGTTAGTCAAAACTAATTTTGACGACAATATACATCAAAAGCGAATGTTAGTCAAGACTAAAATCAAAAAAATACGCCTGGACAAATGCGAAAAGGACGGAGTTATCCCAGCGCGATATCGAGAGCCATCATCAGGCTGAAGCCGATGGCGAAAAATATCGTCCCGATGTTGGAGTGAGGCCCTTCGGCTGTCTCGGGAATCAGTTCCTCGACGACGACGTAGATCATGGCGCCCGCGGCAAAGCTCAGAAGATACGGCATGACGGGCGTGACAAACGATGCCGCCAGAATGGTCAGCGCTCCTCCGACCGGCTCGACAATGCCCGATAGAATCCCGTAGAAAAAGGCTTTTCGGGACCGAAACCCGGACGCTTTGAGCGGCATGGAGATGATGGCGCCTTCGGGAATGTTCTGGATAGCGATTCCGATGGAAAGCGCGAGGGCGCCGGCAAGCGTGATGGTGGAGTTTTCACCGAGAATTCCTCCGAAAACCGCGCCAACGGCCATTCCTTCGGGGATGTTATGCAGGGTGACGGCGAAAAGGAGCATTGTCGTGCGCTGCAAGCGTGAACGAGGACCTTCCGGTTCCTTGGCGTGCTGGTGCAAGTGCGGAACGAGATGGTCGAGCGCAAGCAGAAACAGAATTCCTATCCAGAAGCCGACAAGTGCCGGGATCACTGCCAGACGGCCCATCTCCCGAGACTGTTCGATGGCGGGAACGAGAAGACTCCAGATGGATGCCGCGACCATGACGCCTCCGGCGAATCCGGTCAGCATTCTTTCGACAGACCGCTTGAGCTTGTTTTTCAGAAAGAAGACAAACGCCGCTCCGATGGCGGTTCCGAGAAACGGAATGAGAAGTCCGGGCAAGAGAATGTCCATATTCTCAATCTAGCAAAACGGGGCAAAAGATGCTAGCGAACATTCAGAATCAGGAAAACGCCTAGCAGGGAAATGCAAACACCGCAAAGCAGGGAAATCCCCGTGTTGATGTAGGATGCCTGTCGCTTTAGGTTTCCTATTCGGGATATGCTCCTGTCGATTCCACGGCGAATGGCGATAGCGCCGATTCCGAACGCCGTGTTGGTGACCGCCATGCCGATTCCGATGAAAGCCGCCCCACAGATGGCAAGCCCCGGAAGATCGTTCAACAGGCAGAAAAAGACGACAAGGGCAACTGCCGGGCAGGGGACGATTCCCGTGATGAAGGCAAGCCATAGGAGCTCTTTCCAGCTGGCGTCTTGCACGCTTTCGTCTTCCGAATGGCCCTTGACCGTTTCGCGGATTGAAATCGCGACGAGGAGAATCCCCGTGAGGATGATCAGCGCGTAGCTCGCCTTTTCGATGTTGATCCGGCTTGCTTCGAAAATGGGGAAGAGCGTTGCCTTGGCGATTCCATACAGGGCAAACAGCAGGATGACTGCGGAAAGCGTGTGGATGACCGTAATGGATGTCCCCAGGCCGACCCCTTGCAGGATTTTCCCCTTGCGGGCGATGAAGTAGCTTGCGACGATTGTCTTGCCGTGCCCCGGTCCGATGGCGTGAACCATCCCGTAGATGAAGCAGACGAGAAAAAACAGCCAAACGCTTTTTGTCTGTCCGCGTTTTAGGTTGTAAGCCTGTGCGGAAATTTTTTCACGGAGCGTCTTTTGCGAGGAAACGAGCCATTCCCACATGGCGTCGGAACCGATGAAGAAATAGCTTGATGTCGTCTTGATGTCGCTTGCCTTGACCGCCCGGGCTTTGCCTTCGCTGGAATCCTTGACGGGCTCCGTTTTGACGATATCGCCTTTTCGAAAGTCGAATTTCTTTTGGCTGACACCGGCAAAAGTCAAGTGACACAGGCAAAAAAGGCAGACGACGAAAATCGGCAGAAACCTATTCGGCTTTCTTGAATCGAACATAGAGTCCCTTTATCGAATTTGAAAAATTCTTGAACTGCGTGAGATCGGAAAGCGAGTCAACGAAATATTCGACATCAATGGAATCCGGAGCGTTGATTTCGCTCTGTTCCATGTCCGTGGTAATCAGAATGTAGTTCGTCGGATCGGTGATGGCGATGACGAGCATTGTATAATCGTTCGAAAGCGCAGGAATGTCGAAGACATTCAAGAATTCGACAACGAGCTTCCCTTCCTTGTTTACGGAGACCTTGAGATTTCTCGACTCGCTAGGCGGAAAGAACCGCGAACCGTCTCCGATGTAGTTGAAACGGCTGAATTCCCTGGCCGCTTCGACAACCTGCTCGCGGTAGAGCGGAATTTCGTCCTCTTCGAAGATTCCGTTCTGATTCTTGTCGCCGGCGGCGATCATCGCCTGGCTGTAGATAAGGTCAAAGACCCACTTGTTCTGGACGCCGACAAGGCCTTTTTCGTTAAAGACAAGACCCACAGTCGCATCGATAAAGACGTGCGGATGCGCCGAAGCGATTCCCGCAAGAAGGCAGACTAGAACTAGTATTCTTTTCTTCACAGGCTAAATATATCTTAAAAACAAAAATCGTCATTGATTTTTCGCCTACTTTTCGACAACTTTTCCCAGAATCTCTCGAAAGCCGTTTCCTTGAAACGGATCGTTTTTCCCCAGCTCCAAGTGAAAGAACATCTGCTCCACGAGGATTTCCGTGTTGAAGTCAAAGGAATCCAGCCGAAGCAGATAGCTTTCGATCGAATTGTCGAAGGCTATCAGGTAGGGGATTTGCCCGATAGCCCCTTCTTCTTCCAGTTCGCGCAGAAGGCCCGCAATTTCATCGTTCGCAGGAATCCATGCGGTTTCGGTTCCAATGGCCTGGACCATCTTTTTCAGGATTTTCCTTTCGTATCGCTTGGCCCGCAATTCGACGCTCGACTTGGGACCGTTCTTTCGCGCCATGTTTCGAAAATCCCAGGGACTTGCGAATTTGGAATCGGTGAAGGCGTGGATTTCCAGACCGCTTTCCCGCAGACCTTGCAGTCTGTCCTTTGACCAGGAACTCGCATGGTAGGGAGATATATAGGCGGCTTGGGCAAAGCCTTTTTTTTGAAGATACCTTCCCAGGGAAACCCCTGGATTCTTTCCGAATGTCGAATTGAAAAACGCCCAGTCTTCTCTTTTTAGAAAGCTCCTGGGAAGCGCGTCTTGCGGATATTCCCACCAGATTGAAATCGGTGCGGAAACCGTCTTGAACTTCGAAAGAATCCGGATTGGATTTTCCATGAGCATCGTGGAGAGGATGAATCCGATGACATTTGGGTAATCGGCGAGATTCTTTCGGTTTCCGTTTCGATCGATAAATCTTTCCGTCCGTTCGTCAAACCCTAAGAGCCTTAGCTTGAAGCGTTTTTGGGCGCCAGTCCGGTAGGCGGATCGAATAAAGTCCATCTCTCGTTCGCTCGCCGGCGAAAATTCGCCACAGGAGGAGCAGCGCGTAACGAGCAGAATTTCGGATTCGGTCGGGGGACCTTGTCGCTTGGGGAAAAAATATCGTCCCTTTCCTTCTCGAACAAGAAAGCCTTCTTTCCGCTTGTCTTGTAAAAACCGTCGCATTTGAAACGCCGATACGCGGTAGCGCAGGGAAAGTTCCTTTTGGGAGGGAAGGGCGTCTTGGACCGAGAAGACGCCAGCGCGGATGTCGGCCAGGAATTTTTCGGAAAGGGCGTCTCTTGGGCGACTTTGGAGTGGTATCGTCTTTTTTTTGGGGGATCCCCAGAAGCAGCCTTTTCCGGGAACGGTATAGATGATTCGATTTTTCGAAAGTTCGCGCAAGGCGCGCTGGACAGTTGCCGAAGCCGCGTCCAGGGACTTCATCAGCTCTCTTACCGAGGGAAGTCTGTCGCCGTCGGCATGGACGATTTGCAATAGCGCCTTGACGATTTCATCTTTCATTTTTTCTTCTGTCCTTTGTAGCGACCGATCAAGTCAAAGGTCTTGTACGATTCCGTTCGGGACGCTTTCGAGTGAATGGATGATCCTTTTTTTCGAATCGCGGTAGAACCATCGTCCTTTGGGACTTCTCCCTGAAAGCCTTCTTCGCCTGCCTTGGTGAGGCTTAGCACAAGATATCCGTCGCGAACGGTGACGTTTTCGGGACTCATCGTGACGCGGTTCCCGTCAAATGTCCAGTCTCCCGTAGCCCAGCGATTGTCGTCAAATGTGTCGAAATCGTCTGTCCAGTCGAGCGTAAAGTCCGAACCGTTTTCGCCTGCTCCGGGCGTATAGGTATAAACCTTTACCCAGTTGATATATTGGTGGAGCGGCAGATTGGATTCGTCGAATCTTCCGACCCAGCCTTCGCTTTCCGAAGACCACAGGTTAAAGCGCAATCCTTGTTCGCGAATGAGCGCCGCGACCTGCCCATAGGTGTCGTTTGAATCGGTCATCACCTTGCGGACTGTAACGCCGTCGATAATCCACGAAACGTAAGTCGGCGTCCATTCCATGCCGTAGGTGTGGTAGCTTGCGTTTGCCGCGGGCGTGAGCGCGTGGTGTTTTTCGCTTGTTATTTTCGATTCGGCAGATCCCGTGATGATGTTTGACTGGAAGCTCGACGGCTTCTTTCCGAGAATTTCGATATCGACTTCGACCCAGGGCTCATCGCCTCCCATATAGGAATCGTTGTGGTAAAGAAACATGGAACTGACGATTCCCGAATCGGCTGCCATCAGCATCCGGGCTTCGTATTTCCCGTACATCTGGGTGTCGCGGGTATAAAGCTCCGCTCCCGAATAATCCTTGTCCTGGGCGGCGGCTAGCGACGAGAGAATGCCGAAAGAGAGCATAAGAACCTTTTGAATTTTCATGGATGTATCCTCGGTTAGGGTTATCTAGAAGATAGGTTCATGCAGAAAGAATTCCTCGTGTTTCTATCTGAAAATAGATAATTCTGTATCAAGTGTATCAGTTATCCGAAAAATAGGGGTTGGGGAAAGGGGCGCCTGCCCGGCGAGGGGCGAGTCAGATCTTAGTGGAGAGAACTTAGAGCTTAGAGACGCTGAGCGGGCTTTTTACTTTTTGCCGAAAGGCTTTTGACGTTTCACGTCTAGGCTTTTGTCGCCAAGCGACCTGTTTGGTCTGCCTGTCGGCAGACAGGTCGCTCCGCGTTGCTCCCTCCAGGATGACTGTTTATCGTACAAGGCTTTGCAGGTCGCTTAGCAAACACTCCACTCTCCACTCTTCACTCTTAACCTTCCCTTCAAACAACTGACTCCTGCCTCCTGCCTCCTGGTTTCTGTCAACTATCTTCTCGCCAACCCAAATAAAAAAGCAAGCCCTTTTCGGAACCTGCTTCTTGAAATTTGAAAGGAAAATTCGGAAACTAGTTCTTCGGTTCGATGACTTCGAGCCCTCCCATGTACGGGCGGAGAACTTCCGGAATGACAAGCGAACCGTCCTTTTGCTGGTAGTTGTCGCAAATGCCGACCATGACGCGCGGCGTGGCGAGGCCCGATCCGTTGAGCGTGTGGACAAAGACGTTCTTGCCGTCGATCTTCGTCTTGATGTTTGCGCGACGCGCCTGGAAATCTTCAAAGTTCGAGCAGGAGCTGACTTCGAGCCATTTCTGTTCGACGGGCGCCCAGACTTCCAGGTCGTAGCACTTGGCCGCACCGAATCCCAAATCGCCCTTGCAGAGGTTTAGGCGGTGGAAAGGCAATTTCAGTTTTTCGAGCAGCTTTTCGCCAAAGCAGGTGAGCTCTTCGTGCATCTCGTAGCTGTTGTCCGGGCGAGAGAAGAAAACCATTTCCACTTTGTTGAACTGGTGCAAGCGGAGAAGTCCGCGCGTATCCTTGCCATAGGAACCCGCTTCGCGACGGAAACAGGCGGAG
Organism: Candidatus Methanomethylophilaceae archaeon; assembly: GCA_963629575.1. Taxonomy (GTDB): domain Bacteria; phylum Fibrobacterota; class Fibrobacteria; order Fibrobacterales; family Fibrobacteraceae; genus Hallerella. The sequence continues at coordinate 19,521 of CAVGIM010000014.1, forward strand.
TAGGCGCAAATCCGCTTGGGAAGTTCGCTTTCCGGGATGACTTCGTTGGCGTAGAGATTCGTGAGCGGGACTTCGGCTGTCGGGATAAGGAACAGATCGTCGTCCTTGTCGCAGCGATACATGTCTTCTTCGAATTTCGGAAGCTGTCCCGTGCCGCGCATCGTGTTGCGGGTAACCAGGTAGGGAGGCGTGATTTCCTCGAAGCCGTTTGCGCGGTGTTCGTCGAGGAACCATTGGATGAGGGCGCGTTCGAGGCGGGAGCCGAGTCCGCGATAGACGGGGAAGCCGTTTCCGGAGATCTTTGCTCCGCGTTCGAAATCGAAGAGTCCGAGCTTTTCGCCGAGCGTCTTGTGATCGACCGGGGTGAAGTCGCGATCCTTGGAATAATGGTCAAACGGCAGCGGGCCTTCCTTTTCGACGATGTTTTCGCTCGAATCCTTTCCTTCCGGAGCTTTGGGCGCAATGTTCGGAACGTGCATCAGCATTTCGGTCTGCTTGAATTCCAGCTCTTTCAGCTTCTTGTCGAGTTCGTCGATCTTGTCGCCGAGTGCGCGCATTTCCTTGACGGCGTCGTCGGCGTTTTCGCCTTTCTTTTTCAGTTCGCCGATCCGCTTGGATTCCGCATTGCGCTCGCTCTTCAGCTTTTCCACTTCGGAAAGCAGCGGACGGCGCACCTCGTCGATGGCGAGAATGTCCTTTAGGCTGACCGTCGTGTATTTCTTTTCTGTTTCGGCAATGAAGTAGTCCGGGTTTTCGCGGATTTTGCGTATATCGAGCATGAGGAGCCTCGTTAAAGTTTTGTTCTCCCAATAATCTAGCTTTTAGAATTTATCTTTTGGAACATGAATCGTCTAAAAGCGCTTTTTTTTCTGGTGGTTTCCGCGATTTGCCTTGCCGGCTGTTACAGCTTTACGGCGAGTACGCTTCCCAGTCATATCCGTACGGTGCAGATTTACGAAGTCGATAACAAGACTCTCGACCCGGTTCTTGGAAATACGCTCCGGGACAGCGTCGTGAATCTTTTCCGAAAAAATGCGGGAGGCGTTCGGCTGGTAAACGAAGAAGCCGACGCGGATTTCGAGATGACGCTCCTGAGCTATACGAACAAGCCCGAAAACTACACGCGCGGATCCGAGGTGGAAACTTACCGCGTAACGCTTCGGGTAAACGTACGCTTTTATGACAACGTCACCGAGAAGATGATCTACAAGGGCGAAAATCTTTCTGCGGACGGGACATACGATGTGCTCCAGAACGAGACGGAAGATCGCCACGGCCAGGCGCGCGCCATCCAGAAATTGCAGGACCTGATCATCGCGAACGCTCTTGCGAAATGGTAAAGCGGGATGCAAGCGAAAAAGGTTAAATGAGCAAGGAAAATCGACAGATTGCGGATATTGGCGAGGATTTTATCGAAGGGCTGCCTTTGGACCTGCTCAAGATTCTGTTGCAGGATTTTACCAAAAGTTCATCTAGAAAGTATTCGCCGATTTTTTGGGCGACGGACGACTACAGGCATCTTGGACCGGACTATGCATACGACAAGCCGATTCTTCCCGAACTGATCACCGGCAAGCATGGCAAGATCGTCCAGCCTCGAATCGTCAAGAGCAAAACCGTCCAGACGGCTCGCAGCAAGGAAATGGCGGAAGTTTTCACGCCTAGCTGGATTTGCAATCTGCAGAACAATCAAATTGATGCGGTTTGGTTTGAGCGGGAAGACGTTTTCAATCGGGAAATCCTCGGCGAAGATGGAAAACATTCCTGGATGCCGACGACGGAAAAAGTTGAGTTCCCTGCCGAAAATTCAGAAGACAACCGAAAAGATTTGTCGAAGGATTGGAAAGCGTACATAACGGATGTGCGCATCGAGATTTCTTGCGGGGAAGCTCCCTATGTGGTAAGCCGCTATGACGCGACGACGATTTCTGTCCAGCACAAAGTCTGGGACAAGGTTATTGCCGAAAACATCTTCGTGATTTGCAAGACGCCGATGGCGGCGAGCATTACGCGGCGCACCCTGATGGGATTTCGAAAGGGAACGGTGAACTCCCGCTCTTTCGAAAACCTGGAAACGGTCATCGCAAAAAATCCGGACGATTTTGTGGATTGCGTACACAAGCTCCACTTTTGGAAAGAAACTTCCAGTGTCCCGAAAAATTTCAAAGAGGACGAAATGAAATTCGATGCAGTCGTAGGAAACCCGCCGTACCAGACCATGGCGAACGGAGACGCGAACGGCTCCGACCCGATTTACCACCGGTTTATCAATGTGGCGAAAAAGATGGCGCCTTTGGGCACGCTGATTCACCCGGCGCGGTTCCTTTTCAACGCGGGCAAGACGCCGAAGGACTGGAACGAAAAAATCCTGAACGACGAACACTTTAAGGTAGTCAAGTATTACGCGAAAAGTACGGACGTTTTCCCGACGGTCGATATCAAGGGCGGCGTCGCGATTACCTTGTTTGACGCAAAAACGAATTTCGGGAAGATTGGAACGTTCTCCGCTTACCAGGAACTGAGTTCAATTTTGAAGAAAGTGGTTGATAAAAATTTTAAGACTTTTGCGGATCTTGTTTATCCGAGAGATCTGTATCATTTAACGGAAACTTTATACAAAGAAAATCCATGGGCTGAGTCAAGACCGAGTAAAGGGCATCGTTATGATGTGGGTTCAAATATTTTTGAAATATTCCCTGAACTATTTTTTGACGAAAAACCAGATGACGGTGAAGAATATGCCGGTATTTTAGGAAGGGAAAAATCTTCGAGAAATCTAAAATGGATTAAGAAGAAATACCTGAAATTGCCGGATAATTTCGACGCTTATAAAATTTTTGTACCAAAGGCAAACGGTACCGGTGCGATTGGCGAAGTTCTCTCTACGCCCGTTGTCGGGCATACATTAACCTTTTTGAGTATTGGAAAATTCAAGACAAAACTTGAAGCGGAATCCTGTTTGAAGTATATCAAGACAAGATTTGCCCGCGCGATGCTGGGAACTTTAAAAGTGACGCAAGACAATTCGCGTGAAACCTGGGCGAATGTTCCTCTCCAGGACTTTACGCCGAACAGCGATATCGACTGGTCCAAATCCATCGACGAAATCGATGCCCAGCTCAACATCAAGTACAAACTAAATGCAAACGAAATAGACTTTATCAGGACCCACGTCCGGGCAATGGAGTGACCTTCTTATGCAGCTGCTCTCTGAAATCAAGAACGGCGAATCGGAAACGCTCGAACTCAAGCGTTCCATGCCGACCGAGGATAAAAAATATCTCAAGACTGTCTCTGCGTTTGCAAACGGCAAGGGCGGAAAAATCGTCTTTGGAATCGAAGACAAAACGCTTCGCGTAATCGGTGTCACCAAGGAAAAGCTTTTCGTCTATATGGATTCCATCACGAATGCGATAGCCGAAAACTGTTCGCCGTCGATTGTGCCGAACATCTTCTTTCAGGCAATCGGGCAAAAGACTGTTATCGTTCTTGAAATCCAGCCGGGGCAGAACAAGCCTTATTTTGTAAGGCGCGAAGGTTTAACCGACGGAACATACGTGCGAATCGGAGCGACGACTCGTCGGGCGACTGATGAAAAATTGCAGGAACTAATTTTGTTTGGAAAGCGCCTGTCCTTTGACGAAATGCCTTTTGGCGAAAAGCCTGCAGCGTCTGCCGACATAGAAAGTCTTTGTCAAACGATCAGGATGTTTTCAAAAAAGAACGTGACAAGGAAAAACCTGGAAAGTTGGCAGCTTCTTGTCCCGTACAAAAACAAGAAATTCCCGTCGAACGCGTTTGAACTGCTTACGAAAAATTCTTTCACTTTTGCAAAAATCCAATGCGCTCGGTTCAAAGGTAGGGAAAAGGGAATCTTCATCGACAAGAAGGATTTTGACGGTCCTCTTTACGAACAGATTGAAAAGGCGTACGACTTTGTTCTGTCCCACATTAATTTATCTGCAAAAATTCAAGGCGTCTTGCGCAAGGAAGAATATGAAATCCCTCCCGAAGCGATTCGCGAAGTCGTGATCAATGCGGTTGTCCATCGCAATTATCTGGCGCCTTCCTTTATCCAAATCGCCGTCTATGATGACAGGGTTGAAGTTTCAAGTCCCGGATCGCTTTTCGGCGGAATCACGATCGAAGAAATGAAAACGGGAAGTTCCAGCATTCGGAACAAGATTCTTGCCGATGTCTTTGCCAAAATGAACATTATTGAACATTGGGGTAGCGGAATTCTAAAGGTTTTTTCGCTCTGCCGGGAAAAGGGACTGAAAGAACCCACCATCGAAGAAAAGACGGAAAGTATTCTGTTTTCCTTATGGCGTAGAACTACCCAAAAGACTACCCAAAAGACTACCCAAAAGACTACCCAAAAGACTACCCAAAAGCTTTCAAACGTGGAAATGCAAATCCTTGAACTTGTACGGGAAAATGCGGAACTTTCTCGCGGTGAAATCGCGGAGAAACTAGGGAACATGACGCCAGACGGCGTAAAGTATCACCTTTCGAATCTCCAAAAGAAAGGCGCCTTGAAACGCATTGGCGGCAGAAAATTCGGTTCCTGGATTGTCCTGGAGGTGAAAAAATGAGGAAACTTTTCAAACTTTTTGTCGTGCCGTTTGCGTTCTCCGCGTCCTTTGCCGAGATTCCGGCGATAAACCAGCTGGGATTTTCGCGAGAAGCGCAGAAACAGTTTGTCGTCAAGGGCTCCGACACCGCTTCGGTCGAAATTCGCGAACTCTTGACGAACAGGCTCGCCCTTCGTCTCGAGGCGCCTCGGGCTGTTTACGATGTGGCTAGCGGCGACACGGTGCAACTCTTTGATTTTTCGGCTGTCCAAAAGGAAGGCTCCTATGTGATTCTTTGGAACGGAAAAGTTTTGGGTTCGCCCGTTTCGATTCAAGAAAATCCCTATCGGGACTTGACGAAGTCGGTCCTCAAATGGTTCTACTTTCAGCGGGCTGGGATGGCGCTAGAGACTCGGTATGCGGGAATCTGGGCGCGTCCTGCCGGGCATTTGGACACGGCGGTTCAGATCTATGGGACGGACCGGAAAATCAGCGCACCAAAAGGCTGGTACGATGCCGGGGATTTTGGAAAGTACATCGTCAATTCAAACATTGCCGTTTCAACGCTTTTAAAGTTTTACGAAGATTATCCGGCATATGCCAAAAGGCTCGATTGGAACATTCCGCGCGAACATAAAAAGCTCCCGACGATTCTCGAAGAGGTCAAGTGGAACTTGGACTGGATGCTTTCCATGCAGGATACGGACGGAGGCGTTTTCCACAAATTGACGTCCCTCGATTTTTGCGGAAACATCCTGCCGCACGAGGATACGCTTCCTCGTTTTGCCATCGGAAAGGGGATCACTTCTTCGCTTGGCTTTGCTGGTGTCATGGCGCAGGCTTCGCGCGTCTATCGAAAATTTGACAAGGCCTATTCGCAAAAATTGCTGTCTGCCGCCCGGCGGGCGTATGAATTCGCCCAAAGGAATCCGACGCTTTTCTATGAGCAGCCAAAGGACGTTTCTACCGGTTCCTATATCGCGAAAGGAGAAGATGGAAAAGACGAGTTCCGCTTTGCCGCTGCCGAGTTGTTCGAAACGACAAGGAAAAAGAACTATCTGGAAGACTTGAAAGCGCTTTCTCTATCCTCCGGTGGGCTCTGGTGGGGCGACCTGAATCTTTTTGCGGTTTTCCGGGTGGTCGAGTCTTCCGCTTTTGGGGATTCCCTTGCGCAAATGGCGAAAACGCTTTTGCTTGAAACGGCGGATGCCTTGCTCGCGGATTACGATTCTTCTGCCTATCGCGTCCCGGTCCCTTCGCGGAGGTGGACGTGGGGATCGAACAGCGGCGTGGCGAACAATGGAATCATCCTTCTCCAGGCTTACCGCGTTTCGAAGAATGAAAGGTATCGCCAGGCGGCGGAAGAGGCTCTTTCCTATCTGCTCGGGAAAAATCCCCTGCACCTTTCCTATGTAACCGGATTTGGCGCACGCTCTCCGATGAATCCGCATCACCGCCAGAGCGAAGCGGATTCCGTTCTCTTGCCGCTCCCCGGAATGCTCGTTGGCGGCCCGCACTTGGGAAAGCAGGATATTGGCGAAAATTCGTGGGAGTGTCCCGACTATGCGGCAAGTGGCTTCCCGGCTATCGCTTATCTGGATTCCGTCTGCAGTTACGCGACAAATGAAGTGGCCATCAACTGGAACGCTCCGCTTGCCTATTTGGCTGGTGCCCTGGATGCCCTTCCCTGATTTTTTCGCCGGGGAATTTTATATTCTGCCTGGAAATTTTTGGCATGTCTTCTTAAAGTTCGGCTGATAGAATATGAACATCTTTGAAAAGTTAGGACAGGTCCTTCCGTCCGTAGAAAGCCCGGCCCGCTACATGGGAGGCGAAGCGAATAGCGTCGTGAAGGAGCCGGCGAAGATTCTTGCCCGGATGGCGTTCGTCTTTCCGGACCTATACGAAATCGGACTTTCGAACAACGGCTTGCGGGTGCTGTATCATGTTGTCAATCGCGAGCCGGATCTGTGGATGGATGTAGCCTTTGCCCCGTGGGACGACATGGCGCGGGAGATGCGTTCGCACGAGATTCCGCTTTACACCCATGCGACGTGGACGCCTGTCCGGGAATTTGACGTCGTCGGAATGACGCTCCAGACGGAACTTAACTTTACCAATGTCCCCTATGTGCTGGAACTTGCGGGAATCTGTGCATTTTCGAAGGATCGCAAGGAGAGCGACCCGATAATTCTCGGAGGCGGTCCGGCAATGGCGAATCCGGAACCGATTGCGGATTTTTTTGACGCGTTCAACATTGGCGACGGCGAGGAGTTGCTTCCGAAAATTTTGCGGACTGTCGGCGAATGCAAAAGGAAAGGGTTTTCCCGAATGGAAATCCTGGAAGCGATTGCGAAAATCGATGGCGTGTATGTTCCCGCTTTCCGCGAAGTCGTTCGGGGTGAATTTGGACAGCTCGTTCCGAAGGAACCGGCAAAAGGTTCCTATGCGAACACGAACGGCGTGCGCCGCGTCTATATCCCGGAACTTAAAAAGGAGGACTACCCGGTCAAGAACCTGATCGCCAACATGAGGCTTGTCCATAACCGTTTCAGTGTCGAGGTGATGCGCGGCTGTTCGCAGGGCTGCCGCTTTTGCCAGGCGGGAATCTGGTACAGGCCTTGCCGGGAACTTCCCGCGGACGACGTTATCGACTTGGCGAAGGAAGGCGTTCGGGCTACGGGCGAAAGCGAACTTGGGCTCTTGAGCCTTTCGACGGCGGACTATAAACCGATCGAGGCTTTGACGGATTCCATCATCGACGACGCGTTTTTCGACAATGTCGATGTCTCTCTGCCGAGCATTCGCGTGAGCAGTTTCGGACAGTCGCTAGCGGAAAAGGTGGCGGCGTTAAAAGGCGGGCGCAGCGGAACGTTTGCTCCGGAAACGGGCTCGGAACGCTTGCGCAAGATGATCAACAAGACGATTACCGACGAGGACATGTATAACGCGGCGGAACACGCCTTTTCTTCGGGATTCAACAAAATTAAGTTGTACACAATGGTCGGGTTCCCCACGGAAAACGACGACGATATGGAAGCTTTCTGCGCTCTGATCGAAAACCTGGTGAAAATCGGGCGAAAGTATCTGCGCGGGGCCCAGATTTCGGTGAGCATGGGAATCCTGATTCCGAAATCCTTTACCGCGTTGCAATGGGCGCCTTACATGGAAAAGGACCTGGCGCTTTCGCATATCCAGTTTGTCCGTCGCAGGTTCTACAAGAATCCGAATGTAAAAATCAACTGGGCGGATTGGGACACGTCTCGACTGGAAGCCTTTTACAGCCGGGGCGATCGTTCGCTCGCTCCGATGATCTATGAAGCGTATAAGCGCGGGATGATCTTTGAAAGCGACAGCCATCGCATTCGTCCCAAGGACTGGGAACAGATTTGGACGGATTTCGGCTATGACGAAAAATGGATTTACGCAACGCGTACCAAGGAAAGCGTTTTTCCGTGGGACTTTATGCATGTCGGCGTGACAAAGTCCTATCTCTGGAACGAATACCAGAAGGGATTCAATCCCGAAATTTTCAAGGATGCGAAACCGGTTCCCAACTGCAAATGGGGAGAATGCCAACACTGTGGAATTCCGGGGAACGGAAAGGAAGTTCGCCTTGCTCCCGCTCCCGAAAAATACAGGGCTCCTAGCCGGACGCCATCGGAAATCAAGGAACTCGTCGCGAAACGCCGTCCCGTTTATGACAAGCGTTTTGCATATAAGTTAACTTTTCAAAAGACGGGCCTCAGCCGGTTCCTTCCGCATCAGAATATGCTCAGCGCATTTGTGCGGACATTTGCCTGTGCGGGAATCCCCTTGCGGTATAGCGAAGGGTTTAGCCCCAAGCCTCGGATAATCAACATGGGCGCGCTTCCTCTGGGGCTCGAAACCGTCTGTGAAATCCTGGGCGTCGAAACGCTGACGCCTCTCGATCTTTCCGCGGACAAGTTACCGGAATTGCTCGAAAGGCTGAATGCGCCGTTCCCCATGGGAATGAAGATTCTAAAAATCGAAACTCTTTCGTATAAATTGTCTTCCAAGTTTCCGGCATCGATGACTTATTCTTTCCAACCGGAAAAAATTCCGGAAAACCTTTTGGAAAGATTCGCCGAAAAGAAATTGCCGATTGTAAAAAATCATCGTGGGCAGGAAGTGGATCTCAATCAGCACATTTTGGATCTGCAAATCCGCAACGGAAAAATTTTCGCTCGGGTCAAGTGCAATGAACAGGGCGGGACGGCAAGCCCTTATCCGCTTTTTGGTGGCTTGATGGGTCTTGAAAGCGATGCGGCAAATCTCGACGATCTTTCTCGGCGGTTCCTGATTCGCAAGGAATCGATGCACTGGGACTAGAACTATTGCATCCAGGAATTGTCGAAGTCGAACCCGATGGAAAACTTGATGCGTGTCGGCGAAATCGCCTTCGGCAATATGGGAATGTCGATCGGCGTCATCTTGCGTCCGCCCTTTCCATTTTCGTCTTCTCCGATGCGGTCCAGTCCGCGGGCAAGGTTCAGCGACAGGTTGAACGGAAGCGTATAGAAAATCCGGTTGGCCAGTCGGAATTCTACGCCTACGCTGCGATCCCAGAATTCCCTTTTTGAAAATTTTGACATCGGAACCCCATGATCGTTCCAGGCCGCTCCGACTTGCGCGTACAGGTTTACAAAGAAGTCTCGCGTCGTAAAAATCCAGAATTGATTTCGAAAATCTTCGAAGATGGGAAACAGGTAGTGGATTTCCGCCTTTGCGGTTTTCAGTCCGCTGCGGTTGTAATCTTCGTTGGTAATCAGATAGGGGTAGCCTTCCAAAAGGAGCGGTGTATAGTAGTAGCTGTCGAGCGTATCCTTGGAATCTTTTGCCGTCCAGGCTCCGAGACCTTGGAGCGTTGCGCCGGCGGCAAGGCGCGCACCGGGATGAATCGGGTTCGCTAAACTCCCGTGCAGGTTGAAATAAAAGCTGTGCAGGGTGTAGTTCCGGTAGATGGGCTCGATCTTTCCGCTTGGCGAAACGGTGAAGCTCTCCGCGAATGTTCCCGGTCTGTACAAATCCGAATTGGCTATCTGGTAACTTGCCGAGAAGCCGTTCCCGACGCCTGCCGTGTTGGTCGCGGTCACGTCGTCCAGTCCTCCGTCGAGAGAAAATCCAACGGTTCCGGAAAATCGCTTTTGGTAGGTCCACATCAAGTTGTCTTCGTACAGATTGAAGTTTGACCAGTCGTAACCGCCGAGAACGAAAACGCTGTCTCCCTGCTTGAATACGCTGTAGCTTGCGCTTCCCTGGAGCGCGTTGAGGGAAACCGCATAGTGGCTTGTGCCGACGGAATCTTCATAGCTTCGCGGATCCTCGTAGCGAACGGTGTCCTTCGCGCGTAAATTCATGTTGGTGAAGGAAAGTCCGAGGGTTATCGGCGTCGAGCGGTTTTCGAGAGCCGCCAGGAACTCGCGTTCCATTTCGGGATTGATGCCGTCTCCGTCGATGTATTTCCAGCCGTTTCCCAGTTCGAGAAGCAGGCCCGCGGACAGAACGTTTTTCTTGAGCGGGTCGGATAGCGACATGGCGAATCCCAGCTTGGGAATCGCCTTGCCGTCTCCGTTTACCGTGAAATCCGGAGAACGTTCCTCGATGGCGAAAATCGGAGCGACGAGAATCTTGGTCGGAATCGGCTTGTAGTTTCGTTCGCTGCCGGCGAATTCGATTTCCGAAAATTCCAGCGACTTTTGAACCTTTGGCGAGAGCGTCCCGTTCAAGGCGACAGGCGGCGTATCGGATGCCTTTTCCGCCGCATCGTCGGACAGTTCTAGCGAATAGAGCGAAAAGCCATCCTTGTCGTAATTGGTGTAGAATACGGTTCCCGAATCGACGGTTGGAGAAAAGGCTCCCCCGAGAACGTTTGTCAGGGGATGTTCCGTTCCGGTTTTCAGCTTTTTGGAATACAGGTTGAAGATTCCGCTTCGGTTGCTCGAATAGACGATGGTTTCGTTGTCAATCCAGTTGGCGTCCCGAAAATCGATTCCTTCTTGCGAGAGAACCTGAAAATTCGACCCGTCGCTCTGGATGCAGGCGATTCCACGGTTCCTGTCGTCGAAGAATCCAAAGAGGAGCTTCGTTCCGTCGGGGCTGAATTTCGGCGTGTAGATATTATAGTAGAGGAGCTTTTCGTCGGGGATGTAGATGTCCTGAATATCGCCTTTCCCCTCTTTCGTGAAGTCGGGCGTTTTCACCTTGCTCAGCACAAATCGCGTCGAGTTGATTTCGCGCCTGGCGAAGACGATTTCCTTTCCGTCCGGGGAAATGTCCGGATAGACGGCGTCGGCGAGGATTGTCGCCTGGGCGTTATGACCGTTTGTGTCGGCAACGGCGATATCGAAATGGGCGTGTCCGTTTCGGTCGCGCTTGGCGTATGTCGTGTAGGCGAGAAGCGGTCCCGTTCCCGGGATCTCTCGAACGGAAATGCCCTTGTCTAGCCATGGCTTTTTCGTTTTGAATGCGTTTTGCGCAAACTGGGAAATATCGAGTATGGAATCCTGGATTGTCAGGGAAATCCCCGTTGCGGAATCCTGAACAACTGCGGAGTCCTGTCGATTTTTCGGAATCCTGAAAATGCCTCCGTCGAACCAGGGACCGCCAAAGTTCGACACTCCGTAGATGTTCTTGCCGGCGACCACCGGGTAGTCGTGGTAAAAGGCGTTCTCCGTCCATTTTTTCCCGGTGACCAGGGTTCCGAGCCTTTCCCTTTCCTCTTCGTAATGCCGAATAGTCGAGTTCTTCCATTTTCTGTAGAGGGAATCTTCGTCGATGCCGATGACTTTTTGAAGCGCGCTCGAAAGGGTGACCCGATGCGGCTTGGAAAGTTCGTGCCAGATTTTCGGAACGGCGTCTGAACCGTATTCGGCGTCGATGAACCGGACAAGGGAGAATCCCTGGGTGTAGGGACCGAGCTCCGCTTCGAGCGAATTGTCCGCAAAATCGTGCATGTATGTCAGATCGAGAAGCCCGTCGTTCAGCGCGGCAACGCGGAGCAGCATGTCGCGGTGGCTGTCCCAGGCGTCGAACCCCATTCGGGCGGATTCGAATTGCGCGGTTCCCTCGGCAAGCCAAAGAGGCTGGAGGGTGAACGGCACGACAAGCGAAGCGTTTTGCGTCGATCGCTCGTTGTAATAGTCGATGTAGGAAAGCTGGAGCCCGTAGATGAAATGCGGCAACTTGCTTCCGCTTTCGATGCTCACCAGGTGGGAAAATTCGTGGGTGACGACATCGGCTATCCAGGGGTGCGTGCTGCGAATCTTGAAATCCCAGTTCGAAAGAAAGAGATTCATCGCGTTTTCGTTTGGCACCGCCGAGCCGTTTGCGTACAGCGCGTTTTGCAGCGACACGTCGATTTTGAGCGGCATCTCGATCCGGTAGCGCGAAACGATGGAATCGTAAACCGCTTCTGCCGTCGAGGCGACGATTCCCGCATGGGTGCTGTATCCTGCCGGATAGGCATAGTTGAAATGCTCGGAAGATGCAGTCTTCCAGCGGATATCGCTCTGGTTTCCCGAAAAGGTCAGTTCCGTCGCGAAGAGAGAGCCGGAAAGAGCCAGGAGCGGAAAGATGTTGTACGGTTTAATCACGGTTTTCCAATATACAAACTAACGTCGTCTGTAAAAATTCGCTTTCGGGAATGTGGCGGCGATGGATTTTTGAAAACATCAGCGCTTGAATCGCTTGTTGATTTCGGAAATCGGAAGTCGCATCAGGGTGGGGCGCCCGCTCGGAGCGTTCATCGGGTCTTGCGCCGAAAGAAGCCCGGCCATCAGATGGGTCATTTCTTCGGAATTCAGCTTGTCTCCGGCCTGTATCGCGTTGCTCTTTGCCCAGGCTTTCGCCATGGCTTCATGGGAGGGGTTTCCCGGATTCTCTCCGCAAAGAACATCGGCGACGAGCGTTCGGACGGCTTCGACGGATCGGGAAAAAGGCAGGTCCCTGGGAGTTCCGCGGAGCTGGTAAGCGTTCTTTCCAAAAAGTTCCAGGTGAAATCCCAGCTTTTCGAGAGTCGGGAGCAGTTCCGGGACAATGCTTGCTTCTGTCGGGGAAAACTCGATGATTTCGGGAAATAGAAGTTCCTGACTTTCCAGCGCGGTTTCGGCGTCGAGAGAGGCAAGTGCGCGCTCGTAGAGTATTCGCTGGTGCGCCGCGTTCTGGTCGATGAGGAGAATTCCTTCGCTGTCTTCGCATACGAGATACGTGTTTGCCAACTGGAAGAACTGGGGCGGCGTCGCCTTGTCCATTCGGGTCGGCGGACGCAAGTTCTGAGGGGTGAGCGGAATGATGTTGCCGTTTTCGGGCAGGGAAAAAAGGTCCTGGATGATGTCGTTCGGATCATCCGGGCGGTATCCCGGCTTGGATGCTTTGACATTTTTTGTCGCAAGCGAGACAGGACTGGGGGTGTCCGTGCGAACGTTTTGGGAAAGATCCGCTTCGAAAAGTCCTTGAACCGGCTGGGCTCTTGTAAAGGACGGTTCGGGGATGGAATGCGAATCTTCGGCCTGTGTCGCGGCTTTTTCGGAAAGATCCGCGATACGAATAATCGGATGGCTTTCCTCTTCGGCTCTTTGAAAGGCGTTTCGAAGAGCGTGATAAACCGCCATGAAAACATCGTTCTCGTTTGCAAACCGGACTTCGCGCTTTGTCGGGTGAACATTCACATCTACCGACGTATCGGGCATTTCCAGAAAGAGAACGGCGATAGGAGCGTTCGCGCTTCCGTAGGGTTCGTAGGCCCGAGCGACTGCCTTGGTCATGAGGGAATTCCAGATGGGGCGCTTTTGCACATAGAAGTAGAGCTTGCTTCGCTTGTTCTGGAGCTTGTCGGGGGAAACGGCGAATCCTTTGACGCGAATGCCCGCTTCTTCGTAATCGAAGGGTAGCATCGACTTGGCAATGCCCGTTCCCAGCGCTTCGGCAATGCGGCTTTTCGGATCGTCGCTTTCGACTCCGGTAAAGATGTCGCGTCCATTGACTCTGTAATCGAAGCGTACGTTCGGGTGCGCCATCGAAATCCGCGTTACCGTATCGAGGACTCGGGAAGCCTCGAGCGTGTCGCTTCCCAGAAAAGTCTTTCTGACCGGAGCGTTAAAGAACAGTTCTTCGATTAAAAACGTCGTTCCGCGTGGAGAAGCGTCCGTCGATTTGGATTCGAGGTTGCCTCCAACGAGTCGGAGCGTGTGGGCTTCGGCGTCATCGGCTTCGCGGCTTGTAATGGAAAGTTTCGAAATGGCGGCGATCGAAGCGACCGCTTCGCCCCGGAATCCGTTTGTCGCCAAGTGAAAGAGATCGTCCGCCGACGTTAACTTGGACGTGGTGTGCGGCTTGTAGCAAATGTCCAGATCGCTTTCGGACATGCCGCAACCGTTGTCCCGAATCAGAATGGAGGATTTTCCCCCGTTTACGATTTGAATTTCGATGCGGGTCGCTCCGGCATCCAGGGAATTTTCGACCAGTTCCTTGACGACCGATGCGGGGCGTTCCACAACCTCTCCGGCCGCGATTTTGTTGATGACATCTTCGGAAAGGGCGTGAATTCGGGGACTTTTCATGCCAAAAATATAGAAAAGTCTCAAAAATACCATTAAAAATGCTTTTAATTCAAAAAGGGGGTGGGCAAAACGCCTGTAAAAAAATAAATTATAGCCATGCAGGATAATGAAAATAAAATACCGAATATTTTTCTGAAGCTGGCCTACAGCGAACTTCTTCTCTCCTTCCGGACGGAAGATCTGGTTCCTCTGGTCCAAAACGCAAGTGTCACTAGCCGCAAGCTGATCGAGCAGGCGTGGCAGGAAGACGAAATGGTCAGCGTGGAAGATAACGCGCTGATGATCGAGGGTTTCTCGAACTGGCTCCTTTCGAAGGGCGAGAATCTGGATGCCTTTGGCAATCGGATGTTCGACAAGCTGAAGCATTTGACGTCGATTCCGAAGCGCGCGCTGATGCGTTCCTATCTGCCCTATATCCGCGACTTCTACGATATGCAGGACCAGCGTCTTGGGGTCTTGCGCCTTATCGAAAAGCGCAATCTGTTCCACGAGAATTTCCGCTTCGTGGAAGGTTCGGTTGATGGAAACGAACGTCATGACTTCCTGGTCAATCGCTCGAATGGCTCCTACCATCCGTCTGCGGTGTACTCGGCCTGGCTTCTTCGCGCCTTCCAGAAGAGTCCGTGCTTCCTGGATCTCCCTCCGTTCGAAAATATCAAGATCTATGCCTGCCAGTATTCCGCCGAAGAATCCCTCGTGGGACGTCTTGTCGGCAACCAGGAAGGCGACACGTTCTATGTCAGCGGCATCGCTGTCGGCAAGGTTGTCAAGTTCGGCGAGTGCATTAAAAAGCTTCCGATCGATTTGGGACTTTCCAAGTATGCAGACAAGCTGTGCGTCCGCGCCGATACGGATGTCGTCGATACGTTTACGGGAACGCGTCTTCTTTACAAGGACCGCTACTATGGAGCGCCGGTGTCCGTTGCGGAATTCATCTATGCGAAGGACGTGAAGACGAAGGATCCGTTTGCCGGCCTCATCTCTTCGCTTGTCCAGGAAGAATACAGCGTCTGGCCGCCGGTACAGAAGGCTCACGACGAGCTTCTCCACAAGATAAACCATGTCGCCGAAATCATCTATTATGAAACGGACGATTCCATTTCGGTAAACGGCAAGCACCTGATGCGCAATGTTCCTGCTCGCATTCTTCGCAATGTCTTGCGCGAATACACGAAGACCGGACGCGAGGAATTCGAAAACCGCGAATTCAAGCGCGATCCCGAAATTTGTATCGATCCGGTGAATCCGAATTTCGAAAGCCGCTTGAACCGCGTCGTGGATCATTTGGAAAAAGTCTCCGATGTAATGAGCCTGAATCGGCATCGTCGGGGCGGATTCCGTTTTGAACCGCACTGCCACATCGAGTTCCACGAGGAACCCGCTGTCATTCGGAAACCTCGGAAATAAGTAATAAATACTAGACTATCCCAGGTAGATTCTTCTATATTGGGTCTTGAGTTTTGGCGGAAAGGTAAATCCTCTAACAACTCTATCATTGCTCCCCTCCTGGTAAGTTCGGGGTTCAATCCGCCAACCTTTGATTCCTGCGAGTTTCTCGCAGGAATCTTTTTGCATCGAATTCGTTTCATTTTTACGCTGTGAACGCTTTTTGTATCTAGAGAAAATACATTTAAATAAAATTTTACTAGATATTCTGTTTTGTCTGGGATAAATTGGAAAGGTATGAAATCTGTTTTCGAGTATGGAGACTTTCGTTCGTTTCTGCGCGACTTTCACGATTCGCGGCAGATGGGCCGTGCCCGGTTTTCCTGGCGGGCGATTGCACAGAGGGCGAATATCGGCAATCCCAATTTCTTGCGCCAGGTAATGCTCGGAGAGAAGAATTTAAGCGAAAAGACGATAGAGGCGGTTGGAAGGGCGGTCGGTCTTTTGGGGCCGGAGCTTGAGTATTGGATTCGGCTTGTCCGATTTTGCCAGGCGAGGGATGGTGTACAAAAGAAGCGTTACTGCCTGGAACTTTCGCAATTGCGCGGATCCGTGCGTCCGGTAGAAATTTCGTCGGGATTTTCCGAATATTACGGTCATTGGTTTATCCCGGCAGTTCGGGAACTGATTACCTTGTTTGATTTCAAGGATGATTATGCGCTGCTTGCAAGATCCCTGAAGCCGGCGATTCGTGAAGACGAGGCGCGTCTTGCCGTTCGGGTTTTGCGCCGGTATCGCTTTATCGAAAGAAATTCCGAAGGCCGTTGGGTGCAGACGCATCGCGCGCTTCGCAGCGGGAGTCCTAGACACCGAAAGTCTCTGGTAAAGTATCATTGCGACATGTTGGACAAGGCTTCGCTTGCAATCCAGAACTGGAAAAAGGATCGGCGCTATGTCGTGGGGATGACCTTGGGCGTCTCGCGGACTTGCTTTCGGATGATTTTGGCGGAAGCGGAAAAATTCAAGAACCGGGTCGCCTTGCTTGTCCATAACGATTCCCAGAGCGATACGGTCATGCAGATAGCCTTGCAGGTCTTTCCCGTGGCGGCAACTCCGACGAGCGAATTCAATGACGAAAAAGAGATGGAAAAATGATTCGTCGGCTTTTGTTTCTGTGCCTGTCCCTCTGCTTTCTTGATTCTTGCAAGGAGAATGTCGCCGGTGGAACCAGTGAACATGAAAACGTGGTCCAGGTCCAGCGTCTCGTTCCGGTTGAAGATTCCGTCTTGGTCGTGGTTCTGGACTCCCGCGGACTTCCGATTCCCTATGCGGTTGTCCAGGCAGTCGAGCGAAGAAATTGGGCGGCAAGGACCGAGAATGGCGAACGCGTCGTTCGGGATTCCGCCTTCATTGCGGACAAGGATGGCTTGTTTTCCGTGGATTACGCTCGCTGTGCGAATGTGGGCTTGCAGGTCAGGGTGCCGGGCAAGGGCTTGGGATACGTTCCGTGCGCAAGAGCCCAGTCTGTCTTGAAAATCGAAGTCGGGAAACCGCAAAAGTTTTTTGGAAAGGCGACGGCGAATCAACTGGTCGCGGTCTATGGAACGGGATTTTTTACGCGAAGCGACAAGCGTGGGCATTGGCATTTGCCGCTCCCGGGAAATTTACGGCGGGAGGATATCGTCCGGATGGAAAACGGTAACTGGCATCTGCTGTATGAACGCTCCGGCCGGATTGTCGTGGAAAACTTTTCGGATGCGAGTTCGTCCTTTACATTATTGCATCGCTTTAATGGCGGAAGCCGGTGGTGGGCCTCGTTCGATTCGGATTCGTCTGGCGATTCGACGGCTAACCTGGCTGCGCATCGGGTGTTTGCCGACGCTAGACACGGCAATGCCTTGCACATCAATCTGGTGGACGCTTCGGGCGGAAAGGCGATGGTCGGTTTCGACTGGGGGCGAGAAAGGACCTATCCCGATTTGGAACGCGTCTATCGGGACTTGTCAAGCGTGGATACCCTGTTCCTTTCGGCGAGAGGCAAAGGGACTGTTCGCGTACAGTTTGTCTGTCGGGCGGCGGACCTGTTGAAAAATACGGTCTTTGAAACCAAGATAGCCCTGGACTCTTCCTGGACGGATTATGCGCTTCCCATCGAAAGTTTCCAGGTCGCGGACGGTTCGACCCTGGATGACGGCTTTTCGTGGGAAGAGGTGAACAGGCATTGCAAGGCGACCGTCTTTTATGCGGACGGTCCGGCGGACTTGTGGCTAGACGACATAGCCATTCACGGGGCCTTGTTGAAGGACATTGAATGATCCCTCGCCGGCAGGAACTATTTCGGTATATGTGCCAAAAAGCCTGTCTTTTTGCGGAAGCGATTCCGTGTACTCTGTATCGAGACGGCGATAAATGGTTCGCTCCGAAACGCTGTATCTCAAGGCCAGTTCTTTGACCGTCTGGTTGCCCTTGGCGGAAGCTGCGTTAACGGTTTCGGAGGTTAGCCGGCGACGGCCAGGAAAGTACTGTTTGCAGTCTTTGCAAAGCCAGCGCCGGCGGCCGTTCTCCCGCCCTTTTTTGATGGCGTTGCTTGAGCCGCAAGGAAAGCGGATTTTTTGTCATAGAAAGGTTTTTGACTGTAATGCAGTAATTCATGACGAGTTGCGAGATTTTTAGGTCTCTTTTTGTCATATAAGCCTATTTTTTGTACATGCGACAGACAACGATTTGGATTTTCCTCTTGGCGTGGACGCTTTTTGCGTCGAATGTCGAACAGGCGATTCTCGCGCTTCCGCCTTCTGCGGAAGAGATGGTTCGCCGTGGTCGGACTCTTCTCCTGAAATCCCTGCAGGACGGCGATTCGGCGCTTGCCTTGCAGACGGTCGCTTTCCTGAACGAAAGATATTCGGAAAATCTTTGTCCTTTTTCCCGAATGGAAAAGGGGCTTGTCTATTTGCAGATTCGACAGTATGATTCTGCATGGACGGAACTTGTCCGCGAACGTCGTCTGTTCGCTCCGCAGGCGAAACGCCCGAATACCGTTGCCGATCGGTGCGCCATCGAATCGTCGAATGAAAATGGCGGCATTCTCTATTTTCGCGATGAACTGTTTGCCTATCTGAAGCGGAACTTTACATGGACAGGGCAAAAGATGGACAGCCTGCTTGCGCATGTCGCGACGTCTTCTGTGCCCGAGTTTTACAAGGATGCGATGCCCGCGTTTTTTCCGGTGGTCTTTTCATGGGAGTTGCGGGACGATTTTCGCGCCAGTCCGTTTTTTCGGTCGGCAGAAAGATTTGTGCAGAAGTATCCGGGAGATGAAAATGGAATTTGGCTTCGGGAAAATTTCCTGGGTGCGGAGCAAGGGGAAAATTCCGTTCGAGCGGATGACGCCTTTCTGTCACATTTGTACGGTACAAGCGTCGGATTCGAATTCCTGTCGGGAATGGGATTCTTGACATCGGATTTTAAAAAGGAATTTCGGCATCGATACGGGAATTACCAAGCGGCGCTTCCTATCCAGCTTTTTCGCGCGACATTTACGCCCTTTGTTTCTTTCGGAATGCTTGAAACGCGAAAAAATCGTCAATTTGCCGATGTACTTTGGGAAAAGGGAAGCGATCTTGCCATCCTGGAAGGCGGGATGACTCTTGGCCTTGTCGCTTTTGACAGCCGTTTTTTCAAGGTGGAACCTTTTTTGGGAATCGCTTCGATGGAATTGGCGCTTCCGGACAATTCGGCGGACTATTATTACTATGCGGACAAGCCGAATAACAATTACCATCGGCTCAAGCGCTATGTGGAAGACAATCGTTCGGTCGCCTATCTTGCCGGCGTTTCGGGCGAGTTTCGCCTGCTGTCTATCTATTCGCGTCGTTCCGAGGCGCCGATCTCCTCGATTTCCCTGCGCGTCAAGTATATGGCGCATTTCCTGGACCACGATTTGGGATTTCGAACGCTCGATGGCGTTTCGCACCAGATCCTCGCGGGAATCGGATTTTTCATCTGGTGATGTCGGGTCATTCGTCGATGAACTGGTAAACGATTTCGTTCTTTTTTGACATGCCGAATTTGGTGCGGGCTATCGATTCGATGTAGAAGGAATCCTTGTGCAGTCGTTCTCCTTCGTGATGCCGGGCGAGGAGCTCTTTCTGGAGGGATTCCTTTTCCTGCTCTAGACGCACGATTTGGCTTTTTAGCTTGTGCTGATTCCAGAATCCGTTTTCTCCAAGAATGAACGACCAGAGAAATATTCCGTTCACGACTGCCAGCGTCGCGCCTAAAATCTGAAAGATTCCGATTTTTCGAACAATCACGATGACCCCGCTGTCAAAAAGTGAAACTCGTTTCCATCCTTTGAATGGACGAGTCCTGCAATTTCCAGTTCCGTCAATATAGCTAAAAGTCTCGAAATCGAAATGCCCGAATCTTGCCGGAGCGTTTCCAGGGTGTGGGTAAAGCCCGCGCATTTCCGGAAAAGTTCCTGGGAGTCGCTTTCGAGCCGGATTCCTGTCCGAAACAAATCTTCCGGTGTCGGATCGGACAGGCGTTTCGCTCCGCAAAGATCCGGAAAGTCTTCTGGCCGCCAGATGGGGAGCGCTTCCCTTTTGGCGATGCAGCGGTTCGGCCCCTGGGAAGTACTCGCGAGAATGCTTCCCGGTACGCAAAGAACCGGTCGCTTGAGTTCCTGGGCGTATCGAACGGTCAGCATTCCTCCTCCGGATTCCCTGCTCTCGATGAGCGTCGCGCTTTTGCAGAGTCCGGCGATGATGCGGTTCCTTTCGGGAAACATGAATTTTTGGGATGGAATCCTTTCGGGGTATTCGGAAAGGATCGCTCCGCCGTCGTGCAGAATTTGCCGTGCGATGTTTCCGCGGGATCCGCCGATGTCCGCTTCGATTCCCTGGGCGATAACGGCAACAGTCGGAATGTGCGAGCGAATTGACTGCATGTGACAGAAACTGTCGATTCCCTGTGCAAGGCCGGACACGACGATGGCGTCGGTTCCCCGCAGATTGCGGACAAGCCTCTCGCAAATGTCTTCGGCATATGGGCTAGGCCGCCTTGTTCCGACCATGGCTATCCATGACTTGTCGAAATCGGGAAGGTTTCCGCGAAAGTAAAGCCTTCTTGGCGGTCGAGAAAGTTCGAGAAGCCTTTTGGGGAAAAATTCCCGTTCGAGTACATGGATCGGAAAATTGCTAGCTTTGCATTCCATGAAATATTCCTTTGCTGATCTTGTGGCGATTATGAAACGGCTCCGGGCAAAAGACGGATGCCCGTGGGACAGGGAACAGACGACGCAGAGCCTTTTGCCCTATCTGATCGAGGAGTCTTCGGAATTTATCGATGCAGCCCAGGCGGGCGACAAGGCGCACATGTGCGAAGAACTCGGCGATGTCCTCTTCCAGGTCGTTTTCAACGCCCAGGTCGCCGATGAACGCGGCGACTTCGATATCGGCGATGTGGTGCAGGCGGTAAGCGAAAAGATGGTTCGCCGGCATCCGCACGTATTCGGGAACACCCATGTGAGCGGCACGGGCGAAGTTCTTGCCCGCTGGGAAGAGATCAAGGCGACCGAAAAGAACAATGCGGACTTGAAGGAAAAATCGGCGATGGACAAGGTCTCGCGGAGCATGCCGACGCTTGCCCGGGCTCAGGAAATGGGGCGCAGGGCCTGGAAGGACGGTTTTGACTGGAAGTCCGACGATGCGGTTTTCGAAAAGGTTCGCGAAGAGTATGGCGAATTCCTTTCCGAATACGGAAAAGCGACGGCGGATAGCCCCAACAGGGAGCGCATGGAAGAAGAGCTTGGCGACTTGCTCTTTACGCTCTGCCACTTGGCGCGACATCTCGGCCTGAATGCGGAAACCGCCCTGATTCGCGCGAACTCCAAGTTTGACGCCCGCTACCGGGCGCTCGAAAGACTGGCAAGGGAAAGGGAACCGCAGAAACCTCTCAAGGAACGTTCTCCCGAGGAGTTGCTCGCCTTGTGGAGCGAAGCGAAGAAGACGGTCAATCAAAAATGAGATTGTTTACCGAGAGACCTACGAAAAATACGAACAGGTAGCCGTACCAGAGGATGGTGAGCGGATAGTTCAAAATCCGCTTGGACTTGCTTTCGATAGACCGGTTTATCGCCATGTTCCGCTTGAAGCAGAAAGCGGTCCTGGCTGTGCCGACAAGGCTGATTAGGATGAGAATGAATCCGGAAAGCATGGCCTAAAAAATACAAAAATTTGAAATGGAATGCGTCGGAGCGGGATTTCGGGTAGCAAAAGACCTGGATTTTCTCGCTGTCGGTTGCCCGATGTCGTCAAATTTTCTCTATTTGGCAAAGCTTATGGCTCGTTTATGTAAACGATCCTTTCTTTTATGAGGTGTATTTGGATAACCGGGAAAAACTGAATGCCCTGATCGACGAAGCTTGCAAGGCTGTCGGCGTGGAGCTTGTCGAATTTGACATGTTCAGGGCAGGCAAGCGCGAGATACTCCGCATCTATATCGACAAGGCGGACGGTGTCGATGTCGAGGACTGTGCCGCGGTCAGCCGCCACCTTTCCGATGCGATGGACAATGACGAATCGCTGATGGAGGGGGCCTATACTCTGGAAGTATCCTCGCCGGGGATAGACCGTCCCCTGAAGTCCTCTCGGGATTTCGAACGCAACCTGAACCGTCTCTTGCGGGTGGTGCGCGAATCGGGAAAGCCTCTTTCCGGAACGCTGGTCGCTTTTGACGAACAGAATCTAGCCCTGTCGGTAAAAGGCGTGACAGAACAGGTCTTGGTTCCTAGGTCCGAGATTCTCTCTGCCAAAGTAGAAGTTCAATTCTAAAAACAAAGGCTCTTATGACAACGAAGAACAAGGAACCCAAAATCAATCTGATCGAAGCCTTGAAGGCCGTGGTCGATGTCAAGAATATCGACGATTCTGTCGTGGAAGGGGCGCTCAAGGATGCGCTGATCACCGCGGCTCGCAAATACTTGAACATTGACAAGCATTTCGAGGTGCATATCGACAAGGAAACGAACGAAATATCGATTGCCCTGGTGGTCGATATTGTCGATGACTACCCGGACTACGATCCTTCGCTCGATGCCGCCGCTGTCCAGGAAATGGATGAGCATTACATGCTGGTCGAGCAGGCTCGCGACGTGAACCCGGATGTCCAGGCCGGCGATCATCTCGAAATGGAACTTCCCGTTTCCGCGTTTGGCCGTCAGGCGATCCAGACGGCGAAGCAATTTCTGATTCAGCATATCCGCGATGCCGAGCGCAGCAAAATCGTGGAAACCTATCGCGACCGAATCGGTTCGATTGTCAATGGGGAAGTCCTCCGCGTCGAAAGCCGCAACGCGATTGTTTCCATCGGCCGGCAGACCGAAGCGGTTCTTCCCTTCAAGGAACAGCTCCCGAAGGAACGCTTCCAGCAGGGAAGCTCGGTCAAGGCGGTCATCAAGGCTGTCGCCGAATCCGCCAAGAACGGGGCGCAGGTCGTCCTGTCGCGCACGAGCGAGATGTTCCTCTATGAGCTGTTCCGTCAGGAAGTCCCCGAAATCTTTGACGGTTCCGTGGAGATCAAGGGTGTCGTTCGCGATGCGGGCTACCGTGCCAAGATTTCCGTTGTCGCCCATGACGCGAGAATCGATCCGGTCGGAGCGTGTGTCGGCATGAAGGGCGCGCGTGTCCAGGCGATTGTTCGCGAACTCGGGAACGAGAGAATCGACATCGTTCATTGGGATCCGGACCTGATTACCTTTATCCGCCATGCCCTGTCGCCGGCGAATATCGTCAAGTATTTCGAAGTGCCGGGAACCTGCCGTGTCGTCGTGATTATCGCCGACGAAGATTTGGCGCAGGCGATTGGACGAAATGGACAGAATGTCAAGTTGGCTTCCCTCTTGGTGGAACACGATCTGGATGTCTTCGGAGAAAAGGAGTGGTCCGAAAAGAGCGACGAGGAGCGTCAGCGCATTACGACTGCGCGTCCTAGCGAAATTGCGAAGGCGAACGAACTTCGGTCGGAGGACGCTTCTCTTTTCAAGGAAGAATCTTCTGGCGAAACCGAACCGCCTGTGGCGGATGCTCCCGTTTCCGAAAATGAAAATACGGACGCGGAAGGTTAAGGAAGTCTAGAAGTTCGCTATATTGGAGCAAAAGCATCGATGAGTAATGAAGTTATGATCACCCCGGGCGAATGGGCCAAGAAACATGGCGTCGATCCGAGCCGCGTTGTCGCACTCCTGCATGAAAATGGCGTGCAGGTCTTGACACCGTTTACCCCTGTTCCACAAATGTCTTTTGCTTCAATCGAAGCGCAAGTAATGGACGAAAAGGCAAAAGCCGATGCGCGTCGGGCGAAGACCGCCGGCTTGCGCAAGAACCAGAAGAAAATCGCGGACGAAAAGACCGAGGCTTCTCAACCGGCCGCTTCGACGCCTGCCACATCGACGGATTCGCATCGGGTCGTCAAGGGCAAGTTTGGAAACGTCAAGCTTTCGCGCCAGGAGAACGCTTCTAGACAAGCGTCCAGGCCTGTCGCTCCGAAACCTGCGGAAAGTCTGCAAGGCAAGACGGTTCCCGCGGCAAAGCCCGTTTTGCCGAGCGCTCGCGTGGAAACGCCGAAACCGGTCGCGCCTGCATCGAAACCGGTGGAAACAAAGCCTGTCGTCGCTTCGGCAGTAAAGCCCGCCGCGACGCCTGCGGAGGAAAAGACGGCCACCGCGGAAACCAAGCCGACGGAAAGCAGAGGGCCGGTGGACGCAAAACCATCGGTATCGACAAGACCGAATCCCGTCACAAAGCCCCAGACGCCTCCGGCAAGGCCACAAGTTCATGCGGTTCCTGTCGGAGAATTGCGCCAAGTGGAAATGAAAGCGCAGGTTTTCAAGCCGGATGCGGCAATCCTTGCCCGTATCGAAAAATCGAGGCAACAGGCGGCAGCGCAACATCGGAACCGCAATTCCGGTTCAAGCCAGGGCTATACGGGTCATTTTGGACCGGGAGCAGGGCGAGGCACGAGCGGATCTTCCCACTACCGCAATGGAACTTCGGGTTCTAACGGAGCGCGTTCCTTTGGCGGCCAGTCGCGAGGAGGGCATTTCTCCGGACAGGCGATGCAGGATGTCTTCGCCAATGCGCAGAACAACGCTAACGGAAACAACCGTTTCGGTGGAAACAAGAACGGACCGAGTCATGGCGGAAGCCAGGATCGATTCAAGGGCAAGCGTGGCAAGAATGGTAGAGACAACAAGGACAACCGTTTTGAACAGGGCGAACAGCAGGATGCGATTCGCCAGAATGTCTCGCGCGTGATGGCTTCTCTTTCCAAGAACCCGGTCAAGAAGGTCTATCACAAGGACAAGAGCGCCTCGACGGACGGCGAACAGCGCAAGATTCTGAAGACGTCGGATTTCATCACGGTAGGCGAACTTGCCGGAATGATGGACCAGATGCCTGCCCGCGTCATTGCCAAGTGCATGGAAATGGGCATGATGGTGACTATCAACGCGCGGCTTGATTTCGATACGATCCAGATTCTTGCCGATGAATTTGGCTTCGAAGCGCAGCTGATGGAGGAATACGAAGAGGAATCCCTTGGCGGCGTAGAAGACGAAAAGTCGGACGACCTGGAACCGCGTCACCCTGTCGTTACGGTGATGGGCCATGTGGACCACGGCAAGACCTCCCTTCTGGACTGGATTCGCAAGACGCATGTCGTTTCCGGAGAATCCGGTGGCATTACGCAGCACATCGGTGCCTACGAAGTGACGACTTCCGTGGGTAAGGTTACGTTCCTCGATACGCCGGGTCATGAAGCGTTCAGCGCGATGCGCGCTCGCGGTTCCCAGGTGACGGACGTTATCGTCCTGGTCGTCGCTGCGGATTCGATGGTGATGCCCCAGACGGTGGAATCCATTGAACTCGCTCATCGGGAACAGGTTCCCATTGTCGTTGCGATTACCAAGATGGACCTGCCCACAGCCAATCCGGACAAGATTCGTACGCAGCTTGCGGAACGCGGTGTCGAAGTGGAACAGTGGGGCGGCAATGTGAGCTGCATCGAAGTCTCGGCGCGTACCGGCGAGGGAATGCCCCAGCTTCTCGAAACGCTCGCTCTCGAAGCGGAAGTCCTGGAACTCAAGGCGTCCAAGTCGGCTCGCGCACGCGGCGCGGTTGTCGAATCGAAGCTCGATCCGGGCAAGGGTTCCATGGCGACGATCCTTATCCAGAACGGCACGCTCCACGTGGGCGATCCGTTTGTCTGCGGCATCTATGCCGGACGCGTACGCGCGATGTTCGACGATCGCGGCAAGCAGATGAAGGAAGCGGGACCTTCGACTCCGTGCCAGGTGCTAGGCTTTGACGGAACGCCGCAGGCCGGTGACGAACTCGCCGTGGTCGAAGACGAAAAGTCCGCACGCGAAATCGCTTCCAAGCGTCGGATGGCTGCCCGTGAACGCGATCTGCGCGCCCGCAAGTCGATATCGCTCGAATCGACATACGAAGGCGTCAAGAATGGAACCATTTCCGAACTCAACTTGATAATCAAGGCAGACGTGGGCGGATCTTCCGAAGCGATTGCCGCAAGCCTCGAAAAGCTTTCGAACAGCGAAGTCAAGGTCAATATCATTCGCAAGGGTGTTGGAGCGATTACCGATTCCGACATCTTGCTCGCCTCGACGTCCCAGGCGGTGATCATCGCGTTCCACCTGATGCCCTCTCTCTCCATTCGCGAAATGGCGCAGAAGGAAGGCATCCAGATCAAGAATTACCGCGTCATCTACGAAATCATCGACGACATCAAGAATACGGTCGAAGGTCTTCTCAAGCCGACGACTCGCGAAGAGCTTACCGGCGAAGCGGAAATTCGCCAGGTGTTCAAGATTCCGAAGGTCGGCATTATCGCGGGCTGCATGGTCACGGATGGCGAGGTCGATCGCAACAGCCGCGTCCATGTCTATCGCAACGGCGTGGAACTCGGGCAGACCGAAGTCCAGTCGCTGAAGCGTCACAAGGACAATGTCAAGTCCGTCGCGCGCGGCTTCGAGTGCGGTATCGGTCTGAAGGGCTACGACAATCTGCAGGAAGGCGATACGCTGATGTTCTTCAAGGAAGTCACCGTGGCCCGAACCCTTGCCGATGTCGCCCGCGATGAAGCTCTCGCCAAGGCGAAAAAGGATGCGGCGGAAAAGGCGAATGCCGAAAAGAAGGATGCCGATGCCTAGAAATTCCCACAGCCACAGCAATCGTCGCGTGCCGCGGACCGTGCGTCTGGACGAACAGTTCCGCGAAGAAATCAGCAAGCTCTTGATGAAAGGGCTCAAGGATCCGCGGGTTGGCTTTGTGACGATCAGCCGGGTGGAAATCACGAACGATCTGAGCTATGCGAAAGTCTATATTTCGGTGCTTGGATCGGACAGGGAAAAAGCGTCGTCTCTCATCGGACTTCGGAATTCTTCGGGATTCATTCGTACCTACCTGGGAAAGGCTCTCAAAATCCGCAAGATTCCCCAGCTGAATTTTGTCCTGGACGAAAGCCTAGACCATGCGATGCATATCGAAGAAATTCTCGCGGAACTAAAGGATTCGGGTGAACTCTAGCCCATCTTGCTCGGGATTGATTTTGCTCGACAAGCCTTTTGGCGTCACCTCGTGCAACGCTCTCTTCCCGTTGCGGAAAATTTTCAAGACCCGTCGGGTCGGTCATGCCGGTTCGCTGGACATGCGGGCCTCGGGGCTGATTGTCGCGGCCGTTGGTAGGGCGACAAGACTCCTGCCATTTGTGGAGGCCGGCGAAAAGTCCTATACCTTTTCTGCCCATTTTGGCTATTCGACGGATACGGACGAATGGGACGGCGATCTTTTGCGACAGGATGAATGCACCGACGCGATTTCCGAAGAGGATGTTCTCGGCATCTTGCCAAGATTTATCGGGGAAATCGAGCAGGTTCCTCCGGGGTTTAGCGCGGTCAAGCTCAATGGACGCAGGGCTTCGGATCTGGTTCGCAAGGGTCATTCCGTCGAGCTGAAGGCGCGAAAGATTTTTGTCCGTAGCTTGCGCCTGGATGGAATTTCCGCCCCGCCGCAAAACGCGACGGGAAAGATCCGGGCCTCGTATCGTTTTTCGTGCGACTGCTCCAAGGGAACCTATATCCGTTCGCTTGTGCGAGACATGGCTCTTGCGCTCGGAACCTTTGGTGCGGTTTCCGAAATTCGCCGTACGCGAATCGGGCACTTGAAGCTCGAAGACGCCGTGAAGCCGGAAATGCTGAGCGAAAGCTCCCTCTTGAAGCCTCAGGATTGCATGGATTTTCCGGTTGTCGAACTGACGGACAGGCAGGTTCGGGCGTTCCGGGACGGTCGCGCGATTACGTGGAATCTTCCGGAGCCGTCAAACGATTCGGATCTGATCCTCGCTGTCGATAAGTCCGGTGAACTCAAGGCGGCCTGTGTGCTTTCCGAAGGAATGCTCGCTCCGAAATTCTATCTGGGAATGGAAAATGCCTGAAAAGCGCGCGGTTACAGTAGGCAATTTTGACGGCTGCCATTTGGGCCACCAGGAAATATTCCAGATTCTTCGGACGGAAGCCAACGCAAAGGGACTGCGTCCGACCGTCGTTTCCTTTGAACCGCATACGCGCCATGTTCTAGGTGTTCCGGGGCATCCCGCCCTTTTGACGACAACCGGGGAAAAGGAACTCTTTATCCGTTCCCTGGGGCTTGATTTCGTCGTGTTGCCGTTTTCCCGGGAAGTCGCCGAAGAGCCATTCCAGAGCTTTGTCCGGAGCGAAATCCTGGACAGGCTGAATGCGAAGCTTCTTGTTCTGGGGCACGATCACCGTTTCGGAGCCGCCGGCAAGGGAAGTTTCCAAGCGATTCTTTCCTCGTTTCCGGAGCTTGCCGCCATCCAGGCTTCCGCCAAGTACAAGGACGGGGAAATCCTGAGTTCGTCGAGAATTCGAAATGCCCTGGAAAATGGAGCCGTGGAACGCGCGAATACTTTCCTCGGAAGGCCCTACCGGATTTGTGGAAAGGTCGTCGCGGGAAAGCAGCTGGGCAGGACGATTGGATTTCCGACCGCAAATCTCCAGACCGGTCCCTACAAGTTGATTCCCAAATACGGTTCCTACGCGGCAATCGTTCGCCTGGAAACCGGTGAAGCCTACAAAGCCGTCGTGGGCATTGGACTTCAGCCGTCTATTGGAAACCTGCCGCTCGCTGTCGAAGCGCATCTTCTCGATTTTTCGGGCGATCTCTACGGGCAGTCAATCAGCGTGGACTTGCTCGCCTTTATCCGCCCGGAACAGAAGTTTGCCTCTATTGAAGATCTGAAGCGCCAGATAGGAATGGACGCGGACTTTGCGCGGAACTATTGAGGCACCTTGAGACAGCGAATCGCGTTGAGAACGGCGAGAATCATGACGCCGACATCTGCGAAAATCGCCATCCACATGTTGGCAAGGCCAATAGCTCCGAGGAAAAGGCATATCGCCTTGACCGCAATGCAGAACGCGATATTTTCCTTGACGATTCTCATGCATTTTCTGGAAATTTTAATCGCTGTCGAAATTTTTAGCGGATCGTCGTCCATCAGGACAATGTCCGCGGCTTCGATGGCGGCATCGGATCCCAGGGCGCCCATGGCGATTCCCAGGTCCGCGCGGGAAAGAACGGGCGCATCGTTGATTCCGTCTCCGACAAATGCGGTGATTTCGCTTTTCGATGGGTTCCGTTGCAGAAATTCTTCGACTTTCTTGACCTTGTCCGAGGGAAGAAGTCCGGCATAAAATCGATCAATGCCTAGTTTGCCCGCGATATCCTCGGCGACTTTCGGGGAATCTCCGGTGAGCATCACCGTCTCTCGAATTCCGCACTTTTTGAGTTCTTCGATTGCCTGGGCGGCGTGTGGCTTGAGCGTGTCGGATATGACGATATGTCCGGCGTATGTTCCTTCGATGGAAACGTGGATGACCGTTCCGACGTGATGACAGCCGTGCCATTTGACGCCGAGTTCGTCCATCAGCTTGCTGTTTCCCGCATAGACCTTTTTCCCGTTGACTTTCGCGGAGATGCCGCGTCCCGGAATTTCGGAAACGTCTTCGACCGTACATTGGTCGCTTTCCTTGCCGTAGGCCTGCTTGAGCGAAGAGGCGATGGGATGCCTGGAATAGCGTTCGACGTGGGCGGCGATGTGCAGGAGTTCATCCTTGCCGAGAATGTCGGGATGGATGGCGGAAACTTCGAAAGTTCCGCGGGTCAGGGTTCCGGTCTTGTCGAGGAAAACCGTTTTCGTATTGGAAAGGCTTTCCAGAAAATTGGAACCCTTGACGAGGATTCCCGAACGGGAAGCGCCCCCGATTCCGGCAAAAAACGAAAGCGGAATGCTCACGACCAGCGCGCAGGGGCAGCTGATGACAAGAAAAGTCAAGGATCGATAGAGCCAAACGGTCCATTCGGGAGAACTTTCGAGAAAAAGCGAGATGATGGGCGGAAAAACGGCAAGGACGATTGCGGAAAGCGTGACGATTGGCGTGTAAACCCGGGCAAATCGAGTGATGAAATTTTCCGATTTCGATTTCTGCGAACTGGCGTCTTCGATCAGTTCCAGGATTTTCGACGCGGTCGATTCGCCAAATTCCCTTGTCGTGCGCACCTTGAGAACTCCCGAGAGGTTGATGCTTCCCGAAAGGACTTCGTCCGAAGCCGAGACGTCGCGGGGAAGCGATTCTCCGGTGAGAGCGACCGTGTTTACCGCCGAGGAACCTTCCACGACAAGACCATCGATGGGAATCTTTTCCCCGGGCTTGACGATTATCGTCGAACCTGTCGGAACATCGTCCGGCGAAACCTTTTCAAGCGAACCGTCTTCCTTTTCGAGGTTTGCGTAGTCCGGTCGAATGTCCATCAGTTGCGAAATGTTCTTGCGGCTCTTGCCTACCGCATAGCCTTGAAACCATTCGCCGACTTGGTAGAAGAGCATTACGGCGACCGCTTCGGCGTAGTCACCGGTCTTGAAGAGCCCCAGTAAAAGGGCTCCGACGGTTGCGATGGACATTAGCAGGTATTCGTCGAAAGGCTGCCTGTGCAAAATACCCGCGAACGCCTTCTTGAGCACGTCGTAGCCGACAACCAGATAGGGAATCGCGTAGAACAGAAAGCGGATGCCTCCATCGGCAGGAATAAAGTGCAGAGTGACAAGCAGTAGCGCCGCGAGGATTATCCGGCAGAGATTTTTCTTTTGCTTCTTGTCCATGGGAGGCTCCTTTCGTATTTGTGGTCATCTCTAAAAAAGCGACTTCTAGAGGTTTCCTTGTAAAATTTCTAGAAGAAAACTTCGCAGTCGGATTCGACTTTCTTGCAGCTTTCGCGAACCGCGCTCATCACGGATTTTTCGTCGGCGTTCTCGTCGAATTCCACTTTCATCTTGAGCAGCATGAAGTTGACTGTCGCCTCCTTCACGCCTGCGGTCTTCCTTGCGGCGTCTTCCATCTTCTGGGCGCAAACCGGGCAATCGACGGCTATCTTGTAACTTTTCTTCATCATGACCTCTTCGGTTGAAATTTGTTAAACAATTAAATAATTGTTTAATCGTTTGCCGTAAATATAGAACGGTGCGCTCCCGGTGGCAAGATGACAGTTCGCGAATTTTCTATTTTGAGAAGAGATTTTCACAGGAAGTCCGGATTGCCTCACAACCATCCCGTCACAGAAAAGGAACTGATTCTTGCCAAGCGCATGCCGACGGAACGCGCGGCGATGCAGGTTGC
This sequence comes from Candidatus Methanomethylophilaceae archaeon, assembly GCA_963629575.1. Classification (GTDB taxonomy): domain Bacteria; phylum Fibrobacterota; class Fibrobacteria; order Fibrobacterales; family Fibrobacteraceae; genus Hallerella. The sequence continues at coordinate 50,831 of CAVGIM010000014.1, forward strand.
CGGCGCGATGAAACAGCTTGGCGATGTTTCCCGTCTGCGGATTTTCTGGCTGCTCTGCCATGCGGAAGAATGCGTGACGAATATCGCCGAACTGGTAGGCATGTCCAGCCCTGCGGTTTCGCACCACTTGCGTCTCCTGAAGGCCTCGGGACTGATAGAATCGAATCGGGTCGGAAAGGAAATGTTTTACCGGGCAGCGCCAACGCCGCTCGTTCGGCAGCTTCACGTCACCATCGAGTCGGTTGCGGAAATCACCTGTCCGGAAGGGGGGCGCTAATGGAACCGTCTAGCGGATTTTTGCCGATTTCCAAGGAAGACCTGGATTCTCGGGGCTGGGACTTTGTCGATGTCGTGGTCGTTTCCGCCGACGCCTATGTCGATCATCCTTCGTTTGGCCATGCGGTCATGTCTCGTCTTATCGAACACGAAGGCTATCGCGTCGCCGTTCTTCCCCAGCCAAACTGGCGCGATGACTTGCGGGATTTCAAGAAGCTGGGAAAACCGCGACTGTTCTTTGCCATCTCGAGCGGCATGGACAGCATGGTGAATCATTACACGGCGGGAAAGCGGCTTCGAAGCGACGATGCGTTTACGCCGGGAGGCAGGGCGGGTTTTCGACCGGACCGCGCGACGAGCGTCTATGCGAAAATCCTGAAACGGCTTTATCCGGACGTTCCGATTGTCATTGGCGGCCTGGAATCGAGCTTGCGACGAATCAGTCATTACGATTATTGGGACGACAGGGTCTTTCCGCCGATCCTCGCGACGACAGGCGCGGACCTTCTCATCTACGGGATGGGCGAAAAGCCGATGAAGGAACTTTTGCACCTGTTGAAAAAAGGCGTTCCGTTTTCGAACATGAATTCCATTCCGCAAACGGCCTTTTGCGTTCCCAAGGGTCGCATTCCCAAGAATCGGGAATTCGAAGACTTGGTCTTGCCGAGCTACGAGGAATGCACGCAAAGCAAACGGAAACAGTTCGAAGCATTTCGCAAGACGGAAGTGGAATCCAACCGGATTCACGCGCGGCGAATCTTGCAGGACGTGGGCGAGGAAACGGTCGTCATCAACCCGCCGTTTCCTCCGTTAAAGGAAGGCGAACTGGACGAAAGCTTTGAATATCCCTACATGCGCGCACCGCACCCGCGCTACAGGAAGCGCGGTCCTGTACCTGCGTTCGAGATGATCAAGTTTTCCATCAACACGCATCGAGGCTGTTTTGGCGGCTGTAGCTTTTGCGCCATCAATGCGCACCAGGGAAAGTTCGTGGCAAGTCGCAGTCGGGAAAGCATTCTCCGCGAAGTGGAAATCGTGACGCAAATGCCAGGCTTTGCCGGGACGATTACGGATTTGGGCGGTCCGAGCGCGAACATGTACAAGATGCGGGGGAAGGACGTTTCCCGTTGCGAAAAGTGCGCACGACCGAGCTGCGTGTTTCCGCGGATCTGCGACAACATGAATACGCGTCATCACGAGCTGACGGAGCTCTACCGCGAAGTTTCCAGAAATCCGAAGGTCAAGCATCTCTTTATCGGAAGCGGTGTCCGCTATGACCTGCTCTTGCAGGAGACGACGGACAAGTCGCTCCAGGAAGATCACCGGGAATACACGCGCGAGCTTATTTGGCATCACGTGAGCGGACGTCTGAAAGTCGCGCCGGAACACACCTCCGATAGCGTTTTGAGCCTCATCCGAAAGCCGTCGTTTAGCCTGTTCTACAAGTTCAAGGAAATCTTTGACCGGGAAAGCGCGGCGGCGGGAAAGAACCAGCAGATTGTTCCTTACTTTATATCGAGCCATCCGGGATGCACCGAAAAGGACATGGCGGAGCTTGCTCTCGAAACGAAACAGCTCGGATTTCGATTGGAACAGGTCCAGGATTTTACGCCGACGCCGATGACCGTTGCGACGGAAATGTACTATGCGGAAACGTATCCCGACGGAAAACCGCTCTACGTGGCAAAGACCCCGGCCCAGAAAAACAACCAGAAACGCTTTTTCTTCTGGTATATTCCCGAAAATCGCGTCTGGATCCAGCAGACCCTCGAACGCCTGAAGCTCGGGAAAATATCGAGGCTCCTGCTTTCCCGGACGTCCTACAAGGAAGGTCGCCTCTACGAACCCAGCAAGGAACGCGCCCAGGAGCGAATCCGCTTCAAGAAAGAGCGCAAAGAGCGTCGTCGCGGGCGGTCCTAGTCGAGAGTGGAGTGTTGAGAGTGAAGGGTGAAGAGTGGGACTCCGAGCGGTCATCCTGGAGGGAGGTCAGAACTTAGAACTTGGAGCTTAGAACTGAGTTTCGCAGACGTTTAGGTTCAAATGTAAAGCGGATCGCTCTGCGTCTCT
>CAVGIM010000015.1:0-51104 GCA_963629575.1 Candidatus Methanomethylophilaceae archaeon
AGAAAGAAGAGCTTAAATCTATAGTTATTGAAGATAAAGAAATTGATGATGAGGATAAAATCCGAATCAAATATTCTTCAAAATTAAGCCAAGTTATGAAAAAACTTTTTGAAGTTGCAAATGATACGGCGTATAAGCAGGTTGAGCAGCGAGCGAATGAATTTTACAAAGAGATGACGCATGAAAACGCAGCAATTGTCGGCGACATAAAAATCGACTTGCAGACTTCTGAAATTTATACAGTGGATGAAAACGGAAGCCGAATCCTGAATATAAATCAGGGAAACAGAATTTCAATCCAACTTGCGGTTATTGCAGGAATCTTGACAGTTGCTCAAGAACAGTTCGGAATTCAATATCCATTTGTAACGGACGCTCCGGTCTCTCATCTTGGCGGAGATAACAAGACAAGCACGATAAAAACGATGATAAAGGCTTTTGACCAGTCAATCATCATCATAAAGGACGACGCTTCGACAAAAAACAAGGCAAACGATGAAATCAGAAAGTTCATAAATGAATCTTCTAGCATCGAGGCTGCTTATGAGCTAAGTCTTTCAAAATCTGAAAACATAAGCGACCAGTACACTGTCATCAAAAGGATTAAAGGCTAAATAGCCAAAAGGAGCATAAAATATGGAAGAAATAATCGACATCGGAACATCAAAATTCAACATTGATGATGAGTGGTATAACAAATTTTGCAATAAATATGGAAAAGACGAAACCACAAAAAACGCAAGGGCCGTATTTCAATTTGATTGGCAACGCTTTTTGTGGGCGTTTATTCTTGGAATTTTAGTTGAAAAACGTACTCCATTAACACAAAAAACCAAAAATCCGCCGTTTGGAAAGGAAGTTTTAAATGGCAGGAACAAGATCCAAAAAACAATAATCGCCTTGACTTTGCAGGAACTTTACAAAGACAATCCAGATGCGCTCAAAAAAGATTTTGAAATTGCCACAGAAAAGGGAGAAAATTTAGGGAAAACAATCAAGGTCGCCATTGAAGAATACGCCAATACGGGATTTTCAATTTTAAACAGTCGCGGAAAGGAAAAACTTGGCTATATCGAAAGCCTTGAGTATGTGGTGGAAGACATCCTCTCCGACAAGACCTGGTAGCCCCCATCACCCCTGTTCCATCAAGGTTCCAAGCAGCGTTCCCTCGTATTCCCAATACTGGGAACCTTTGTATGCTTCCGCCGGAGTTGCCTTGCCGACTCGCCGTTTAAGCTCCGCGGTCAATGGGGAAAGCCTCCAGATTCTGTCTTCGAATTCCACTTCGTTGTCGGAAACGACTCTTGCTACGTAGAGCGGATTATCCACAAAGCGAATGGATTCTCCGACAATCCTCAGGTATTCAAAAGACAGCCCCCTTGGCTTTTCTGAAAAATAGCCAACATTCACCAAAGAAGGCACAGGCAACACTTCCTTCAACAGATACTCGACAATCCGGTGGGTACGCCTTTTTATGGTTTCGGCATTCCACTTGTCGCAATTCGTGATATCCGTCTTCGCAATCTGGAGACCGGCATGGTTCTCGTAAATTTTCTTTTTCTCCCGAAAAGCCTTGTTTCCCAGATTTTGATTGTGGCGGATGAGCGTCAGATTGCCAATCGTATCGCAAAGTTCCTGGTGGACTTCTTCCGCATTTTCTCCCAGTTCCGCTTTCCACGCGCCATTGAGAGTCTGCGGCATGATGTGCTCCACTTGCAAGTTGGAATCTTTTAAATCGGGACGGCTCTTTGTCAAGCGTTCCTCGACAAGCGCCAAAATGAATTTTTTGTAGGCAAAGTTATAGAAGTTGGCAGACGTTAGATAAGCGGCCAGTTCCATGTTGGAGGGTATCCGCAGATTATGCTGTTGCTTGCTCAAGATCTCGAACATCTTTTGTCGCTTGTCCGAGCTGTTTTTCAGGCTATCAAAATACCTGACAAGTACCGGAAACTCCTTGTTTGCCGCAGCGGAAAGTCCTAGAATCCGTTGGCGAACGATATAAATCCGGAACGCATCCAGAATTTCCGATGTTTCAAAATCGCTAAAACAGCCTTTTCCGTGTTGTTCCAGAAGCCCTAGCAAGAACGAATTGGCGACAGAAGTCTGCATATAGAGTAAATCGGAAAGCTTTGCGCCAATATCCGCATGGCCGGGCATCGTTCCGGAAACAATCGCCGCATAAAGAGGCGCCAATCGGGAGAAATCGGCCAGGACTTCCTCGGACGCAAGGTCCTTTCCTTTCACATAATCCTTGAATACCCGATACAAGTCCTTGGCGTTATTCTGCGTCGCCTTTTTCTGCGCTTTTCCCGTTCGCAACTGGATAAAGTCACGGACGAAATTGTGGATGTTTCCGGGAATCGCCTTTTCGATTTCCAGCCAGAAACTTTTATAGAGCCGGTCCTGCTCGCTAGCCTCCTTCCCCATCAACAGGTAGTTTCGCACCAGGTCCGAAAGCGAAAGCGGTTTTCCGAGCGAGTTCATCGACTCGAAAATTTCCTGTGGGTTTTCCCATGGATTCTTGGTTTCAATTTCCACGGTGACCACGCTGAACTGGGCCAAACCCCAGTCGATCAGCTTTGTCAAATCGGAGTCCGCCATTTTATGGGCGTTAAGCTTGCTCCTGAAGAAACGGTAGTTCCGATAGACCGCGGCAAAGACTTCCCCGCTTTCCGGTTTCTGCCCAAGCACTAGCTTTTTGTAGGCAGGCCAATCCGATTCGACCTGTTTCAGCTTGATTTTATACTCTTCGTTTTCGCCCGAGACCTTGTCATTCTTCAAGTAAGTGCCGTTTATGATATCCTTCGCCCGGGAATCGTCGAGCAAGTCTCGGATAGCAAGCAAGAAAAGCATCGTTGTCGTCACTCTCTGCTGTCCATCGATCAGTACCAACTGCGTCGGTTGCCCAAAAACAGGATTCGACTGAAAATAGGTCAGCGTTCCAAAAAAATGTTCTGTCTTGTTTCCGCCGTTCCTGTTTTTCTTGTAAGTGTCGAGAACATCATCCCAAAACGCGGAGCACTGGGATTCGTCCCATTCGTAGTTTCTCTGGTAAGGCGGAATGAAAAAGGTTACGCTGTAATTGGACAAAAGTTCCAGCAGTTTCTGTTCTTGTGAACGCATAAAATTCTCCTTGGGCGAGAAGGCTCAATCGCCCTGCTTTGCAATTTCAGGAGACAATATAAAAATACGAAAAAAAAAAACAAGGGTATAATCTAAAATTCAATAAAGCAAGACGCCACCTATGCGGAATTTCCACCAGCCGTCATTCTTCAAAAGAGTTCCCGGGCTGTATTCCGCGTAAAAACCAAGGGGATTTTTCATCTTGACGAAGGCGTTCACGCCAAGCGTCATTACATTGGCGCGCCTGGCGTAGGCAGGCAAGTTTTCCTTGCCACGATCTTCACCCATAACGGTAATGTTTGGAAAATCATAATTTCTAACAGTTGAACCCGCACTGTTCAAAGCCATCCGTTCGTAATTCGCATAGGCGCCAACCGTCAACCTTTTCCCGATATCGAGCATGGCGCCGCCGCCAAGGTTGTAGAGGATGAACCCGTCGAAACGCCCAAAGGAATCGTCCGCCTCAGGCTCGTAATCATCATCCTGTAAGTTAGGGTAGAACCCGCCGGCAAGGGAAACGCCGGCACCGAAATAGAAAGGCCCAATCCACTGGACAACGCTCGGACGGATGCCGATGTCTAGCGGGATGGTGAGCGGAAGGGAAAGAAACACCCCGCCATTTTGACCTAAAAAGGAATAGTCGAAAGACAAGAGGCTGGTTTTTAGACTAATGGAGCCTCCAGAGATCACAACGTCATGGTGCACAGACGATATATATCTGTCCACGCCTGCAGAAACAAAAGTCATTCCTGTTTCAACGAACCGAAATTTCTTGTCCGTTGTCGAAAACCTCGTCGCGGCGGCCTCGCCGAGCAGGTTTCCCGAAGTGGAAACGGCACACCCGTAAAAAGCGCTGGAAACGACGCACAAAAAGAGTAGGAGAAATCTAGTTCCGATTGTTCGCGCAAAGCATAAAAAGACGAGGATTGCCTTGTTGTACATGATTCCATTCCCAAAAGATTTTTGGTCACCTCTAAAAATTCAATTTTCAAAAATTTGGTTGCGACACTTCGCGCCGGCTCATCATTTTTTCATCGCTTGGTCTCGCTCCAGTTTTCTTGGCCAAAGTAATTTTTAAAAGTTCCTTTTTAAAAGATAAACTTCAAATCATTATTTCGTTTCTTTTTTCCCATAAAAAAAGATTTTCAAAGAGAGCGCAATCGCTTTCGTCTCTCGCAGACGATTTTACCGTTCTTGCACCGTCTTTTTTGCTGATCTCTTATTATATTGTTTGCAAGGTATCAAGGAGACTACATATGGCCGAGTACTGGGAGAAGATGCTGTTCGACGACACGCGGGAGATGCTCGATTCGGGTTCCGCGGATTTTCTCACGGCGGACGAGCTGAAGTTTATCGGTCGGCGGACCGGCGAAATGTTCGTTGATTTCACGAGGGGCGTCCCGGGACTCGACATGGAAGCTGCAGGCACGCTCGCGGATTTCGCCAAGCGTACCGAAACGGGAAATATCCCGAAAACGCAAGAGGAAATCGAAGATAACAATGAAGAGAATCCCGGAGGAATGACCTTTTTTCAAGACGGCGACCTCGTCGTCTCGATGAACGCGGAAAAATATCCCGACTACTCGGACGCGATGAAGGTCCGCCTGCTCCACGAACTGCGACACGTCTGGCAGAGACGGCAAGATAAGTGGAAACCCTTGTTCGACGACGGAATCACAACCAAGACCGACATGGACGTGGAAGTCGACGCGCACGAAATGTAGTTCGCCCTCGAGCGCATCCTGGGAATGAAGGGGGATAAAATAAGGGCAATCTTCGAAGGAATCGACAAAGCAAAAGGAAGATATTCGTCTAAACTCTGTCAAAAGGCCAAAGATCTTCTTAAAGCTCGCTATAAAGAACACTCGGAACGCTACAAGGTAAAAAGCAATATGGAATACAACGCGGAGTTCAACGAATGAAAAAGATCCTTGCCTTGCTGTTCCTTTCGATAGGCGCTTTCGCAAGCGATACGACGATGATGGGAGGACCGGATGTGATAGCCTGGATAAAAACCCCGACAGGATTATTTATTGACTATGATCTAGATTATTATCCCACCACCTGTAACGAGGAGATAGAAATCGATGGAATTTCGTACACACCCTCACAGGCCTTCTATTTGTTTAGCGGCTATCTCCCGATGAAATACGGAGACAGTCCGCCCGGGCTTTCATTCAAGGCGCAAGTCCGGGACTCCGCTCTATACCTCGTGGAAGCGAGGATCTGTTTTGAAGAAAACAAGCCTCATAAACTCACGGAAAGGACGGAATCGGAAAAAATCCCCCTCCGCCTCATTTTTCCCGAAGCGCTGTCTGACACCATGCAAGCAACTTTTATGAATCAGGCCATTATTTTGTTTCCGGACAGCATTCATTACGGGGGAGCAATCCTTGTCAAAAAAGGGAAAGTGATTCGGTCGTGGATTTGGCCGGATGCCGCATCCGTAGTACAAAATTTTGACAGTACAGAATTTTACCGTTTTGAAGATCATGAAATGGATTTCTTCGATTCAAGCGCGGGAGATCCGCAAAACCCGAAGTTTATCGCGCTGATGAACCGGCTGCGACCCTATTACGGCGAAAAGCTCTGGGACATCGCGCAAGAAATGCTGGGCAACCGCTAGAGCGCTTTCGCCTCGCCAAAATACAGCATTTTTTGCAAATTTCTTGTTATATTGTCTGCAAGGTATAATGGAGACAACGCATGGCCGAGTACTGGGAAAAGATGCTGGTCGACGACACGCGGGAGATGCTCGATTCGGGTTCCGCGGATTTTCTCACAAAAGACGAGCTAAAGTTCATCGGCAGGCGGACCGACGAAATGTTCGTTGATTTCACGATGGGCGTCCCGGAACTCGACATGGAAGCTGCAGGCACGCTCGCGGATTTCGCCAAGCGTACCGAAACGGGAAATATCCCGAAAACGCAAGAGGAAATCGAAGATAACAATGAAGAGAATCCCGGAGGAATGACCTTTTTTCAAGACGGCGACCTCGTCGTCTCGATGAACGCGGAAAAATATCCCGACTACTCGGACGCGATGAAGGTCCGCCTGCTTCACGAACTGCGACACGTCTGGCAGAGACGGCAAGACAGCTGGAAGACCAAGTTCGGTGACGGAATCACAACCAAGACCGACATGGATATAGAACGCGACGCCTTCGAAAATCAAATCCTGTTGGAAAGAATTTTTGGAATTGAAAGCAATTTTGGAACTATTTTTCGAAGTATTGAAGAACGAGTCAAAACAAGCCGACAATCCGATACGACCAGCTACAATCCGTTATTGGAAGGCTAAAGAAATTTACGACAGATATCAACTCAAAAAACCAGATCGCTATAAAATAAGCTCCCGTTCGGAATACGAGAAGGAGGGCGCAGAATGAAAAAGATTCTATTTTTGTGCTTTTTAATCTCCGCTTGGACCTTGGGAAATGCCGACGAAGCATTGCCTCCCTGTAATCTTGATCTAGATAATTTTCAAACCTATTGCCCTGCAAAACTGGAATTTGACGGGAAGCTGTATGAAGTGGTAGATTGGGCGGGTTTGGACATCCTGTTTAAATACGAGATTACAAAAGAATACGGATATTTTCCACCGGGTCTTTACTTTAAAACGCTTATCAAGAATTCCAAACTATACATCACCGAGACCGGAATCTGTTTTGTCTCTCAAAAAAAAGAAGAGCGGACAAAAATCCCCCTTCGATTTATATTCCCAGATACAAAAACGGATACAGTGTTTGCCGATTTTCTGAAAGCAAAGGACATCCTTCTGGATTGTGGGGATAGGATTGTGACTTTCCTGATTAAAAATGGAGAAATTTTCAGATCTTCATTGGAAGACTCCACTACGGGACGCCGAGTTACACCCGATATCTATGAAAGATTTTCCATGCTGGAAGTCGTCGATTGCAATGATGATCCCGACTGCATCGAAGATCCGCAAAATTCCAAATTTGTCACTTTGATGAACCGCCTCAAGCCCTATTACCGCAACGGATGTTGGGATTTAGTCCAGGAAAAAATCAAAAGCTTTGTGAAGCCGAAAGATAGAGAACATTTTCTCAAGACCAGAAAGGAATACTACTACGACGAACATCCCGAAGAACGTCCCAAAGACACGGTTTCTTCCAATCCTCGAAAATGAGGTTCCTGTCTCCGCATCTAGAGCGGCAAACCTGTCTGACATTCCGGAAGGCTTTTCGGGTGAAAGCTTCTCCGATGCTCCGGCGTCAAGCCGTGCAAGCGGATTCCTTCTAGATGCGCCTTCGTGCCGTAGCCCGCGTTCTTTTCGAATCCGTAGCCGGGATATTTTTCGGCGAGACTTTCCATATAGCGATCCCTGAAAACCTTCGCGAGAATCGATGCCGCGGAGACGCTCGCGACACGCCCGTCTCCCTGGACAATCGCTAGCTGGCAATCTTCCGGGACGCCGCGGATTTTCAGGTTCCCATCGACAGCGAGCAATAAGTTCGCCCCCGCGGGAAACGAGCCTTTTCGCTCGATCGGAATTTCCGGTTCCGAAACGGAAAGCCCGGGAAAGCCCAATGCGGAAAGCGCGCGCCGCATCGCGAGGAAGTCCGCTTCGAGAATGTTCGTTTCGTCAATTTCACGGGCGCTCGCGCTCGCAATCGCATAGCAAAGGCATTCGTTCTTGACATTCTCGAACATCGCTTCGCGTTTTTTCCGGGAAAGCTTCTTGGAATCGTCGAGTGCAGAATCCGCCGGATTTTTCAGGACGGCGGCACAGGCGACAACGGGACCGGCGAGCGGACCGCGCCCGACCTCGTCGATTCCGACGATAGCGCAATCGGGATAGTTTGTACGCAATGCGATTTCCCCTTTCACAGGCGTCTGCGCATCTTGCAAGAAATCGGGAAGTTTAAACTTCATTTCCAGCGTCCTTTCCAGGTTCGAACCTAATTCCACACCAAAAATAACTTTCTAGATTTGATGCGGAAAATTTTCAACCATAGGAATCCCTCATGACTTTTGACAAATACCTGGAATCCGCCAAGTTGCACGGTTCGGTCAAGGACCTAATGACAAAGGGGCTCGCCGTCGAATTTATCCAGCCCTGGTACACGCCGCTTTCCACGACACCGGCGACGACGGGAATTGCGGTCGGCGGCATCGGAAGCACCTACACGGTCACTCCGGCGGGAACAACGCCCGTGACGAGCATGATTCCGGGCGTTCAGGTTCGCGCCACAGACCCGAACGACTTGCGTCTCCAGAACATGTTCTACCGCGAATCGGTCATCGGGAAGAACGCTCCGCTCGCCATCCGGAACTTCTTTGAGTTTTCCCGCAAGAACCAGTTCTACACGCTGAAGGATTCGAGCGGAAACGCCCTCTTCGCGGAAACGAACGAAAAGGACGCCCTGAAAAAAATCGGGAAAGTTCTCGCCGACAAGACGTTCTTCGAAACGAACAAGGACGCCCTTCTCCGCTGGCACACGGAATTCAGCCCGCGTACACAAAGGATGATCGACGCCGGCGAAACGACATCTCCCGAATTCAACCGCAGCGCGCTCATCGACTTCTTCGACGGAGAACTCGGCGAAAAGACGGAAAGCAAGAGCGCCTTGACAGCCGCCTTTGGTGACGATTCCGAATTCCTGGGCGAAACGGGCTACGACGCGCAAAAAATGGAATACACGGCGGAATACCCGATTTCCCGCACCCGGTTCCAGGGAACAAAGGGTGTACAGATGACGCGCTACCAATACAGCTACGTGATGCCGAACAGCGAACGCATTTCGAGCCTTCCCGTGAGCGCGGTCCGCTATGAACTTGTGAACCCGACAAAGGATGTCCGCGAAGTGACGCTCGTGCAGATGCAGGAAAACTATTGCGGCTACCAGGTGGCAAAGGACCGCCAGGGTGTCCAGGATTCCTCCTTCGTACTCGTTCCCGCGGCGCGGAATCCGAAAGGCGTCGAATTTGGCGCGTCTCTCGCCGACGGCAGAATGGTCAAGGGCGTCGAATTCTACAACGAAAGAAATCTTTCCGAATGCGACTTCGACGGCTGCATGGGAATCAGCGCGACATGGAATCCGAAGAACGACGTGAACGTTTCGACAAAGCCGCTCTTCTACCGCGACGACCAGAAGACGGTTCTCGCCGGCGCGCTCCACAGCGGACGCGTGTCGAAGAACTTCGTGAAGAACGTCTATAGCGGGCGCGAAACCGTCGCCGGAGCTCTTGTCGTCACCATCCGCCTAAAACCCCGCGAAAAGGCGAGCGTCCAGTTCAACACGGTTCTCGACTTTCCGCACATCCGCATGAACGGCTTGGAATCGCTCAAGAAGTACACCGTCTTCTACCCGGAACCTTTTGGCCGCGTCCAGGCGATGCTCTCGGAAGCGCTCGGCTTCGACCGCGAATTCGAAAGGACTTTCGGCGAATCCTACCGTGCGCTCGCCCCGGAAAAAAGCCTTGCGAAACTTTTCCCCAAGGACAGGAAAAAACAGGCGAACTTCCGCTCGCTCGCCCTCAACACGCTGAGCTTCATCCCCGAAGCGAGCGTCTGGGACAAGGACGACCGTTTCCTCGTCCGCGAATGCGCCGACTACCCGTTCTTCAATTCGCTCGACGTCTATTTCTACGGCAGCTTCTCCCTGCTAGCTCTTCTCCCGAGACTCGACGGCGAAGTGATGAAACGCTTTGCCGATGCGATTCTCGCAAGCGACCCGAAGACACGGCGCCACCACGAATACGTGAACCATCCCTTTGCGGATCTTCCCGAAGCGAAACTCGAAGGCCCGCGGGCCGTATGCGGAGCGGTCATCCACGATCTCGGAAGCCCCTTCGACGCAAGTCCCGACGCCTATGACTGGCACAACGTAAAGGAATGGAAGGATCTCGCACCGAAATATGTGCTGATGGTGCTCCGCCATTACAAGTTCACCGGCGAAAAGAACATCGTCGAGTACTGCAAGGACGCCGTCTATGCCTGCATGGAATATCTGGAAAAAATGGTCGGCGAAGGCGAAAACTTTCCGCTCACGCACGGCACGGACGACACTTTCGACAACCTTTCCTCCAACGGAATTTCGGTCTATTGCGGTTCCCTCTGGATAGCGGGTCTCCGCGCCGCGGCAAGAATTGCGGAACTTGTCGGAGATTCCGCACGGTCGCTCGACTGGAACAAGAAGGCAGACGAAGCGGAAAAGGAATTCCACGCGGCGCTCTGGGACGAGAACGAAGGATACTTCCACTTTTTCGCGACGCCTATCGAAGCCAAGGACGTGAACTTCGAGCATTTCGACAAGGTGGTCGAAGCGCTCGCCGACGAGATTCCGCTCTCTGGCACGGACACGCAAAAGCTCCGCGAACTGAACGACTGGCTCGACTTCTCCGAAATTCCCGAAGACATCGAACTTTCGAAGCTCGAACTCCGCAAGTTCAAGAAGGAATGGCTCTACGGCTCCTGTCCCGAGGCCTTCCGCGATTCGTTCCAGGCAAAAATCGCCCTGGATTCCGACGACGTCTTTGCCGATTCCATGCTCGCGGATACCTACCTGCGGCTTCTCGAACTCGAACCGATTACCGACGACGCCAAGGGAAGGCGCACGCTCGACCGCATCTTCCGCACGAACTACAAGGCAAATTCCCCGCTTCTCGGTGCGGCCAACCTCGTCCACAAGGACGGTTCCCCGCTCGACGAGTTCAACTTCCAGGCCCACGACGTGTGGATAGGCATCCAATACAGCATCGCTAGCGGCATGATTTTCCACAAGTCGTTCGACGAAGCGCGCGAAATCGTCGAAAGCATGATCCAGAACCTCTACGACGAAGCGAAGGTCCCGTTCGCGGCACCGGAAGGATTCAACGGGTCTTGCAAGCTGCACGAAGACGCGATTGTAAAGCTTGGCGTTTCCCCCTCGGCGGCAAAGACTCTCGTTGCGGAACTCGAAAGGAAAGGCGCCCTCCTCGCCGATGGGAGAATCTCCCCGAAGCTTTCGAAAAACCTCGCCACATTCAAGAAGAGCTTTGGACCGATCGCGAAGAAGGCGAAAGTTTCCGAAGAGGCGCTCTTTACGCTTCTCCACAGCACCGCGCTCAAATACACGGCGGGAAAATACTTCCGCCCGGGCATGGTGTTCGCCATCTTCCACGCGCTTTCCAGATAATCCAGACAAAACGTCAAGGGCTTCCCCTGGAGGGAAGCCTTTTTTGTAGGGACCTAGAGCTTTCCTAGAACTTCATCGCGAGAATCGTGATGTCATCGGCCTGGGGCGCTCCGTGCGCAAAGTTCCGCAGTTCATCGAGAAGCGCAAGGCGAATCGCATCCGCAGAAAGCGCCTCGTATTTTTCGACGAAGGCCTTGAGGCGTTCAAGCCCGAACATTTCGCGCGCCTCGTTTGCCGCTTCCGTCACGCCGTCCGTATAGAGCAGGACCGTGTCCCCGGGCTTTACGAGCAGTGACTTTTCCCGGATAATCTTGCTGTTGTCCGCAACCATCCCGAGCGCGATGCCTCCGCTGCGAATCGTCTCCAGGCGATTTTCCGACTTCTTGAAATGCAAGATGTATTCGTGTCCACAACTCGTGTAGTGCAGGGCCTTTGAACGAGGATTCCATTCGAAGAAAAGGAGAGAGGCGAACATCGTTTCCGAAATGTGGTTCGAAAGGTCCGCGTTCACGTGTACAAGCGTCCGGTAGGTGTTCGCAAAATAACGGCATTCCGCATGAAGAAACGCATACAGCGACGTCATCACCATCCCGGCAGGGACTCCCTTTCCCGAAACGTCGCCGATGACGATTCCCAGATTGCCGTTCGGAAGATTTAAAAAGTCGAAGTAGTCGCCGCCGATTTCTTTCGCGGGCGTCATCGATCCCGCAAGGGATATTCCCGAAAACTCGGGAATCGCATGTGGCAAGAGCCCTGTCTGGATATGAAATCCCAGCTGCAGTTCCGCCTGGGTCCTGGCGCGATTCTGCCGTTCGAGCGCAGCGTCATGCGCCTTGAGAATCATCGTCGCGTAGTGGGCGAAATTCTGGACCAGGTAATAGTCTATTTCCGTGAAGTAACGCTCGTACTGCTTGTTTTCGACGACAAGAACGCCCAAAAGCCGCTGTTCAAAGCAAAGCGGCTCGAGGATCAGCGAACGGATATTCGCCGCGCGGCTTCCCAGGGAAAGAATTCGTTCGTCACGACTCGCAAAAGGCATGAAAATGCCTGTCCGCGTCTCCCCGCATTCCCAGACGACATTCTTCCTGTCGGATATCGTTTGCGACAAGGCGATTTTCCTCAGGGTTTCCAGATGCGTGAAGCTCACTTCGTTTCCGGCGACAAGCGGAAAAAAGACGCCATGGAGATCCGAGCAGCGGAAAAGCCTCTCCTTTTCGTCCCAGATATAGACGGCGGCGGATTTCGCCTCGATGCCTTCCGAAAGGGTCGAAAGAAAATTCGACAGCGATTCGTGCAAGTCCGAAAAGTCATCGACCGTCTCGCCCATCTTCGCGACAATCCGATGGTTGACCCGGCGTTCTTCCTCGTAGGATTCGGCAATCCTGTCCTTGCGCAAGATCCAGTTCTGCAAGCGGCGAACGAAGACATAGGCTATCTGAAAAAGGAAAAGCAGGCGAAAGACAGGCAAGACCAGGCAAAGCGATAACGCATAGAAGCAATAGACCAGATGCAGTCTGGGCTTCGGGTAGAACGATCGCGAGGAATAGAGCCTATCGCAAAAGAACGCGAACAGGACCGCGGCAAACAGAGGCAAGAGAAAAACGGCCGGTCGAACGACATACGTCGAAACGACGAGGACAGCGGAGAAAAGGACAAGCCCTAGAATTCCGCGCAAGAGAAAGGGCTTTTTCGGCGGTTCTTCGCTCTTTCGGTTTTCTTCCCGAATCCACAGGACGGTAAAAAAGAAAAGAAGCGCGAGATCGCCCAGGGAAACCAGCGGACGGATAAAGTCCGACTCCGACACGAAGCGAACGGCGATTCCGTGCCACAGAAAAAAAATGCAGGAAAACACGAACCACGACAACCGATACCGAACGCACGACCTGTCGCGAAACTCGACTATCAGCGTAAAGAGCGGAAACGCGGCAAGCAGCGGAATAAAGGACTGTAGAATCAGTTGCAGCACGAAAGAAAGATAACAAACGATTTTCTAGGCGGAATGTCCAAAATTCGTTTCCATAAAATTTTGAATCCACTTGCGGTGTCCTTCCGGCGGAACCTCCTGCATTCTCTGCGCGAGCTTCTTTCCAAAGGAAGTCGCCATTTTCTTCGGATCGGGCACTATCCCGACGCGGCCCAGATCGAGCCTGTCCGCATCGTAGCACGTATCGATCGTCGCATCCCCGCTAGAATGTTCCGTCGTATGGTTTTCGCACGCATGCAGCAATTTTTCAAGCCGCGCCCTGTCTAGCGAGAACCTTTTTCCGACAAGCTTCCGGGCAAAATCCGCCCCAAGCCTTCCATGCTCCTCGTCATAGCCATCCGAAACGCGCCGCGAATCGTGAAAGAGAGCAAAAAGCCGAACGACGGTCCTGTCTGCAAGCGTCTCGCGCGAAAGCAGAAGCCCGTTGGTTTCCACCTGGTGCCAGTGCAAGAGACCGTGTACGGACCTATCGCCTATCAGGCGGTTTTCGTAGATAAAGTCTTCGAGCGCGGAAAAGTCGATATCGTCCATGTCACTTTCCGTAATAGGCCTTGAGTTCCGAAAGTTTCGAAAGCGCTTCGAGAGGCGTCATTTCTTCCGGTTTCAGTCGTCGGATTTCTTCGAGCAATAGCTGCGGATTCTCGTCCGGCGGCGCAAAGATGTCGGTCTGCGGCTTTTCCATCAGCTGTTGCCTGTGCCGCGAATCGCTCGGATCGACTTGCTGCTTTTCTAAGCGCAAGAGAATCTTCCTCGCCCGACGAACGACTTCTGTCGGAAGCCCCGCCATTTCCGCCACGTGGATGCCATAGCTCGAATCGCAGGCGCCCGGCACAATCCTGTGCAAAAAGACAAGCTTTTCGCCGTCCTCCTTCACCGCTATCTGGTAATTTCCCGCGTGGGCTAGCGAATCCGCGAGAGTCGTCATTTCGTGGTAGTGCGTCGCAAACAAGGTGATAGCCGCGCGTTTCGGATTGTCGTGCAGAGTCTCGAAAATGGCCCAGGCGATGGAAAGTCCGTCAAACGTGCTGGTTCCCCGCCCGATTTCGTCGAGCAGGACAAGGCTCCTCTCGGTTGCGTTCCGGAGGATGTTGGCCGTTTCTATCATCTCGACCATGAACGTGGAAAGCCCGCGCGAAAGGCGATCGCTCGCTCCGACCCGCGTAAAAATCCTATCGACGACCCCGATTCGCGCAAATTCCGCAGGGACAAACGATCCGATTTGCGCCATCAGTACAATTAGTCCCGTCTGCCGGAGATAGGTCGATTTACCCGCCATGTTCGGACCCGTGATGAGCATCATGCGGTCCGCTTCCGGCGAGAGCGAAACGTCGTTCGGCACAAAGGGAACGTCCGGGTTCGCAGCGACAATGACCGGGTGGAATCCTCCGCGGATTTCTATTCCCGTTCCGTCAAAGACCTCGGCGCGTGAATAGCCGCGCTTGCGGGCCGCCACCGAAAGGCTGTAAAAGACATCCGTTTCCGCAACGGCGGAAGCTATCTGCTGAAGCTCGTTCCGGGACGCATTCACCGATTCGCGAAGCCGCGTAAAGATGCGGTATTCAAAGTCGTGAATCCGGCTTTCCGCACTGGAAATTATCGTTTCGCATTCTTTCATCTCGGGCGTGATATAGCGCTCCGCGTTCACCGTCGTCTGCTTGCGGATATATTCCGGCGGAATCTTGTCCGTGTGAACCTTGGAAACTTCGATGTAATAGCCAAAGACTCGATTGTAGCCGACTTTCAGGGAATTGATGCCCAGGCGTTCCCGTTCGCGGGTTTCCAGCGAAGCTATCCATTCCCGGCGATCCTTGATTTCCGCATTCATCCGGTCGAGTTCCGGATCCGCGCCTTCCCGGATCATGCCGCCCTCGCGGACAGTCATCGGAAGGTCGTCTTTCAGCATTCGGAGAATCTGTTCGCCCTTGCCTTCCGCCGAAAGCAGCGTTTCCGCAAGCGACCTGAAGACAGGCGACTTCAGGGCGGAAAGCGCTTCCGCGACCTTCACCGCTTTCGAAAGAGAGCGACCCATGCCATACAGGTCGCGCGCGTTCGCCCGCCCGCTCCCCACGCGTCCCATCAGACGTTCCATGTCGAGAATTTCGCGAAGAGCCGCCTTCAATTCGTCGAGAGCTATCGGACTTGCGACAAGTTCCGCGACGGCTTCCGAGCGTTCCGCAATCCGACCGACAGAAA
This sequence comes from Candidatus Methanomethylophilaceae archaeon, assembly GCA_963629575.1. Classification (GTDB taxonomy): domain Bacteria; phylum Fibrobacterota; class Fibrobacteria; order Fibrobacterales; family Fibrobacteraceae; genus Hallerella. The sequence goes on from CAVGIM010000015.1 coordinate 15,444, forward strand.
CGAGCGGGTGCGAAATCCATTCCCGAAGGCGTCTTCCGCCCATCGCCGTCACCGTATAGTCCAGAACAAAAACCAGCGTACTCTGCACATCGTCCGCGTTCAACGGCCGCACAAGTTCCAGGTTCCGGAGCGTCGCCGGATCGAGCACCATGTAGTCGCCAAGATCCAGAAGTTCCAGATGCGTGATATGCGAAAGTTCGGATTTTTTCTGATCGACTAGATACCAGAGTATCGCGCCCGCGACCCGGGTCTTTTCCGGCATCCCGTCAAGCCCGAGCGATTCCAGGCTCGCCGCGTTAAAGTGCCCAAGAAGAATCTCCGAAGCGTTCTTCCATTCGTAATGGGATTCTTCGATGCGTGTCACGAGGACGGATTCCCCGCGGGCCAAGTCCGCAACGGACTTCGGAAGTTCCATCCCGGCGGGAAGGAGAATTTCCTTGGGCATCCGGCGGGCAAACTCGCTTTCGAAATTCGGCAGGGGCGCTTCCGAAACGGCAAAATATCCTGTCGTCACGTCGGCAAAGGCAAACGCGACGGAGCTTTTCCCGGGAAGAACTGCGCAGAGGTAGCTTGCCACCTTCGCATCGAGAATTCCCTCGTTCATCGAGGTTCCCGCGCTGATGATTTCGACGATTGCCCGCTTGACGATTCCCTTCGCGAGCTTTGGATCCTCGACCTGTTCGCAGACGGCGACCTTGTAACCGGCAGCGACCATCTTCGGAAAGTAGCGCTCGGAGGCATGGTGCGGAAAGCCGCAAAGCGGCGTGTTTCCCGAAGCCCCGTTGTTCCGGCTGGTGAGAGTCAGGCCCAGAATCTTCGACGCTATCTCGGCGTCCTTTTCGAACAGCTCGAAAAAGTCCCCCATCCGAAAGAACAGGATGCAGTCGGGATTCTGCGCCTTGATTTCGTAATACTGTTGCATCAGAGGGGTTGCGCTCATGGAGTCCCCATCGAAAGTTCAATCTGGGAAGGATCGGATTTTGGCGAACTTGCCGCACCCGGCTTTTCGTTTTGCGCGTAATTAGGAACGATTTCGTTCGCGTTCAGGAGTTCCTGGAATTCGCGGAGACGCGGCAGGTCCTCGGGAATCCTGTTGATGCCGAAATACTTGAGAAAGTCGTCCGTCGTCACGTAGGTGTAGGGATTTCCCACCGTTTCCGCCCGCGCGCCGAGAGCGATAAGCTTTTTTTCGAGAAGGCTTTTCAGCGGTCCATCGCAGGAAACGCCTCGCACCTGTTCAAGGGCCGCGCGGGTAATCGGCTGCTGGTAGGCGACAATCGCAAGCGTTTCGAGAGCCGCCTGGGAAAGCCTCCGCGCGCTCGCGTCCGGAAAGAGCTTTCGCACCCACGGATAATACCGGGCACGCGTTCGAAAGCGATAGCCTCCGGCCTGTTCCACGATTTCAAAGGGAGCGTCGATTTTGTTCAGGTTGTCGTTCGCAAGGCGAAGCGCCTCGGAAACGGTCTTCGCATCCAGAAAGTCGCCGATGATTTCCTTCAGCTTTCGAAGCGTCACGACATCGGGCGACGCAAAGACTAGAGCCTGCACGATTCGCGCGAGATCCTCGTTCGATTCGACTTTCGGGAGTTCCGATACTTCTTCTTCTGCCATAGAAGCCAATTTAAGAATTTTAGCACAAATCATCAAAGCGTTCCATTTTCATACCCCGATTTTCTATTATTTCCATACATCCTTGCGAGGTAAATTCATGAAAGATCTTCGTTCCAAAAAAACCATCGAAGGCCGCGAAATGGCAGGCGCACGCGCGCTCTGGATAGCAACGGGCACAAGACCCGAGGACTTCGGGAAACCGGTCATCGCCATCGTAAACAGCTTTACGGAATTCGTTCCGGGACACGTTCACCTTCGCGAAGTGGGAAAAATCGTCGCCGCGGAAATCCGGAAAGCGGGCGGCATCCCGAAAGAGATGAACACGATAGCGGTCGATGACGGAATCGCCATGGGACACGACGGAATGCTCTACAGCCTCCCGTCGAGAGACCTCATCGCGGACAGCGTCGAATACATGGCGAACGCGCACCGGGCAGACGCCCTCGTCTGCATTAGCAACTGCGACAAGGTGACCCCGGGAATGCTCATGGCATCCATGCGGTTGAACATTCCGGCAATATTCGTCTCCGGCGGTCCGATGGAAGCGGGACATGTCACGCAGAAAGACGGTTCCGACCGTTCCCTCGACCTGATCGACGCGATGATCGATTCCGCAGACACCACGATTGGCGACGCGGAAGTCGCCGACATCGAAGCGAACGCCTGCCCCACTTGCGGAAGCTGTTCCGGCATGTTTACGGCAAACTCGATGAATTCCCTCACCGAAGCGATTGGGCTTTCGCTCCCCGGAAACGGGACGATCGTCGCCACGAACGCCGAGAGAAAAAATCTTTTCGTCGAAGCGGGCCGGCGAATCGTCGAACTTTGCCACCGCTATTACGACAAAGACGACGAAAGCGTCCTGCCGCGTTCCATCGCAACGAAGAAAGCCTTCGAAAACGCCATGCGCCTTGACATCGCCATGGGAGGGAGCTCGAACACGGTGCTCCACCTGCTCGCCGTCGCCCAGGAAGCGGGCGTCGATTTCACCATGAAGGACATCGACAGGCTTTCCCGCAACACGCCCTGTATCTGCAAGGTCGCTCCGACCGTACACGACATCCACGTCGAAGACGTGAACCGCGCGGGCGGCATCATCGGAATCCTCGCGGAACTCGACCGAATGGGACTCATTCACCGCGAATGCCACACGGTTCACGCCAAGACAATCGGCGAAGCGATCGACACGAACGACGTGACGAAAAACCCGCCCGAGGAAATCAAGAACCGCTATCTGGCTGGTCCGGGGCGCAAGTTCAACATCACCGCCTTTTCCCAGGACTTCCACTACGATTCGCTCGATCTCGATCGCGCCGGCGGATCCATCCGCGATGCGGCCCACGCCTACTCCAAGGATGGCGGTCTCGCCGTTCTCTACGGAAACCTCGCTCTCGACGGCTGCATCGTGAAAACCGCTGGAGTCGATGAATCCATTCTCAAGTTCACGGGTCCCGCCATCGTCTTCGAGAGCCAGGAAGAGGCAGTCGAAGGAATCCTCGGGAACAAGGTCAAGGCGGGCAATGTCGTCGTCATCCGCTACGAAGGTCCCAAGGGAGGTCCCGGAATGCAGGAAATGCTCTACCCGACGAGCTATCTCAAGAGCCGTCACCTAGGCAAGCTCTGCGCGCTTCTCACCGACGGACGCTTCTCCGGCGGAACAAGCGGACTCTCGATCGGACACGCAAGTCCGGAAGCCGCAAACAAGGGAAACATCGGCCTTGTCCAAACCGGCGACATCATCGAGATAGACATTCCGAACCGCACCATCAACGTGGGGCTCACCGATGCGGAACTCGGCGAACGCCGCAAGGAAATGGAAGCGAAAGGCGACAAGGCCTGGAAACCCGTACACAGGAACCGCCTTGTATCCAAGGCGCTCCAGGCCTATGCGGCGATGGCTTCAAGCGCAGACAAGGGCGCGGTCCGCGACCTCGACCTGATTCGCAAGTAATTCCGCGAAATGTTCAGGAAAGCCCGCGTTCCGCGGGCTTTTTCTGCAAAGACGCTTGACAGGCGTTCCCGAAAAATTTATGATGGGAATACCCCTATCCGTATGGAGTCCGCAATGAAGAAATGCATGGATGCGGAAAATCTGCATCGTCGTATCAAAAAGATCCTAGGCCAAGTTCAGGCAATCGACAGAATGATAGACAAGGACGTTCCGTGCGAAGAAGTTCTTTCGCTCATCAACGCGGCCAAGTCCGCACTTCACGGTTGTGGAAAGGTCGTACTCGAAGGACACATTCGGCACTGTATCCGCGACGGCATCGAACATGGCGACGCTGACAAGACCATCCAGAATTTTACAAAAGCCGTAGAACGTTTCGCCAACATGCGCTAGCCGTTTTTTCTCTCTTGCCAAAAAGTCGGACAAAAACTATATATACCTATACCCATATAGGTATATACAAGGAAAACCCATGAAGCCGCTTTTGAAACGAATCAGAACATTTCTGGAAATCCACGATTCCCAAATCGGAAAGCTCTCCCTCGTTCTTTCGGGAATCGCCCTGGTCGCCAGTTTCCTTGAACTTTTGGCGCTTCCCTTTGACCTAGCCTGGATTTCCATCGTCCTGTGCGGAATACCCATCGCCAAGGGCGCAATCGTCGCTATGCTCACCCAATTCGACATCAAGGCCGATCTTCTCGTCTCCATCGCTCTCGTCGCATCGCTTGCCATCGGAGAATACTTTGCGGCAGGAGAAGTCGCTTTCATCATGCAGCTCGGAGCCTTCCTCGAAGAAAGTACGGTCAAAAAGGCTCGTGCGGGAATCGAAAGGCTCGTGCGTCTCGCGCCCGAAACGGCCCGAGTCATCGCGAAAGGCGCGGAAAGAATCGTTCCGGCGAAAAATGTCCAGACAGGCGACAGGATTCGGGTGCTCCCCGGAGAAACCGTTCCCGTTGACGGAAAGATTCTTTGCGGAGAAACCTCCATCGACCAGGCGGTCCTGACCGGAGAATCCCTCCCGGTCGATAAGGCTCCGAGCGATGAAGTCTTTTCCGGCACCATCAACCAGTTCGGAACGTTCGATATGCTCGCGACAAGGGTCGGCGAGGACAGTTCCATCCAGCGGATGGTCAAGCTCGTACAGTCCGCCGAAGCCGGCAAGGCGAAAATCGTCCACTTTGCGGATCGCGCGGCCACATGGATTGTCATCGTGGCTCTCTCCGCCTCCATTCTCGCCTGGATTTTTACCGGGGAAATCATCCGGGCCGTAACGGTCCTCGTCGTGTTCTGCCCGTGTGCGCTTGTTCTTGCGACCCCCACAGCCATCATGGCGGCAATCGGAAACGCCACGCGCCACGGTTTTTTAATCCGTGCCGGAGACGCGCTAGAACGGCTTTCCACGATAAAGCGAATCGCGTTCGACAAGACGGGAACGCTGACGGTCGGAAAGCCTTCGGTTATCGCGGTCAAAAGTTTTTCCGAACAAGTTAACGAAAAAACTTTGTACGAAATCTGTGCCGCCGCGGAAATCGGTTCGGAGCATCCTCTCGGAAAAGCCATCGTCAAGTGCTACCGAGAGAAATTCGGAAACCCGAACCTTTCCGCGAAAGACTTTCGAATCGTTCCAGGAAACGGCATCTATGCGCAGATCGAAGGAAAAGAGGTTCGCGCCGGAATCCCGGAATACCTAAAAAGGAACGGCGTGGAAATTTCGGACAAGGGCATATCCCTTGCGGCCGGGTATCTTTCAAGAGGCGCCACCGTCATCTACATGGCAATCGGCAATCGATTTGCCGGATTTGTCGCCCTTGCGGACTCTATCAGGGAAAACGCCGGCAAGGCTATCGATACGCTCAAGTCCCAGGGAATTTTCACGACACTTCTCACCGGAGACAACCCGGATGCGGCAAAGGCTATCGCAAGAGCCGCCCACATCCAGGATATCCATGCCAACTGCCGTCCGGAAAACAAGCTCGAGCAAATCGAGCGCTATCAGGAAAAGGGCGAAAGAATCTGCATGATAGGCGACGGAATCAACGATGCGCCGGCACTCAAGAAAGCGGATGTCGGAATCGCCATGGGAGGAATCGGAAGCGACATCGCGATCGAAGCCGCGGACATCGTGCAAGAAAACGACGACCTCGGTGAACTTCCCCACCTGACAGCGCTTTCCCGTCGCATGATGAATACCATCAGGTTCAATATCGCGTTTTCCATGGGACTGAATTTTTTGGCGGTCATCCTCGCCATCAACGGAACGCTCGGACCTGTCGTCGGCGCGCTAGTCCACAACGGAGGCTCCTTTCTTGTCATCGCGAATTCCGCGCTTCTTCTCGCGTGGAAACCTCGAAAAGGCTAATGCATTTTTTCTATCTTGCAAGCGTATGAACCAGAAAATTTACTATACCCTGACCGACGAGTCGCCTTTCCTCGCGACACAGTCCCTGCTACCGATCGTCCAGGCCTTCGCCAAGGCCGCGAATCTCGATGTCGAAACCAAGAACATTTCGCTCGCGGCACGGATCCTCGCCGCATTCGCCGACCGGCTTCCCGAAGGTTCCCTGTTCTTTGGAAATCCCGTCTCGGACGATCTCGCCTTTCTAGGCGCGCTGACACAAGACCCGACGGCAAACATCATCAAGTTGCCGAACATTTCCGCTTCCGTTCCGCAGCTCAAGGCCGCCATTGCCGAGCTCCAGAAAAACGGCTACGCCCTGCCCGACTACCCGGACGCTCCGACAACCGCCGAGGAAAAGGACATCCGCGCACGATACGACAAGGTCAAGGGCTCCGCGGTAAACCCGGTACTTCGCCAGGGAAATTCCGATAGGCGCGCCCCGAATGCGGTCAAGAACTATGCGAGAAAGCATCCCCATTCGAACGGGACATGGAACGCCTCCGTCAAGACGCACGTTTCGAGCATGACCGAAGGCGACTTCTACGGCAACGAAAAATCCATTACGATGCCCAAGGACGACACGTTCCAAATCGAGTTCGTCTCGGAATCGGGACACGTTTCGCTTCTCCGCAAGGCGATGCCGCTTCTCGCCGGCGAAGTTCTCGACGCGACCGTCATGCACATCGGGGATCTCGAACGGTTCATCGCGGAACAAATGGAAGACGCAAGGAAAAAGGGTGTCCTCTTTTCCGTTCATCTCAAGGCGACGATGATGAAGGTTTCGGACCCGGTGATGTTCGGCGCATTCGTCCGCGTGTTCCTGAAAGACGTCTTCGAAAAACATGCGGATGTTTTCCGCGAGCTCGGGATCGACGCCAACAACGGACTGGGCGATCTCTACAAGCGCATCGCCGGAAATCCGAAGGAAGCGGAAATAAGGAAAGCTATCGACGTCTGCCTCGAAAAAGGCCCGGACCTCGCAATGGTCGATTCGACAAAGGGCATCACGAACCTCCATGTACCAAGCGACGTCATCATCGACGCCTCCATGCCCGCCATGATTCGCAATTCGGGCTGCATGTGGAACAAGGATGGCAAACTCGAAGAAGTCAAGGCGGTAATTCCCGACAGGTGCTATGCGGGAATCTACAGGATGACAATCGAATTTCTCAAGCGGAACGGGGCGTTCGATCCCCGCACGATGGGAACCGTCCCGAATGTCGGTCTGATGGCGCAAGGCGCAGAAGAATACGGCAGCCACGACAAGACTTTTATCGCCGAGGGAAAAGGCATTATCCGCGCAATCGATTCCCACGGCAAGGTTCTCCTCTCCGAAAAAGTCGAAACCGGAGACATCTATCGGATGTGCCAGGCGAAAGACGCACCGATTCGCGACTGGGTAAAGCTCGCCGTGAACCGCGCAAGGCTTTCCGGAATGCCCGCCATTTTCTGGCTCGACCCGAACCGCGCACACGACCGCGAAATCCAGAAAAAGGTTTCCGCCTACCTTTCGGAATATGACCTGACCGGTCTGGACATCCAGATAAAGTCCCCGACAGACGCCATCCTGGAAACCCTCGCGCGCGCCAAAAAAGGGCTCGACACGATAGCGGTGACAGGGAATGTCATGCGCGACTATCTCACCGACCTGTTCCCGATTCTCGAAGTCGGAACGTCCGCGAAGATGCTCTCCATCGTGCCGCTCATGGCAGGCGGCGGACTCTTCGAAACGGGCGCCGGGGGAAGCGCACCCAAGCAAGTCCAGCAGTTCCTTGCGGAAAACTATCTGCGCTGGGATTCCCTCGGAGAATATTTCGCCCTGGCAGCCTCGCTCGAACAAGCGTCCCTCCCGACAGGCGAAAATCCGGCCGGAAACAGGAAGGCAAAGATTCTCGCCGAAGCTCTCGACAAGGCCAACGAAAGGATTCTCGACAACAACCGCACGCCGGAACGAAAGCTTGGCGGTCTCGACAATCGCGGTTCCCACTTCTACCTCGCGCTCTACTGGGCCGAAGAACTCGCCGCGCAAGCGGAAGATCCGGAAATTGCGTCGCACTTCGCTCCTGTCGCCAAGGCTCTCGAAGAAAACGAGCAAGACATCGTACAGGCTCTCGCCGATTCCCAGGGCGTCCCGGTCGATGTCGGGGGCTACTACGCCATGCGGCCCGATCTTCTCGAAAAATGGATGCGTCCGGTCGAAAAGTTCAACCGAATCATCGACAGCCTCTGATCAGGAATCCGGATTTCGCACAAATGAAGCGTCTGCCCTTTTCGGCAGGCGTTTTTTTTTGATGAAAGCGCCATTTCGCTCGCAACAAAAAAAACTCCCGGAAAAATCCGAGAGTTTTTCAAAGTCCGCAAAGGATTCGATTACATGTCCTTGCCGTAAACCTTTTCGGCATAGGAAACGGTCGCTCCGAGGTATTCGCGGTTCATCTTCGCGATGTAATCCACGGTGATACCCTTCGGGCAGGCCGCCTGGCACTCGTAAAGGTTCGTGCAGTTGCCAAAACCTTCCTTGTCCATCTGGGCGACCATCGCCAGAACGCGCTTCTTCGCTTCGACCTTGCCTTGCGGCAAGTAAGAAAGGTGGCTGACCTTCGCCGAGACAAAGAGCATCGCGGAGGAGTTCTTGCAAGCGGCGACACAGGCGCCGCAACCGATACAGGCTGCCGCGTCAAAGGCCCTGTCCGCCTGATCCTTCGGAACGGGGATCGAGGCCGCTTCCGGAGCGGCACCCGTATTCACGCTCACAAATCCGCCCGCCTGGATAATGCGGTCGAACGCGCTGCGGTTCACGACGCAATCCTTGATGACCGGGAAAGCGGATGCGCGCCACGGTTCAATGACAATCGTATCGCCGTCCTTGAACTTGCGCATGTGAAGCTGGCAAGTGGTCACCGCATGGTCAGGACCGTGCGGCATTCCGTTGATGACCAAGGAGCACATTCCGCAAATTCCTTCGCGGCAGTCGTGGTCAAAGGCAAAGCCTTCCTTTCCCTGCTTCATTTCGCGATCGTTTACGATGTCGAGCATTTCCAGGAAAGACATGTCCGGGGAAATGCCGTCGATCTGAATCGTTTCGAACTGGCCTTTGGTCTTGGCGTCCTTCTGACGCCAAATCTTGAGAGTCAAATGCATATTGTCGCTCATTATTTGTAGCTCCGCGTCACGAGGTGAACATTTTCAAATGTGAGAGGTTCCTTGGAAAGTTCCGGAACCTGGCCTTCGCCCTTGTATTCCCAGGCGCCGACATAGCAGAAGTTTTCGTCGTCGCGAAGCGCTTCGCCTTCGGCGGTCTGGTGTTCTTCGCGGAAGTGTCCACCACAGGATTCCTCGCGGTGCAAGGCGTCGCGGGCAAGAAGTTCCGCAAATTCCAGGAAGTCCGCGACATGGTTCGCGTTTTCCAGGTTCTGGTTGAAGTCGCCTTCCGCGCCGAGCACGTTCGCGTTTTCCCAGAATTCCGCGCGAATTTCCGGAATGCGCTTGAGGGCGGTTTCGAGACCTTCCTTGTTGCGGCCCATGCCTACAAATTCCCACATCACATGGCCCAGTTCGCGATGGATTTCGGAAACGTTCTTCTTGCCGTGGATGTTCAGAATCTTGTTCAGGCGTTCCATGATCTGCGATTCCGCTTCCTTGAACGCCGGGTCGGACGCACTGACCTTTTCAAGCTTCGTGCCAGCAAAGTATCCGCCGATGGTGTAAGGAATGACGAAATAGCCGTCGGAAAGGCCCTGCATCAGGGCCGAAGCGCCGAGACGGTTTGCCCCGTGGTCGGAGAAGTTCGCCTCGCCGAGCACAAAGCAGCCAGGAATCGTACTCATCAGGTTGTAATCGACCCAGAGACCGCCCATCGTGTAGTGAGACGCCGGATAGATGCGCATCGGAACCTTGTACGGATCTTCGTCCGTAATCTTCTCGTACATCTGGAAGAGGTTGCCATACTTGGCGGAAACGCCGGCGACACCCATCCGCTGGATGGCATCGGCAAAGTCCAGATAGACGGCGCGCTTCGTCGCACCGACACCCATACCCTTGTCGCAGACCATCTTCGCGTTACGGCTCGCCACGTCACGCGGAACGAGGTTTCCGAAAGACGGATAGCGTTCTTCCAGGTAGTAGTAGCGTTCGCTTTCCGGAATTTCGTTTGCCGGACGCGTATCGCCGATCTTTTTCGGCACCCAGATACGTCCATCGTTGCGGAGCGATTCGCTCATCAGGGTGAGCTTTGACTGGTGATCGCCCGTGACAGGAATGCACGTCGGGTGAATCTGCGTATAGCACGGGTTCGCAAAGAGCGCGCCTTTCTTGTAGGCTTGCCATGCCGGGCTCACGTTGCAGCCCTTCGCGTTCGTCGAAAGGTAGAAGACGTTTCCGTAGCCGCCCGTCGCGAGGCAGACGGCGTCCGCCTCGTAGCTTTCGAGCGCGCCGGTAATCAGGTTGCGGACAACGATGCCGCGAGCCTTTCCATCGATAACGACCAGATCCTGCATGTCGCGCCGCGGAAAAATCTTGACCGATCCCTTCGCCACTTGGCGCATCAGAGCCTGGTAGGCGCCGAGCAAGAGCTGCTGACCGGTCTGTCCACGCGCGTAGAACGTACGCGAGACCTGCGTTCCGCCAAACGAACGGTTCGCAAGAAGTCCACCGTAGTCGCGTCCAAACGGAACGCCCTGCGCCACGCACTGGTCGATGATGCAGTTGGAGTTTTCGGCCAGACGGTGAACGTTCGCTTCGCGAGCGCGGAAGTCTCCGCCCTTGACCGTATCGTAAAAGAGACGGTAGATGGAGTCACCGTCGTTTGTGTAGTTCTTCGCCGCGTTGATGCCGCCCTGGGCAGCGATCGAATGGGCGCGACGCGGAGAATCCTGGTAGCAGAAGGCCTGGACATTGTAGCCCAGTTCGCCGAGAGAAGCCGCGGCGCTTGCGCCGGCAAGTCCCGTTCCCACGACGATGACCTTGAACTTGCGCTTGTTCGTCGGGTTCACGAGTTTCAGTTCGAACTTGTGGCGCGTCCACTTTTCGGAGATATTTCCACCGGGAATGTGTGCATCCAGTTGCATATTAGCGATCTCCTTCTACGATATAGGAAACTTGAAATTCATCTGCGGAAACGGCAAAGGAAATCTTCTTCGCCTTGGCGGCTTCTTCCTCGGCCTGCTTCTTCTGCTCCAGAACCTGCTGCTTCTGGTGCGAAACATTCCGAAGGGCTTCCGTTCCATCCTGGTGAGCGATGTAGCAGCTGAAGCCCGCTTCGAAGGCAAAGCCCAGAGCGACGACAACGCTATAGACGACACCGACAAATTCGATGATCGGAGTCCACTTCTGGTGAGCGATTCCAAGCGTCTGGAACGCAGACGCGATAGCGTGGAACAGGTGCATTCCGATAACGAACATGCTGACGAGATAGAAGACCGTCCAGAACGGATTGGCGAACATGTCGATAGTCGTGAGCCACATGTCGCGGATGATTTCGCCGGATTCGTTTTCGTAGAGATAATGGACACCGAACTTCAGGACCATCAGGTGCTGGATGACAAAACCGAGCACGAAAATTCCGGACCAGATCATCGTGAAGCTCGCAAAGGACTTCTTTCCCTTCCGGGCATTCACTTCATAGGATTCCGGACCGCGCGCCTTGCGGTTCTCGATTTTCAGCTTGGCAGCCAGGAACACGTGGACGAAGAAGATGGCGATAAGGCCTATTTCCACGAAATAGATGACGGGCTTCATTCCCGTGAGAAGCTGCGTGTAGGCGTTGTAGTGCGCCTGCGCGACGGACTGGTCCAGGTTAATCAGCTGCAGGTTTCCGACCATGTGCCCTAAGATGAAGAGCGCAAGGCAGGCACCCGTACAACCCATAATCTGCTTCTTGCCTATCGAGGAAGTCAGATATCTGATGATCCATTGCATGAGGTTTTTGTCTCCTTGATTGTGATTTGTAAAAAAAACTTAGCCCAGAACCTTGCAAGCCTTCTGGGATACGGCATCATAGGCGTAAAGGTCTTCCTTGGCGAACCAGAAGGAGACCTCGCGTTCCGCGCTTGCGGGGCTGTCGGAGCTGTGGACGACGTTTTCCGTCATCGACGGAGCGAAATCGTAGCGGAGCGTTCCCGGTTCCGCTTTTTCCGGATTGGTCGCGCCGTTGATCGCGCGAACCTTCGCGACAGCGTCTTCGCCGGCAAGGGCTATCATCACCGACGGGCCTTTCGTCATGTAGGCTTCGAGTTCCGGGAAGAACGGCTTGTTCACGTGTTCGGCATAAAAGCCTCGCGCCTCTTCCGAAGACATCTGGTGCATCTTGAGTCCGACGACAGCAAGACGCGCGCTCGCATAACGATCCAGGATGCGTCCGACAAGGCCGGATGCGACACCGTTGGGCTTGATCATGGCAAAAGTCATTTCCATATAGTTACCGCCTTAAAAGTTGGACTTAATATAGTTAAATCGTCAATTCGCATTTTCTTCCTGCTTCGAAATTTTTTCGAGAAGCTCTTCGGCGAGTTTTCCGCCGCTACGAATGTCCCGGATAAGCCAATCCACGGATTCATGGAGATCGCTTTTCGGAAACTTTTCCTGGAATTCCTCGAAAAGGGAAAGGGCGAGAGTGTCCCGTTTCAGGTTTTCGTGCAGGATGAACGCCCGATTGAACAGGGCCTTTTCCGCATCGGAAGATGCGGGCCAGATGGCATAGTAGGCCGCGAATTCCCCGTTCGCCGCTTCGTATTTTTCCCTTTCGCCGTCGATCCGGGCAAGTTCATAGACCGCCCGGGCAAACAGGGAATCGTTCTCGGCGGAAAGGGCGCGAATCCGGTTCCAGGTCAGGTACGCCCCGCCCAGTTCTCTTGCCGTGTAGAAGGAATCGGCCCGCGCTTCGAGTTCCTGGACGGAAAAGAGGTCCGCCCATGGCAGATAGGAGGAATCATATACGGTCACCGGGTATTTCCGGTAGAGTTCCTTTCGGTAGCGTTCAAACCAATCGCTCGAAAATTCGCCCAGCGAGTTCCTGAAGACTAGAACCTTGATGGAATCCATGTCGGACGTCCTTGCATAGCGTTCCGGATTCCGATAATACTCGAAAAGGAACTCCCTATCCGGAGTCAGGGCGAAAATTCCCAGTTCGCCGCTGATTCGTTCGAACGGAACCTTCGGGAAAAGCCTCTCGCCAAAACGCGCAAAGAGGCTCCGGAGAGTATCTTCCGGTGCAAAGAATCCGTTTTTCGAAAGTTCTCGGGCAAAGGCGTCCCGGTAAAAGGACATTTCGGCATCCTTGCGGATCTTTTCAAGCAGAATGTCGTTTTCGAGATTTGCCTCGCGCGCGGCCATCGCGCGGAGCTTCCACCCGGCAAGCATCAGCACCCGGCGGGCGCGCGGGTATCGCATCCGAATGTTTCGAGGTATTTCCTCGAAGAGCGCCTTCGCGTCGCTTTCCCGGATAAAGGGCGCCCCGCCAAGGGTCGCAAGGACTTGGTTCGAATCGAGCGGAAGATCGCCATCAGCCGAAAGCTTCCTCTCTATCTGGCCGGAAACGCTGTCGAACGGAGCGCCGTTGAACGCATCCGCGTGTTCCGCATAATACTTCTGCACCTCGGGATAGACGGGATGTTCCATGCGAAAGCGATACCTTTTTCGCAATAGGCTGTCCGTGCCATTTGCCGCATAGTCCCGATATTCCGCGACGAATCGGGCCTTCAGGATGGAATCGCGGCCAACCTCGGGAATTTTCTCCCCTTCGCGACGAAGCAGGAGCTTCCAGACGACGGTTTTCGAATCCGAATCGACCGCAGTCGAATGGACGCTTCCGACAGGAACCGGAGTCGTTCCGAACAGAGAGTCCCGGATATCGGCATTTGCCCAGATTCCGCTCGCGGATTTCGAATCGAATCGGATCTTTTTCATTTTCGAAAGATCCGATCCATTTGCCAGGGAAACGCCTAGCTTGGAAGCCTCGGCGGAATCGGCCGTTTCCGCGTAGGCGATTTCCACGGTAACTTGCCGCATTTCCTCGAGTTTCTTCGCGACGAATCGGGCGAGGGAGTCCGCATTTTCCTCCAGGTAGAGGCTCTCGGCGACAGACGCGCGGCACGCTTCGAAGCGTTCGCAGGAATCCGCCGCGAAACGGTCGCGGTTCCGATCGAAATACTTCCCGAGTTCCGCGTCCGTATGTCCCAGATTGTCACCCAGATAGAAATTGTCATAGAGGCGGGCGAGAAAGCGTTCGTGCAAGGCATCCAGACGCTCGCGGATCTTCGCGCTGTCCCTGCTTGCGACCCGTTTCGCCTCCAAGAAGATTACCCGGGATTCGACGATATTTTCGAGAGCGTCCTTTTCCTTTCCGGGCTTCGCGTAGGCAGAAGACGTCCTTTTCAGAAAATCGATGTCGGATGCGTAGATTTTCTCTTCGCCCACCGTCGCCACCAGGGCGTCCGAGGCTTTTCTTTCGGAAGAGCATCCGAGAAGCGAGAGGAGGGAAAGGGCAATAGCTGTCGCGGCTTTTACAGATTTCATTTCGAGAATCTCCATTTTCGTTCGCCTAGCGGATGGATTCCAACGCCTCGTCAAGCGTCCCGTGGATTTCAAGAAGCTGGTCGGCGCCGATGATTTCAATGATTTCGAGAACGTTTTCGTTCACGTTTGCCACCTTGAAGACTCCGCCGGTTTCCTTGAACTTCTTGTTCACGAAGAGAAGGGCACCGAGTCCCGTGCTGTTGATGTAGCGCAAGCGGGAAAAGTCAGCGACAATCGTCGTCACGCCCTTTTCAAGAAGCTCGAGCAGTCGTCCGGAAGTCGCTTCCGCATTTGTCGAATCCAGATCTCCCACGAAGCGCAAAAGCCTTGCCGCGGGATGGTTCTCGATATTTTCGATGGTCAGCAGTTCCTGATTTTCGTTCATGTTTCCTCTCGTAGTCTCGTCACTTCGACAAAGATCTCGCGCGGTTCGACGCGAAACGTCATTTGCGAAGAAAGCCTTTTCACCAGCACGATTCCCCGTCCTCGCAAAGACCCCGGGGTCATCTTCGGGTGCGCGTATTTTTCCTCGAGCGCCTTCCGTTCGTCTTCCGAAAGTTCCCGCAGGCTGTTCCGTACAGAAAGAATCGTTTTCGACTTGCTGAACTTCAGTTCCAGGCGGAAAACGTTGTCGGGGGGACATCCATGCTCGATCGCGTTGTTCGCCAGTTCATCGACAATGGATTCGAGGATAAAGGCTTCCCTCTCCGAAAACCCCTTGCCGCGGAGAAGTCCGACGACAAGTCTCCGCGTCGGCGGAACAAAAGAGGCACAGGCCGGAAGCAAGAGCGAAAGGTTGCGGAATGCGCCCCGAAACTCCCAGCGGAAATAGTCTAGAAACGACTTCTCGTCCCGAAATACGGGCATCGCCAGGTGGACGCCCATCAGGGAAAGCTTTTCGGAAAGCTCGGGATTCGCGGAAAAAAGGGATACGCTGCCGGAACGTCCGACAACCCGCGAGCGAAGCCCCATCAGGGCCCCGACGGCCGGCGAACTCAGAAACCTTACGTCGGCAAGATCTACCGCAAAATGCAGGATGCCTTTTTTTTCGAACCATTCCGAAAGCGCGGAAATCCGCGGAATCGCGTCGAGTCCGATATCCCCGCAAAGCCTGACCCTCGCGACTTCGGGTTCTTCGGGATACGGATAAACGGAAACGTCATTCATGCGAAGGGAATGTTCCTCGAAAAAAGTGTTTTTTCCCTGGAATCGCAAGCGGAAAGGAAAAGGCGACCGTCCGCCAGTCCCAGTTCCACGCGGAGCGTCGAATCATCCAGTTCGTCCAGGCCATGCCCGAAGAGCGATTTCGCTTCCCGGCCGAGAATCTGCACGGTCTCTTCGGACAGGGAAAGCGAGCGGGCAAAGTCGGAAACGGATTTTTCGAGAACGGGGAAAAAATCCGCATCGGAAGAAATGTCCAGACGAATGGTTTGAATGCAACACATACGCTTTCAATATATAAGTTTTCTAGCTATATTGCAACCTGTGAAACGGTTAAAGCCCGCTGTCGCCGGCGGCATTTTCGCCGCGTTCGTAGGCTGCCTGTTGGCTTCCGCCTGGTTTCTTGACCATTTCCTGGACAATTACCTGAATTCTTCCCACGATTACGGGCCAGCGCACGTCGCCTTTTACGGCCATTCGAGAAGCGGGCTGCTTTCCCGCAGCTGGGATTCTGTCAAAGTCCGGGGCGCGGGCTTTGACGTTTCGCTGAACGCCCCGAAGATAAACGCACACGTCCTGTTTTCTCCTGAAGAAGACTTTATCTACATCGACATGGATTCCGCCGAGGCAAAGCTCTATCCCGACGCGTTTCCCAAGTCCGCGAAAGACACGTCCCCTGCCGCCATCCCGAATTTCCGGATTCCGCTCGATCTGCGGATAAGGATGGGAAAATTTCGGATGAGCGTCGCCGGCATCGGAACATGGTCTTCGGATTCCCTGAGGGCAAATTCCAAGGGAAGCGAGGCCGCGGAACTGTTTGTCGAAAACGTCAGCGGAGACTATCTCGCGCGAAAGATTTCCGCAAGGATGGAAGTCGCCTTCAAGGAGGAAGCCCTCCAGGCGCGCGGGAGGTTTCTGTCCGAAGACAGGGACAGCGCCACCATCCGCCTTTCCGCTTCGCGGAAAGATCTCGAAAGCGTCTCGGGCGACATCGACATTTTCGTCAAAAATCCCAGGAAATGGGACATGGGAATGATTCCAGAATCCGTCTCGCTCAAGAACATTCGGGCAAGCGCCACCTTTGACGCCCAAGCGAGACAGGGGAAGTTTTCTCACAGGACGAGGCTCCGGACGGACATTGGCGAGTTCTGGCCACTTCCCGCACTGGCGGCAGACATCCGTCTCGAAAGCGACGAACGAATGATCTTTCGGCTTGACGGAAAGCTTTCCGGAAAGAAGTCCGAGAGCATTGCCGTGCGCGGGCAGATAGACAGGAAACTCAACGGAAAGCTCGACGCGACCGTTAGGAACATCGAAGCGGAATTCGGTCCGGAAATGCAGCCGCTCGATCTTTCCCTCCACGCGCAAAAGGATTCTCCGGGAAAAATCCAGGCCGAAGCGACGACGAAAGCGGGATCGGTCGTCCGCGCGAAACTTTCCGGGCTCTCGGACGCAAGGAAATTTCGGATAGACTTTACGGGGGATATCGCGAAAGACGAGCCCTGGGCCGTTCGCTGGAGCGACGATTTTCTGCGCTTTAACACGCGTCCGCAGGTCAAGGGATCGTTTCACGACGGGAAAATGTTCGCCGACGTTTCCATCGCGCCGGTCGAATACGCCTACCTGATGACCGCGGATTCTCTCTTCACTTCGCTTGCGCTCGACCAGGACGGTATCGACTTCACCAATGGATTCATCCGGACGAAGAAGGAAAGTTTCACGTTCTCGGGCGACGTCAAGTGGAACGATTCCGTTCCGCACACCTCGTGGAAGGTTTTCCAGTCGGACAGCGGTTTCGCCGAAGCCTTTGTCACCTTCGAACCCGCCATCGAAAGCAAGGCCTATCGGGTGCGCCTTTCGCACATTCCTTTTGCCGATACAGCAATTCTGAAAGGTCTCGACGGCATCGTGACCGGAACGATGACACAGAACTTCGAAGAACACTTCGGAAACCTGGACGCGGAAATCACGACGGAAATAGCCCAGATTCCCTTGCACGGAAGCTTCCGGGCTCACAATACGAAGGACACCGTTTCGCTCGACAGCGCCATCATCACCACGGGAACAAACGCTATCGAACTCGAAGGCACGGCGAACGTCCTCTACGATTCGACAGGAAAGAACTACGCCTCCATGCAACTCGTCGATGCGTGGGCATCCACGGACAGGTTCGACATTCCGCTTCTGCTCGCGCCCTACCAGAAATCGCCTCTCGCAAGCGGAATTTTCAGCGGCAACGTCACCTACCGGAGAGGAATCGGACTGCAAGGGTCGCTCCAGTTTTCGGATCTCTCGCTCAAGAACGTTTCGAAAGAGAACTTTTCGATTCCCAGGCTGGACGTTTTTGCCGAAAAGGAAAAGATGCAGATTTCCGGGAACATCAGCGCCGGCGAAAGGGTCTGGAACGGAGACCTGCAAATCGATGTCAACGGGCTTCTGGAACCAGAACACCACATTTTCGCCTACTTTACCACACCGGTCGGCGGAACGGCATGGCTCGACGGCGACATCGATTCGACGATGAAATGGCGGGGGAAGGCGCAACTTTCCGGTTCGTGGTTCCTCCCGGGCGGCCTAGGCGAAGTCATCTACACCGATTTCAAGGCCGACGCGACCGGAGACTTGAAAAGCCCGCTAGACAGCCTGGAGCTTTCCTTCCATTCCGATTCCACCGCAATCGACACCAAGCGCGGATTCCCCATTTTGCCCGTTTCGTTCAACGGTACATTTCGCGACGGACTCTTCGACGTTTCTTCGGCGAAGCTTTCCAACAGCCTCGGAGAGTACATCGAGGGACGCGCAAGCTACAACCTGAAAGACAGGAAGCTCGGCAAGGTTTCCATCGGGACGGAAAGATTTTCCCTGGTCTGGGACCAGATCCACCAAATCCAGATTGGCGACATGCGAGGAAGTCTCGACGATTCCGAAAAGGAATTCACCCTTTCCCTGGACCTCGACAGGGTTTCGTATAGGCTCGACAAGCCGGAATGGGGAAACGCGGACGCTTCTGCACGGGGAAAGGCCGTTTTGCACCTGCCCCATTCGGAAAACGGCAATTTCCTGAGCCCTACGCTCGAAGGGAACTTTTTCCTGGATCGCGCGCTCTACAGAAACGAGTTCTCGGTCGATATCGGCTTCGGAAGTCTCAGCAAGATTTCGGCGACGCTTTCCGGATTTTTCACCAAGATACGCCGCACCAAGCCAGTCGTCAAGAAAACGGCGGCAAAGTCGAGACCTCTGAACATCGCCGTTCACATCGGCGATTCGGGCCGCGACACGGTCGCCATCGCGACGAACCTCGCAAGCATTCCCCTGACGCTCGACCTCTGGGTACTCGGAACATCCGATCATCCGCTTCTCCGTGGAGACATCAACAATTCGGGAAGCGGCTCCATCGGACTCAAGGACATGTTCCAATTCGACCTGGAATCGCTCGCCATTTCCTTCCAGGATGTTCCCTGGAACCGCGGAAGCATCAACATTTCGAGCGTGCAGAACCTCCCATACTGCAAGACAAACAGCCACCGCGACGACGACGAGACATGCCCAGTCCATCTCGATATCCTGGGTTCCGTCATCGCCCCGAAACCGATGCCCAGCGCGAATTGCGGGGTTGACGATTCCCCGGCGTCCCTCTATTACAGCGTTCTCCTGGGATGCATCTCGGAAGAGGAAAGCTCCACGATCGACAGGAACAAGGTCGCGGGAAAGCTCATCGGAAGCGTCTTGACCAGCACGGCGAACCGTACGCTCGGCGGCGAATATGTCGGAGATATCGACATGAAGTTCAAGCTGTTCAACGAGGAATCCGTCGCCGAAAAGGATTCCAGCTACCTGCTTGTTCCCATTTCCCTGGACCGCTGGGTGAAAGACCTGAGCCTTGTCTTCGGCTACAAGCAGGACCAGAGTGAAACGCCGACTTACGATCATGCGATCGAAGCGGGCATTTCCTACATTATCCCGGCATTTTCCGAAGAGGACAAGACGAAAAATCCGGAACATTACAGTCCACAGCTCGACTTTGGCGCAAGCCTTGTCTCCAAGAACTACATCACCGCGACGGACGAAGACGAAAGCCGTCTCGAAAAGAACATCGGTTTCAATTACAGCTACAAGTTCTGGTCTCCGTGTCTATTCGGAATCGGCAAGTGCAAGGCGCTACATCCCAGGGAAGAGGAAAGAAAATGATCGCTTGCCGGATTCTCCTCGTTATTTTCCTATGCCTCGGATTTCTTCACGCCGCGGAAACGTCCGACTCAGTCCAGGTGAAAAACCACTGGAAGGTTTCGTTTATCGGAAACAGTCTCTATTCGGACGAGCAGCTCGCGTTGCAGCTCGACATTCCGGAAGAATTCGGGATCGTCGATACGACGCGCCAGGACTTTCTCATGCGAATCGCCCGCACAAACCTGGAACTTCTCTACTATTCCGACGGCTACTTCAGCTTTGCTTCGTCCATGGAAATCTTGCGGAACCACACCGATCCCTCGGATTCCGTTCCCTACACGCTCTACCGGTTTCGAATCGACGAAGGCGTTCCGTACAAGTTCAGCGAGATGAAAATCGAAAGGGATACCGAAGCGGATAGCGTCGTGCTGAAAGGGATTCGCTTCAAGAGCGGCGCAAGCTATGACCCGACAGTCGTCGCCGACGATGTCCAGCAGATTCAGATTCTCTACCGGGAATACGGCTACCTGCACGTGCGCGCGGACTACCTGGAATATCTCGACACGCTGAATCACCTGGTCAATGTGGAAATCTACGTCGATCCGGGAACGCGCGTCCGAATGGGAGACTTTTCAAGCGAAACGAAAAAGCCCGCGCAAATCGCGAAGCTCGACACGAACAGCCAGGAAGGTCTTTCCGACACGGCATGGCTCAACCGGCTGTGGAGAATTCCCAAGGGAGAGGTCATCAACGGAAAGACATACACGTCGTTTCGTTCGAAACTTCTTTCCACGCAGATTTTCACCTCCGTCCACCTGGAAGACTTCCCCAGGGAAGACGGCCTTTCGGACGTGCGCTTTCACGCTGTCGAAAGGATGCCCGGAGAGACCCGCTACTCCGTCTTCTTTGAAGAGGTCTATGGCTTCGGAGCCTCCGCGATGTTCAAGCACAAGAACTTCCTGGGACATTTTCACGAGGGTTCGGCAAGCATTCTCGTTGCCCAGAACAAGCAGGAACTCACCCTCGGCTACGCAAACCCGCTGCTTTTCGGAACGCGCTTCAGCTTTATCCCCACGGCCATCCGCTTCGACGACCACATCAGCTTCAACCACGAAAAGACCTCCCCGCCCGCCTACCCGGACAGCCTCGAAGAACGAACGGAAGTCATCAATCGCGGAGATCTCACGTTCGGCATTTCGAACAACATCCGCTTCCGAGCCTCTCTCGATACGCGCTTCGTACAGAAAAACGAGTCCAAGCTGTTCAAGGTCAAGGGAGAAACGGCGCTGACATTCGACTATTCCAACGACTATTTCAATCCGACCAAGGGTCTGCGCTTTGCGCCGAAGGTCGGCTGGGGAATGAACTTTACCGGGAGCATCCGGGATCCGGAAATGAGCGGCAATCCCTATACCTACGGCGAGCTTTCAAGCACCGGCTACCTGCCGCTCTTTGGGCCGTTCCTTTCCGCCGCGAACGTAAGCTTCGGAAAGTTTTTTAACCAGGCACTGGAAGACGACGCCCGAATCTTCTACCAGGGCGGTTCCAGAACGGTACGGGGCTACCACTTCCGCAGCATCTACCCTAGCTACACGAGCCTTGACGAAAGCGGAGAAGAAGTCATCAACACGGGACTCACGCCGCAATATCTCCGCCTGAACGTGGAACTCCGCATCAATTCCCCATTCGAAGCGACAAAAAACTGGCAGCTGGTCGAATTCTACGACTGGACGCACGTTTCGGACAAGAACAGCCTTTATGCCGGAAACAGCAGCGCAGCTCTCGGAACGGGAATCCGCTACAAATGGCAGTTTCTCACCCTGCGCCTGGACTACACGTTCAAAAAGAAACTTCCGGGATTTTCCCCGGAAGCCTTTTCCTTCGAGCGCGTCAATTTCGACTTGTCTCAGGCATTCTAGAATTACTCGCGCGTCAGAGTCTTGTACTTGAAGCGTTTCGGCGTGTCGGCGTTTTCGCCCATGCGACGCCTGTAATCCGCTTCGTATTCGCTCCAGTTTCCTTCGAACCAGACGACTTTCGAATCGCCCTCGTAGGCGAGGATGTGCGTCGCGACGCGGTCTAGGAACCAGCGATCGTGCGAAATGATGACGGCGCACCCCGCAAAGCGGAGAATCGCCTGTTCCAGGGCCTGGAGCGTTTCGATATCCAGATCGTTTGTCGGTTCGTCGAGAAAGAGGAGATTTCCCGGATGCTGGAGGTTCTTCGCCATCAGTACGCGGTTACGCTCCCCTCCGGAGAGGACGGAGAGCCTTTTCTGCTGATCCGCTCCGGTGAAGTTGAAAAGTCCGCAATAGGCGCGCCCGTTCATCTTGCGCTCGCCAAGCGCGATTTCATCCTTTCCGCCGGTAATCGCCTCGAAAACCGTCTTGGAATCGTCGAGACTTTCGCGCCCCTGCTCCATCGTGATCATCTCGACCGTTTCGCCAATCTTGAGCGTTCCCGCGTCAGGCTTTTCCTTGCCCGTGATAATCTTGAAGAGGGTCGATTTGCCGGCGCCGTTCGGACCGATGATGCCGACGATTCCCGACCGCGGAAGCGTAAACGACAGGTCGTCGAAAAGGAGCTTGTCGTTGTAGGCCTTGCGCAAATGTTCCGCCTGGATGACGACATTTCCGAGACGTCCTCCGTTTGGAATATAGATTTGGGCGACTTTCACCTGTTCGCGGCTGTCTTCCAGAAGCAGGTCCTCGTAAGCCTTCAAGCGGGCCTTGTTCTTCGCCTGGCGAGCCTTGGGACTCTGCTTGACCCATTCCTGTTCGCGAGCGAGACGCTTTTGCCTGTCGGACTCGCCCTTTTCCTCGTTCTTCATGCGTTCGAGCTTCTGGTCGAGCCATTCCGCATAGTTTCCCTGCCAGGGAATGCCGCGTCCGCGGTCGATTTCCAGGATCCAGCCGGTCACATTGTCTAGGAAGTAGCGATCGTGCGTCACCAGGATCACGGAACCCTTGTATTCGCGCAAGTGACGTTCGAGCCATGCGACCGATTCCGCATCCAGGTGGTTGGTCGGTTCGTCGAGCAAGAGAAGGTCCGGTTCTTCGAGAAGAAGACGGCAGAGAGCGACCCGACGCTTTTCCCCGCCAGAAAGATTGGTGACGGGCCAATCTCCCGGCGGACAGTTCAGCGCGTCCATCGCGATTTCGATCTTGCGATCTAGGCTCCACAAGTCCTCGGCATCGATCTGGTCCTGCAAACGCCCCTGCTCTTCCATGAGCTTCGTCATCGTGTCATCGTCCATCGGCTCCGCGAACTTCATCGAAATTTCGTTGTAGCGGTCGAGAATCGCCTGCTTTTTCTGGACAGCCTGCATGACGTTATCCTTGACGGTGAGATTCGGATCGAGCTCTGGCTCCTGCGGCAGATAACCCGCCGTGCGCCCCGATTCTATCCACGCTTCGCCCTGGAACTCCTTGTCGATTCCGGCCATGATGCGGAGAAGCGTCGATTTACCGCTGCCATTCGTGCCGATGATGCCAATTTTTGCGCCATAGTAAAAGCTGAGAGAGATATCCTTGAGAACCGTTTTTCCAGGAGGATAGGTCTTGGTCATGCGGTTCATGTAGAATACGAATTTTTCGGCCATGGAATGTCCTCTATTGTTGTTCCTTGTTTCTTGAATCCTGTCGGTTTTCCCGCGCGGTCTTGATGATGACAGCCAAGTTCATCGCGATTCCGATGACAAGCAGGAAGGTGACGCAATAGGCACCGACTGCGGGTTTCACCGTGAGAAAGTCATAGTGTTCCGCCTGGATGGAGACGGACAGGTTATAGACAAATACCCAGAGCGACACGAAGGCGGCGAGCGCCATCGCAAGCGACCCGACAGGCGTAAGAAAAGCGCAGACGGCGGCCAAGGCAACCGCGACGATAACGGGGACGATGACCGCAGTCGTCTGGACCGGCTGTTCGAAGAATTCCGAAAGACGTGGCTCGTTCCTTTTCATTTCCTCGGCAACCTTCTTTTCCTTTTCGCCCAGGAACGTTTCGGGAGTCACGCCGGAAATCAGCTCGTAAGCGTTCGGACTGGCAACGACCTTTTCGGCACACGAAACGTTTACCAGCGGAAAGAGAAACGCAAGAAAGATCAAGAGAAAGGGAAACGCCGTGAGCTTTTGCAAGATTCCTGAATTCTTCTTCATGGATATTCCTTTGGAGTTTAGAGTTAACGCTCTCGGGGAAGCGCACAGCGAAAGCCGATGAAATTTGACCAGTAGCGGGGATCTTCCGCCTTTCGCCCGGTCAGGTCCAGTTCCTTTTCGGAAGCGCTCTTCCACGAACCGCCCTTGAATACGCGTTCATAGCCGAGGAACGACCCGCTCGGATTTTCGCTTTCCACGTAGAACGAAAGCGGCGAATAGGTGTCGAGAGTCCACTCGGCGACGTTTCCCGCTACATCGAAAAGCCCGAAAGCGTTCGGCTTTCCCGAAGCGACCCGCGACGGGGATTCCGCGCGAAAAACCGCGAATTCAAACGGACGGGCGTTGTTCCTTTCTTCCCAGACAAAGCTTCCGTTTCCGCCGGAACGCGCGGCAAATTCCCATTCCGCTTCCGTCGGCAGCCTCCCTCCGATTTTTTCGCAGAACCTGTTCGCCTGTTCCCAGCTGACATTGTGCGCAGGATTCAAGCTGTCGGGAAATTCGAAACGCGTCGAATCCCGCATGATTTCACGATATTCGCCTACGGTCACTTCGGTCTTTCGGATGGCAAACGGCGAAAGGCGAACGGTTCGACCCTTATACAGAAAGGCACCCGAATCGATTTTCGCCCAGGCGCGACTCGCCTCTTCGAAAACGGAATCCTTCGCTTCCGTCTTCGGGACGGAACGCTCCGCCAAATCCGCAACAACCGGTGCGGGCATCAGCCATTCCTGCACCTCGTCTTCCGCCAGGATATATCCCGGCAAGACGAACTTTCCCTCGCCGACAAAAGTCGAATCGCCCTGTTGGAACAAAAGCTTCAGAAAGCGGTACTGGTGGCGGCTCTTGACGCGGAATCCGTCATACTTCCAGACGGGCCTGTTTTCATAGAAGAGCGAAAAGCGACTGGCCGTGTCGAGCGAGAAATTCTTTTCCGGGAAATTCCCGACCCATTTGACATCGATGCGGTTTGCGGAATCCCGAAAGGCGATTTCGACGGCAGAATCCTTTTCTGCAACCGAAAGCGGAGCGATCGAAACGGAGAGCGTGTCCCTTTGCTGAACGTCCAGCCGCGCGCGCAGCTGCGCATTCAATTCCAGAATTTCCGAAAGCCGTCTGGATAGCCACTGGGACCTTGCGCGGGAGCGGGCAACGTCAAACGTGGCGAGATAGGCTTCATACTGCGGATCGTTTTTCGACATTCCCCGCGGCGGATTCTTGGGTTTCGGGTAAAGCGAATCGAAGCCTGCCGTTCCGCGATTGATTTCGGCTCGGTTCAAGTCCTCGATAAAAGCGTCGTAAAGCGTTTCCGTTTCAAGAAGGCTGCGCGTCGCCGCGATTCGTTCCGCTGTCACCGAAGTCTCTATCCGATAGACGGTCGTATCCTCGGGAAGGCGAATCGGCTTGAGATAGGAAGTCTTGCCGCAAGAAACCCGCGTGCCGGACGTCACCGGATACATGTGCGGCATCAGGTACGTCGCATAGAAAAGCCCCGTATCGACCGGAGAGAAGGTGACCGGAGCGCGAAAGGAATGCTTTTCGATGACGACAACCGTCGAATCCGGAACGTCGCCGATGACGACAATTCCCGAAAGGGCTGCCGGCTTTAGCTTTTGCCATTTGCCGTTTTTAAAGTAATAGAGATTCTCGACTCGGGACGAGTAGATGTATCTTTTGTCAAAATATACTTCGGCCTCGTCCTGGAATGGCTTTCGGAGCCTTTCGGCAAAAAAGCGCAGGCGGCTCGCCTCGAGGGCCGAAAGTCGGTTCTCCCGCAGGCCAAAAGCGTGCAAGGTCTTGAAGCATTCGGGCTTCGCGCTGCCCGAATACCAGCCGTAGCGGTTTCCCTTGATCTTGCTTCTCAGGTAGAGCTTCCCCGGTTCGAGCGGGTAGCGAACCCTTTCCGAATGCAGATAGGCGGAATCGCCTCCATCGACACAGACATTTTTCGCATTGATGATCTTGGCCTTTTCCGCGAACTGGCTTTCGGGAACCGTAAAGCGGTAATCCCCGGTCTTGCCGGCATGCGCGAAAGCGAGCGCGCAAAGGAACAGGAGCCAAGTTTTCAAAGCCATACATTCTCCGACGGGATGAATCCAATCTATTAAAAAATCGGACACATCGAAAACACTCTACGCCTTTTTTGCCGAAGGAGCGCCCATGTAGGTGACAAAGCCACCGGCCTCCCCGCCCGAAGGCCCAAGCTCCACGATATAGTCCGAAAGCCGAATGACATCGGGATGATGTTCTATCAGGATAACCGTGTTTCCCTGCGACGAAAGCCTGCGGAGGAGATTCCACAGAACCTGTACGTCCTTGAGATGAAGACCGGTCGTCGGTTCGTCGAGAAGGTAGAGGACGCCCTTCCGCCCCTCTCCGCGCGAAAGCTCCCCTGCGAGCTTCATCCGCTGCGCTTCGCCACCGGAAAGCGTCGTCACGGACTGCCCCAGGCGCAAGTATTCGAGCCCGACATCGACAAGAGGGCGAAGTCTCTTTACGATTTTAGGCTGGTCCTTGAAGAATTCGCAGGCCTCGTCTATCCGAAGCGAGAGCACATCGGCGATATTCTTTCCCTTGAATTCCACGGCAAGCGTTTCCTGGTTGTAGCGCTTTCCCTTGCAGACGTCGCAGGTTTCCCACACGTCCGAAAGAAAATGCATTTCCACGGATGTCATGCCGCGACCTTCGCACGCTTCGCAGCGTCCGCCGCCACGACTCGAATTGTAGCTGAAGCGGTTCGGTCCAAAGCCCTTCATCTTCGAAAGTTCCATTTTCGCAAACAGCTCGCGTATCGGACCGAGCGCATCGGTAAAGCTCGCCGGCGTCGATCGCGGCGTTCCCGAAATAGGGCTCTGATCGACCGCGAGAACCTCCTTGACCGTGTCCGGAAATATCGCCCGCAAGCGCGCCTTTCGCCGTTTTTCGCCACGCCCAAAGGCGTCCTGCACCAGCGGCAGGATTTCGTTCATGACAAGAGTGCTCTTTCCCGAGCCCGAAACGCCGCAAACCGTCGAAATCCTATTTTCCGGAAAGCGAACCGATACGTTCTTTAGATTATGCGAGGACAGCTCCCGAAATTCAAGAAACGGGGCGTTCGCCGGGACAGGGTCTATCGGCGGGTTGTAAACGGGAACGCTTCCCGTCAGATACTTTACCGTTTCGCTCCGCGGGAACTTCTTCAATGCGGACTTTTTCGAAAGCGCCTTCGGCGTTCCTTCCGCGACCACTTCCCCGCCATATTCGCCGGCAAGCGGTCCCATGTCGATCAGATGATCCGCGCCACGAATCACTTCCAGGTCATGTTCCACGACTATCAGCGTGTTTCCCAGGTTTCGCAACCGATACAGGGAATCGAGAAGCCTTTTCGTATCGCTCTGGTGAAGCCCGATCGTCGGCTCGTCAAGCACATACATCACCCCTTCCAGTCCGCTGCCTATCTGGCTAGAAAGGCGTATCCGCTGGGATTCTCCGCCAGAAAGCGAATCTCCCGTCCGGTCCAGGTCCAGATATCCCAGACCGACATCTTCCAAAAAGCGGAGTCGGCCAAGGATTTCTCGCAAAAGCGGAGACGCAATCTTCTTTCGGGTCGAATCCAGTCGAAGGCCCTGGAACCACGACGCCGCGTCGTGGATGCTCAACGACGAAACTTCGGCAATGTTCTTTTCGCCGACGGTCACGGCGAGAATTTCGGGCTTTAGGCGCGCACCGCGACAATCCGGACAGGTTTCCCCCGACCGCAAGATTCCAAGCCCTGCGCACCGTTCGCAAGCCCCCCAATGCGTGTTGAAGCTGAACTCTTTCGGATCGAGGTTCCGCTTCAGGTAATGCTGGCAATGCCCACAGCTCGGAAAAAGCGAATAGGAATGGATCACCCCGCCTATGCGAAGAGCGACAGCATGCGAACCGTCGCGAAACGCCCGTTCCAGGGAATCGGCAAGGCGCGTCGCGTTGGCTTTCGAAACCGGGACCGTATCCGCCACGGCATAGACCCTTTTCGTCGAAGCGGGCAAGGTTTCCAGCGGAAGTTCCCGCAAGTTTCCATCCACCCGAACCTTCCGGTAGCCCAGTTCGCGCAATCGGCCGGAAACGCCAGGAACCCTTGTCGCATCGGAAACCATCCACTCGCCGTTCGAATCCGCGATAAGGATCGGGGCGAGCACTTCGACTGGCTTTCCCGCCGAACGCTTCAAAAGAGAATCGACAATCGAGGATACCGAGGAAGATTCCAGCGGGCGACCGCAATGCGGACAATGCGCGATTCCCGCCCGAGCCCAGAGAATTCGGAAGTAATCGTAGATTTCGGTAAGCGTCGCCACGGTACTCCGCGGACTCTTCGACGCGCTTCCCTGGTCAATCGCAATCGCCGGAGAAAGCCCACGAATAAAATCGACAGAACCCCGATCGAGCCGTCCCAAAAAGCGCCGCGCATACGTGCTCAGCGTTTCCACGAACCGCCTCTGCCCTTCCGCAAAAAGCGTATGGAAGGCCAGACTCGATTTTCCAGACCCCGAAACCCCCGAAACCACCGTCAGCCGATGACGCGGAATCGTCACCGAAAAATTCTTCAGATTGTGCTTTCTCGCCCCGACGACCTGGATGTCCAAGCTTTCCGAGCATTCCCGTCGGCGAACGAGCGGAGCGTTTTCTGCAGGTTCCGGAAAGAGAATCCGGGCGAGGAACTTTCCGGTCAGGGACCCGGGATTTCGAGCGACTTCTTCGGGAGTTCCCGTCGCCACGATTTCTCCGCCACGCTCGCCGGCATCCGGTCCGAGATCGATAATCCAGTCCGCGCACTTGATGACATCCATGTTGTGCTCGATTATCACCATGCTGTTTCCAAGGCTCCGCAAACGGGAAAGGCACGCGAGCAAACGGCGAATGTCCTCGAAATGCAGCCCGGTCGTCGGTTCGTCGAGAAGGTAGAGCGTCTTTCCCGTGCCAGGCCTGCGCAGTTCCGTTGCCATCTTGACGCGTTGCGCTTCTCCGCCAGAAAGCGTCGTCGAAGGCTGTCCGAGCGTCAGGTAGCCGAGCCCCACTTCCTGCAAGAGCCTGAGCGGTTCCGCGATTTTCGGCACATCCGCAAAGAACTCCAGGGCGTCGTCAATCGACATGTCGAGCACATCCGTAATCGTCTTTCCACGATAATGGACTTCGAGCGTCGAATCGTTAAACCGCTTGCCACCGCAAACATCGCACGCGACCTGGACATCCGGCAAGATCTGCATCTGCACGATTTTGACGCCCGCCCCGCCACACGCTTCGCAGCGTCCCCCCGGGACGTTGAAACTGAAACGGCTTTTCGTATATCCGCGCACCTTGCTCTCGGGCATTTTCGCGAACAGGTCGCGGATATCGTCAAAGACTCCCGTATATGTCGCCGGATTCGAACGCGGCGTGCGCCCAATGGGAGACTGGTCGATTTCGATTACCTTGTCGATAAATTCCGTTCCCTCGATGCGGTCGAACTTTCCCGGGACTTCCGTCGCCCCGTGGAAGCGTCGCGCGAGCTCTTTCTTGAGAACCGTGTTGACGAGCGAGCTTTTGCCCGACCCGGAAACGCCCGTCACCACCGTAAGCGTTCCGTCAAGAGGGATTCGGGCATCGACATGCTTCAGATTGTTTTCCGCCGCCCCGAAAATTTCCAGGAAATGCGTTTTTTCCGTCACCGCTTTCCGGAATTTCGGAATTTCGATTTTCCGCTTTCCCGAAAGATATTTTCCCGTCAGCGAATCGGGATTTCTTTCCAGGTCTTCGACCGTTCCCGCCGCGACAACCGTCCCGCCCTTTACGCCCGCATCCGGCCCGACATCGACGATAAAATCCGCAAAGCGCATCGTCTCCTCGTCATGTTCGACCACGACCAGGCTGTTTCCCTGCGAACGGAGCCGTTCCAGGATACCGAGCAGCATCCCGTTGTCCCTGGCGTGCAGTCCAATGCTTGGCTCGTCCAGAACATACAGAACGCCCTGAAGTCCCGCACCGACAGCGCTCGCAAGACGTATCCGCTGCGCTTCGCCGCCCGAAAGCGTTTTCGCTCCGCGCGCAAGGGTCAGGTATCCCAGCCCGACACTTGTCAAAAATCCCAGACGGTTCCGGATTTCCTTGAAAAGCTCGTGTCCGATATGCTCCTCTCGAAAAGAAAGCTCCAACGTTCGAAAGAACGCTTCCAGCCTTTCCACGGGCATCCGGCACATCTGATCGAGATTCAGGTTTCGAAACGTGACAGCGAGAGCCACAGGCGAAATCCGCGCCCCATGGCAAACCGGACATTCGCTGTCGTTCATGAACTTTTGAAAATGGACGATGTGCCACTGGTCCCACAGCGCCTGCATCAGCGGGACGATTCCCGAAGTTCCCGCCTTTTCGCTCCCGTACAGAACGGCCTTTCGGGACCGCTCCGGAAGCTTTTCCCAGGGCGTGTCGAGAGAGAACCTTTCGACCCGCGAGACCTTCGAAAGTTCCGGCCAGCCGAAATCCGTAAAAATGACCTTCCCGTCCGCCTTTTGGCACTTGAGCGCGCCTTCCCGAATGGAAAGCGACGTATCCGGTACAATCAGGTCTTCGGAAAAGACGTAATCCCGCCCAAGGCCCTTGCAATGTGGACACTGTCCATATGGATCGTTAAAGGAAAAGAGCCGCGGTTCGAGCTCCGGAATGGATATGCCGCAATCCGGGCAGGCAAGCTCCGTTCCCTGCAAGCGATACTCGCCGTCGTCAAGCAGAAACGCGACAAGCTTTCCGCCGGAAAGCCGAAGCGCGCTTTCGAGATCCTCGCGAATCCGGGAAAGGTTTCTCTCCTCTACCGAAACGCGATCGACAACCGCTTCGATCGTGTGCTTTTCGTAGCGCATCAGCAGGGGAACTTCGCCAGTTCGAAACATTTTCCCGTCAACGCGAACGCGAGAAAAGCCCTTTTCCAGAAGTTCCTGGAATTCCTTGCGGTATTCGCCCTTGCGTTCCTTGACTATCGGAGCGAGAATCGCCATCTCTCGTCCGGCGCATTCCGCATAGAGACCATCGACAATCTGGTCAACGGTCGCCGCCCGAATCTCCTTGCCGCACCCTGGACAATGCGGCGTTCCAAGCCGCGCAAAGAGCAGACGCAGGAAGTCGAGAATTTCTACGGTCGTCCCCACGGTCGAACGAGGATTCCGGTTCACTGTCTTCTGGTCGATGGATATCGTCGGGGAAATTCCCGTCACCGATTGCACGTCCGGACGCTTCATCACGCCGATAAACTGCCGCGCATATGCCGAGAGCGAATCCACGTAGCGACGCTGGCCCTCTTCGAAAATCGTGTCGAAGGCTAGGCTCGACTTTCCAGAACCGGAAACGCCGGTCACCACGACAATCGAATCGCGGGGAATGGCGATATTTACATGCTTCAGATTATGTTCGCAGGCGTCGCGAACGACAAGGGAACGAGTCATGCCCCAAATATAGTGAACACTTGTTCACTTTTCAAGATTTTTCCCGAAAAAGGCCATTCCCTTTTTCAAAAAAGGAACAACGTTCGACCTCTTCCTGCCCTTTATCTATCTTTACATGACCGCATACGGAGAATGCATGGAAAGAAAGGGTTTTACTTTTGTCGAAGTTCTTGTGACCGTCGTCATCGTAGGCATCCTCGCCACCGTCGCCGTGCCGAGGATTTTAAACGCCATCGAGCGAACCAACCGAAAGATCGACGCCACGAACGCCGTGGAACTGTCCAACATCCTCCGAAGAGCCTTCGAATCCGAAACGGTCGTTTTCCCGGCAGAAAAGGACAACGCGAACAACCTGAACCCGGACCAGATGTCCATCGCCGTCATCGTCTTGAAAGACGGCATCAACTATTACCTCGGAAGCGGCCAGGTTCTTGTCAACGGCGGAGACTGGACGTCCGACAATGGAGACGCCTATCGGCGCATTCGCAAGCTCTTCGAAGATGCGGGATTTACCAATGTGGAAGTACGGGCAAAGCTTGCGGATGGAGGCTGGACCTGCTACGGATCGGTTCTTTTCGGCAACGGCAGCACGCGCATCTTTTCGGCGCAAGACGAATCGAAATGCAAGACGTCCTCGACCGGCGGCGCCTACGAAAACTTTATTTCCGAAAGCCTTTCAAGCGCCGCATCCAATCCCATCGCCGTCTATCTGCCCGCCGGAGCCAAGTAGAAATCTACCGGGCAAGGATGCGCAAAGGCATGCCTTCTTCCGCCGGTCGTCCAAGCAGGTCAAACTTCGACGACGATTTTTCCCAGGTGCGGACAGGCATCTTCCGTATCGCATTTGTCTCGTCGAAAGGCGCAGCGGAAGCATCGATTTCGCGCACCGTGACAAACTTGTAAAAGGGATGATCCTTGTCCGAACGGAAAAGAATCGTGCCGCCGCCTTCGAGTATCGGGGCAAGCGCGTCCGAGTAGGCGCATCCGGAAATCGTCGCCCCCGAGGCTCCGCGAAAATCAAGCCCGGCATCTTCAATCGCTCCGACGGCTTCCCACTTGCCGGGAGGCGTCGCGTTCGACGTCGAATCGATATAAAGTTCCAGGCGA
Organism: Candidatus Methanomethylophilaceae archaeon; assembly: GCA_963629575.1. GTDB lineage: Bacteria > Fibrobacterota > Fibrobacteria > Fibrobacterales > Fibrobacteraceae > Hallerella. The sequence goes on from CAVGIM010000015.1 coordinate 47,931, forward strand.
ACCGTTTCCGCATCCTTGTTATAGACGATGTATTTCATCCCAATCCACTTCCCCACGGGAAGCAAGTCTCCCCCCCAGAGCGGATCCTGGTTGCCAACCCCCGAAGTCGTCCGGTAATAGCTATCCGGATGCTTCCATTCCTTTTCGAAGTCCCACTTCCCGTCGTTTCGAAAGCGCGCATAGTATGTCGTCGCGTCGCAGTTGTCTCCGCCTCCCGAACCGTGGCCCAGGGGACCCGAGCGCACCCCGACGACCATCCCGCCGAAATCCGCGCCGCCCAAAGCGTCCCGCATAAAGTAAGCGGTCAGTTCCGTGTTCAGGAAGAATTGCGTCGAGGAGCCGTTCAGGCTGTTCACGTGAAACCTCGGTCCATCGTTCCAGTTCATCTGCATCACGCCATTCCCGTCGATATCGAACGAACCGTTTCCGTCGCTGTGGCTTTCCGTCCAGCCGAGCGGATCGTCCGGATCGCCGTCCCATTCCACGCTCCGCGCATTGCCGTTCCCCCAGTGCGCGGAATTCCAGGAAACGCTGTTTTCCTTCGTCCGGTAAATTTTACGGAAGCCGAAATCATCGACAGAACTTTCGGCAAAGAGGCTCGCGCAAAGGCAAAGTTCCAAAATCGTCATTTTTCCGATAGACATCCAGACACTCCTTTTAAAAGGAATATATCTTTTTTGAAGACGGCAATGCCATTTTAAAGCAAAATGTGTATTTTTTCAAGCGACGCCAGGTGACGTCGCAAAAAAGGCACAGACTATGCAAGTTGATCTAAACACAGTTGACTGGAAAACGCTTCCGTTCGGTTACTACGACACCGACTACAACGTTCGCTGCTACTACCGCAACGGAGAATGGGGAAAAATCGAACTTTCCTCCTCCAAGGACATCAGCATTCATATCGCCGCTACGTGCTTGCATTATGGCCAGGAAGGCTTTGAAGGTCTCAAGGCCTACACCGGCAAGGACGGCAAGGTTCGCATATTCCGCGTCGAAGAAAACGCACGCCGCATCCAGAACACGGCAAACCGAGTCCTGATGGCCGTTCCGCCGGTCGAGCTCTTTCGCGAAATGGTCCATACCGTCGTAAAAGCGAACAAGCGCTTTGTCCCGCCCTATGGCTACGGGGCAACGCTCTACATCCGTCCGCTTCTCATCGGAACCGGTCCCGAAGTCGGCGTAAAGCCGTCGGACGAATACATGCTCCTCATGTTCGTGACACCGGTAGGTCCGTACTTCAAGGACGGGTTCAAGCCTGTCGATATGATGATCAGCCGAAACTACGACCGCGCCGCGCCACAGGGAACGGGAACGGTCAAGGTCGGCGGAAACTACGCGGCAAGCCTGCTTTCTCTCGCCGAAGCGAAGAAGCTCGGCTATTCGAGCACCATCTACCTCGACGCCCGCGAAAAGAAATACATCGACGAATGCGGTCCGGCAAACTTTTTCGGCATCAAGGGAAACACCTACGTGACGCCGAAGTCCGAATCGATTCTCCCTTCCATTACGAACAAGAGCCTGCAACAGCTTGCGGAACACCTCGGATACAAGGTGGAACGTCGTCCGGTTCCGTTCGAGGAACTCGCCGAGTTCAGCGAGACGGCGGAATGCGGTACCGCGGCGGTCATTACCCCGATAAGAAAGATTGTCGATCCGGTCGCAAACAGGACATTCACCTACGGTGACGGCGTAAACCCAGGCCCTGTCTGCACGAAGCTCTTCAACACCTACACGGCAATCCAGTTTGCGGAAGAGCCCGATCCGTTCGGATGGACGGAAGTCATCGATCTCTAGTCGGGAAAAGTTATCGAAAGGCTCGCTTGCGCGAGCCTTTTTTCATTTTACCCAGCCCGTTCTCCCTTCTCCACCGTCAAGCCATTTCTCGATATAGCCTTTCGCTTCTCGGCAAGCTTCGGGAAGCGATTTGCCAAGCGCCACGTTCGCGAGAATGGCCGAAGAAAGCGTGCAGCCCGAACCGTGCTTATCGACTCCCTGCAAGCGCCTTGACGAGAATTCGAACTTTTGCCCATCATGCCATAGAATATCCACGGACTTGTCCCCTTCCGCATGCCCGCCCTTGAGCAAGACGGACGTTCCGCTCCCAATCAGGACTTCCCGTCTGCTGTCGGCGACTCCCAGCCCGAGATAGGCGTATTCAAAGCGGTTTGGCGTAATCAGGTTTATCCGCGAAAAGACGGGAAAGAACTTGTCTGCGTCGCCATCCGAAAAAAATCGATAGCCCGCCGTCGCTCCCATGATGGGATCCCAGATGACAAAGGCGTTTTCGTTTCGTCCTCGAATCCATTCGACGATCCGTCGCAAGGTTTCCGCATCCTGGACAAGTCCAATCTTCACAAAGTCATACGCGCGAACTTCATGGAGCTTTTCGAGCTGTGCGCGGATACGCTCCCACGGAAGAAATCCCGGTTCCGAAAAAGAGCTTTCGTTTTGCACCGTGAGGGCCGTACAGACCGCCGTTCCATAGACGCCGAAATCCCGCATCGCCTTGATATCGGCAAGAATTCCCGCCCCCGCGCTGCCGTCAAAGCCAGCCACCGTCAAAGCATAGGTCATTTTTTGCACAGACGCCTCCACGCCGATACCGGATCGGCAAATTCCCAGATTCCCGAAACGACGAGAAAGTTTTCCACGCCAGGCGCAAGCGCCGTCGCATCGCTTTCGACAAGGACCTTTTCCGAAAGAGAGTCTTCGCGAAACGGCACAACGACATGCGCGATCCTTGGCGCAAGAGGATCGGGAATCTTTTGGATGTCGGACAACTCGTTTGCGCCGACGCTCAACAGCCCGAGAGTCCGAGACACCGCATCCGCATTTTGCAAGATCCACTTCACGGACGCATGAAATCCCAAGATGCCGAAGTTTTCGGCAATATTCGGGGAACCGCAGAAAAAACTTCTTTGGCGAATGTCTTCCGAAAGCGCAAGCAAAAAGCGTTCCAGCGCAAGATCCTTCAAGTGCGGTTTTCGGATATACAGAAAATCCAGCCCCGAATCAAAAAGTCTCTCGATCAAGTCGATTTCATCGACAAAGTTTTCGGGACTTGTCAAAAGGGAATAATGCATTGGCTATCAATATAGAAATTCAACAGATACGCTCGGCCAGAGCTTAGTCCAGAGAACTTAGAGCTTAGAGACGCAGAGCGATCCGCTTTAC
>CAVGIM010000016.1:0-49394 GCA_963629575.1 Candidatus Methanomethylophilaceae archaeon
CGATCGTGCCGATGTTGCAGTGCGGCTTGGTTCTTTCAAAATGCTCTTTTGCCATTTTATCCTCTTCTTCACCAGAAGGTTTATCGCTTCAAATCCGCGGATGACGTTTCATCCTGATATTCGAAAAGCATAGGAAGCGCTACTTTCCGAATTTGAGACCCCAAATTTAGTTGAGTTTTGAACAAAAAACAAGGTTCCGAGAAAAATTTTTTACAAAAATTATACAAATGAGAGTGTGTTATCCATTTATCAACCAACTATCAACAGGAAAAAGTGAAATGGCGATTTTGATGCAGACGTATCTATGTGTACAGACGTTTTTTATGACAGTTGACAGCGAGCGCCCCACATCATTCCGGAACGCCCGAAGGGAGTGCCTTGCCTGCCGACAGGCAGGCCTGTCCGGCAAGTCAGAGCTTAGTGAGCAGAACTTAGAGCTTAGAATTGCAGAGCGGGCTTTTTATTTTTTGCCGAAAGGCTTTTGACGTTTCACGTCTAGGCTTTTGTCGCCAAGCGACCTGTTTGGCCTGCCCGGCCTGGGGCAAGGTAGGGGGACCTTTCCGAGTTGCGAAGGCCAAGGTCCCCCTACCTTGCATCCACCCCCTAGGCCACGCGGTGTCAGAGCTTAGTTTGGAGAACTTAGAGTTTAGAGTTGCGAAACGATCCGCTTTGCGTTGCTCCGCTCCAGGATGACAGCCATAAAGAAATGTTCGCTCTGACGCACCCTCATCCCGCTTAGCGTTTTCCGCTTTATCACTGATTCCTGTTTCCTGACTCCTATCAACTAATAGCAAGCAACTACTCACTAATAACTAATCGCTAGCTGCTAATTCCTGATTACTCTTCACACTTCACTCTCCACCCTCAACTCTCCGCTGAAGAACATCAAGAGGCTTCGCGAGATGCCGGAATTCTACGCGGAGCTTCGAGAGCTAATGTAAGTTCCGGCTCCTTTCGAAAAATTTAGGCGCTCCGGGCAAAAGCCCGGAGCGCCTTTTGCGGAGACCTCCATCCCCCAATTCAATCTGTCATGAAAGTTACCAAACTTTCCGCGCCTGGAAAGGGGGTCAGCGAAAAAAGTGTATTCCGCCGGAATACACTTTTTTTCGCGTAAGCAATTTGACAGAGACCTGTTTTGGCGTTTTTGTATTATAGGCCGTAGTCTTGCCGTCTCGTTTCAGCCGATTGCCATTTATGCCAAAGAGCAAAAATGCTCCCTGTTGGGACTTGTGCCGCGGATTCGCAAGGAGCGGATGCACGGCAAGCGGAAACAGGAACTTTTAAAAAGACTGTGGTCTTTTCGCCTGCTTACCCTTTAAAATGTTGTCAAGAGGTTTTAACCCACACCATGCTTCCCGCAACTAATCCCCGGGCATCCAAAACAAGCATGCACAGTAAACCTTTTTTTTCACAATGGATGTTTCCCCCCATTTCCCATCGACATTCACCCAAGCCCTAGAGCCTGATGTTGCTGCGATTTTGTCTCCTTTTCGATAAAAGAATACTTCTTTTACTTCCCTGTTCTTTTTACTCAAAACATCCTTTCTGAGTTTTACATATTCTTCGCTAGTAACCTTATATGTTGGAGTCACCCCCCAATAATGAGAACACATCCGTGCATCGCCTAAATCCGGACAGGCAAGCGCTTCTTCTTTTCGAGTATAAAGGCAGCCATAAAAAAAATCCTTTCCTTTGCCACACTCGGCATTCGGCGACTTGTATCGAGAATTTTCTACCGAAGAAACCGTACATGTATCTTGCGGAGAATCCGGATTGTAAATTCCGCAAATTTTTACGGCAAGGTATTCCTGCCCGTCGCGCGGGTCTTTTACAAGCGTCCAACATTTTCCTAGCTCATCCGGTTTCGAAATACAGGGGAAATCCTTTGCGGAAACGGCAAAGGAAATCCCTGCGAAAAAAAGAATCGACAAGATTTGTTTTTTCATGGCATCAATATTTTGGAAAGATTTAATCCCCAGGCACCCAAAATACACAGGCATAATAATATTTTTTCTTCACAATCGTCGTCTCGCCCCATTTCCCATCGACATTCACCCACGCTCTCTGCCAAGGTGTTTTCGCAACTCTATCGCCTGGACGATAAAAGAACATCTCTTTTACCTCGGGCACCTCCTTGTTCAAAATCTTCTTTCTCAACTTTGCATATTCCCTACTGGTCACTTCATACGTCGGTCTCCATTCAAAATAAAGCCAGCAATCGGTTTTGACCCCGAAATCCGGGCAAGCGAATTTTTCTTCTTGCCTCGTATAAAGGCAGCCATAATAAAAATCCTCTCCCTTGCCACACTCGGCATTCGGCGACTTGTATCGAGAATTTTCCACATAGTGTATGTGACACGCACCGCCTTCGGAAAGAGGCTTGCACGCCTTTATTGAAAGGTACTTCTGGCCGTCACGCGGGTCTTTTACAAGCGCCCAGCATTTTCCATCTTCATCCGGTTTCGAAATACAGGGAAAATCCTTTGCGGAAACGGCAAAGGAAATCCCCAAGGACAAAAGAATCGACAAGATTTGTTTTTTCATGGCATCAATATTTTGGAAAGATATTCGTCATAGACTTCCTTGAGGAGCGGAATGTTGCTATACCGATGCTGCCCCAGGGTATTTTCGTTCTCCATAAAGTCAAGGCGTCCTTGCATATTTTTTAACCTCGCGTCCAATAAAGAATCATTTGTCGCAATCCAAGCATCGAGCTTCCCTTTGAGATACGGCCAGCACCAGTCCTTGCCACGGACAGCGCGCAAGGCCTCATCCAGTTTACGAAACTCGTTCAGTCCATAAATATACGACAAATTTTGCAAAAGCGGCAAGTCCACGGCATGTTTAAATTCATGGGTCAAGATTTCGAGATCGGGATAGCGGTTTGCGTCCAAATGCATCGTGATTTCGGTATTCGGATACGTCGTCAGGGGAATGTTTTCCTCATACAGAAAATTATCCACAATGTACTTTGACATTTCAAGCGCCAACTTTTTATTGGCTTCCCGATAGGTCCAGTTGAAAGCCTCGACACCATTGGGGTAGCCCGGCTCGTATTCCGGAACATACCGAATCTTCGGTCGGACATACCGAATACCGTAAGGTGCGAGAATATTTTGAAACTTCGCTTCGACATCTTCCGGCGAAACGGGAGCATCGGGCAAGTCCAAGAACTGCGGAGTATAGAGTGAATCCGCTTTATCATATCGATAAGGTTCCGTATTTCGCTCGTACGGAAGCATAAAGTCGCTGCAGTTCTCGTCCTTGCCGTGCATCGAATTCTTTTCGACTTCTTCGCAGATTATCCCTATCACTTCATCCAATATCGGCGATTCGATTTTTTCTTCTTCCCATCCGGATTCCAGCAACAGGTCGCCTTTTGGCATATCTGGAAGTTTCGCTGCCGTCTTGTCCGCAGGCACGTTCCCGTTTCCAAAGACATCTTCCATGGATGGCAAGCTCCGAATTCTGCGAGAATTGTCTTTAGGCATAAACTCTCCTGTGTTCCCAAACCTTCTTGAAAATCGTCACAAAGGCAAATCTATTAAAATCTAATCGCCAAACTCGATTTTTCCAAGTAAAATTTAATTTCATTCTAGAGAAAGCGGCACAAGCCAAAACCAGCGTTTCTTTCGACGATATAGCCCCAAGGCAAACAAGAACACTTATTTCGCCCTTCGATACTCCAAAAAGCGCATCGAGTATTCCGCGCGACCCTTGCACCCGGAGCGAACCGCCGTCGCATAGCCGAACAGTTTCCGCAGCGGGAGTTCCGCGACAAACGAATGCAAGACGCCGTTTCCGCCGACCGAGACGATTTTCCCTTCGCGGGCCAAAACGTCTCCGCCGAGAAGCCCCGCATATTCCGCCGGGCATTCGAGCGAGAGCTCCATATACGGCTCATACAGACAGATGTCCGCCGTGCGAACGAGCTTTGCGACCGCATCCGAACAGGCCTTCTTGATCATCGGAATCGGAGCGTTTTCACTTGCGGAAAAACTTTCGAGCGAAAATTCCACGCCCACGAGCGAGCCTTTTCCCAGGATTCCGACAGCGGCGCTCTCCAAAATCGCTGACCGGAGCCCTGCGAGAACGTCCGGCGAAAGCCCATTCAAGGCGCTTCCCGCAAGCGAAACCTCCGTCGAATTTTCGGAAAGTTTCTTGGCGGCGAGCGAAAGCTTTACGGAGAAAGGTCCCGCACAGAAAGAGTTTTCCACGGGAGAAAGCGGCCCCTTCAAGCGTTCCTGCCACAGCACGTCGGGATTTCCCGCCCGTACATCGCAGCCGAATTCCCGCTTGAGCCGTTCGAGAATCACTTCCAGCTGGACTTCGCCGACCGTGTGCAAGACCCAGAATCCGGCTTCGGGATGCGACGTCACGCGAATGGACGGATCCATCCGGCACAAAAGATTCAGATTTTTTTCGACCGCGGAGTAGTCTTCCGGGCGGACGCATTCGACGTGCGTCTGGAGCAGCGAATCGTACCGTTTGACGGACTCCGACCTTTCGAGAACTTCCCCGCCGAGCGAAATTCTATCACCGAGCGAAAGTTCCTGCGGAGAACGGAGCGCATAGATGTCGCCTGCCAAAATCCGCGGAACCGGTTTAAGCGTCGAAGCCTTCAAACGGAAAAATTCAAAGCCTTCGGGCCATTTCGCCTTTTCGAGATTCGCCATGCCGCGAAACAGGGAGATTTCCCCGCTCCCCTGGAAATGCCGCAAGCGGACGACTTCGCCCAGAAGCCTTTTTTCAAATTTCGGAGAATCTGGCAAAAAGAACGAAAGCCCGGTCATCAGGCTGCGCACGCCAAAATTTTCCTTGGCGGAACCCGCGTAGCAAAGCACATACTTGTCCGAAGCCGCAAGCGCTTTCAGCCCGCGCACGAGCGACTTTGGCGGAACGCTATTCCCTTCGAGCGCGAGCGACAAAATCTCATCGTCGAACTCGGAGGCCGCTTCCACCGCTTCCGCATAGGCGGATTCCCACTTTTCCCTTGTCGCGGCATCTCCAACCATTTCGGGTTCTTCACGACCATCCAAAAGTACGAGCCGCATTCCGCTCACGACATCCAGCTCGGAGCGAACTTTTCGCTCGCCACGGACATTTTCAAATTCCGGAACGGAAAGCAGCACAGGCCGCGCACCGAGATATTCTTCGACGGCAATCAGCGTTTCGTCAAGCGAACTTGCGGAATTGTCCAGCTTGTTGATGAAAACGATCGTACGTACACCGTTTTCCCGCAACTTTTTCCAGGCGGAAAGCGTCTGCGTTTCCACACCATCCGTCGCAGAGATTACAAGAACCGCCCCATCCACTGCCGAAAGCGCCATATCGACTTCGGCGCCAAAATCCACGTGGCCCGGCGTATCGATAAAGTTGAACCAGATTCCGCGCCATTCAAAATGCGCCACGCCCGATTCGATCGTGATGCCGCGCTTTCGCTCCTCGGGCAGATAGTCCATCGTCGCAAGACCGTCTTCCACGTTCCCCGGAAGACTCACTTCGCCCGCGGTAAAGAGAATACGCTCCGAAAGCGTCGTCTTTCCCGCATCGACATGGGCGAGAATCGCAATGTTTCGAATCGGCTGCATCGGCATATCAAAAAGCCCGGTCGAAACCGGGCCCGTTCAAAGACTTGGAATCAACCCTGCGAACTTGCCACTTCCGCCTGGTGCTTCTTGGAACGGTGGCTGTTCGGAATCCACTCGTCCTTGTGCACTTCGGGAATGTCGTCGAGCAAGCGGAGCGTATTCGGTTCCGTCGTATGGTCGAGAACTTCGGCCGGCGTTCCCTGGTTCACGATCTTGCCTTCGTGCATAATGAAGATTCGGTCGCTCACGTAGTTCGCAAGTCCAATGTCGTGCGTCACAAAGACAACCGTCATCTTGAGCTGGTCCTTCAGCTTGCGGAGATAGTCGAGAATGTTCGCGCGGACGCAGGCATCGACCATCGAAGTCGCCTCGTCGGCAATCAGGACCTTCGGACGGAGCGCAAAGATTCGGGCAAGCAGCATGCGCTGCATCTGTCCACCGGAAAGTTCGAACGGATACTTTCCTTCGATATCCGCCGGAGTGACGTTCACCGCAAGAAGACCTTCATCGACGCGACGGCGAACCTCTTCCTTCGAAGGCTTGTCCTTGAGAATGTTCAGGGCGTCTTCGAGCTGGGAGCGAATCGTGAAGAACTGGTTGAAGCAACCGAACGGATCCTGGAAAACCGACTGGACTTCGTTCCAATGTTCCTTCAGGTTCTTGATCGCGTGGCCACGGTAGAAAAATTCCCCATGCGTCGGCTTGTAAAGTCCGAGCATGATCTTCGCGAGAACGGACTTGCCGCAGCCCGAACCGCCGACTATCGAAATGAACTCTTCATCGTAGATGTCGAACGAGACATCGCTCACGGCAACTTTCAGATTCTTGCCCGCGCCAAATTCCTTGGAGACGTTCCGGGCGGAAAAAACGACAGCCTTATCAGTTTGCATAATCGCACCTCACATCACGACCGCCGACAACGCGGAGGTTCTGGGCATTTTTCTTGCAATCTTCGCACGCCACCTTGCAACGCGGAGCGAAACGGCAACCCGCAATCTTGTTCTTGAGACTTGGCGGAGCGCCTTCGATAGCGACCGGGTGACGGGAACGCTGGCTCGCTTCCGTGCTGAGCATGGCTCCCATCAACGCCTTGGTATAGGGATGGCGCGGATCCTTCACGACCTGTTCCGCAGTCCCCTTTTCCACGATTTCTCCCGCATACATAATCGCGATATTGTCCGCGACATGGTAAAGAAGCGGAAGCTCGTGCGTGATAAAGATCATCGTCGAGAAGATTCCCTTGTCGAGAAGGTCGAAGATCATCTTGATGACTTCCTTCTGCGTGGAAACGTCGAGCGCGGAAGTCGGCTCGTCGGCAATCACCATCTGCGGATTGAGCAGGGTCGAAATTCCGATAACGGAACGCTGGCGTTCACCGGCAGTCAGCTGGATGGGGAACGAGTTCAGGATGCGCTTCGTGTCCATTCCAAACAGGTCGAATCGTTCGCACAGGCGGTCGTAGATTTCCTTCTTGTCGAGAGACTTTCCCGGCTGCGAGTGCGCCGCGATGACATCTGCCGCGATATCCTTGATCTTGCGAACCGGATTCAGCGCATTGAACGCCCCCTGCGGAATCATGGAAACTTTCTGGGCGAGAACATTCGCACGGATATCTTCGACGGAACGGTTCATCAGCGATTCCATCTTGTCTCCGTTCTTGACGCGAACGTCTCCGTGTTCCGGATAAAGCGGCGGGATGCACATTCCCATCAGGCCGCTGACGAGAGTCGATTTTCCGCAGCCCGATTCCCCGGCGATACCCAGGATTTCACCCTGTTTCATCGAAAAGGAAACATCCGTCACGGCATGCGTCTTGTCGCCAAAACGTCCGAGATAATAGAGGCTCAGGTGTTCTACTTCAAAAACATTGTCTGACATGGCTACCTCTTACTTGCGAAGACGCGGGTTGAATACGCCTTCCATCGACGTATTGATGAGATACAGCGCAAACACGGTCAAGGTGATGACAAGCGTTGCCGGGAGGAACGCAATCCAGATGCTGTCCGAAAGCGCTCCGTTGTCCTTCGCCTGGTTCAGGATGATGCCGAGCGACGTGGAATCCAGAGGACCGAGACCGATCATCGAGATGGAAGCCTCGGAAAGAATTCCCGAAGATACCTGCATGATGAAGACCATGAACACGTAGGAAAGCAGATACGGCAAGACATGCTTGACAACGATTTTCAGGGAACCGGCTCCGTTCATCCGGGCAAGCGCAATGTGATCGCGGCTTCTGAGCGAAGAGGCCTGGGCGCGCACGGCACGAGCCGACCAGCTCCACGAAGTGAGACCGATGATGAGACCGATGAGCGTAAGCGAACGCCCTTCCTTGACCGCCGAGCTGATGAGAACGAGAATCACGAACTGCGGGATAACGATGAACAGGTTCGTACCCATGTTCAGGATCTCGTCGATCCAGCCGCCGCGGAATCCGCCGAAAAGCCCGATGAAAACGCCTATCGTTGTCGCAATGACGCCAGCGATCAGTCCCACATACAGGGAACTCCGAAGCCCGGCAATCAGAAGCGACACGTAGTCGCGACCCAGATGGTCGGTTCCGAGAAGATGCTCCGCGCTAGAGGGCGCGTAAGGTCCCGCCACAATGTCGCGCGCATTGATATCGACGTGGTAAAAGAGCGGTCCAAAGATCGCGACAAAGAGCGACAGGAAGAAGATTCCGACACCGATAACGAACATCGGCGACTTCATTAGGTTCTTGAGAAGTTTCAACATGTTATTTGCCTCCCATCTGCAAACCGGCCTTGACGCGCGGGTCAAAGACAGCGATCAGGATGTCCACGAGGAAGTTGGCGAGCAGGACGCAGGTAGAAATCATGAGCGTGCAGCCCTGAATCGTCGCGTAGTCGTTCTGCTGGATAGCGGTGAGCATCGCCATGCCAAGTCCCGGATAAGAGAAAATCATTTCGGTAATGAGGGCTCCGCCGACCATCGCGCCCAGGGACTGGGCAAGACCGGTAAGCTGCGGAAGCATCGCGTTGCGAAATACGTAGCCGATAATCTTTCCTTCGCGGAGACCGAGCCACTTCGCATACTTCATGTAATCCGTTCCCAGTTCATAGATTGCCATGGAACGCATGCCGGTCGCCTGGCCCGAAGCGAGAATCGGGAAGCAAGAGAAGAACGGAAGCACGTAGTAGAACCCGACGGACTTGATGAACGCCCAGTTGAATCCCGGAATCACGTCCATGCCGTAAGCGTTCATCGCCGGGAACCATCCTAGCGTAATCGAGAACAGCGCAACGAGAAGCATGCCGAACACAAAGTAGGGAATTCCGTTCAGGAACATTGCCACGGGGAAGAAGACCTTGTCGAAGATTCCGCGCTTGTAGGCGGCATAGGCTCCGAGCAGGTTACCGAAAATCCAGCCGAGAACGATCGTCGGGAACTGGATAGCGAGCGTCCACGGAAGCGATTCCTTGATGATTTCCAGTACAGGCTTCGGATACTGGCTATAGGAAAGACCAAAGTCGCCATGGAAAACATTGATCACGTAGGACACGAACTGCGAAAATCCCGAAGCGAGGCGCGGCTTTGCTTCCGTCTTCGGATTCGAATTTTCGTCGAGCACGGGCTTTCCGGTCGCATCGAGTACAGCGACGGTGTCATAGATGACATTTCCCTCGTCGGAGAGTTCGGCCATGCCAAAAGCCTTGAGCAGGGTTTCCTTTTTCTGCATCGCCTCTTCCGGGGTAAGTCCCTGGGCGGCCTTTCCCATGACAATATCGACCGGGTTGTTTTCTCCGAGTCGCGGGAGAGCGAAGTTGATGGCTATAGCGACAATAAATGTCAGGAAATACCAAAAACCCTTTTGCAGGACATAACGAAGTGTGGGATATTGTTTCAGCATTGTCCGTCCTTATTTTCTGAGCTTTAAGTTCCAGAGGATGTTCGTACCGTAAGCAATCCACGGAAGCTGCTGCGGCGCATACGGATTCTTGGCGTTCGGCCAGTTCGTCCAGACACGTTCGCTATATTCGTAATACTGTTCCGGCAGGTAGGCGAGCGGAATCGACACCTGGTCTTCCATGAAGATGCGGTTGAGCGTGCGATAGGCGGAAGCGATCGAATCCTCGTCCGTCATCAGAGGAACATGGGCAAGAAGGCTATCGACTTCGGGACGGTATTCCGGAGTTCCCGGCTTGTTGTAACGTCCGATATTCGTACCGGCCCAGCTACCGAGAGGCGCCCAGTCACGCGAAGACATCACTTCGTTGAAACGGCTCCACGGAAGCGACGGGGTAACGTCCGCCTGCGGCTTGTGCATCACCAGGTCAAAGTTTCCCTGGCCCATCGCCGGCCAGTAGGAACCGCCATCCACAAAGCCTTCGCGAATATCGAGACCGGCCTTGCGCAAGCTTTCGACGGCAATCGTCACCATCGCTTCCCAGTCCGTCCAGCCGTTCGGGCTGGTGATGAACATCGTCTTGACGCGTTCACCCTTTTCGCTTTCCATGTGGTCGAGCGTTCCATCTTCGTTGAACACGGACTTGTAGCCCGCAAGCTTGAGCAGAGCCTGGACGGAATCAATCCGTTCCTGTCCTGTAAGGTTCAGCTTCACGCCGTACTTCGCGCAATCTTCCTCGTTGATATACTTCCCTTCGATGGCTGTCGGCATGACAAGCCCAGGCTTCAGCTCGGACGTGTAGTTCGACACGGCAAACTGGCGAATCGCCGCATAGTCTATCGCCGTGGCGATGGCCCTGCGGAAATACTTGTTGTCGAGAGGCGGACGGAGCGTGTTTACCATCATCATCGGCATCGCGCCCGGAGCAAAGTAAGGCGGTTCGTCGAGCCAGGCATGGACACCCGCACCGGCCTTGTGCCAGATACGCGGCACAAAACTCATGGAAGCGTCGAGCGACCCGTCGCGGAGAGCTATCGTGCTGTGCTCGTTCGACTTGTAAATCGGATGGACGATGTACTTCGGAGCGGGCAGCTTGCCTTCGTGCATCGCGGCATTTCCCCAGTAATCGTCGCGACGCTGCAAAATAATCTTCGTCGTCGAGTATCCGGCGAGATTGTACGGACCGGAAACGACCGGAGCCTTGCCGTCCGCCGGGTTCACGTCCAGCTTGAGCTTTTTCACTTCTTCGACCGAATTCCCGTGTTCCGCGATAAGCTTGCTGAAAATATGCTCCGGAACGATGCGAATCGCCTGCAGAAGATCCTTGATGGAAAGCGGATTGTTGCGCCCTTTCTTGTTGATGATGAAGGAAAGGCGTTCAAACGCGACAGAATCGCCGGCTGCATCGACCGAAGCGATTTTCTGGACGTTCACTCCCGTAATCTGTTCCGACGTATTGACGGCGACGCCCGAATAGTGATGTCCCAGTTCAAAGATGAACTTCACGTCTTTCGCCGAAACGGGAACTCCGTCGCTCCACCGCGCCTTCGGATTCAAATCGACCACGATGCTGTCGTTGTTGCTGAGGCTATCGACGAGCGTGCCGAGAAGCGGTTCCATCTGGCCGTTCAGGGTGTTATACGTGATCAGCGGTTCATACATCAGGTTGAAGCGACCGCTGACCGGCCACGCCGAGCTCCAGCTTTCGGAAAGCGGGTTGAAAGACGAAGGCGTCCCCCACTGCTGGCCGGAAAGATACAGCGTTTCTTCTCTCGGCAAGGAATCGGAAGCCGCTTCGGCACCATCGGAACCTCCGGAACAACCGACCAAAACGCCAAAACACGCCGACAAGGCGACCGTGCCTCTGGCGATCGTTTTTAAACAATTCATCTATAGTCCTCTTGATTTTTCGGCACAAGAAAGTCCAGTTTAAACTTGACGTGCATAATTTACATTTGTTTTGCGACAATGCACCCGATGTAAATTTTTTTTCATCCTTTCTGGAGACAAATACGGCCACAAGCAAAAAAGGCTCCCCAAAAGAGGAACCTTTTTTCGCAAAAAAATGCCGATTACTTGTTCTTGCGCGGATCGCCGGCATAGACGGCGTTCTTGCCGAGCTCCGCTTCGATAGCGAGAAGACGGTTGTACTTGCAAACGCGGTCCGTGCGGGAGAGCGAGCCGGTCTTGATCTGGCCTGCGGCGGTTCCCACGGCGAGATCGGCGATGAACGTATCCTCGGTTTCGCCGGAACGGTGAGAAACGATCGGGGCATAGCCCTTTTCCTGGGCGGTCTTGATGGCTTCGAGGGTTTCGGAAATGGAACCGACCTGGTTCACCTTGATGAGAATCGCGTTCGCGATGCCCGCTTCGATGCCTTCGTTGAAGATCGTCGGATTCGTCACGAAGAGATCGTCGCCGACCAGGTTGATCTTCTTGCCGAGATCTTCGGTGAGAACCTTCCAGCCAGCCCAGTCGTGTTCGTCGAGACCGTCTTCAATGGAGAAGATGGAGAACTTGTCGACGAGCTTTTCGTAATACTTGACGAGCTGGGCACCCTTGAAGGTCTTGCCCGAGGACTTCTTGAACGTGTAGGTTTCGCCCTTGTCCCACTTGTCCTTGATCTTCTTGTCGCAGAATTCGGAAGAAGCGACGTCGAGAGCGATCTTGATATCCTTGCCGAACTTGTAACCGGCAGCTTCGGTCGCATCCTTGAGAGCGGTCAGGGCCTTTTCGAGCGTCATCACGCCGGTAATCTTCCAGCCGAACTTGTTCTTCGGATCCTTCTTGATGGCAACGCCCGGAGCGAATCCGCCTTCGTCGCCGACGGTCGTTTCGTAGCCGCCCTTCTTGAGGACGCTCTTCAGGGCGTGGAAAATTTCCGTCACCATCTGGAGGCCCTTCGCAAAGGTCTTCGCGCCAACCGGAGCTATCATGAATTCCTGGAAGTCAATCGGAGCGGAAGAGTGCGCACCGCCGTTGATCACGTTGCACATCGGGCACGGAAGGGTCATCTTCTTCGTTCCGTGGAGCTTCGCGATATACTGGTAAAGCGGCATTCCGGCTTCCTTCGCGGCGGCAACGCAGACAGCCATCGAAACGGCGAGAATCGCGTTCGCGCCGAGAGTGTCCTTGTGCATCCGGTCACCGTCAAGTTCGATCATCGCGTCGTCAACGCCCTTCTGGTCAAAAGCGTCCATGCCCGCGATCTTCTTCGCGATCTTTTCGTTCACGTTCTTCACGGCCTTGGTCGTGCCCTTGCCGCAATAAGCCTTTCCGCCATCGCGGAGTTCGCAGGCTTCGCGTTCGCCGGTAGAAGCGCCGCTCGGGACCTTCGCAACGCCTTCCACGCCGGATTCGAGGGTGACAATCGCTTCGACAGTCGGATTTCCACGGGAATCCAGAATCTGACGAGCCACAACAGACTTGATTTTAGCAGCCATATTTTTGCCTTTTGGTTAAAGTGTAAAAAACTATGCGAGGAATATAGAAAAAAATGTGGACAAATGGCAGACACGGAGAGCGGAAATCACTCGGCAAAACCGTGAACATACCAGAACGCGGTTTCCGATTGAAACCACAACCAAGCATTGTCCATCGTGCGAGCCGGACATCAAGAAAGTCCTCATCGCCAGGGAACTCGTCGAACGCCGAAAGGACGGTCTCTATATGACCGACCCCGTATTTCTAAAGTGGCTCATGAGGCTTTGATAGACACGTAGAGAAACGCAGGCTTTTTACAATCCGTAAAAAATTCCAAAACACACAAAAAAGCCCCGCTTCGCAGCAGGGCTTTTTCCAAAACAAAGGATGAAACGATATTAGAAGCGGAAATGCGCAAAGGCGCGGTTCGCTTCCGCCATCTTGTGCACGTCCTGCTTCTTGCGAACGGCATTGCCTTCGTTGTTCTTGGCAGAGACTAGTTCCGCGGCGAGACGTTCGGCCATGTTCGCTTCGGTGCGGTTACGGGCAGCGTCGAGCAGCCAGCGGAGAGCCAGAGCCTTGGCGCGGTCCGGGGCGACTTCCATCGGCACCTGGTAGTTCGCACCACCGATACGGCGAGACTTCACTTCGAGCTTCGGCTTGATGTTTTCGAGGCATTCTTCGAACTTTTCGAGCGGAGAGCCTTCGCCTTCCACCTTCTTGTTCAAAATGTCGAGAGCCGTGTAAACGATCTGTTCCGCAATCGTTTTCTTGCCCTGCTTGAGAACCACGCCGATGAGTTCCGTGATGAGGACGGAATGGTAGCGCGGATCCGGAATGGTGTGTTTGTGAATGGTCTTTCTTCTTCTAGACATGTAGCCCTTCCTTTACTTCTTCGCCGGAGCTTTTCTCTTGACGCCGTACTTGGAACGCGCCTGGTTACGACCGTTCACAGCCTGGGTATCGAGCGTACCGCGGATGATGTGGTAACGAACACCCGGAACATCCTTTACACGACCACCGCGAATAAGAACGATGGAGTGTTCCTGGAGGTTGTGACCTTCGCCCGGAATGTAGGCGGTAACTTCCATCTTGTTCGAAAGGCGGACACGCGCAATCTTGCGGAGAGCGGAGTTCGGCTTTTTCGGCGTGGTGGTATAGACACGGGTGCAGACACCGCGCTTTTGCGGACTTTGCTTCAAAGCCGGCGAAGCGGTTCTGTTGAGAATTTTTTCGCGGCCCTTGCGGACGAGCTGTTGTATAGTAGGCATTTTTCTTTTTCCCTAATTTTGGAAGTCCAAATATAGTTCTTTTTCGAATAATTTCAAGTTTTACCTCTCGATTATTCGAGATTTTCACCATTATCTTCCGAGGCTTCGGAACCGGTATCCGGCATCGTAAATTCGATGTCGCCGTTTTGGCCTTCGTAGCCCTGAGCCTGGGAAGCGCGGTTTGCGGCAGCTTCCGCTTCGGCATCAGCATCGATGACCTCAACGTCACGCAGGTGGCGAGCGCCCGTTCCGCAAGGAATCAGGTGTCCCATGATGACGTTTTCCTTAAGACCCATCAACGGATCCACACTACCTTCGATAGCAGCACGAGTGAGGATCTTCGTTGTTTCCTGGAAGGACGCTGCGGAAATAAAGCTATCCGTCGAGAGCGAGGACTTGGTGATACCGAGGAGCATCGGATTGCCCGAAGCTTCCTTCTTGCCTTCTTTTCTCAACGAATCGTTTTTCACGCGCAAGCGCGCCTTGGAGATTTCTTCGTCTTGCAAGAGATCGGAATCCCCAGGATCGGAAATTTTAACCTTACGCATCATCTGGCGGACGATGCATTCGATATGCTTATCGGCGATGGCCACACCCTGCAGGCGATAGACCGCCTGGATTTCGTTCACCAGGTGACGCTGGACCGCTTCGGGCCCCTGCACGCGGAGAATGTCGTGCGGATCCACGGACCCGTCGCAGATTTTTTGACCTCTGCGGACACGGTCGCCTTCGAGAACCGCCAGGTGACGTCCACGGGGAACGAGAACGCTGGATTCCTCGTCGTTGTTCTTGATTATCACCTTCTGGTTGCCGCGTTCTTCGTTGCCGTAAGACACGATACCGTCGATCGGGGCGATGACCGCGACATTCTTCGGGATGCGAGCTTCGAAAAGCTCCGCGACACGGGGAAGACCGCCGGTAATATCCTTGGTCTTTCCGACCGCGCGAGGCAGCTTGGCGAGGATTTCACCCGGCTCCGCCTTGTCGCCTTCGTGAACCGTAAGAATGGCGCCGTCCGGCAGGTAGTAAACGCCCTGTCGTTCGCCGCTCGCATCGACGACGTTTATCGCCGGACGATGCTTGCCGTGACGATCGCTGATGACGGTCCATGTTTCCACGCCCGTCACATCGTCCTTATCGACGCGATACGTCGTGTTTTCGATCAAATCGACAAACTGGATTTTACCGCTCGCGTTGCTGAGAACAGGCTGCGTGTAAGGATCCCATTCAAAGAGCTTGGCATCCTTCTTGACCGTATCGCCATCGCTTACGTAAAGCGTCGCGCCATACGGAATCTGCCAACGGCCCTTGTTGATTCCGGTCGAGTCAAAGATGACCAGTTCGCCCATTCGGCTCACGACGACCTTGTTGCCCTCGTGATCGAGCGTATTGACATTGTCAAGTTCGATACGGCCATCCACAGGCGCGCTCTTCGAATTTTCGACGGTCAAACGGCTCGAAGCGCCACCGATATGGAACGTTCTCAGCGTCAGCTGCGTACCCGGTTCGCCGATAGACTGCGCCGCGATAACGCCCACGGCTTCGCCCAGATCCACCGGACGACCGGAAGCCAGCATACGACCGTAGCACTTGGCGCAGACACCGTTGCGAGCTTCGCAAGTCAGGACCGAACGCATCTTCACGTGTTCGAGACCCGTAGCGGAAATCTTCGAAAGATCGCGTTCCGTGACCAGTTCGCCCGCCTTGACTATCACTTCGCCCGAAACCGGGTGAACGATATCTTCGACCGGAGCGCGTCCCAGGAGACGTTCTTCAAGCGAGATGATTGTGTCGTCGCCGTCCTTGTAGGCGGAAATGTCGATGCCGTCCTTTGTATGGCAATCCTCTTCGACGATGACGAGATCCTGCGCCACATCGACGAGACGACGGGTCAGGTAACCGGCGTCAGCCGTTTTCAGAGCGGTATCGGCAAGACCCTTGCGAGCACCGTGGGCCGAAATGAAGTATTCCATTTCGTTCAGGCCTTCGCGGAAGCAGGACTTGATCGGGTTTTCGATAACTTCCTGGCCACCGAGCTGCTTTGTCGGCTTTTGCATCAGACCGCGCATTCCGGACAGCTGCTTGATCTGTTCGCGGCTACCGCGGGCGCCGGAATCCGCCATCATATAGACCGGATTGAAACCGTCGCGGTCATGGGACAGAAGATCCCACTGTTTGGCAGCCACGTCGCTAGTCGTCTTGGACCATACGTCGATTATCTGGTTGTAGCGTTCGCCTTCGGTAATCACGCCGTCTTCGTAAAGTTCGCGGATGCGGTTGACCTTTTCCGTCGCTTCGTCGAGCATGGTCTGCTTCTCGGGCGGAATGATCATTTCCGCGATAGCGACGGACGAACCGGAGATCATGGCCCACTTGTAACCTAGCGCCTTGAGATCGTCGAGGTATTCGACCGTCACGCGGTTTCCCGTGCGACGATAGAGATCGTCGATGGACTTCGCGATGACCTTCTTGCCGAACGTCTCGTTGGCAAAGCCGACATCGTTCGGAATGATTTCGTTCAGGATAATGCGTCCCATCGTCGTCTTGATGACGGCGGGTTCCTTCAGCGTGAGGAACTTGACCTTCTGCCCGGCCTTCGCTACGACGTCGCGGTTGCCGTTGTCGTCCGGCTGTTCCGTAAGGCACGGGGTATCCGATTCGAGCGCCCCCATGTAGATCTTTCGGCCAGCAGGCAACTGGAGATAGCATTCGGCATTCAAGTCGATAACTCCGTTTCCGTATGCGCGGAGAGCTTCGGCGGCATCATAGAAACGCATTCCGGCTCCCTTCCGATTCGGGCGGGGCTTCGAAATGTAGTAGAGACCGAGCACGATATCTTGTCCCGGAACGGCTATTGGCTGACCGGACGCCGGGTGCAGAATGTTGTTCGACGAAAGCATGAGGACGCGGCATTCCAGCTGCGTTTCAAAGGAAAGCGGAAGATGCACGGCCATCTGGTCACCGTCGAAGTCCGCGTTGAAAGCGGTACAGACGAGCGGGTGCAGACGAATGGCGCTGCCTTCGATAAGCTTCGGATAGAAAGCCTGGATGCCCAGACGGTGAAGGGTCGGTGCGCGGTTTAGCATCACCGGATGGTCTTCGATAATCTTTTCGAGAATATCCCAGACTTCGGTTTTTTCCGCATCGACATACTTCTTTGCCGCCTTGAGCGTATAGACAATGCCATCATCCTCCAGACGCTGGATGACAAACGGCTTGTAAAGTTCAAGGGCCATCCGTTTCGGAAGTCCGCACTGGTGCATCTTCAGTTCCGGTCCGACAACAATGACGGAACGCCCCGAATAGTCCACGCGCTTGCCGAGGAGGTTCATGCGGAAACGCCCCTGCTTGCCCTTCAGAAGTTCGGAGAGCGACTTGAGCGGACGGTTGGAACCGGCGCGAGCCGTGCGACGACCGCTATCGAACAGCTGGTCCACCGCTTCCTGGAGCATGCGCTTTTCGTTGCAGAGAATCACGTCCGGAGCCTTGATGTCAATCAGCTTCTTCAGGCGGTTGTTGCGGTTGATGACCCGGCGATAAAGTTCGTTCAGGTCGGAAGTCGCAAAGCGGCCTCCATCGAGCGGAACAAGCGGACGCAGATCGGGAGGAATCACCGGAAGAACGTCAAGAATCATCCATTCGGGCTGGTTCGAAAGGTTCTTCGCCTGTGCCGGATACATCTTGCGGAATTCGCACAGGGCGTCGAGCAGGTCAAATTCCTTGCCTTCGCATCTTGCGGCATAGCCGCCCTTGCGTTCCCCGTCGGAACCGATAACGCCATACTTGAAGTCCTCGACCTTTTCGGCGAGTTCCTTCGCCCACGGCATGTCGCTGTTCTTCTTGCTTTCCGGATTTGCGTAGTAGGAATAGAAGTCGTCCATCTGGGACTTCTTGAACGCTTCGACGATTTTCAGCCGCTTGATAGCCTCGTCGCGCTTTGTCTTGGACTTGGACTGGGCTTCCACGCGAAGTTCGTCCGAAAGCTTGACAAAATCAACCTGCGCGAGAAGCTGCTTCAAGGCGGCGGCGCCCATCTTCGCCGTGAAATGACGGCCTTCCCTTTCAAGGTCGATATACTTGTTCTCGTCGATGAGCGAGTTCGGCTCAAGATCCGTATCGCCCGGATCGAGAACGATGTACTTCTCGTAATAGATGACGTTGTCGAGAGACTTGGTGTCCAGGTTCAAAAGCGCGCCAAGTACGCAGGGCTGGTTCTTGACAAACCAGACATGCGCAAGCGGAATGGCCAGTTCGATATGTCCCATGCGCTCGCGGCGAACCTTGGAATGGGTGACTTCCACGCCACAGCGGTCGCAGATGACGCCCTTGAAGCGAATCCGCTTGTACTTTCCGCAGTTGCATTCCCAGTTCTTGACCGGTCCGAAAATGCGCTCGCAGAACAGACCGTCGCGTTCCGGCTTGAAAGAACGGTAATTGATCGTTTCTGGCTTGGTGACTTCACCATAAGACCACTGACGAATCAATTCAGGAGAAGCGAGGTGAATGGAAACTTCACCATTATTGCTTTCAGAATAATCGAAAGTTTCTTCTGACATATTACTTTTCTCCAATAGTCTTGATGTCAAGGCAGAGCGAACGGACTTCGCGGATCATCACGTTGAACGATTCGGGAATGCCCGGTTCCGGCGTGTTCTTGCCGTGGACAATCGCGTCGTAGATCTTGGATCGGCCCATCACGTCGTCGGACTTCACCGTGAGAAGTTCCTGGAGCGTGTAAGCGGCACCGTAGGCCTCGAGAGCCCAGACTTCCATTTCGCCGAAACGCTGTCCACCGAACTGGCTCTTGCCACCGAGCGGCTGTTGCGTCACAAGCGCATACGAACCGATCGAACGGGCATGGATCTTGTCTTCCACCAGGTGCCCGAGCTTGAGGTAATACATATAGCCGATAGTCACCGGGTTCAGGAAGGCTTCGCCGGTACGTCCGTCGTAAAGCTTCGCCTTGCCGATGATGTGGCCATTTTCGGGATCCATCTTGTAATCGACAATCGGCATCTTCTGGTAAGCCTTTTCAAGCTCGCCGACAATGTCGTCGAAAGACGCACCGTCAAATACAGGAGTCGCAATCTTCATGCCGAGCACCTTCGCCGCCCAGCCCAGATGAACTTCGAGAACCTGTCCGACGTTCATACGGGACGGAACGCCCAGCGGGTTCAGAAGAATCTGGATCGGACGTCCATCTTCGGTAAACGGCATGTCCTCGACCGGCACTATCTTCGAAACGCAACCCTTGTTACCGTGGCGACCCGCCATCTTGTCGCCCACCGAGAGGCGACGCTTCTTGGCGATATAGACTTTCACCGTCTGGAGAACGCCGGGCTTGAGTTCGTCGCCCTTCGTCACCTTGTCGATTTCCTTTTCCATCGTCCGGGTCAGGCGATCGACCGATTCGCGAGCAACCGAAAGCAGGCTGGAAGCTTTTTCCTGGACCTCTTCGTCGTCACGCGCAAAGATCGATGCCGGAGCAAGCGACAGGAGATCCAGGCTGCGGAGAGTTCTTTCCGAAAGGGTGGAACCTTCCGGGATGCGGACTTCATGCGTATCGAAATCGACGATGTTGCCCGAAGTCTTGCCGGCAAGCATTCCGACCATCGCATTTGCGCAGGTGCTCTTGATCTTGTCGATATCGGCCTGGAACCTTTCCTTGATCTCGTTGATCTTTTCCTGGTCTTCGGCGCGACACTTCTTGTCGTTATGGTCCTTGCGGCTAAAGACGCGCGTCTCGATCACGACGCCCTTCATGCCCGGAGGCGCGACAAGCGACGTGTCGCGGACATCGCCGGCCTTTTCGCCAAAGATGGCGCGAAGCAGGCGTTCTTCCGGAGAAAGCTCCGTTTCGCCCTTCGGCGTCACCTTTCCAACGAGAATGTCGTCCGCCTGGACTTCGGCGCCGACACGAATGATGCCGCGTTCGTCGAGGTTTCTAAGGGCGTCTTCGCCAACGTTCGGAATTTCACGGGTGAGCTCTTCCGGTCCGCGCTTCGTTTCGCGAACTTCCACTTCGTATTCTTCGATGTGGATAGACGTGAAGGCATCCTTGATAGCGAGCTCTTCGGAAACGATGACCGCGTCTTCGTAATTGTAACCGTTCCACGGGATAAAGGCGATAAGGATGTTCTTTCCGAGAGCGAGTTCGCCGTGTTCCGTCGAAGCGCCGTCAGCGAGAACGTCGCCTTTTTTCACAAAGTCTCCGACATTCACCACGGGCTTCTGGTTGATGCAGGAATCCTGGTTGGAACGTTCAAACTTGCGCAGTCTGTATTCGTCAATCGGTTCGTGGTCGAGGAATTCGAAGTTCTCGCCAAGGCCTTCTTGCGGCTGGAACTCTCCATTCGCGTCGAGCGTACCACGTTCCACGACAACCGTTGTCGCATCGACAAACTTGACGCGACCTTCATGCTTTGCGCGAACGACCGTTCCCGAATCCAATGCGGCACGGCGTTCAAGGCCAGTCCCGACCACCGGAGCTTCCGAACGGAGCAGCGGCACAGCCTGGCGCTGCATGTTCGAACCCATCAGGGCGCGGTTTGCGTCATCGTGCTCGAGGAACGGAATCAGGCCGGCAGCGACCGAAATAATCTGCTGCGGAGAAACGTCCATCAGATCGATACGGGTGCCAATCGTCGCGTCGTCCAAGGAGTTTATGTCGATTTTCGGAACCGATCCCTTGGCAAAGCGACCGGAATCGTCAATTTCGCCACCCGGAATGACACGCGCCTTGAGCGGATATTCATCCTTTTCGCGAACCATCACGAAATCTTCCGCAAAGGCGGCAAGCTGGTGTCTATCGGAAATATTTTTCTTCTCTTCTTCTGTCGAGGCGTCCGCGAGCATCGAATCGAACAGCGGGTCAAACGCGGCGGAAACAAGAGCCGTATTCGCCGGCGCGATGTTGAACGCATCTTCCTCGTCCGCCGTCAGATAGACGATGAAAGAAGAGACCACTTCGTAAAGCATCGAGGAGACAAGTACATAATCCGCCTTGCCAGAGAAAGCCTCTAGCGGCGTACCGTTGCGCACAAAGTAGCTGGATCCATCCGCATTCTTGAATTCGAAGACCTTGTTTACAAAGGAATCGAACAGGACGCGCTGGTTGCTGTCGAGATTCGAACGGACTTCCGCAATTTCCTTCGAGGAAAGTTCCAGCTGGACGAAAAGTCTCGGTTCGCGGACAAATCCCTTATACAGCCCAAAGTGCCATTTTTCTTCGGGGAAATAGCAGGACTTCCCGTCGGAATTCTTGAACTCCATCAGGCCGACAACGCGATAAGGCGTTTCGATAAAGCCGAAATGGTTCACCACGGCAAACGTGGCGAGCGAGTTGATAAGACCGATATTCGGCCCTTCCGGCGTTTCGATCGGGCAAAGGCGGCCATAATGCGTATAATGAACGTCACGGACTTCAAAGCCAGCGCGTTCGCGAGAAAGGCCTCCCGGACCGAGAGCCGAAAGACGGCGCTTGTGCGTAAGCTCGGAAAGCGGGTTCATCTGGTCCATGAACTGGGAAAGCTGGCTGGAACAGAAGAACGCCTGCACGACGGAATTCACCGTACGGGTGTTCACCAGGTCCCGCGGCGTCGGAGTTTCGTTATCGCCGGAAGTGAAGTTTTCACGGATGACGCGACTCATGCGGGAAAGTCCGACAGAGAGCTGGTTGGCGACAAGTTCGCCGACAGAGCGCGTGCGACGGTTGCCCAGATGGTCGATATCGTCGAGACTGTAGCCGTCGAGGTCGCAATAGAGCCCGACCATATATTCGATGATGCCGAGGAAGTCCGCTTCCGTCATTGTCATCGTGTTCAGGGAAGGCTTCGGAAGGTTGTTTTCCGAAAGAATCTTTTCTATCGCCGGCGTATAGACTTTCGCGTTCAGGCGATAGCGTCCCACTTCGCCCAGATCATACTTGCGCGGATCGTCGAGGAACGTGCTTTCGAAAGCGATTTGCGCAGTCGCCATGTTCGGCGCCTCTTCCTGGGACTGGTGCATCACAAAGTAGATGAGCTTCAGGGCGTCTTCCTTTGTCTTGCACTTGTCGGCGAGCAGCGTATTGTGGATAAGGAGGTTTTCTTCGTTCTTCGCGAGGAACGAGACTTCGAAAATTCCGCTTTCCGTCAAGCGGGCGGCGCACTTGTCGTCGAACACGCGGTTCGCGTCGAGGATCACTTCGCCCGAAGACGTGTCGATGACGTCCGCGGCGACGATGCGACCATAGAATTGATCCATGTCCCCGACAGAGAGCGTGACCTTTTCGAGATTCTTGTAGAACAGGGAAATAATCTCGGCGGTCGTTTCGAAACCAATGCAGCGGAGAAGCGCCGTGGCCGGGATTTTCTTCTTGCGGTCGATAATCAGATAGAGAATATCGCTGTCCGTATTGAATTCCACCCACGCACCGCGATGCGGGATGATACGGCTCTTGTAGTTGGAACGTCCGTTGGGGAGCAGTTCTTCGTCAAAGCTCACGCCGGGAGAACGATGCAACTGGGAAACGACAACGCGTTCCGCACCGTTGATGATAAACGTTCCATTGTCCGTCATGATCGGAAGTTCGCAAATCAGGACGTCGTTCTTGATTTCTTCCTTCAGCTTGCGATCTTCCCCGTCTTCCTCAAAGACCTGGAGCGAAAGATTCGCATGCAGCGGGATGGAGTGTGTTAGACCGCGTTCACGGCATTCGCGAAGGCTGTACTTGGGAATGCCGAAGAAGTAGCCTTCGTACTTCAGCGCGAAGAGCCTCTTCATGTCTGTGATGGGGAAAATGTCTTGGAAAACGCGTTCCAGACCTACTTTGAGACGCTTCTCGGGAGGAACGCCCTTTTGGAGGAAGTGGTCATAAGAAGCTTTCTGCACTTCGACCAGATACGGAAGTTCCAACTGGAACTTATTGGAGGAATAATTCTTTCGCTCCGTCATTTAAAAACCTCATCCAGTGAAAAAACCTTGCACACGGGAAAAACACCAAAAGCCCACACATGCGTGCAGGCATTTTGGAGTGTTCTAATTAAAGAACTGAAGACATTACTTCAGGACGACCTTGGCGCCAAGGTCTTCGAGATCCTTCTTCATCTTTTCGGCGTCAGCCTTCGGAGCGGCTTCCTTCACAACGCTGTTGGCCTTTTCGACCATTTCCTTGGCTTCCTTCAAGCCAAGACCCGTGATTGCACGGACAGCCTTGAGGACAGCCATCTTGTTGGCGCCGCATTCCGCGAGGATAACGTCAAATTCGGTCTTTTCTTCTGCGGCAGCACCAGCAGCGGCAGCAGCGACGACAACGCCACCAGCGGCAGCTTCGATGCCATGCGCTTCCTTGAGGTAGTCAGCCAATTGCTTGGCTTCGAGAAGGGTGAGACCCGCGATTTGATCACCAATAGCCTTGATATCTGTTGCCATGATGTTTTTCTCCAATTATTCCGTTTTGAAAAAGTTGTTTGTGAGTGGTTGTGTTGGGGATTAGGCGGTAGCTCCAGCCTGTTCCTTTTCCAGTTTTTCCGTGAGGGATTTGATTTGGCCCGCAATTGTGGAACCCGGTCCAAGAATGATCGTGACCAACTGGGCAAGCATACCCTTGCGATCCGGAATCTTGGAAAGTTCGACAACATCGGTTCCCGGTCTGACTTTACCTTCGAGGTAAACGCTCTTGGCGACGAGGAAATCGGGATTTTCCTTGTGGAAGTTTTCGATTTCGCGCGCCGGCAGAATCGGATCGTCTGCAGGCCCCACCATAACGGAAGTCGCGCCCGTGAGCACATCGTCCAAGCCCGTGACGTTCATCTTTTCGAGAACCCTCTTCAAGAGAGTGTTCTTGACAGCGATGTACTTGACATTCTTGGACTTGAGATCCTTACGCAGCTTATTGTCGAGTTCTACGGGAATCTTCTCGTAGTTGAGAAGATAGATGGACGCAGCACCTTCAAAAGCTTTGACGATGGAATCAACTTTCTGTTGTTTTTTAACTACAGCTTTCATTGTTCAACTCCTATCGTGTAAGGCTCATGTCGAGCTTGAGGCTCGGAGTCATGGTAGCCGTAATGAACAGGGACTTGATGTAAGTGCCCTTGGAAGTTTGCGGCTTGTTCTTGATGACGGAATCGATCACGGCCTTCGCGTTTTCGACAAGCTGGGATTCCGAGAACGAGAGCTTGCCTATCGGAGCGTGGATGTTTGCGCCCTTATCGACACGATACTGGATCTTACCGGCCTTGAGTTCCTTCACGGTCTGGGCGACGTTGATCGTCACCGTTCCGGATTTCGGGCTCGGCATCAAGCCACGAGGACCGAGCACGCGAGCCACCTTGCTAATCACCGGCATCATGTCGGGAGTCGCGACGACGGCATCAAAATCGAGCCAGCCTTCCTGGATTTTCTGGACCAAGTCTGCGCCACCGACATAGTCGGCTCCCGCATCCTTCGCTGCCTGGAAATTGTTGTCCTTGCAGAAAACGAGAACGCGAACCTGACGGCCGGTACCATTCGGCAGCACAACCGTGCCACGAACAGCTTGATCGGAGTTTTTGGGATCGACACCGAGATTGAAATGAAGCTCGACAGTCTGGTCGAACTTAACCTCGGATTTTTTAAGAATTTCAAGTGCCTGCTCCAGAGCGAACGCTTGGGTCCGATCGAAGGATTCAGCCACTTTCTTATACTTTTTTCCTCTGAACATGGTGTTTCCTGTCAGAAATAGGGTTAAGGTCTGCCTGATTAGTCGACTACATCCACGCCCATCGAGCGTGCCGTGCCCGCAACCATGCGCATTGCGGCTTCAATGTCGATTGTATTCAGGTCCGGCATCTTCTGGGTAGCGATTTCCTTGACCTGAGCCTTGGTGATCTTGCCGACCTTTTTACGGTTCGGTTCGCCCGAGGCGGTTTCAATGCCGGCAGCCTTCTTGACGAGGACCGCGACAGGCGGCACTTTCGTAATGAAAGTGAAGCTCTTGTCGGCATAGACCGTAATGACCACGGGGATGATCATTCCCTTTTCATTCTGAGTCTGGGCATTGAACGCCTTGCAGAACTGCATGATGTTCACACCCTTCTGACCCAGGGCAGGACCCACCGGAGGAGACGGATTTGCGGCACCGCCGGGGATCTGAAGCTTAATAAAACCTGTGATTTTCTTAGCCACGTTATTTCTCCATTTCAGAACCGGACACTATACGGAAGCGGCTTCCACCTGGTTAAAGCCCAATTCGACAGGCGTGGAACGGCCAAAGACAGAAACCATCACGCGAAGCTTGTTTTTCTCCGTGATAATTTCCTCGACCGAACCGACAAAGCCCTTGAACGGACCATCCTTGATGGATACACTGTCTCCGACAATATACGGATTCTGGATCACATCCTGCGAAGCATCTTGAGATTCGACGCCAAGCAGTCTATCGACCTCGCTCTGACGCAGAGGAATCGGCACCTTGTTCTGGCGACTGGTTCCTCCAAAATGGGTAACGCCTTGAATAGACGTTACCAGGTGCTGGGTGAGCTCGTCCAGCTCCATCTCTATAATCAAATAAGCCGGGAAAAGCTTCTGGACGACCGTCTTGCGCTTTCCTCGGACATTGACCTGGACCGCCTTCTCCGGAATGAGAATGCGTCCGAACTTGTCTTGAACGCCTTCGCGTTCAATCAACATTTCCAAATTCTTCTTAATCGTGCTTTCCTGGCCGGAAAACGTATGGACTGCATACCATAACATCGCCATGATTTACCCACGTCCTAACAGTTTATCGACGAGAAAGGAAAGTCCTAAATCAATCGCAGCAATATAGATACCCATGATAACGCTAAAAATCATCACAACCAAAGTAGAACCTTTCAGCTCTTCAAGAGTCGGCCACGTGACCTTTTTCATCTCTTGGATAACTTCTTTGATGTATTGCTGAATCTTTTGCATATCATGACTCCGAAAGGAAGGAAGCAGGTCGGGAGGGACTCGAACCCCCAACCAACGGTTTTGGAGACCGTGACTCTACCAATTGAGCTACCGACCTAAAAGCCTTCCTTACTTGGTTTCCTTATGAACTGTATGCTTGCGGCAGAACGGGCAGTACTTCTTGTACTCCACACGGGAAGGGTGAAGACGCTTGTTCTTGTCGCAATCATAGTTACGCTGATGGCAAACAGTGCATTCGAGCGTAATAAGTTCTCTTGGCATTTTTATTCCTTACTTGATGATTTCGGTTACGGATCCGGCGCCGACAGTGCGGCCACCTTCGCGGATGGCGAAGCGGAGCTGCTTCTCCATGGCGATCGGGGCGATGAGCTCCACGTCGATCGTCACGTTGTCGCCCGGCGTCACCATCTCCACGCCTTCCGGAAGCTTGATCGTGCCCGTCACGTCCGTCGTGCGGAAGTAGAACTGCGGACGGTAGCCGTTCATGAACGGCGTGTGGCGGCCGCCCTCTTCCTTCTTCAGGACGTAGATCTGGCCCTTGAAGTGGGTGTGCGGCGTGACGGACTTCGGGGCCGCGAGAACCATCCCGCGGATGATGTCCTTCTTCTCCGCGCCGCGGAGGAGGAGACCCACGTTGTCGCCGGCCTGCGCGTCGTCGAGGAGCTTGCGGAACATCTCGACGCCCGTGACCACGTACTCGGCCGTGTCGCCGAGGCCCACGCGCTCCACCTTGTCGTTCACGCGGACGTTGCCGCGCTCGATGCGGCCCGTCGCGACGGTGCCGCGGCCGGTGATGGTGAAGACGTCCTCGATGGGCATCAGGAACGGCTTGTCCGTCTCGCGGACGGGCTGCGGGATGTACTCGTCCACCGCCTTCATCAGCTCCATGATCTTGTCCTGGTAGGCGGCGTCGCCCTCGAGCGCCTTCAGAGCGGAGCCGCGGACGATCGGGGTGTTGTCGCCGTCGTAGCCGTACTGCTTCAGCAGGTCGCGGACCTCCTCCTCGACCAGCTCGAGGAGCTCGGGGTCGTCAACCATGTCGCACTTGTTCAGGAACACGACGATCTTCGGGACGCCGACCTGGTGCGCGAGGAGGATGTGCTCGCGGGTCTGCGGCATCGGGCCGTCCGTCGCCGCGACGACGAGGATCGCCCCGTCCATCTGGGCCGCGCCGGTCACCATGTTCTTCACGTAGTCGGCGTGCCCCGGGCAGTCGACGTGCGCGTAGTGGCGGTTCTCCGTCTGGTACTCGACGTGGGACGTGTTGATCGTGATGCCGCGCGCCTTCTCTTCCGGCGCGTTGTCGATCTCGTCGAACTTCTTCGCCGACGCGAGGCCCTTCGCGGCCAGCGTCGTGCAGATCGCCGCCGTCAGCGTCGTCTTGCCGTGGTCAACGTGGCCGATCGTGCCGATGTTGCAGTGCGGCTTGGTTCTTTCAAAATGCTCTTTTGCCATAAAACTTAACCTCCGAATTGTTAAGAGCCCAGATCGGGATTTGAACTCGAGACCTCTTCCTTACCAAGGAAGTGCTCTACCACTGAGCTACCTGGGCATTACCCCCTCGCTACATTCGTAGCGAGGGGGCTAATGAAGCGTGGGCCGTCGTGGTTTCGAACCACGGTAGACGTAAGTCAACGGATTTACAGTCCGTCCCCTTTAACCACTCGGGCAACGACCCATTTTTCAAGCCAAAGATAGGAATCGAACCTACGACCGGCTGATTACAAATCAGCTGCTCTACCAGCTGAGCTACTTTGGCATGCAACTCCCTGCCAGGCTCATAAAAAGCCAAGCTAGAAGTTTTGCCAAATCTAGATGGATTTTGAAATTTTGTCAAGGACAAATAAAATCTTTTGGGGAATTTTTTCGTTTTTTCCAAACTTTTATGTGAATAGATTGTTTATACAGAGAAGATTCATTTAAGGCAATTCAAATCCATCCAAAATCCGCCCCTTTTCGTCTCCATCTTTTTAAATTTTCCTCGATGACACAAGCCAAAGCAAGATACGGCCAATACACAAGCCCCGTCGAATATACCGCCCACATCGATGTCCGCTATGCGGAAACCGACGCGATGGGAATCGTCCACCATTCCGTCTATGCCATCTGGTTCGAACAGGCGAGGTCCGAAATCTTCAAGGCAAACGGAATCCCCTTTTCGACTTTTGAATCCGAAGGCTACCACAGCCCGCTGCTATCGCTCGAAGTGCAGTTCCTGAAGCCGTGCCGCTACGGGGAAACCGTCGATATCCATCTGCACCTCGCGCAAATCGACCGGCTAAGATTCTGCTTTGAATACAGGCTGACCGTCAGCGGAGAGCTTCGGACAACCGGCAGGACGACACACATCTTTACCTTTCACGACAAGCCTTGCCGCCATGCGCCGGAAGCGGTCATGAAGACTTTTTTCGGTAACGAAACGGCCAGCACCTAAAGAGCCCGTCACTCCGCGGGCAGGATTATTTCGATATGGCTCGTGCTGACGTTCAGGAAATGCGTCCGAAAAAGATCCTTTCCTTCGCGGTCCGCGACATTCACCTGCGTCACCGCGATGAACTCCTTGTTTTCGCGAACATAGTCGGTAAGACGTTCATCGCGCATCGTGTCGATTTCGCCCGTGATGATAAACGTGTCTGTCCAGATTTTTACTAGCATATTCAAAATATAATCAATTCCGGAAAGCAGAGGCGTCCGTTCCGAGCTTATTTGGGGGAAGATCTAAAATCCCGCAAAATCTTCGCTCTCCATCGACGAGCCTGATTTTTCCGCCTACGGCGTGGGCTCAAAGCGAATCACCCAGATTTCCGTCTGGCTCCCGACGCGAACAGGCGGCCCCCAGGAATCGATTCCGCTTGAAACCAGCCAGGGAACACCGCCAAGGTTTCCAAAACCCGCCGAGAGACGCCAAAAAAATCCGATTGCCAGAGTTGCAGGGAAAAACTGCCCATCGTGCGTGTGACCGGAAAGCACGAGATTCGGAAGGCGCCCCGCATAATCCGCCTCGATTCCCCTTGGC
Source organism: Candidatus Methanomethylophilaceae archaeon (assembly GCA_963629575.1). Lineage (GTDB taxonomy): Bacteria > Fibrobacterota > Fibrobacteria > Fibrobacterales > Fibrobacteraceae > Hallerella. The sequence goes on from CAVGIM010000016.1 coordinate 29,080, forward strand.
TGGTGATCCATCACAATCCAGGGTCTTGACGAATCCCTCGGAAGGAGCCATTCGAGCGGAAGGCGCTCTACGCCGCGTTCCCTGGCCACGGAAAAATCCATGCGTCCCGAGAAACAGACCATCGGCAGGCAAGCGGTCGAATCGTCCAAAACGGTCATGCCGCATTCACGCATCCACCGTTCGGGATCCGAACCGGCGCGTTCCATAAAGCCTTCGTGGTTGCCATTGATTCCAAACGCGCCGACCCGCGCCTTTTCGACCACGTGCCGAAAAAGGGAATCATAGCCTTCCGCCCGCAGCGCCGAGTCCCTTATGTCCGCGAGGTCGCCCCCGAACAGTACAAAGTCCGGGCCGATGCTGTCAATCTCCGCGGCAAGACGCGAGAGCTTCTGTCGATGAAAAAGCGGGTCGATGTGCAAATCGCTAAAGAAGACCGCAGAAAAAGGCTCTGCGGTTTCCGGAATCCCGACGACAAGTTCCCTGACCTGGTAGCGGTTATTCGCCGGAACGCCGAACGCGAAAAAAGTCGCCGACAGCAAGATTCCAAGACCGAAAACGACCCGGTTTCCGTAAAGGCGAATCCTTGCGTCCAGAGGTTTTCGAACGATCAGCCTACGAATCAGGCGAAAGATGTCCCAGACAAGAAACAGAAGGGCCGCTTCGCAAAACCACACCGTGAAAACCGCTTCGAGAAGCGTTCCCGCGAGATGCTCGCGCAAGTAGAACCCGAAAAAAAAGACGACGAGAATCGATGCGGCAAAGAACGTCCCGCGTACTCCGGAAAGGACGCTGCGAAAATGAAAGAAAAGGTAAAGCGTGAAAGCGACAAGAAGGAGCAAAAACACCATAGGACAAGAACCAGGGAAAAGGTTTCGCCGGCAAATTCCGCATGGCGAAACTCGCTCGGCCCGACTTCTCGGCAATGTAAAAAAACATCCTGTCGAAAATTTTGTTCCAAACGATATTTTTTGGTGTATTTTGAAATGGCAATCAACCAAGGATCTTTTATGACCATCAAAAGGCAAGCTACCGTTCTCGCATACCAGAATCAGCAGTTTCTCGAAAGCGATGCGGGTCGTCAAGTGCGAATCCTTTCGGAGTTTCGCGCCCCGGGAGTCGTTTTGCAGGAAGGCGGCATCGAGAACACAATCGTCATGTTCGGTTCCGCAAGGACCATCGGAACAAAGGAACTGAAGAAACGCGCAAAGGAAGCCAAGTCCCCGAAAGAGCTCCAGACCTACAAAAGGCTTTCTCTCGTCGCCGAATACTACGATGCGGCCAGGGAACTCGCCAAGCGTTTTGGCGCGTGGGTAAAGAAGCATCCGGAAGGACACTACGGCATCTGCACGGGCGGCGGTCCGGGAATCATGGAAGCGGGAAACCGCGGCGCACACGATTCAAAGGTCCCTTCCCTGGGTTTCAATATCAAGCTGCCCTATGAACAGCACCCGAATCCCTATATCGACTCGCGTTTCAATCTGCAATTCCGCTACTTCTTCATTCGAAAGTTCTGGTTTCTGTTCAAGGCTCGCGCCCTGGTAGCCTTTCCCGGCGGATTCGGAACGCTCGACGAACTGTTCGAAACGCTCACGCTTATCCAGACAAACAAGCTGCACGAACAGATTCCGGTCGTCCTGTTTGGCGAAGAATACTGGAACAGACTAGTCAACTGGGACTTTCTCGTCGAAACGGGAATGATCGACAAAAACGACCTGAAGATTTTCCATCCGACAAGCGACATCGACGACGCCTATTCCTACGTGACACGAATCCTGGAAAAGCGGGAGAAAGTTCCCTCGGCGACGGGAGTGCACGCTTTTGGCTCCCACAAATAGCTAAATTGCGGTCGTGATTCAAAACCGTTTTGCAGAATTTCTGGACAGGCTATCGCGAAATCTCGCCATGCGCGAGCATTACACGATGGAAGATTACCAATGCTGGCTCGACCACAATCCCGTTTGCCTGCACAGCGGCGCAGTCGAACGGATCCAATTGCGCGACCGTCTGACCCTCGACGGAACGAACGACCTTTTCCGAGCCTCTTACTGGATAGCCCGACCGGGAAGCAGCGAGCGCCATGGCGAGCGGGACATCGTTGTCAAGTTCTGCAAGTATTACGTGCCGCCCGGAAAGAACCGGCTTCACCGTCTGAACATGATTATCAGTTCGTTCGAGGACGAAATCCGGATAAACAATCTGATTCGAGCGACAAACATCGAAGGCGTCGCCCAGAGCCTCGGAGGCGGAATCGCCGGAAGACTGCCCTATCTCAAGATGGAACTCATCAAGGGATGCTCGCTCGACAAGATGTTCAGGACGGACATTTCAAAAGACGAACTCGTTCCGCGCGTAGCGCAAATCGCCTATCTCGCCAACACGATAAGCCAGCTCCATTACTATCAGATTGTCCACAAGGACCTGAAGCCGAAAAACCTTCTTCTCTGCCAGGATCCGACGCACATCAACAACCATAAGATCCTGGTCTGCGACTTTGGCTACGCCCAGGCGAAGCTCCGGGAAAGCGTCACCGAATACGGCGGACAGATGACCCCCGCCTACAGCGCACCGGAACAGGCCGTCATGGGCGAAAACCTTTCGAGCTCTGTCGATTATTTCAGCTTCGGCATCATCATGCACGAATATCTCACGGGAAAGAATCCGTTCCCGGATACCATCCGAATCTTTACCGAAGACCGCTTCCACATCACGGAACGCTACCTGGAATATCTGAGGACCGGGCGACAGAACGTCTTTTACGACGACCGTTTCCCGGAAATTCACGACTGGATAGACCAGCTCACCACATTTGACAGTATCGAGCGGATGCAGAAGAGCGAAAACCTGTTCAACATTGCGCACAAGCTGCGCGAACGGGTCAACGCGCTAGGCTATCACGACGTCAACACGGACTTTCTGTGGAACCAGCTTCGCGAATACCGCGGCGAAGTCCGGTAAAAAGAGGTTTCAGAATGCCACGCCTCAAGTTTCGAAAGACACCGTACTGGCTCTGCATTTTCCTTGTCGTCGCCCTTTCCGCGATAAACCTTGCCGTACAATGTTCGCCATCTTTCAAGGAATGGAACCGCGAACGAAAGGCGGTGGCTAGTTTCGACGAATACTGGAAAACGGATGGCGCCAAGACATTTCGCGATGTCGGCGTCGAACCGACAGAGAAAATTTACCGGGAAGAGCTCGACAGCTACCTCAAGAAGTTCCACGCGGCAAACCAGCCGCTCGTGCCAGAAAAGCGCATCGAAAAGATGGAGCGCGAGTTTCGGGAATGGTGGGAAACCAGCGGAAAGAAATCCTACGCGGCAAACGAGGTTTCCCCCGACGAAAAGCTTTACCAGGCGGAACTCCGGCGCTACATCCAGGGCTACACGAAAAGCGTCCCGAAATACCGGTTGGCGTATATTCCGGAAAGTTCGAATTTCGCTTCGCTCTTCACCAGCTGGCTTCTGTTTCCGAGCGGCATCTCGTTTTTGCTTTTTGTCGCCGGTTTTCTCCTTTCGATGAAAGTCCTCGCAGTTCGCTGGGGGTTTCCGCAATCGTGGATTTTTCTCGCCGCAGGGACGCTCGTTTCCAATTTCGTGTTTGCGGCGGCGGTTTCGCTATCGTATTTCGAACGCTATGGAAGCACGCCGTTCATGGGCATGAGCCTTTCGATAGCGATCCTCCTCGGATGCGCGGGATTCGGACCTAAACGGGAAATCCCCCGGTTTATGCCGTATGCGGCAATTCTGCTCGTTCTTTTCGACATTCTCGCCAACTGGAATTTCAATCCGAATCTCTACGGTCTGGTCGCCATTCTCGACATTCCCTTCTTCGGCCTGGGCATCTTGCTAGGCAACAAGGTGCCGCGTCTCTTTTGCCAAAAGGCAAGTCCGAAGAGCGCGAAGGAAGCGATCGAGACGATCGATCCGAAGAAAAGCCTTCGCAAGGATCTCGACGACGCCATTGACCTGGCGAACAAGGCGGAATACGAACACGCCGCGCAGATTCTCGAGGAAAAGTTCGGGAGGCTTCTTCGCGAAAACCCGCTCGACACGGCAACAATCGGCAAGACGGTCGAGGCGATGCTCTACCCACACTTTTTCTTTCCGATTCCGGGAATGCAGTGGATTTCCTGGGGGAGCGAAGCCCAGAAAAAAGGCCTGCCCGAAATCGCCGTCCGGCTCTTCGAAAAAGGCGCCTCGGTCGAAGAAGACGAAAAGGTCAAGCGTCGGGCGCTTTTCTACGCCGGAGATCTCCGAATGCGGCACCGTCTAGACGAAAAGGCGGGTCGCGAAGAACTTGAACAGGTCGTGCAGACGAATCCGACGGATATTTTGGCGGCCGAAGCGAAAAAACTTCTCGGGAAATAGCTATCTTGGAGGCATTATGAGCAACGTCCAGATTTTCGATACGACTTTCGCCTTGGCAGTTCTCGTCATTCTAGCCATCGCCGTCCCTCTTCTTCTCCTTTTCGCCAACTGGATCCTGCACCCGGGAAAGATCAAGCAGACCCTCATCAAGGGAACCGCCTACGAATGCGGACTCGCCCATGTCGCGGGAAGCGCCAACGAACGCTACCCGATCAAATACTACATGGTCGCCATGCTCTTTCTCGTTTTCGACATTGAAGTCGCGTTTCTCTATCCGCTAGCGGTCGTGTTTCTGTCTAGCCCGTGGAGCCTGCTTTTTGTCCTCCTTGCGTTCCTCGCCATTCTCGAAAGCGGTTACCTCTATCTGTATCGCAAGGGCGTCCTCGACTGGAACAAGCTGTCGGACTGATTTTCTAGAACGCTTCCCGCAAATAGATGGTCAGCCCGAAGTACTTTCCATCGACGAGGGAGAAGTCGCAGCGGGCATAAGTCTTTTCCGAGCGGTTCAATAGGAGCCTTCCGCCAAGGCCCGTCGCATAGTGCCAGTCGTTTTTCCAAAGTTCCGAAAAGTACGGGCCGACTTTTCCCGCTTCGAGGAAAATCGTTCCCGCCAGACGCCAGAAGAGCTTTTTCCGCAGCTCGGCTTGCGCGCTGAAAGCCTGCCTGTCCAGAAACAGCCCTCTTTCCACGCCGCGAAAGCGCTTTACGCCATCAAGCGTTGCCAGCATGTCGAACGGGACCTCCCCCTTTCGCATTTCATAGTTTGCTCCAAGAGCTACCGACGTGTTCCAAAAGAGCATCGAATAGGCTCGAAAATCGAACAATTGCGAAAAAAAGTCGTAATCGCCGCCAAAAGCCCTTGCGTAGAAAATCTGCCGATAGCTCGCGTAGATTCCGTTTTCCGGCCAGTTCACGTTGTCTCGCAAATCCAGAGTTGTCTGGAAGCCGAGCCCGGTCCGAAGCCCGCCGCCGAGTTCCGGCTTGGAAAGTTCTCCCTTGCGGAACGATACGCGGTTCGTTTCGAAATACAGATACGGTCCGATACTCAGCGTCCGAGCCTTCGGAGGCGAAAGGATTCCGATATCGACCGGCACATAGAGCTTGAACAGATCCATGTCGTAACGCAAAAAGACGTCCCTGTCCGGAGCATTCCCGATTCCATAGTACTTTGCGCGCCAATTCCAGTACACAAGCGAAATGTCCGAATGGATTCGCCCTCCGAACAGATAGAGATCCGGCGAAGCGTTCACCTCCATCTGTCCCTTCGTCGTTCCCGTCACGATAAGGTCAAGCGACGACGCGTCACCGCCTGGAATGTCGGGCCTTGTAAAAAGAAGCAGCATCGCTCCGTACTTCAGCCCGGTTTCCTCGGAGTATCCAAGGACGGGAAGCGCGGCAAAGCGTTGAAAGGACTTGTCCTTGACGGCCGCGGAATCTGCCGATTCTCCCGCGAACAAAAGGGCGACGGAGCAAAGAATCGCGAAGACTCCGCGCAAGAAGATATTCATAAGGAGTTCTCCCGCAAATTCCGGAGTATTTCCGCGGCAAACCCTCGAATCCATTCCGGACGAACGTTCGGGCAGGGAACGCGATCAAAGCTTTTTCCGCCTGCCGCGAGAAACTTCTGTTTCAGTTCCACATCGACTTCGTACAGGGTTTCCAGATTGTCCGCGGTAAAGGACGGGCAGACGCAGAGAACGCTTTCCCCCTGTCTGCCCAGATCTTCAAGGACGCGCAGGGAATACGGTTCTAGCCACTTGACAGGTCCGAGACGGCTCTGGAAGGAAAGATGAATCTTTGCGTCGGGTACCATTTCGAGAAGTCGCTCTCGCCAGAATTCAAATTCCGCCCGACACTCTGCCGCATACGGGTCCCCGCTCCGTTCAAAGCGAAGAGGCGTTCCATGAAAAGAAAAGACAATAGCACGTTTTCGGTCCCAGATGTCCAGGATTCCGCGCAAAATTTCGTCCAGAAAGAATTTCTTCATGGCAAAGCCATCGACAAAGCGCATCGTCAGGTCCGGAAATTTCCGGAAAGCCTCCTTCGACAGATCCCTTACGGCGACAGTCGTCACTAGGGAACGCTGCGGAAAAAGCGGAACGACCCAGATATTCTTCAGGCCCCGCTTTGAAAATTCGGCGAGAGCGTCCGCGATCGAAGGCTTCGAACCGAACTCGAACGCGTAACCCACCGGGATCCGAGCGATTTCCGCCTCCATCCTTTCGGCAAAAATCCGCGTATGGTGAATCAGCGGCATTTCTCCAAAACCGGCCCTGTCTATCATCTGGCGATACTTTTCGGCGCTTTTTACCGAGCGTTTCGGCGCGATTACCCGGCGAAGAAGCCACTTCCAGAAAAACGGAGGATTCCCGAGCGTATGCGGATCTCCCAGAAAATCGACAAGATAGCTTTCAACGCTTTGTGGCGAAGCATCGGACGGAGAACCCAGCTGGACGAAAAGAATCGCATCGGACATGCCCCTATTTTAGAAAAATCGTCTATATTTTTGAAACACAAGGAGCACATATGACACTTGCGGAAAGAATCCGGAAATTGCTGTCCGAACTGGAAAAAGGCTTGATCGAACGCGAAAACCTCTTGCGGCTAGCCTTTTTGGCCGTCGTCACGCAGCAACCGACCTATCTCTACGGACGGGCCGGTTCCGGAAAGCGCGCCTTGGTGGAACATCTCGTTTCCGGATTCCGCGGACTAAACGTCCAGTCGTACGGGCGACGCATTTCCGAGCTTCCGGAAGAATCGGAACCTCTGGACATCGCCGTCTTTACGGGTTTCGAAGCGTCCGTCTCCCCAATGACTACCGCCATCCGGGCGATTCTCGACGAAAATCTTTCCCGATCGCTTCTGGTTTGCGGCAGAAACCGCCCGGAAGCCTGTCTCGCCGAAGCGGGACTTGCGGACAGCATCCATCTGGTACTGACCTTTCCCGACAGCGTCTCCCCGGACGCGCTCAAGGACTTGCTTTCTTCTGTCGGCGACCCGAACCTCTTTACCGCCGAAGACGAGCTCAAGATTTCCCGAGACGAACTGGATTCCTGGGACAAGAGCATCGAACAGGTCGAAATTTCCGAAGACAGTCTCGCCATTCTCAAGCAGATCGCCGCCGAATGCGAACGGAGCAATATCTACATATCGGCAAAGCGCTGGCGCGGCCTCGCCAAGATGGCCAAGGCCCAGGCCTTTTTCGCCGGAAGAACCGAAACGAATGTCACCGACATTCTCTTTCTTTCCGAAGATCTCTGGGGAAAACGCACCACGAACGAGGCGATAGGCAGAGGCTTCCAGAACGGAATCGGCGCATTCCTCGACACATACGCTCCGAATCCGGAAACGCTCCAGGCAGACGCCAAGGAGCTCTTGCAGTCCGCGGAACATTTCAAGAATTCGACAGGCAGCCTCTACAAGACAACGCAAATTAACGGCAAGGAATATATCGCCTATTCCATTACCGTCTTCAACGAACCGATCACCCTGTTCTGTCCGCTATCCCGCGTCGGCACAAACGAGGATTTCTTTCCACTGAACATTCTGCACCGCGAAGAGACCCGTGCCAAATGCAATTACATGGGCGGAGACATCTGCAAGATATCCATTGATTCCAAGGCGAAGCGCAACGGGATGCGCGCATCGTCGAGCATGATCGCCAAATCGACCTCCATGACGCCGAACGCAAACACCGTCTATGAAGACTATGCGAAGCTCCCCTCCGAAATTTTGCGGACAAACGATCCGGCCGTCGTGGAAAGGAACCGCATGGGTTTGCAGGACGCCCACGAAAAGCTTTTCGAAGTCATCACGCACACGCTCCAGAGCCTCAAGCAGATAAAGGCGCTCTACAACAAGAACTTCGAATACCAGAACGATCCGTTTCTCTCGATAGAATCGTACAAGATTTTCATGAACCGCATCCTGAAACGCTACAAGGCCCTTGGCGAATTCAGCAAGGAACTGCAGCAATACGAATCGGTTCTCTCCCAGATTTCAAAGTAAGGCAGGGACGCCCTGTCAGCGGAACGCGAAATAGACCGCTCCGACAAGACAAAGGGCCGACCACAGATAGTCCAGCTTTAGCGGCTGGTTCATCATGAACACGGCAAAAGGCGCAAAGACGGAAAGCGCGACAACTTCCTGGATCACTTTCAGCTGGACGACATTCAGCGCCGTATAGCCGTAACGGTTCGCCGGAACCTGAATCATGTATTCGAAAAACGCGATGCCCCAACTGGCCACCGCAGCGACAAGCCAGGGTCTTGCGTTCAGAAACTTTAAATGCCCATACCAGGCAAAAGTCATGAAAAGATTGGAGCAGACGAGCATTCCCGCCGTTATCAGGGCAACTTTCAGCATTGTATTTTTCCCGAAGCCAGAAACGCGTCTTCCGTTCTTTTTCGCATAAGGTAAATCGCAAGCAAGACGAGCAAAAGCACGGAAGACGCACAATGCGCGGCGACCAGCCCGCCGAATAGCACAGCGAAGAGCATCCCCAGCACGATGGAAACTTCCTGGATATCCGCCAGGGATTCTCCGTCAAGCGTATCGATTTCTGCAGGCGAAAGGCCCCACAGGTAAGTCATCAGGCCGCTTCCCGTATCCATGTCCTCGTAAAGCACGCTCCCGAACTGATAGTCCAGAATGGATTCGAAAACGCGGCAACCGCCAAAATCCGTCAAGAAAGTCGCGGAGAGCGCAATCCCGATTCCCAGGACAAGCCATTTCTTTGCTCGAAACGCAAAAAGCGCAAGCACAAGCCCCAAAGCCGCGCCGGCCACAAGCTCGATCGAAAACGCAACGGTCCACGCCACGCAAAGTGCGACACTGTCCGGAAAAACGGAATAGAGCGGAGAGAGTACGCTCAGCGCGCACGCAAAGCAGACCAAGAGACGAAAGAGTCCGGAAAGCGACTTCCTTTCCCCATGCGCATCTGGCAAGCCTTTCAAAAATGCCGACAGCAAATAGAGGATTCCCCATAGCGACGCAAGGAAGAGAATCGGCAGAAGAACGCCCAGCACGGTCGAAAGCGTTCCAAAAATCGAAAGCAACCCGACCAGATCCACCGCATAGAGACCGGCATAGCCCAGCGCGAGCAGCGGAATCACCAAAAGGGAAAGTGCGGCCAGCACGAGCGGCATCTTGACCGGATAGCGATTCATCTAGACTCCAAGTTCCGACAGCCCATCGTCGCGAATGACCAGCAAGACAGCGTTCTGCCCCACGACTTCATAGCGTTCTCCGTTCACTTCGATTTCGAAGGCGTTGCCGTGCAGGTAAAGAGCCTGGTCGCCGACATCCACCTGGAGCGGAACATAGCTGACAGGATCTGCGGCCTCCTTCAGAAACGCATCTGGATCGGTCGAAGGCACAGGGTACCCCGGACCGACCTTGACCACGATTCCCGCGCGGACAGCGTCCTTTTCCCGAACGCCGGGTGGCAGGTAAAGTCCGCTTCCCGTTTTCGACGCCGCTTCGAGAGGCTTTACCAGGATGCGATCCCCGATCATCACGATTTTTTCCACATTCTTGTCCATACACCCAAAAATAGAATTGTTTGCGCGGAAATCACCTCGATTTTACACAGTCGCTTTCGCTTTTTCTCTTTTTTTATGTATAATATAGGCGTCTGCTTAGAAAAGAAGACATAACCGCTGGGAAGACAACCTCAGCAAGGAGAATAAAATGAAAGAAAAGAACAACTTCCGGATCGAGCGTGAACTCGATCTGGACGATCGGAATTCATACCGCACGTTCAACACGGCAAGAACCGACGATGAAGATGACGGTTCCTGGTGGATTGACGAAAAGTAAGAATTCCCCAAAATATCTGGCCCTGGTGATTTTCACCGGGGTTAGTTGTTTTAAAAATCGTCCGCCGCGTTTCCGCAAAGAGTTTCGAGAACATAGTCTTCCGGCTCTCCGCGAAGGTAAAACGCATACAGGCTCTCGTCGTCGGCAAAATCCTCCAGGTTCACGCCGCGCCGAAGCTGCAATTCCTGCGAAATGCGCTTTTTAAAAGACTGGAAACCGGAGCTTAGAAGATACAGGGAAAGCGAAACCGGCTTGTGAAGAATCTTCATCATAGGTTGCCTTCTTTGCTTGTGTTTTCGGATGCGATGAAAGCCATCGCGTCTTTTTCTAGATATACACAAATTGTTTCCCGGAGATTATTTACAAATTCATTATTTCTAAATCGGCAAGAAGCCTTGTACAGAGGGCTTTTCCGGGTTTGCGATAAATTAATTTTCGCAAAAAAACGTCGGTCAAAATCTGACAACAGCCTTTAACCCGTTGATTCGAAAGAAGTTAGACATTTTTGCGCATTGGATGGCTTGACGCCAGGCGATGACAGAAATGAAATGGAATCTTTAGAGGTGACCTCTGGCACTTTTTTCTAGATTTAGGCTAGACGAAAAATCTTTCGAGACCAAGATCCAGGAACAAATGCAACTTTCCAGACAGATCAAGCCCTTTCTCGGCGCGGCACTTTTGCTCCCAGCGATTGCCGTCGCTTCGGACAGTTCCCTCTTTGCCTTGCCCGGAGCGCTCCAGGACAAAGCGAAGCGCGCGTTTGGACTGGCCCTCCAGACAAATTATACCGAAGCCTACGCGACAATCCAAAAAATCCAGGAAAAAGATGCGGGAGTGGCCTGCGTTATCCGAGGAATCGTCCATCTGAGCGAATTTGACGACACGGGCGACACGCTTGCACTATTTTCTTCCGAAAGGGAACTTTCCGAATGTTCGGCAAAAGAAAGCTGGGACGTTTTGCGCGAATTTGAACTGGGATACGCCCGCACCGCCATGGGGCATTCCATCAAGGGAGCGCTCGGAACGCGCAAGGCGGCCAAAAAGCTCGAAGACGTCAAGGATCCGGACGCTCGGGCCTTTTACGCGATTTACGCCTACTATGTCGATGAAGGATTGAGCTTCTTGCCGTTCGTCTCCGACAACCGCGAAGACTACCTGAAAGTTCTCGAAAAAAGTTCGGAGCGGTCTGAACTTTTCTGGGCGTTTTTCGCAACGCCTCTCGCCTGGATGTATTACGACAGGCAGGAATACGACAAAGCCTTGAAGGTCGTGGAGCGTTCCCTCGCCAAGGCTCCGAAAAATCCCGTCTTTTGGCAGATGAAGGCCGACATGCTCTACAAGCTAGGACGCTTTGTCGAAGCCGCGAAAATTTACGAAGAGAGCGCAAGCGATTACCTGAAGCGAACCGGAAAATCGGTGCGCTACTGGTGCGCCATCGGAAACCTCGCCCGAATCTACCGGGACATGGGAAAAGACGACAAATCCTTGCACAACGCGAACCTGCTAAAAAGTCCCGAATACAGAAAAATCGAAAAGTGGATGCCGGCTTCGCTCGTCAAGGACCTGAAAAAGAAAAAGCTCTACCCGTGAACCGGGCTTAGAGCCTGGTTGATAGCTCTTGAAAAAAGTTCCCGGACTCTTGTCCGGGAACTTTCCTGCAGGGGAAAATCAGTACTGCGCCTTGAGGGCTGCGGGGCATTCCACTTCCCGGTAGGTGTGATTGGGATTTCCGGCGGCATTCATCCAATTCGCGAGGAATAGACATCCCTGCTTCGCCTGGGAATCGTTAGAAAAGACCGTGTTGCACTTGCTTACGAGGCATGACTTGCGCGCCGAAGTGAGGGCAGAGCCCGATTTGCTGTAGCCGACTTCCTTTTCGCAATCGGAGAGAAGTCCTCCATATTGTTCGCCCTGGGAACCCCAGCCAAACGCAGCGCAACCGTTAAACTGTCCCACTCCTCCGCCGGGAATCAGCACGTCGAACTGTCCCTGTGTCACATCTGTCCCCACGTTGGAAGCCATTACCACAAGGACCTTTCCCTTTAACGACTGGTGCGGAGCTTTTGTCTCGTATTTTCCCGTTCCGTCAAAAGTCAGCGCAAAGCATTTTCCGCAAGAGCCTCCGTTCGAAGCCGGCACCGCGGCAAAGGCATATGCCAAGTTGTCGTTCACGACAATCGGAATCTGGCTCGTGCAGGTAGAAGCGCTTCCGCCATTACAAATGCTCGTTTCGTTATAATTCGAAATTTTGCTTCCACTCGCGGTACACATTCTCGCTTCGTTGCCGCTGCCCGCGTTCTCTGTCCAGGAACAGCTCGGTTTGCAGCAATCCCAGTAGCGCGTGGCCCATCCGCTTCCAGACGCGCCTCCGGAAACGTATTTCAGTTCCGTGCTCGTTCCGCCCGAGACCGAGCTGCTAGACTTTGCCGAGGAACTGGACGGGACGATGACCTGCGCGCTCGACGAAGACTTTGCCGAACTGCTCGACCGAACCGTCGCGGCGCTCGACGAGCTTTTCACCGAAGCGCTTCCGACATTCAGCGTGAGCGTGTATTCCTTTCCGTCAATCGTGAGCTTGTCGCTCGTGCTGCCGTCCTGGAAATATTCGGGAACCGTTCCCGAAATAGTGTAGGTCCCCTTGGTTTTGTCAAAATTCATCTGCAAGAAGTAGAGATTCCAGGAGCGCGCCGGTTCGGAAGCGACACCGCTGAACACGACCGTTTCGATATTTGCCCCTTTTTGCACGTTCTGCGTAAGGCTCCCCGTCACGTTTCCCGGCTGGACGCTCGCGGAAGACAGAACCTGGGCGGAAGAAGAACTGAGAACGGGAAGTTCCCCACCGGAAGAAACCGGGACTTCGATCTGCGCGCTGGAAATGTTCGGCATGTCCGGGCCGCTTGCGGAAGAAAGCGAAAGAGCGTCCGGATTCTGCGGAGTCAAAATCGAATCGCTCCCCGGAAGCGCAATGACGTTTCCCGCCAAATCGACGATCGTGCCGTCAACGAGCCGAATCGTCCCCCCGTCTTCAAGAGTCCCAATCGGCGTTCCGTTCAGGTCCGTAACGACGCCGCTTTTGTTGACGAGATAGCCGGCCGAAGAAAGCGTCGGCAGAAGCGTCGTGTCGCAAACGAAAATCGGCGTGGCATTGTCCGCGAGACTCACCACGGTTCCGTCGGCGAGGAGCTGCCCCACCGCGATACCGGTTGCGGCTTCGTAAACCGTTCCGGTTGCCGGATCGATGGTAAATCCGCCGAGGTAATAGGGATAACTGGCAACGGTCGGAGACGAAGGGTTCGCTCCGTTTCCAATGCCCGAAGCCGCGTTCGCGTCATCACCGCAATGCCACGCAAGAAGCGCCGCCGCGGCGAGAAATAGCAGGTAGTGTCTTTTCATTTTTCATCCTTCTGTTCTGTGAAATTTTTTACCGCACACCACCCGTTTTTTCACTGCCGTTACGGACATCCCGTATCGTAGCAATCCTTTGTTTCGAAAGTTCCGCCCGTATAGCTAGACCAGTCGTCCTGCCAAGCGATATTCGTTTCGATTTCCGTATTGATCGTCGTCATATACTTGTCGATCAGATACTGCGGACAATCGACCGCTTCCCAGTTATACGTGGGATTGTCCGCCGCCATATACCATTCGGCAAACCACTTGCAGCCGCGCAAAAGGTTCGGATGGTTCGGAAATACGGCTTCGCACATTTCGATGACGCACGTCTGGTACTTGGCAACAGCCGCATCATAGCCGAGAGTCTGCTGGCAAGACGAAAGGAATCCGCCATAAGTGACGCCGAGCTTGTCCTTCGAGACGCCGATTTGCATGGAAAGCGCATCGAACTGTCCAACTCCGCCGCCCGGCACCATCATGTCGAACTGGCCTTCTTCCACGTCATGACCGATGTTCGAAGCCATCACGATCAGGTGCTTTCCCTTTAACGCCGTGTGCGCCGCCTTGACGTTTCCGTCGTGATTGCCTCCGTTAAACTGCAAGTGGTAGCACTTTCCGCAACCCTTGACTCCCGAGCCGGGCCCCGCGACAAACGCATACGCCAGGGTATCGTTCACGGCGACCGGCGCCATGTCCGTGCAGACAAAGGCACCTCCGTTTCCACCGCCACGATCGCTTGAGCACGCACTGGTCGTTCCCTGGTAGCCTTTCCAATACTGTTGCACGTTGTAACTGAGCGTCCAGGCCGGGATTTCAAAGTCGTTGATGTTGCAATTTCGAGCGGCACCGTAATCCGCCTTGTAAGCGACGAGAGAACTCGTATCGACATTTCCGGGCCACGAGCAGTGCGGCTTGCAGGCATCCCAGTAGCGAGAACTCCAACCGGTCTGATCATTGCTCAGAATGTTCGCGTAATTCATGATTTCGTAACCGCTTGGATCCATTTCGCCGGAACCGGAAATCTTCGAGCTGGAGCTAGCCACAAGCGATCCGCTTGAACTCGAAGCGCCTTCGCCCGAAGACATCGGGAGAGTCGCCGAGGAGTTCGGATCCACGGTTTCCGAAGAGGTCGGCAGAATCGGGTCGCCACTCGAACTGGAAAGATCGACCGTTCCCGGCACGAAGTTTCCGTCTTCGTCGATCCGTCCGAGCAGGCTTCCATCGACAGCGGTCACGAGGCAGTTCTTGTAAATGAGCTTTTCCCCGTCAAAGTAGGGCAAGAGGGACGCGTCGAGCGTCGCAATCGTCGCGCCGCTCGCGTCCAAAACGTTCCCCGTCGCGAAATCGAAGGTTCCCACGGCATTCGTCCCGTCCGAAACCGAACCGTCCGTATGGATAAAGTAGGCTCCCGTCCAAAGCGGAAATGTTCCGTATGCGGACAGATCGCACGCCAGCTGTTCGCTCGAACTGGAAATTTCCGCTGGCGGATTGGAAGAGGAATCGTCACCGCAATTCCAGGCAAAGATACAGGCAGACGCAAGAACGCCCATTTTGAAAGCTTTCATTCTGAACCTCAAATCGATTTGTGGCACCAGGGCCGAATGCCCTTAAAATACTCTCGAAATTCCAAATCCTTTCGTTTGAAAACAAAAAGTAGCCTTAAACTGTTCCAAAATCGTTCCCAAGGAAAAGTCAATGACGGAAGCGCTCCTTCCATCTAGGCAAAATAAACGGACATTCAACAGTAAATTTTGCTTTTTTGTCAAAATTCGCCATTTTCACCCCCATGCGTTTGTTATTTTATCCGATACTATGAAACGGACCGTAACGATTTGTTTACTTTTTGGAATTTTGCAGACGGCAAGCGCAACCCCGCTTTCCATCGATGACGCCATCGCCATCGCCAAGCAAAAGAATCCCCAGCTAGTCGTAAATCGGACGCATCTAGACAAGGCGGAAAGCCAAAAGACCTCCGCACGCTCCCTTTTTATGCCAAAGCTCACGCTTTCCGGCAAAGTGACCAGGATAAACGATCCGATAACTATCGACCTTTCCCCGATCCGCGCCGCCATTCTCGGATCGAATTACGCATCGACGTACGCGGCGACATACGGCGGGCTGATGGCACCCTATGTTTCTTCGACCGACATGGCGGCAATCGCCGCGGCAGACGCCAAGGCAAAGGAATACGCCCAGAACGTCGCCGGAAACGGACAGGCTCAGCTCGCTTCGCAGATTCCCGCCGACAAGTTTAAAATCAAGGTCCAGGACGAGCTCTTCTTCAACGCGTCCGCAACACTTCTCTGGCCGATTTTTACCGGCGGAAAGATTTTTTCGGCATACGCCGCCTCGACGGAAAACATCGAAGCGCAGAAATCCGCCTACAGCCTGGTCGAAAACACGGTTCTCTCCGAAATCTGCACGCGCTATTTCAGCATGAGACTCGCCGAAGAAATGGTCCAGCTTCGCTCCGAAGCGTTCCACACGATAAGCGAGCATGTCGAACAGGCGAAGAAGCTCGAAGCGGGCGGCCAGATTTCCCGCGCGGAAAGGCTTCGCGCCGAAGTCGCCCTCGTCGAAGCGATGACCGAAAAGGACAACGCCGAACGCGACCTTTCGCTCGCGAGGCTCGCCCTTGCAAACAGTCTAGGCGCAAGCGACACGGCTCTTACCGCGACCACTTCCATCGAAACGGTCGAACTGGACAGAACGCTCGAAGAATACAAAAGACGCGCGTCCGAAAACTATCCGGGAATCCGCCAGCTCGAACAGGAGAAGAAGCGCGCAAACCGCGCCGTGACGGCCGCCCGGGGAGACTACTTCCCGACCGTCGCCCTTTTCGGAAAGAAGGAACTCTACACCAGGGACTTGACGATTCTCGAGCCGGAATGGGCCGTGGGAGTCGCCGTCGAATGGGATATTTTCCACGGTGGCGAAACCGTCGGAAAAGTCGCCGAGGCGAAAGCGACAAGACGCGAAGTCGAAAACATGCAGAACCAGGCGGTCCAGAACATTTCCCTTTTGGTCGAGAAGCGCTTTCGCGAATACGAACATGCGAAAAGCCAGCTGGAAACGCTCAAAAAGACCGAGGAACTCGCCAAGGAATCCCTCGAGGACCAGCAAAAGGCCTTTAACGCCGGCATGGGAACAAGCCTAGACGTTGTCGATGCCGAACTTTCCCTCGAGCGTCTGCGCGTGGCGACCTTGAAGGCGAACTACGACGCGATGATGGCCCTCGTCGGGCTTCTCGAAACCTGCGGCGAAGTGGAAAACATCGGAAAATACCTGGAGAACCGAAAATGAAACGAGTACCTGCCATTTTGATGTTGCTGATAATCGTCCTGCTCCTTGTCGCGGGATTTGCCGCTATCAAGCACTTTGCACTCGCTCCGCAGCCCGAATACCTGCAAGGACAAATCGAGGCACGACGCGTCATGGTCGCGGGAAAGCTTCCCGGACGCATCAGCGAATTTGCCGTCCGCGAAGGCGACAGCGTTTCGAAAGGCGCTGTCATCGCCGAGATTTCAAGCCCCGAAGTCGAAGCGAAAAAGATGCAGGCCGAAGGCGCCTACAAGGCGGCAAGGGCCCAGGCGAACAAGGCGAAAAACGGTGCGCGTTCCGAACAGATAAGCGCGGCGAAGGCCGTGATGAACCGCGCCGAGGAAGCGGCAAAGCTAGCCAGGACGACTTACGAACGCGTTCAGAAGCTCTACGACGAAGGCGTTCTTCCCGTTCAAAAGAGAGACGAAGCCGAAACGCAGATGAATGCGGCAAACGCCCAGGCGGAAGCGGCAAGGGCGCAATACACCGAAGCGACGAACGGTGCGCGTGCAGAAGACAAGGATGCGGCAAACGCTCTCGTATTGCAGGCAAGCGGAGCGAAAGCGGAAGTCAAGGCCTATCTCGACGAGACAAAAATCGTCGCGCCGATTTCCGGCGAAGTCACGCTCAAGATTTCGGAAGAGGGAGAAGTCGTCGGAGCGGGAATGCCGATTGTCGCGATTACCGACCTGAAGGATGCGTGGGCGGTTTTCAACATCCGCGAAGATGAACTCCGGGACATTTCCAAGGGGAAAACCTTTGAACTGTATATTCCCGCGCTGGGCAAAAACGTCTCGATGGAAGTCTTTTACATCGCAAGCGCCGGCAGCTACGCTATCTGGAAGAGCAGCAAGGAAAGCGGAGGATTCGACCTGAAGACCTTTGAAATCCGCTTGCGGCCAAAGGCTCCCGTCGAAGGGCTTCGCCCGGGAATGACCGCCCTCTGGAAGCGTTCCGCGGAGAAATAAGTTGAAAAGTCTCTGGGCAGTCTTCAAGAATGCATACGGTCGATGGAATCCTCCGATGGTCATTCTGCTGTTCCTCTTTCCCATTGGACTTAGCCTCGGGATCCTTTCCCTCTTTTCGGCGGAAACGCCTAGCCATCTGGAAATCGGAGTCGTCGCGGAAAGCGGTGGAGACTTGCAGGGAAAGCTGTTGCGGGCAATTGACGCCACCCCGACGACAAGAATCGCCAAGCGCTGCAAGAGCATCTCGGAATGCGCGGCGGCCATGCGCAGCGGAGAGATCTATGCGTTTCTCCATATTCCGCCGGAACTCGAAAAGAATGCGCTCCGCCTGGAAACCCCGATAATCACGGTCTATACCAACGGGCAGTCCCTGCTCACGAGCAAGCTTGTCACCAACGATCTGCGGACAGCCATCGGAACCCAAGGCGCCCTGCTTGTCAAGAACGCGGTCATGCCGCCTGTCACGGCAGAGCTTCACATCGTCGGAAATCCGACAGGAAACTACGAGCGTTTTTTGGGAATCGGGCTTGTCGCCGCGTTTTTCCATGTCATCTCGATGATTTTCGGCGCTTATCTATTCGCCTACCCGATTCGGGAAAAGCGCGTCCGGGAATGGTTTGACGCTGCCGGGAAATCAACGGTCGCCGCGTTTTTCGGACGGTTTCTGCCCGCCCTTCTCGTTCTTGGAACGGAAATGGTCGTTTTGATGTTCATCGCGAGAAAGGGAATGCCCGCACTCCAGAAAATCGACCTAGCCGTTCTTGTCTGCGGCATCTACGCCATGGTCGGTACATGCCTTGCCGCAGGAGCCGCCTTTGTCGGATTCATCGGCGAAATGCGAATCGCTCTCAGCACCGCAGCGGTCGCCGGCGGCCCGGCGTTCGCCTTTTGCGGCCAGACGTTTCCCCTGTTCGCCATGCCGCTCGGACTTCGCGCCTGGGCCTTTGTCCTGCCGATTACGCACTTCATGCAGCTCCAGTCGGCATTCTTTATCGGGCACATCGGGATAGCCCGAGCGTTTCACTCGCTTGAAATCCTTTGCGGGGAACTTCTGTTCTGGACATTGCTCGCCATCTTTACGCTTCGCATTCGAATTCCGAAAACAGTCGAAAAGGAAGAGGCTCTGCAATGAGGCAACGCGTCGGACAGTTTTTTCGCATCGCTCTCACGGAATGGAAGACGATGCTCCGCGATCCGGCCTGTATGCTGATAGTCGTCGCCGGCGTCGTCCTCTACTCGTTCTACTATCCGTTTCCCTATGTCCATGAAGTCGCCAACAAGGCCCCGGTCGCCATCGTCGATTTAGACCGTTCCGCCATGTCCCGCGAACTGATTCGAATGGCGTCGTCCATGCAGGAAGATTCCGTTGTCGCCATTTACAGCAACGAACGCGACGCGGAACTCGCCATCGCGAACGAGGAAATCTACGGCTACATGAAAATTCCCAAAGGCCTGGAAGCGGACCTCCGCAAGGGAAACAACGTTTCGGTCGGCGTCTATGCGCACGGAGCGTTCATCCTTCTCTACGGAAATGTCGCCACGGCGTTCGCCACGGCGGCGGGGACCCTGGGCGCAACCGTACAGGTCAAGCGCATCGTCGCAAACGGCAAGACTCTCGCCGAAGCGAAAGCGATTCGCGATCCGATTCCCACCCGTTTTTTCCGAATGTTCAACCAGTCCGGCGGCTACGGCATCTACGCGGTTTCCGCCGTGCTGATGATCATCTTGCAACAGACATGCCTTGTCGGGATCGGAGTCATGGGAGGCCCGCGCAAGAACAGGCACTTTCACTATCTGAAAGGTTGCGAGGAGACAGAAAGCGCCCCGCTGCTTCTGCGTTATTTTGGACGTTCCACGGCGTTCATTCTGCACTACCTCGTTGCGCTTTTCTTTTACAAGCTGGTGGTTTACCATGTTTTCGGCTTCCCAGACCGCGGAGACATGAGGCTCGTTCTCGTATTCGGAATTCTTTTCTTTGGAGCGACAGTCAATATGGGAATGTGGATGGCGCAATTTTTCAAGCATCGCGAGACCGCGCTTCTGTTCTTTGCCTGCGTTCCGATTCTCGTGCTGTTCGTTTCCGGTTTCAGCTGGCCCCAGGGGAACATGCCCTCATGGCTGCGCATCTGCGGAGCGTTCTTCCCTTCGACATACGCGATTCCCGCCTGGCTAAAGATCCAGAACATCGGAGCGTCCTTTACGGAAGTCTCCCCGGATCTTCTCCGTCTCTTCGAGCAGTCCGTTTTCTACCTCGTCCTCGGCCTTTTGCACGCCAAGCGTCACGATCTGCTTTCCCCGCTTCTCGAAAAGATTCGCCTCTTGCGAAAAAAGCGGAAGTCGGAGACTGGCTGAGCGTGGAGGGTGGAGTTGCTCGCTAAGCGATCTGCAAAGCCTTGTACGATAAACAGTCATCCTGGAGCGCGGTCAGAGCCTAGAGCTTGGAGCTTAGATC
>CAVGIM010000017.1:0-48805 GCA_963629575.1 Candidatus Methanomethylophilaceae archaeon
CAGCGGGCAATGCGGGAATCCGCACGGACCTCTTCCACGTGGGAGACCGCTACCCGACCATCGTTTCGCCTGCCTCGGACGACGAATACCTGCAGTCCGAATACGTTCCCATTGTCGGCGTCGCTCCGCCGGCTTCCGCGGACGCCGAAAATTCCACGGTTTACCGGCTCCGCTACCGGATGGACGGTTCGGACGCGTGGCAGTCGGAACGTATTGCCGTCGTGTCGCCGAACCGTTCGAGGGACAGCGCGAACATTTCGAGGTCTTCCCAGAGTGCGGAAGGCGTGCTCGGCTACCTGCACAATGTCGGCTTCTCGGAATCGAAGGTCTGGATCGAGCTTTCGACGCGCTCCTGCGCGGACTGCGGGTGGCGCTCGGATTCCGTCCTGGTGACGCTCGACGGCTTTGCCGGGGAGGATTCCTCGCGGTCGGTCGTACTTTCGCTCTCCCCGTCCGCCCTGGAAGTGGGGAAGGATTCGCTGGACGTGTCGCTCCGCCTTGCCGGGAGCTTCGACGGGGACTACTTCTTGCGCGTCTATGCCGAGGATTCGAAGGGCGCGGGCATTTTCGACAGGACATCGGAACGGGCGTTCGCAAGTTCGTTTTACGGGGAACCGGCAGATACGGCAGCGGAAAGGGGCGTCTGGTTCTACGAGCGGGACGGTCTCTACCATCTGCGGTGGAAGGGGCTCCCTGCGGCGGATACCGTTGCCGTAAGCTATGATTCAAAAGGTTTCGGGGAGGCTTGCCTCGCCTTTGACGGGCGGGGAAACGCTTCGAGGGGCTGTTCGGTCCGCGGCGGCATGTTGAACGCGTCGCCGGTGTTTTCGCAAGTGGAAGCGAGCCTTTCCGCTTACCCGGTATGGAAACCGCTTTCCGCAGCCGACAGCGTGATGCTCCTTTTCGGCGAGAGCGGGCATGTCGCGATGCGCGCGTCGAAAGCGTTTCATGTCGGCCTCTTGAATCTTGCGGGCGACGAATCCCTGCCGGTTTACTTCGGGGCGGGTTCGGAAAGCGGCTTCGCCTTTATGGGGGCGGAAATTTCTTCTGCCGTGAATCCCTGGACGACAGGCTGGACGGTTTCTCCCGATGCCTACGAACTGCATTTTGTCTGGGACGGAACCACTTCGACAAAATCCTACCCCGCGGAGGGAAACGCGACCCTGCATATCGAAGTCGTGCAAAATACGACGGCGAATCCCCAGGTTGTCTTGAAGGATACGACCGTGTTTTTGACCCTGCCCGAAATGGAAATCTCCCTCCCGGAAATTCCCGAATTTTACATTGTGGAAAGCGCTTCCGATACGGCGACGTCCGACTTGGGCGAGAAAATGTTGTACACGCTCGGATCCTTGAACATTCCGTATGGGATTTTATACCGGGATGCCTGGGTGACGGCGGAGATTACGGATTCAAAGGGAAATCCGGTAAAAAGGCTGCTCGATTCCGCCTATACGCGCGCAAGTTCCGGACGGACAGCCTACTCGGTCCTTTGGGATGCGACGGATTCCGCGGGAATCCCCGTGAAGCCGGGAACCTACCGGGCGGTCCTTTCGGCAAGCGAGGCTGGCGAGAAGGGGCGCAAAAAATCCAGGTCGGCAAGCTTTGACGTTTCCCTGCGAAAAATGCTCCGGGATTCTTCGAACGCGGTGAACCTGGCCGTCGCCGAGGCGTTTGACGATGAAGACAGGCACCGCTACGTTCCTGTCCCCGACTATCTCGTCCGGGCGGATATCGCCGCGAAATATCTCCCGAGGGAAAAGCGGCAAGGCGTCTCGCTTGACATGGACGTTTCCGGGACGCAGAAAATCTACGGCTACGCTCCCGAACGGTTCAGCCTTGCTATCAAGCGGCATCGGGAACGGCTGGACTTGGTTTTACTCTATAAAATAGACCGGCATATCGAATCTTGTTCCGATTTTAAATGTGAGGTTGTTGATAGGCAGAACCAACCTCTTATCAGGGCGATTGATTTGACTTTTAATACGGTCGCTCGCTTTTTTGATATTGGAATAAATGAATGGGCCGCTAAAAAATATGGCTACAATTATGACAAAACCTCTGCTTTGGACATGTTCGCCATAACTCGGGAAGTATGGGAAAAATACAGGGCAGAAAACGAATGGGAGGGAGAAAAAACTTTTAATCGGTTGAAAGAAGAGGCTATTTGGCAATTGACGGATATATCTCTCTCGGAAAATAACTTTATCCCCAAGCCTCGAGATGGAGGATACAGGCTGTTTCAAGCGGCAAATGCTGGTCTTTGTTCCGCAAATCTTGAAATGGATGCGCCTGAAAATTCGCAATGTGAATATAAGAGAGATGGGAATGATAAAATTGTCTCATCGGATAATTATAATCCAAACAGGAATCTATTTCAGGTGGAGTTGATAGGGAATTCGGAAAACAATTTTTTTTCTAACAAGGATAAGATAAATCCGGATCATTGTGGCAATAAGCGTTTTCGAAAAATGAATTTTTCTATCAGGCTGACCATCCCCGACTCCTACTGGGACGCGCCTTTCGGCATGGACAATCTGGTCAACCGGACGATTCGTTTCGACCATGCGAACAAGACGGTTTTCGGGACGGGTTCGGACGGCTACTGGGCTGCGCTTTCGGGCAGCTGCGGAACGTCTTTCCTCGGGTCGTATTTTGACGGGACCGACTGGAAGTGCGACAAGTCTTACGGGCTTCTCACGCCTTACGAGATGCAGTATCTGCCGTTCCTTCCGGCGGACGTTCTCTCCGGCGGAAAGAACGTCTTCCTCTTCGCCGACGAAAATCCGTCGTATATGTACCCGTCCTATTTCGACATGAAGTTCTACGGTCCGAAAAATCCGGACGACTATTTCCAGGCACTTGCCTTGGGGACGGCGCTGGGAAGCAGTCCTGCCTGCGATTATTCGGCGACGACAAATCTTGACGCGGCCTACGGCAACGCGCCCCGCTGCCAGGTGTCCCTGACCAGCCTCGGCGATTCCGTTCGGACCCCCTTGTTTGCGCACGGGAGCGCGGCTTTCCTTGTCGGGCGGAACAAGAAGTGGAACACGGGGCATCCGGTGGAAGTTTCTTTTCCGAACGATTCCGGCTGGCGTTCGGAAGTCGCGGCATCGGGCAAGCCTTGCGGAGAATCGGTAGGATACGTGAACGGTTCCGCCGGCTGTTACAAATACTACGAAGGCGGATCGAAGCTGCACCATTATCTGCGCGACTTTACGGACGCGGACTGGCTGAACCTCTACACCGAAAACGGTTTCATCCGAAATGTCGTGAACTCGCCTGCGCGGGCGCCGATTCCCACCTGGTTTTATTTCCGGGATTCCGTCGGGGCGTCCCATGCCGCCCTGTCCAATTTACAGTTAAGGCCGAAATCCGCCGATTACGAAAACGGGTATTTTTACATCCCGCTGGATACCGTATCGAAAATCAGGAACGCGCCGGCTTTTGACGGCATCACGCTTTCGAGTTTCGATTTGCGCCTCGGCGATTCCGCGTATGGAACGTTCAGCGAGGATTCCACGAGGCTTTTGATTCCGGCGCAGGATACGCTCGTGAAAAGCCGCATCTATCGGGAATCCGCGGACAGCGTTCGCCGTGTGCCTTCCCGGACAAAGTCCGTTTCCCTGCCGATGAAGTATTTTTCCCGAAATTTCGACTCCTGGATGAAGGATCCCTTGGCGGACAGTGTCTCGCTCTTGCACCTCGATTCTTCGGAGCATTCGCATTTTACCGTCTCCGGGGAAAAAGACGGAAAGGATCGGATCATTCGCTTCAAGGCGGCGAAGGACATTCGGGTCGCGCGTCCGAAGGAGCTGGTGGAACTTTCGGCGAACCTCAAGGCGGGCGAGAAGTATCGTCTGTCCTATCTGAAAGACGGCGTGTATTATACCGTCATGAATACGGTCGCGGAGCGTTCGGGTTTCCAGAGGCTCGCCTGGTTCGACGCGAACCGGCTCCAGGGAAATACGCAGTTCCTGCTTTCGTGGGGCGAAGGCGGGAACCTCTATTACAGCGATTACGATCTTTATGTCGGTGCGGATGTCGAGGCGGAGAAGGAAAGTTCCGTCCGGTCGCTGTTCGGCGATTTGTCCGTCTCGTTCCCGGCAAACGCGATGGAAGAACGCAAGGATGTGACGGTTCGGACCGCCGAGGTGGACGATTATCCGTTCGAAGTCTTTGGCGACATGCCGCTCTCGGGTCCCGTCATGGAAGTTTTGCCGGCGATGGCGTTCAAGGATTCGACAAGGCTTCCGCGCATCCAGATGCGGATTTCCCGCGCGGAAATGGAGGCGCGAAATGTCACGCCGCAGACGATCAGGCTCTACAAAATCGATTTCGAAAAGAAAAAGTTTGTGCCGCTGGAACATGCGCTATACGGCTACCTGAAAGCGGACGGTCGCGCTGCCGTTTCGGGCGCGTCTGCAGAAGCGGCGACATGCGGAGCGTGGGATTCCGACGGCTGCTATCCGGGGAGGGGCAAGTGGGAATACCTGCTGCTATCCGCGGAGACGAGGAGCTTTTCCGTGTTCGCCGCGTTGCCTTCCGGTTTTGCGGACATTCCCGAAACGGGAATCGAAGTTCTCCCGGAAGTGGCCCGGGTCTCGGAGCGGACGCTGAATGTCCGGGGAACAGCGGAGTTCAATCTGTATGTCGATGACGATTCGCTATGGAACGACAAGGACGACAGAACTCCGGCGGCAAGGCTGGACTACTCGCTAGACGAAAAAGGCTTTGCCCATGTGACGCTTCCGAGGCGTTCTTCGGGAATCGACACCGCTTACGTGTTCCTTGTGCCGCTCAGCGATACGGCTGGAAAGGGAAGCGAAATTCGGATTTCCGCCGTGGCCCGGGCGTTGACCGTTCCCGCTGGATTTGTCTGCGAACTCCCGAAGGATTCCCTCTGGCTCGGACTTGACAACGGATACATGTCCTACGGGGTTTCCTGCAACCATCCCGGTTCGGGAACGCTCTCCCTTTATTCCGAGGGCAGGCTCGGAGCGGAACTTTCCGCAAAAAATTCGGACACGGTCGTCTATGACGGGGCGAAAAGATCGGGGAACGGTTCTCTCGGGAAAATTGCGGGCGGCGTTTACGAAAGCCGTTTTTGGAGCCGTTCGGTCCTAGGCGATGAAATCCAGACAGCCGGTCCGCTTGTCTATACGGATTCGGCGCGTCCTGTCGTGGAAAGCTGGGACGTCCGCGATTCATCGGATGTCCTTGACCGCGTCTTTACCGTGGAGGCCAAGGCTCGGGATGCGGAATCGGGCATTGCGCTTGCGAAGGTTTCCGCTTCGTTTGGCGGATTTCCGCTTGAAAACTTCACCTTGCTCCTGGATTCCGCGGGGAACCTTTCTGCGGGCATCCGCCTTTCGCGAAAGCGGCTTTCCGAATGTTTCAGGTGCAGGCTTTCCTTGAACCTTCGCATCGAGGATTTCGGGCACAATGCAAGCGAAAGAAACTTTGTTTCGGAACCTCTCTATCCCTATCCGACGGGACTTGCCCTGTGGTATCCCGTGCGGGAAGGGGCCGGAAATGTCGCGCACGAGTTTTCGGGAACGGGGCATCATCTCGATCTCTCGCCTGTGAAAAGTCCCTGGCAGAGCGATGCCGGAATCTATCTGGGAAAAAGTTCGGACATGGCAAGGGGCGCGGGAAAGGTCGATTTGGGAAGCGCGACATCCTATACCTGGGAAGCCCGGATAAAGCGCGGACACTCGGCGGATTTGTGGAACGAGCTGTTTTCCTTTGAAGGAACCGGCGGACTTTCGATAAAGCTTTTCCAAAAGGGACGCTCGCTGCGGCTTTCCGAAGGGAAAAATTCCTGGCTTTCGGGAGATGTCCTTCCGATGGAAAAATCCTGGGCGCATGTGGCGGTGGCTGTGGATTCGGTTGCGGTCCGTTTCTATGTCGATGGGGAACTCGCCCGGTCCGTTCCGGGAGGAATTTTTGCGGAACGCGAACTGTACGGCGTTTTCTCTCTGGGCGGAAATCCTTCTTATATCGGAAATGTCGCCGACATCCGCTTTTACACAAAGGCTCTCTCCGAGGCGGAAATCGCCGCGCTTTCGCTTGCCGTTTCGGAAGGCGGCGAAGAGTCGGAAGTCATCCTTGTGAAAGACTTGACAATCGGAAGCGGCTTCTCGCCTGAATTTTCTTGCGCAGTCGCCGGGAACCGTTACTTTGTTTCCCATGCGGACAAGTCGCGCCTTTCTTTCTCGGTTTCCGTTCCGCGGGCGGGAAACTACCGGCTTGTTGCCTATGCCCGTTCCGCAAACCGCTCCACAGCGAATGCGGTCCTTGGCGAAGGTCCGGTGCGCCTTTCCGGCAATCTTTCGCTTTCCGGGGCGTGGCGCGCGGTGCCGCTTGAAGGCGTCTCGATTCCGCTATCCGCTGGCTTGCATGAACTCTCGCTCGAATTCCCGGAGAATGTCGAAATCGGCGGGATAGCGCTTGTGTCGGGAGACGTTTCCGCGTCGATGCTTGCCTGGGGAAAGTTCGGCAAGGCCCCCGAAATGGATGCCGGGGCAAAGGTAAGGACGAGCGTCCGCTACGAAGGATTCCCCGACCGTTCCATGCTCCGCCCGAGGATTCGCCTGGTGAATGTCTCCGACAGAAAAATCGAAGGCTATTCCGTCCGCTACTATTTCCGCGGCGAGGATCCTCTTTCGGTGAAAGCGCAAGCGTTCTATCCCCAGGACGGCTCAGCCCTTTCCGTTCATGCCGAGAGCGCCCGCACCGGATACGCGGAATGGGATTTCGGCGGGGATGTCCTTTTGCCGCGCGATTCTTCCTTTGGCGGGCAGGGACCGCATTTCGGAATTTTCAATTCGGACTGGTCTCCGTGGAATGCGGAAGACGATCCTTCTTTTGCCGCGGACGGTGCAACAGGTTTTGCCGCGGACAGGGGAATCGTTGTCCTGGATGCGGACAGGAATCTCGTCGGAGGCTCCTGCGCCGAGATGGAAGACGAAACATCCGCCTTGCCCAAGGCCCGCGCCGTGGCGTCCGACGTTCGGGACGACCGCTTGGCGAGCGAAATCCATATCGCGGTGGAGAACCTCGGAAGCGTCGCGCTCAAGAATTTCGACTTGCAATACTACTTCTATGTCGAAGACGGGCTTTTCCCGGTTCTTGAAGTGAACCATTTGGGAACATGCCTCTCCGCGGAACTGGAAAACTTTGGCGCGGGTCGCTATGCGGTGAACGTCCATTGCGCGCATCCGGTCGGAGCGGGGAACAGGACGGCTCTTCCGGTAAACTTTACGCTGCATCTTTCGGGGTGGGCTTCTGCGTGGAACGCCGATGACGATCCGAGCCATTTTGGTCTTGGCGCAAGGGAAGCGGAGGCGTGCGGAATCGGCATCTTCGATTCGCTCG
Organism: Candidatus Methanomethylophilaceae archaeon; assembly: GCA_963629575.1. Lineage (GTDB taxonomy): Bacteria > Fibrobacterota > Fibrobacteria > Fibrobacterales > Fibrobacteraceae > Hallerella. Next base: position 7,381 of record CAVGIM010000017.1, read on the forward strand.
GAAACCGGATCTACGGAGAAATTCCCGTCTGGCCCGAAACGCTTCCTGTCGCGGAACCCACAAGCGCTCGCTCGCCGGGCGAACCTTCCGAAGCCTTCGAAAAAAACGCGGTCGATGAAACCTTCCGGATTGCTCGCAGCCCGGAAGGCATCCTGCTTTCGCTGAAAGGCGCGGCGACGCTTTCCCTCGACTTGGTAAACGCCATCGGTCTTCCCGTGAAATCGATTTTTCGGGGAACCCTTTCCGCCGGGGAAAAATTCCTGCCGGTGGATTGGACAGGCATTGACCTGTCCGCGACCTACCTGGTTCTCCGGGTCGATGGAAATATCAAAACGACAAGGCTTTCGGATGTGAAGGAAAACTAAAACGAGGATTCTATGCTTTATCTGAAAAAGTTCTTTTGTTGCGTTGCAGTGGTAAATCTTGCCTTCGGGAGCGCTTTCGCGCTGGATTTAAACGCGGTCTTCGACAACCAGAAAAAGTCCGCTTTCCCGGATACCTGCGAGATTCGGATGCGCACCACGGTGACGCTTCCGGGCGGAACGGAAACCGTGGAGACGACGGTCATCCAGGCGGGAAATTCCAAGTCGGCGACGACGGTAAAATCTCGCATGATGCAGATGAAAATCGTGAAGAACGGTTCCCGCATCAGGGTTACCGACCTGAAAACGGGAAAAACGCTCCCCGCGACAAACATTCCCGCAGAGAATCCCGCCGACGTGAATCGGCAGATGGGAAATCCCGACGACTACAGCTCTCCCGTGGCGGAAGGCTCCCTCTGGAAAATAACGCCGAAGGACGCGTCAAAGCCGACGCTTTTCTATTCGGCGCAAAAAAAGCGAATCGTTCGGATGACCGTTCCCGTAAGCGGAGCTGTCGCAGAGACGGAGCTCGAATACTCGGACGCTTCTAGCGAATTGCCGGGAACGCTAAAAAAAGTTACGATTGTGACGCGGCTTGCGGGCGGCGAAAGCAAGGTTGTCCTGGAAGTTCTCGGGGCGAAGCGTCGCCATGTCTTGCCCGGTAAAATGTTCGACGTGGAGTAAAAATGCTCGTTTCCATCATTGTCGCGGTTTCGGAAAACCATGTCATCGGAAAGGATGGCCATTTGCCGTGGCATCTTTCGCAGGACCTGAAGCGATTCAAGGCGATTACATCCGGGCATTGCATTTTGCTCGGACGCAAAAACTACGAAGACATCGGACGCCCACTGCCGAATCGGACAAGTATCGTTCTTTCCCGAAACCCGGATTTTGACGCTCCGGGATGCGTTGTCGTGCAAAGCCTTTCCGCGGGATTTCAGTTCGCAGAAAGATCGGGCGAAACGGAACTCTTTGTCATCGGTGGCGCGAACGTCTATGCCGCGGCGTTGCCTTTTGCCAAAAGGCTCTACCTGACGCGCGTCCTTGCCCATGTCGATGGCGATGTCCTGATGCCTCCGCTTGGAGAAAACTGGAAACTGCTCTGCGAAGAACGCGCCGAAAAATCGGAAAAGGACGACTATGCCTGCCTCTTCCAGGTGTTTGAAAGGGAGGACGTTTAAGTTTTAGGGAAACGGTACGAGGGATTCAGAGCTTAGTTAGCAGAACTTAGAGCTTAGAGACGCAGAGCGACCTGTTTGGCCTGCCCGGCGAGGGGCGTGCCAGAGTTTAGTCGGGAGAACTTAGAGCTTAGAGACGCAGAGCGATCCGCTTTACATTTGAACCTAAACGTCTGCGAAACCCAGATCTAAGCTCCAAGCTCTAGGCTCTGACCGCGCTCCAGGATGACCGTTTATCGTACAAGGCTTTGCAGATCGCTTAGCAAACACTCAACTCTTCACTCTCCACATTCCACTCTCAACTAGGCTCTAAATTCCGTTTCTCACGAATTCGACCGCCTCTTCCAGGCGTCCAAACCGGATAATTTCAATTTTTGACGATTTGGAAACCTTGGCGGCAGCGGGCAGGATAATCCGTTCAAAGCCTAGCCGTTCCGCTTCCTTGATGCGCAGATCCGTCTGGCTCACGGAGCGGATTTCTCCCGAAAGTCCGAGCTCCCCAATGACGATTGTATGCGGTGGCAGCGCAATTCCCAGATGGTTGCCGACAAGCGCAAGAGCAAGGGCGAGGTCGGTTCCCGTGTCCGAAATCTTGAGCCCCCCTGCGATGCTTGCGAAAACGTCGGAATTGCCGAGCGGGATGCCTCCGAACTTATCGAGCAGGGCGAGAATGATGGTAAGGCGCTTCGGGTCGATTCCCGCGGCGACGCGCTGCGCTACGGCATAGCTCGACTGGTTGACCAGAGCCTGGGTTTCGAAGAGCATTGCGCGCGAGCCTTCGATCGTACAGCTCACGACGCTTCCCGGAGCGTTCCTGTTCGTCGCGTCCAAAAAAATCTTGCTCGGATTGCTCACGCTTTCGAGTCCTTTGGAGGTCATCTCGAAAACGCCTATCTCGTCCGTTGCGCCAAAGCGGTTCTTGATGGTGCGCAGGATTCGGTACTGGTTGTTGCGGTCCCCTTCGAAATAGGCGACCGTATCGACCATGTGTTCGAGAATCCGCGGCCCGGCGATCTGCCCGTCCTTGGTCACGTGTCCGACGAGAATGGTGATGCATCCCGTGTTCTTGGCGAAAACCATCAGCGAAAGTGTACATTCCCGGAGCTGCGAGACGCTTCCCGGCGTTCCCGGCAAGTCCGCGTTGTAAATCGTCTGGATGGAGTCGATGACGAGAATTTCGGGTTGAATCGCCTTGGCCTTTTCGAGAATGCGGTCGAGATTCGTTTCGCACAGGAGCAACAGGTCGCTTCCCGAGACACCGAGCCGTTCGCTCCGCAGCTTGACCTGCACCGCGCTTTCCTCGCCGCTGACATAGAGTGCCTTGACTCCGGCAGCGGCCATTGTCGAAAGCGTCTGCAACACGAGCGTCGATTTGCCGATACCCGGATCGCCTCCGATAAGAATGAAGGAACCCGGCGCGAGTCCGCCTCCGAGCGTTCTGTCGAATTCGGGAATGGCCGTGCTCAGACGTCTTGTCGCCGTCGTTTCGATTTCCGACATCTTTCGGGGAATCCCGGAAAGCCCTTCGGCGTCCAGGGCGTTCTTTCCCAGGCCTCGATGAGCCTGCTTGTTTTCCACGGTGCGCTCGACAAGCGAACTCCAGGATCCGCAATGCGGGCATTTTCCCGCCCATTTCGACGAAACTTCGCCGCATTCGGAACAGACAAATTCGGTTTCTCTTTTTGGCATGGTTTAAAAATAAAAAGCCGCCACCTTGAAAAAGTGACAGCTTTTGTCAAAATCTAAAAAACGCTAGATGCCCGCGGCGTCGTCTGCCGTTTTCTTGCGCTTTTTCTTCTTTTTCGGCTGGTCCTGGGTAGCGGACTTTTCGACAGTGACGCTTGCCGCCTTTTCGCCGAGCTTGGTGAAACCGTATTGACGCGGTTCGAAGCCCGCCGGGAACTTGGTCTTGGCGTCATAGATGACCTTCTTCGCCGTGAACTTTTCGATGTGGGCGTTGGAAAGATCGGCACCCGAGAAATCGACGTCTTCCATCTTGGTGTCCGCGTCGAATTTCGCGTTCTGCATGTTGGCGTTCAGGAACGTGACCTTTTCGAGCTTTGCGCCGGAGAAGTTCGCGCCGGTCAGGTTGGCGAGGTCGAAGCTCGTACGGTTGATGGTGGAGTTCGAGAAGTTCGCCTTTGTCAGGTCGGCGTTGTCGAAGATGTCCTTGAACACGTAGGTGCCGTCGAAGATGGCCTTCTGCATAATGGCGCCGCGGAAAATGCTCTTGCTCGCTTCGCCGTCGAAGAACGAGACCTTGTTCATCTTGGCCTTTTCGAATTCGCTCTTCGTGACGGTTCCCTTGTCGAAGACGACACCGGAAAGATCCTGTCCGCTGAACTTCATGTTCTTGACGGTGGACTGCGCAAAGGACGCCTTTTGCAGCTGGACCTTGGAAAGGTCAACGTCGTTGAAGTTCGTGAGGGAAAGATCCGCGCTCTGCATGTTCACGTTGATGAACTTGGTTCCGCCAAAGTCAGCCTTGGAAAGACCCGCCTTGGTGAAGTTCACGTCGCGGAGTTCCACGCCGCCAAAGTCCGCGTTGATCAGGTTGCACGCGGTGAAGTCCGTCTTGACGATAATCGCGTCCGAAAGGTTCGCTGCCCCCATCAGGGAACGGGAAAAGTTCGTGTTGGTCAGATCGGCATCGCTGAAGTCCGCCTGGGTCAGATCGACATCGATGAACGAGGCGTTCTTGAGGTTCGCTTTCGAAAAGTCCGCCTGGTCCGAGACCTTCATCGCGTCCAGACGGGCGTTTTCCAGGTTGGCCTTGGGGAATCTCGAATCGAGGAGGGTCGCGCGGTAGAGGTTTGCCCCCTTCAGGTTCGCTTCCTTGAAATCGGATCCGCGGAGGTCTGCTCCCGAAAGAATGGCGTTTTCCAGATTGGCTTCGCGAAAATCCGGGTTGTTCATCACGGCGTTCTGGAATCCAACCTCGCGCAGGTCCGCCCCGCGGAAAGAAACCGGCTGGGATGTCGCGTTCGCGCGCTGGAAGTTGGTCACGTTCTTGACCGCTTTCGCGTTTTCGAAATTAAATCCGTCGATTCGCTTGTCGCGGAGAGAAACGTCGATGTTCTTGCCGCTCCAGTCGGTCTGCTGCGCAAAGGCGCTGGCTGCGAGGGTGGCGAACAGCAAGACGCCGAACTTGGATTTCAAATGAAAGTGCATGTTCATTTCGTTTCCTTTTTAAGAGTCCAAACAAAATTTTGACCACTCTAAAATAAATTAAAAAACGGCCTTCGGATAAAAAAAAGATGGGACCTGTTCGCAAAAAAGCTATTTTACACGCCATGGCGCATTATTTGAAGAAATTTTACGACGTGATCGTGTGCGGTGCGGGTCCTGCCGGCCTCTATGCCGCGAACCGTCTCCAAGAGGAGTCGTCCGGGCGCCTTTCCGTGCTGCTCCTCGATAGAAAGTCTCCGTGGAAGGAACCCGTGCCTTGCGCCGAAGCGGTTTCGAGAAAAATCTTTTCCCGCTACTGGAAACCGGACGAATCCTGGGTGAGAAAGCATCTCGACGGGGTCTATTTTACGTCGCCGGACATGACGCGCGTGGGGTATTTCCAAAAAGACTGCGGATTGATTCTGAACCGCGCCATGTTTCACCGCGAAATGGCGGAAAAGGCCGCGGAAAAAGGCGTGGAATGCCATTTCGAGGATTCTGTCGAAAAAATCGGCAGGAATCCGGATGGAACCTGGAACGTTTTCGTTTTCGCAAAAGGAGAAACCGCCGTTCTCAAGTCCCGTACCGTTATCGACGCGACGGGACCGGGAGCGAAAATCACGCGCGGCGTTCCCGGACTCGAATCTCTGGAAAACGGAAGCTTCGATCTGGAATCCGCCGTCTTCGCCATTGCGGAAAACCTTCCCCACGACGAAAACCGCATCGAGCTGTTTTTCGGGCAAAGATACTTTGCCGGCGGCTATGGATGGATTTTCCCGCGGGACGGAAAGACCGTGAACATCGGTCTCGTCGGCGGCAGGGAGTTCCTGAAGGATCGCCCGCCGCTTGCAACGCTCAGGAAGTTCATCGCAAGCGAATTTCCCGAAGCGAAGATTCTCGCTATCCACGGTGGCGCGATTCCGTGTGGGCAGTCGGAGCGCGCCGTCGCCGCGCTTGGCGTGTTCAAGGCGGGAGATTCGGCGAGTACGGTAAACCCCATCAGCCGTTCCGGGATAGTGGAAGCGCTGAAAAGCGGAAAGATAGCCGCGGAGTGCGCCATGAAGTGGCTTTCCGCTGTTTCGGATGCGGAACGCCGAGCAATCGAAAGGGAAGCGTATCTTCGCTGGTTGAAAGTACAGGGAAAGACCCACCGGAACTACCACCGCGCAAAGAAAGGCTTTGCCGGCATCGCCGATGCGGAGCTTGACCGCGCCGCTCACCGTCTTGCGTCCGTTCCCGAGGAGAAAAGAACGCTGTTCCGCATTTTCTGGACGGTTCTTTCCGCCTCTCCGCGTCTTCTCTGGAAAATGCGCTCGTTCTTTATTTGAAGGCTCTATCGATGAAAAGCATTCAGGAAGTTGAAGATGAAATCCGTTCGGTCTTTGCGGGCTTTGCGTCGCAGGACGACAAGTGGGAATATCTGCTGAAGCTCGCCCGCGAGTATCCGGGGATGGATCCCGCGTTGCGGGACGAAAAGTTTCTCGTCTCGGGCTGTGCTTCGAAAATGTTTCTCGTTCCGGAATTTGCGGACGGCGTTCTGCATCTGCACATGGACACGGAAGTCGGTGCGGCGAATCCGCTGATAAGTCGCGGTCTCGGGGCCTTGGCGTTAAAAATCTACGACAACCGGACTCCGGACGAAATCCTCGCCGCGGATCCGGCTTTCTTCCAGCGGATCGGTCTGCAGACCGGGCTTTCCCCGACGCGGGCGAACGGTTTCGCTAGCCTCCTCAGGCAAATCTACCTGTATGCGGAGGCGTTCAAGGCTCTTTCCGGGCGTTTTAAAAAACAGGAGTGACTATGCTTAGCTTTATCAATATCATGGGAAAGAAAAATCCGCTGGACGAGGATGACGAGGAAGGTTCCGAGAACGGCAAGAAAAAGGTGGAAATCTCGGGATTCATCGGGTGGCAGGACGCGCTGGTCCTTCTCGTGATTATCGGCGCGATCGTTGGCGGCTACAAGTATTACCAGCACACGAAACGGGAAAGCGCCGAGCTCTTTGCCCGCTGCGCGCTTCTCTATGACGGCGGCGACCTGCATGCCGCGAAGACCTGCTACGACAGCACCTGGAACTTGAGCTATGTCCCAAACGACATGGACAGCTTGCGCGTCATTCGCCTGGGCGCCATCCAGGACTTGCAAAGTACGCAGGAATACATATTGGAAGATGTCCGCGCCTCTCTGCGCGAGGCGGATACGGCAAAGGCTCTTTCGGCGATGCGAAAATTCAGGAAGCCGCTGCTCCTTTCCGCGGAAGACGCGACGGAGTGGAACGCCCTCGAAACGGCCTTTGCGGAAAGGCTTTCGGAAGAGGTTCCAGCAAAATCGACGGATTCTACCTCGGCGAATTGATTTCGACGGTTATCCTTCGCGCGTCCCCGTTTTCGATTGAAATCGAAAGACGGTGGGTTATGCCCGACGTATCGTCTAGGCGTTCGGGCCATTCGACGAGAGTGACGCCCTTTTGCGACATGTAGTAATCGACGCCGATTTCCTCGAGATCCGCGTGGGGCGGCAGGCGGTAAAGATCCAGGTGGTAGAGTGGCATTCCCGGATTGGGATATTCGTGGACAATCGTGTAGGTCGGGGAATTGACCTGCCCGGTAAATCCGAGGCCCGCGCAGATTCCGCGGCTCACGACGGTCTTTCCCGCGCCGAGCGTCCCGTACAGGGCGACGACCGAACCTTTCTCGAGCGTCTTCGCAAAATTTTTCGCCCATTCGAGCGTTTCCTTTTCCGAGTGGGTCGTGACGGTGACGAAATGCGCAAGTGTCATAGCCTGTCCCTGAACTGCTCGTAGGTGAAGCGGCGTACCAGATGGAACTTTCCGTCTTTCCAGATGCCGATGCTCGGGTGCGGGACGCCGTTGAAGAAAGTCGTCTTTACCATTGTATAGTGAATCATGTCGAAAAACACGATGCGGTCTCCTACGCGGAGCGGGCTGTCGAACGAATAGTCCCCGACGATGTCTCCGGCAAGGCACGTGTCTCCGCCGAGGCGATAGTCGAACTTTCTTTCCCCGGGATTTCCCGCGAAGAGAACCGTCGGACGGTAGGGCATTTCCAGGCAGTCGGGCATGTGGGCGCTCACCGAAACGTCCAGGATGGCGATATCCTTTTCGTTGTGGACGATATCCTCGACGGTCGCGACTAGTTCTCCGGTTTGCCATCCAACCGCTTCGCCCGGTTCGAGAATCACCTGGACGCCCGGGTAGCGCCCGCGAAAGTCCTGGAGAATGCGGATGAGCCGCTCGACATCGTAGTCCTTCCTGGTGATGTGGTGTCCGCCGCCAAAGTTCACCCACTTCATCTGGGGAATCCATTCTCCGAACCGCTCCTCGAAGTTCCGGAGGACCGCTTCGAGCGCGTCCGCGTTTTGTTCGCAGAGCGCGTGAAAGTGTAGTCCTTCGATGCCGTCGAGAAGTTCCGGACGGAATTCCTTTCGGGTGACGCCTAGCCGGGAAAACCTGCCGCACGGGTTGTAGAGGTCCGTCTCGACCGTGGAAAATTCCGGATTGACGCGGATTCCCGGGCTTACGTGCCGGGCGAGAGTCCTTTCCTTGAAGCGCATCCACTGGGAAAAGCTGTTGAACGTGACGTGATTGGCTAGGGAGAGAATTTCGTCGATTTCCGAGTCCCGATAGACCGGTGCAAAAACGTGCACTTCCTTTCCCATCTCTTCGCGGGCGAGTCTCGCTTCGTTCAGGCTCGAAGCGGTTGCACCGGCAAGGTATTTCCCGACGAGAGGAAAGGTGCTCCACATGCTGTAGCCCTTGAGGGCGCAGATGATTTTGACATTTGCGGAGTCTTCGATTTTCTTTAGAATCTCCAGGTTGCGGACTAGTCGGCTTTCTTCGAGAACATAGCAGGGAGAGGGAACTTGGGAATAGTCAATCATAGCCCAAATTTACTTTTTGCTAGATTTCCAGCCAAGAGAGGTTTTCCCTTGAATCGAATTTGTACATATTTTCTCGCCTTTTTTGGTCTTTCCACCTTCGCCATGGCGCAGGTTCCTTCGCCAGTCGTATCTTCTCCGGCCGGGGTCTCGTCATCTTCCGCGCATATCTCCACGCGCGGTCCGGGAGATTTCGGCAAGGCGATTCAAGCCAAGATGGATTCCATCTCGGCGGCGCTCAAGGCAAAGGCCAAGGAGTCCAATTCCGACAGCGTGGCAAAGGTCAAGGCGGACAGCGTCCGCGAAGCCATCAAGGCGGGAAGCTATGTCCCGCGGGCGAAGTACGACAAGAGCAACTTCGATTCCTGGAAAGTCGATACGGTATTCCAGAAGGCGATGAAGGAACGCGTCGTCGGTGACTGGAGAACTCCCATCCTTTCGCACGGTCACGCTTTTCGCGACGCGGAACTCAAGTTCCTGATGAACGACACGCTTGTCGGGACCACCCGCACCTACTCGGATTCGGGGCGCTACCAGATGACGGGCGAATACACATACCGCGCCCGTTATCGCTTCGAAAACGATTCGACGATCGTCGCCCGCGAAGTCTTCAAGGACCGCGGGGTTGTACGCTGGGATTTCATCCAGTTCGAAATCAAGGACGACGTGTTCAAGTACCACCTGGAAAAGATCGAATTCCGCGATCTGAACGACAACTGGCTGAACGCTCTGCAAGGCTTTGACCGGGTCGCTCCGGAAATCTATCGCCGGACGGACGGGAAAGGGCAGTCCCCGAAGTCCGTCCTGAATGTGAACGACAAATAGTCTGGATGCGCCGGCCTGCTTTCGGAATGCTTCTTCTGGCGGTGCCGGTCTGCCTGCTTTTGGCGGGAACGGTCTTTTGCGGTTCCGCTTCGCTTGAGCTTTCGGATGTGTGGGACGCTCTTTTTTGCAGGGGAAAGCCTTTTGTCGAGGATGTCGTCTGGCAGATTCGCGTTCCCAAGGCATGCACCGCGCTTTTATCCGGAACATCGCTCGCCGTTTCGGGACTCGTGCTGCAAAGCGTCTTTAGAAATCCGCTTGCCGGGCCTTTTGTCCTGGGCGTGAGTTCCGGGGCGAACCTGGGAGTCGCCCTCGTTCTGCTTGCCGGACTTGGAAACGGGACGCTCGGAGTCGTTCCCGGTGCCGCGGTCGGGGCTTTTCTCGTCGTGCTGGCCGTCCTGTTTGCGTCAAGATTTGTCGCCTATTCCGCGTCGCTCCTGATTGTCGGGCTGATGGTCGGCTACTTCGTCGATGCGGTCGTCGCATTTCTTATGTCGGCGAGTTCCGCGGAATCGCTGCGCGGCTTTGTCTCTTGGGGGCTTGGTTCGTTTTCGAGGGTTCCGCTTTCAAGCGTCGGGAGCTTTGCGCTTGTGACTGCGCTTGGACTCATTCCCTGCGTTCTGTGTCTTCGGTATCTGAATGCGGCCCAGGTCGGAGATTCCTTTGCGGAATCGCTCGGCATCCGGGTGAAGTTCTTTCGGATGCTTGCGCTTTTCGGAGCGAGCCTCCTTGCCGCCGGTTCGACAGTCTATTGCGGACCGATCGGTTTTCTGGGACTCGCTTCTCCGCATATCGCCTTTGGAATCTTTAGGACGACGAATCATCGCGTTCTGATTCCCGCTTCGGCGCTTGTGGGCGCAAACCTCGCTCTACTCTCCGGGCTTGTTTCGGGAATTCCGCTGTCGAGCGTGACAAGTTTTGTCGGAGCGCCAGTCGTTCTGTGGATTTTTTTGCGGTCGGGACGGCGCGGAGGCGGAAATGGCTGATGCGATTCTCAGGGCGGAAAACCTTTCGGCGGGATATGGAAAGCCTCTCTTCTCCGGGGCGGAAATCGTTCTTTCGGGGATGCAGGTCGTGTCGCTTGTCGGGCCTAACGGCTCGGGCAAGAGTACGCTTCTTCGCGCTCTTTCCGGGCTTCTCCGTCCGCTGTCGGGGAAAGTTTTCCTGTGCGGAAGACCTCTCGAAAGCATCTTTCCGCGGGAACGCGCGAAATTGGTGGCTTCGGTCTTTACGCGGGCTCGGATTCCTTTTGGCATGAGCGTCCGGGAGTTTGTCGCGCTAGGGAGAATTCCCTATTCCGGCTGGCTAGACGGACGTTCGAGGCGAGACGACGAGGCGATAGAGCTTGCCCTGTCGAGCGTCGGCCTGGAATCCTTTGCAAGCAGGCGGGTTTCGGAACTGTCGGACGGTGAACGGTCGCGGGTGTTTCTTTCGCGGGCTTTCGCGTCCGAGCCGAAAGTATTGCTTCTCGATGAACCCACCGCGTTTCTGGATGTTCCGAACATTCTGACCCTCTTTCGGCTTTTGAAAAAGACGGCCAGGGAAAAAAATGTCGCCGTGCTGCTTTCGACGCATCATCTCGACTATGCGTTGCGGTTTTCGGACAAGATAATCGCGTTCGACGGAAAGGGATGCGTCCGGGAAGATGTCCCGGAATCCTTTGCGCGTTCCGGGTTCCTCTCATGGGCAGGCGACGAATTTCTTTCGGATAGGCACCATGAAGAAATTTAGCCATTTAACGCTCTTTTTGTTACTTTGTGTGCAATTCCTCTCCTGCGCCGGTCCAAGGAGGCACGATCCGCTTCCCGCGTATCTGCAGGGACGTCCCTGTGGCGAAAGGCATATGCTCTGGAAAGCCGCAAAGGATGCCCAGCCCGACATCTGGCTCTTCGGAAGCATCCACGTGGCGGATTCCTCCTTTTATCCGTTCGCTCCGGTTGTCGATTCGGCTCTCGATGCGGCAACCCTTGTCGCCGCGGAACTCGATATTCACGAAGATTCGACGCTTGCCGTGACAGAGCGCCTTGTCCGGGAAAAGGGGACGCTCCCCGAAAATGTCCTTTTACGGGACGTCTTGCCCGATACGCTCTTCCGTCGGATCGATTCGCTTGCGTCGTCGTGGGGCTTCCCGGTGCGGCTTCTGGAATCTTTTCGGCCCTGGCTTCTTGCGTTTTCGCTTTCGGCGATGGTCTTTGAGCGGATGGGATTCTCGGGCGAATTTGGCATCGATCGGGAAATTCTCTTGCGTGCGGAAGACCAGGGAAAGGAAATTTTTGCCCTGGAAACTCCGGATGCCCAGGTGGGAATCTTTTCGAATACCGCGGATTCGCTCGGAATCGAATATCTCGAAAATACGCTTTGGCAAATCCAGACAGCGGATTCGATGCTTGTGGGCGTCGCCAGGGCTTGGAAGTGCGGCGATTCGCGGGAACTTCGAAAATTCCTGGATGCGGACACTTCGGACGATGCCTACGAGGAAGAACTTGGCGCCAAGCGAAATGCCCGGATGGCGAAAAGCGTCGATTCGCTCGCGGTGTCGGGGCGAAAGGTCTTTGTCGTCGTCGGAAGCGCCCATCTGGTCGGTTCATCGAACATCCTGACGCTCCTGGAAGAAAAGGGCTATCGCATCGAAGCGTTTTAGCGCGGTTCCTTTCGGACGCTTTTGATGTCTAGACCGATGCGGGCCGCATAGGCGTAAAGCGCCTGCCGCATCATGCCGAATTCCTCGGCGGTCTTCTTGACGGAACCTCCGTTTTTCCGGATCTTCGATATGATGAAATCGCGTTCCTCGTCTTTCTGGATTTTCTGGAATTCGTCGAAAGAGACGTTCTCCCAGCTGCGCCGCGAATGCGTGACGTCTGCGCGGGCGTTTTTTTTCGGGAAAATATTCTTGCAGGAAATCTCGTCGCCGTCCATGAGGACGATAGCCCGATGAATGGCGTTTTCCAGCTCGCGGATGTTTCCCGGCCAGTCGTAGTCCACAAGGGCTTGCATCGTCTCGTCGGAAATTCGCGGTACGGATTCCCGCGGGGAAAATTCGCGGATAAAGTGATGAACCAGTTCCGGAATGTCTTCCTTTCGATAGCGCAAGGCGGGAACTTCGATGGGAATGACGTTCAGACGGTAAAACAGGTCCTTTCGGAAAGAGCCGTTCTCGGTTTCCTCTTCTAGGCGGTGGCTTGTCGCGGCGACTATCTGGACCTTGATTTTCTTTGTCTCGTTGGAACCGACCGGTCGGATTTCGCCCTCCTGCAGGGCGCGCAGAAGTTTCGCTTGCATCGGGAGCGGAATGTCTCCGACTTCGTCTAGGTAGAGAATGCCTCCGTTTGCCGCTTCGAACAGTCCCTTTCTTTCGGTGATGGCGCCTGTAAAGGAACCGCGGGCGTGACCGAAAAGCTCGCTTTCGAAAAGGCTTTCGCTTATCGCGCTGCAATTGACGGATACCAGGTTGTGGGATACGGATGCGATAGCCTTCGCGACCAGTTCCTTGCCGGCTCCGGATTCTCCCTGGATAAGAACCGTTGCTCCCTTGCTGCGGATTGCCTTGAGAATCGAATCGTAGAGCCTTTTGACGGGTTCGCTGTGCCCGACGATTTTTTTCAGGGAGTCGTCGATGGAGGCAAATATCTCCGACTGGCCCTTGAGAGCGAGAATTTCCGTCATGAAGCGGACGCGCAATTCTTCGGGCGAAAGAATCGCGCTGAAAAAATGCGACTGGAACGGGGAGCGTCTCGTGGTGTTTTGGGAAAAGCCCAGAAATCTCGCTGCCGGGGAAATTTCGCGAAAGGTTCGGGCCGTGTCGTCAGGAAAGCCGCGGTCTAGATTGATAATCGTAATTGCAGGCGAAAAGCGACGGAACATGTCCGCCGCTTGCTGGTTGTCTTCGCAGATTTGCGTTTCGTATCCGCCGACGCTCGAAAGGACATCTTCGATGAAGGAAACGTTTTCGTTCTCTTCTTCGGAAAGGATGAGTATCCGAGTCTTTCCCATAAGGACTTATTTGCCTAGCGCCTGGGAACGGAGCGTCGCCGCTTCGACCGTGTGCATCAGCGTGCCGCGAAATCCCGCGTCTTCGAGGACCTGGACTCCGGCGATTGTCGTTCCCGCAGGCGAAGAAACCATTGCGGAAAGTTCGCCCGTTCCCTTGCCGGACTTTTTCAGAAGCTCGACGCTTCCCTCGATTGTCGCGAGCGTGAGTTCCATGGCGACCGGGCGGGAAAGCCCCATCTTGACGCCGCCTCGTACAAGGCCCTCGACAAATTCGAAAACGTATGCCGGTGCGCTGCCGGAAAGCCCGGTGACTGCATCGATCAGGTTTTCGCTCACCGTGACGACCGCACCGACGGTTTCGAGAAGTTCCTTGGCCGTTTCGAGTGATTCCGCGGAAACTCCGTCGGTCGCGATGGCGATGGCGCCTTTTCCGACGGTAAGCGGCAGGTTCGGCATCACCCGGACGACATCGCCGTGTTCAAAGTCCAGGGCGTCGATGATTTTCCTTCGGGACACTCCCGCCATGATGGAAACTATCTCCGGGCGAGACGCGCACTTTCCCTGGGCGCTCTTGCTCCATTCTTCGGCGACGGTTCCAAAGACCTGGGGCTTGACGCAGAGAAAGATGACGTCTGCGTCGCTTGCCATTTTTCCGAAGTCGTCGTAGCGGACAGCGCCGAGCGCTTCGACCGGTTTCGCCGTTTTCTCGAACGGTTCGTAAAAGAGGATCTCTCCGGGATTCTTGCCTGCCGAGAGAAGCCCGCGGAGAATCGCGCCTCCCATGTTTCCGGCTCCGGCAAATGCGATTTTCCTTGTCATGTTGGACTCCTTAGCCGTTCATCGAAGCCAGGAACTCTTCGTTGGTTCTTGTCTTCGAAAGCTTGTCGCGCATAAATTCCATGATTTCCACGGAAGTCTGTTCCTGCAAGAACTTGCGGAGAATCCAGACGCGGCGCAGCGTATCGTCGTCGAGCAGGAGTTCTTCCTTGCGGGTTCCGGACTTGAAAATGTCGATTGCGGGCCAGATGCGCTTTTCGGCGATGCGGCGGTCGAGCACAAGCTCCATGTTGCCTGTTCCCTTGAATTCTTCGAAGATGACTTCGTCCATGCGGCTGCCCGTGTCGATGAGTGCCGTTCCGATAATGGTGAGGGAACCTCCGTTTTCTATCTTGCGGGCCGCGCCAAAGAAACGCTTGGGACGCTGCATGGCGAGCGCATCCACGCCGCCGGAAAGGATTTTTCCCGAATGGGGAATGACGACGTTGTTTGCCCGGGCAAAGCGCGTAATGGAATCGAGCAGGATGACGACATCGTTGCCGTATTCGACGAGGCGTTTCGCCTTTTCGAGAAGGATGTCGGCGACTTGCGTGTGGTGCTCCGGCGGTTCGTCAAACGTCGAAGCGATGACTTCGCCCTTGACGTGTCTGCGCATGTCGGTCACTTCTTCCGGACGTTCGTCGATAAGGAGGACGAACAGCTTGACTTCCGGATGGTTTTTCGCGATGGCGCCTGCGATGTTTTGCAGAAGTACCGTCTTTCCGGTTCGCGGAGGGGCGAGCAGGATGCTGCGCTGTCCCTTGCCGATGGGCGAGAAAAGATCCATAATGCGCGTGGAATACTCGTCCTGCTTCCATTCTAGGTTGAGCTTCTGGTAGGGGTGTATCGGGGTCAGATATTCGAACGCGACGCGGTGCTTTGTCTTTGCCGGATCTTCGCCGTTCACCGTATCGACGCGCGCAAGGCCGAAGTAGCGCTCGTTGTCGCGCGGCTGGCGTACGAGTCCCGTGATGGAATCTCCGGACTTGAGCTCGAAGCGGCGAATCTGGTTCGGGCTGATGTAGATGTCGTCCTGTCCGGCGAGGTAGTTCAGGTCGGCGTTCCGCAAGAATCCGTAGCCTTCCTTCATGATTTCGAGCGTGCCTTCCGTGTAGATGGGGGCGCCTTCGCCGGAAATGGCTCCGAGAATCCGATAGATGAGCGCCTGCTTCTTGAGACGCTTGACATCGGGGATGTTGAGCGAAACCGCTTTTTCCTGCAAGTCGAACATCGGCGTGTTGCGGAGTTCGCGCCACCGCTGCATGGCTATCGCGACCTTTTCGGGATCCGCCGGGGGCGCCTGGAGCTGGTCGTCGGGAATGTCGTCCGGCAGGTAGCGGTTGTTCCTTCCATACTTGTTTCGGCCGAACTTGTTGAACTTGCCGTGACGGTTGTTGTTGTTCGCGTTGAAGTTTTCGTTGCCATTTCCGAAACGGCGATTGTAGCGGTTCGTTCCGCCAAAAGGCGCATCGGGCATCGGGGCCTCGAAAGCGGGATTGTTCTGTACCGCGCTCATGTCGGCAGGCGTGTTTCCTGCGCTTGCCGTGGCGACCGTCGTTCCCGCTTCGGCGGGGAGAGAACCCTGGTTCTCTTCGGTGAGTTCGCTTGTACCGGGAGTGGCCGTGACGACGGGTTCTCCGGAAAGCTCCGAAGTCGGAGCATCCTTGGAAAATTCGTCCGGTTGAAATTCGTTTCGGGCTTCGGGCTGGAATGTCGCTTCCGGAGCGCTAGGCATCGCTACCGCATCGCCGGATTCTTCGGGGTGCGCCTTGCGCGGACGGCCGCGGTGACGCTTGGGAGCCTGGTTCTCGGTTGGCCGGACCTGGTCTTCCGGAAACGTGATGGGGGCGGCTAGTTCGCCGAGGGCGGAAAGATCCGGAATCGGGGTATCTGGGTTAATCGTATCGGAAATCAGATGAACGGAAGAGGAACCGTCGTTTTTTTTCGGTCTGGGCACAGGGACTCCTGCGAACTGTGAATAAGATAGAGGGTATTGTGAAAAATGATGCGGAAAAAGCAAGAATGCTCGATCCGGGCGTTAATATACATAAAAAAATCTATATTGGCATCTGTGGAATCCTTGGAACGAGTTTTTGTCGCTTTAGGAAGCAATATCGCGCCTCGGGGCAAACGTCTCGCGGAAGCGCGGGATATGCTCCGTCGTGTCGCCCTGGGCGGCTGGCAGGAAAGTTCCATCTATGAAACGCCTCCGGTCGGGCCGCAGAATCAGGGCGCGTTCCTGAACCAGGTCGTCTCCTTCTGGTATGGCAGGGGGCCTCGGAAGCTGCTCCACTATCTGAAGGGTGCGGAACTTTTCCTTGGGCGTCGTCCGCGCGGCCACTGGGAATGCCGCGAAATCGACCTCGATCTTCTCTACTACGGCGAAGAGATCTGCGACTATCGCCCGAGGGGACCGGTCGTTCCGCATCCGCTAGCGGCTTCGCGTGGCTTTGTCATGGTTCCGCTTGCGGAAATCGCTCCGGATCTTCGCGATCCGCTTTTGGGAAAGACCGCGGCAAGGATTCTGGAAGAACTAGGTTCCCTAAAGGTCGAAACAGGATTCAGGAAGGTGGAGGTTGACGATGAATGAGGCTTTTGTCGGTCATTCAAACCCCGAGACGACGTTGAAACTCCCGGAGCGGGTCCGCTTTCTCGCGATAGACGGGGTCATCGGAGCGGGCAAGACCTCGCTTGCCCAAATACTTGCCAAGGCTCTTGGCGCAAACCTCGTCCTGGAACAGTTTGACGAAAACCCGTTCCTTTCGAGCTTTTACAAAAATCCGGAATCCTACGCCTTCCAGACTCAGCTCTTCTTTCTACTTTCCAGAATTCGTCAGTTCCAGGATGCCTTTGTCCAGAACGACCTGTTCCGTCATACCGTTGTCTGCGACTACACGTTCGAAAAGGACCGGATCTTTGCGCTACAGAATCTTTCGGAAAGCGAGTTCGCCATGTACGATACCGTATCGAAGAGCCTTTCCGGCAGTCTCCCGACTCCGAACCTGATAGTCTATCTGCAGGCCGACGTTCCGACCTTGCTAGACCGGATAGAGCATCGCGGAAGAGCCATGGAAAAGAACATCGATGCCGACTATCTGCGCGAGCTTCTCGAACGCTACGACCATCATTTTTGGCATTATACCAAGGCGCCCGTGCTGATAATCAACACGAACAGGATTGACTTTGTTCACAACGAAAAACATCTGGACCTTGTACTGAACGCAATTGCCTCGGCACCGACCCAGACGACTTACTTTGCACCTGAAGGTGGCTAGTCAAATGAAACTCATCAAGACGATTTCTGAAATGCGGGCGGCGCTCTTGCCGCTCGAAAAAGCGGGGAAGACCGTCGGACTCGTGCCGACGATGGGAGCCTTGCACGAAGGACACATGAGCCTTGTGGAGGCTTCCGCGAAGGAAAACGACGTGACGGTCGTGAGCGTTTTCCTGAACCCTATCCAGTTTGGCAAGAACGAGGATCTCGACAGCTACCCGCGACGACTCGAAAAGGATGCGGAACTTGTGGAAGCGCACGGGGGAACCTTTGTCTTTGCACCGAGCGTTTCCGAAATGTACCCCGATGGAGATCCGCTGACCCTTGTTCGCGACGAATCGCTCGAACATCTCTATTGCGGCGTTTATCGTCCGGGGCACTTTCGCGGCGTACTCACCGTCGTTTCAAAGCTTTTCAACATCTCCGGTGCGGACCGCGCCTATTTTGGAAAGAAGGATTACCAGCAGGCGTTCCTCATCCGCCGCATGGTGAAGGATCTGAACTTTCCCGTCGAAATTCGCCTGGTGCCGATTGTTCGCGAAGCTTCGGGGCTTGCCCGTTCGAGCCGGAACGAATACATGAACCCGTCGGAACGCAAAGCCGCCGTCGCCATTTCCAGAGCGCTGCTCGCGGCAAAAGCGGCCTATGACTCCGGGGAAAGATCGGTCAATCTTCTCCGGTCCAGAATCCAGGAAAGCGTTGCCCATGCGGGCGGAGTTGTCCAGTATGTGGAAATCGCAAGCCAGGAAACCTTGCAGGCGAATTCTACAGGGACGATTGATTCTCCGTCGGTCATCCTGATCGCGGCTTTTTTCGGAACGACCCGGCTAATCGACAATATCGAGCTCTAGCGGCGTTTCGAAATTCCTAGAATCCCAGTTCTACGGCAAATCTCGGGCCTGTAATAAAATGTCCCTGCAGCTTGTATGTCGAGAACTGGTATTCGGCGCGGATCTGGAGAATGACGTTGCTTGTACGGTTAAAGAAAATGCCTCCGCCTGCGCGTAGAAGGATTCCGGAATTGTCGTCGGTTTCGCTTGTCGAATAATAGTCTCCGTCGTCGCGCCGCTCGTATGCGGCGTAGGAAAACCCGTAGGAGACGCCTCCCCCGATGAATGGCGTCGTGCTCCGGTCGAGGAGGGGGTAGTAGGCGGAAATCCCGAGCAGGAAATCCCAGAAACTCGACTTGTCGTCGGTTTCGTTGTAGTAGTCGAACGAGCAGTCTAGCTGGAGCAAGAGGTTTCTCGAATCGTAAAGCCAGAAGAAGTCGAGGCCCGGTTCGAATTGCGGCCCCGGGTCGGGAATCTGCAAAAGTCCGACGATGCCGAATCCAAAGTAGCGGTTTGTTCTCTTTTTGCGGAGCTTTTCCGTTTCTTTCTGGGTGACGTTGTAGATGTCGTCGCTCTCGGAGGCAACCCGTTCTGTCCCGATGTTCTTTCCCATGCGTTCGAGGATCGGGTCGATGTCGTCGGGCGTCTTCGCCTTCATCGCGTCGCTCCATACGAGCCTTCCGTCCTGGGCGTTGTAGAGGGAAACGGTTACGATGACGGTTTCCCCTATTCGCGTCATGTCGCCGAGAACGAACTTGGTGCAGTTCCTGGACTTGGCGACCTGCTGGATGCTTTCCCGGGAGGGAGCTTGGGAAAGGGAATCGCCTTCTTTCGGGGTGACGATTGCATAGCGGCCATCCTGTTCCGCATAGCGCTGGAACAGCTTGGTTGCTGCCGCCCGGTAATCGTCGTGGACATTTGTCAGTTCGAAACTCGGCAGATAGACTTTTTCCGCGGCAAGCGCATAGGCGCAGGCGAAGAGAAGAAACAGACAGGGAAAAAATTTCATGGGACCTCCAACCGTTGGGATGTTTTTAAAATAAGAAAAACGGCGGAGCCGGTCCGCCGTCTTGGAATGTTTTCTTCGGGATTAACGAGACTTCTTCTTGCGGGAAGCGAACCATTCGTCGAACGTGATCGCGCGGTCGAGATACCCTGTCGGGGAAAGTTCGAGGACGCGGTTCGCGATGGTTTCGGCAAATTCGTGGTCTTCGGTCGAGAAAACGATCGGGCCCTTGTAGGCCTTGAGGCCGTTGTTCAGCGCGGTGATCGATTCGAGGTCGAGATGTGCGGTCGGCTCGTCGAGCATCAGCATGTTCGCGTTCGAGAGCATCATGCGGCTGAGCATGCAGCGGACCTTTTCGCCGCCGGAAAGTACTTTCGCGGACTTGAGCGCCTCTTCGCCGGTAAAGAGCATCCGCCCGAGAAACCCGCGGATAAACGTTTCGTCCTGTTCCTTGCTGAACTGCCGAAGCCAATCGACGAGGGATAGGTCCTTGTCGAAAAACGCGTCGTTGTTCTTTGGGAAGTAGCTTGTCGAAATGGTCGTTCCCCACTTGACTTTTCCCGACTTGATGTTTTCGTCGTCGAGGATGGCTTCGAAGAATGCCGTCTTGAGAACTCCGCAGTCGCCGACTAGCGCAACCTTGTCGCCTCCGCCGAGCGAAAAGTTCAAATGTTCGAGCGTCGTGCCGTCTTTCGCGGTCACGGTCAGGTCCTTGACTTCGAGGACGATCTTTCCCGGTTCGCGGTCCATCTTGAAGCTCACCCACGGGAACTTGCGGCTCGAAGCGGGCATTTCTTCGACCGTCATCTTGTCGAGAAGCTTCTTGCGGCTGGTGGCCTGCTTTGCCTTGGAAGCGTTCGATGCGAACCGCTGGATGAACGCTTTCAGTTCGGCGATTTTTTCTTCGGCGCGACGGTTCTGGTCCTTGCGCTGCTTCTGGGCGAGCTGGCTTGCCTCATACCAGAATTCATAGTTTCCCGCGTAGAGGTTTACGCGCCCGTAGTCAATGTCGCAGATGTTCGTACAGACCGTATTCAGGAAGTGTCTGTCGTGGGAGACGACGATGACCGTGTTTTCGAAGCGTTCGAGATAGTCTTCGAGCCAGCTGACGCATTCGAGATCGAGATGGTTCGTCGGTTCGTCGAGGAGCAGAATGTCCGGGTTGCCGAAGAGCGCCTGGGCGAGGAGTACGCGGATTTTTTCGTTGCCGTCCAGCTCCTTCATTTGCTTGGCGTGGGATTCTTCGGGGATTCCCAGCCCCTTGAGAAGTGTCCCGGCGGAGGATTCCGCTTCGTATCCGCCCATTTCGCCGAATTTCGTTTCGATTTCGATCGCTTCCATGCCTTCGGCTTCGGTCATTTCGGCCTTGGCGTAGAGTTCTTCGCGACGCTTTCCGAGCTTGTAAAGTTCGGCGTATCCCATCATGACCGTGTCGAGAACGGAAAATTCCTCGAAGGCGAAATGATCCTGCTTGAGAACGGCGATGCGTTCGCCTGCGTCGTGGGTGACGTCTCCCGTGTTCGGCTCCAGTTCTCCCGAGAGTATTTTCAGAAACGTAGATTTCCCGGCGCCGTTCGCACCGATAATCCCGTAGCAGTTCCCCTTGCGGAACGAGAGGTTGACTTCCTTGAAAAGCACGCGGCTTCCGTATTGCAGACTGACATTAGAAACATTGAGCATGGTGCCAAAGATAGAAAAATTAGCTGTTGCCGGTTTTGCGTGAACCGTATAGTTTGAGCAGTTCCGTTGCGCAGTCTAACACCATCTGCCGCAGTTTCGCAGGTCTCAGGACTTTGGCAATCGGTCCGTAATGCAACACCCACTGTTTGAGCAGGTCGTTTACGGCGACATTCATTGTCGCTTGCAAATCGCCGTTTTTCAGTTCCTTGATTTTCATGCTCGGGTGGTAGGGGCGTTCCTGCAGAAAATACTTGGCGTATCCTGGAAAACGGATGACGACCTTTTCGACATACGGATTTTGTTCGTCCGAAAGGAACGCTCCGGAACGGATTCGCTTGCGCAGAATTTCGATGACGCGAGAATCTTCAATGAAATGTTCTCGCAAAAGTTTCGCCGATTCGATGCGTCGGAGCTTTAATGCGTATGTCTTGTCGGGAAAGCGCTGCGACATGCACCCGACGTAGAGTTCTCCTTGGTGTATGGCGACCACCAGCGGAATGCGCGGCTTGTCGGTTCGACTTCCCCAGTTGTCGGTGTAGGTG
The DNA here is from genome assembly GCA_963629575.1 of Candidatus Methanomethylophilaceae archaeon. Classification (GTDB taxonomy): domain Bacteria; phylum Fibrobacterota; class Fibrobacteria; order Fibrobacterales; family Fibrobacteraceae; genus Hallerella. The sequence continues at coordinate 28,946 of CAVGIM010000017.1, forward strand.
ATTTGTACCTTCTGCTTTTTTCTAATGGCTTCGAGGATGACTGGCAGCGTTTTGCAGGCATTTTCGTCAAAATCGGGAGGTGTTCCCATAAAAAGAATCCGCCCGTTCAGCTCCTTGGCGTACCACGCTAAAGTTTCTCGCTGCCTGGCGGGTAGTATCTGGATGATTTTCTTGGTGATATTTTCAATGAGGCCAGCTGTCGCGGGATACAGGTTCACAATGCGCTGCAGGAAAACGAAGTGTAAGATGGTATCGTCAAATTCAGGGAAAAAGAACTTGCCAGCTCTGCCGATTGATACCTGGAAATAAACCTTGCCGCTTTCGGTAAAACGTCTGATGTAGTCGCCTTCGAGTTCCGTAAGAGCCTGCATATCGCGTTGCACGCTTCGCAAGTCGCTTTTGGGAATGTCGAGCTGTCGAATGATGTCGGCTACGCTGTAGCGGTTGTTGTAATGCGCCATCAGATACACGAATATTCGGATCATGCGTTCGCCGCGGGTCTGTTCTGCCATAAAGCCTCCGATTTCTCGTGAATATACAAATCGGCGACACCTATTGTCGTTTGAATTCCTTTTCCCGCTTTTTGAAAAGTTCGTAATAAGCCTTGACCGTGGGCAGATTTGTCCATTTCTCCTCGACGAATTCCTTGTTGTCCAGATTGTAGAGCTTGGCGTTCGGGATGCTCAAAAAGAACGGGGAATGCGTCGCGATAATGAATTGGCAGTTGGCCTTTTCCGCCATCTGTCCGAGAAATTCGGCGAGGTAGCCTTGGCGTTCCGCGGAAAGGCTGTTTTCCGGTTCGTCGATCAGGTAGAGTCCGTTTCGCTCGATGATGTTTACAAAATAATCGTAGGCGGTTTCCCCGTTAGAATGGAGAACGATATCGGAACCGACATTCAGCTTGACCAGTTTTGAAAAACTGAGGCGGCGCATATTGTAATAGTTCTTGAATTTCTCGATGCTCTCCATGTCGTCAAAGTCAATCTCTTTTACGCGTTTATCTTCGTTGTATTTGGCTTCGTACTGTTCATCAAAAATTTGATCTTGCCTCTGCATTTTATATGTATTGGCATCTCGTAGCGTTAGCATTTTTTCAAAAATCTCGTCGCTTGTGATGATTCTTTTGTCGGGGCAACCGTTTGATTCTACCTTTTGACATAGTTTGCAGAAGTCGGCAAAGCAGCTGGTTTTGTTGAATTGTGTATAGCGTTTGGCTTTTATCTTTTCCGCAATGATGTTGAGCAGAGTGGATTTTCCGGAACCGTTGTTTCCATAGAACAGCGTGATTTGTTCGAAGTTGATTTTAAAGGCATTTTTATTGAAATAATTTAAGATGTAAAAGGGATAAGCGCTGCAAAAACTGAATCGATTGTCTGAAATTGAAATTTCTGTTATTGTCCTGTCTTGATTTCCACCTGCGGGAATGGTAAACGATTTGAGATGTAGAGGCATAAAAGTCCTTTGCTAAATTCTTTTTGAAAATAGAATACAAAGGCGACAATAAGTGTCGTTTGCTTGCCTAGTGGAATTTTCAGGATTTTTCCGAAGCTACCCTACACGCATTTTCCGATGCCGACGATCGCCGCGGTCCGTGCGCGGAGTCGGGTCGCTCCCAGGCGCAAGAGCCTGACGTTTCCGTTGCGGTAATTCTTGACGAGGGAAATTTCGCGCGGGGAAAAGCCGCCTTCCGGCCCGACAAGAAGTGTCGTCTCGGTCTGGATTTCACCCGGAAAGTCGCTTCCGTTTTCGTCGCAGAGGATGATGTCGCCCGTGTAGTTTTCGATCCAGGATTCGAAAGCGACCGGTCCGCGGATTTCCGTGAGATAGGCCTTGAGCGATTGCTTGAGGCTCACCAGAGCTTTCAGTTCCGAGCGCCGGATGGTTTTGGCGAGCGGCGAATCCTTCGGTTCTTCGGAGCGTTCCGTCCGGAGAAGCGTGATGCTTCCGACTTCCATCTCGCTCACGTGCAGCGCGACTTCCTCGTTCCCGTCGTCCTTGAGGCAGGCGATTCCCAGGTGGAGCATCGGCCGCTTCCGTTTTGACGTTTCGACTCTTTCGACCCGGACCGTGCAGGCCTTTGGCTCCGCTTCCTCGACGCGTCCCTCGGCAAAATGTCCCTTGCCGTCCGCGAGAAGCAAAATGTCGCCTGGCCGTGCGCGGCAGACGCGTGTCGCGTGCGCGCTTTCTTCTTCGGAAAGGGAAAGCGTTCCCGGGAAAAGGTCCGGAACGTAAAATCGGGTGTCGGGAGATTTCATGCGACAAAAAATACTAAATTGGCGAATATGCAAATCAAGGCCCTTGTGTTCGATCTCGACGGGACGCTCTACCTTTCCGGAAAGCCCTATCCGCAGGCTGTCGAAACCGTGCGGCGTGTCGCCGAGAAGGTTCCCGTCTATTACCTTTCGAACAACACGAGCAAGTCGCTTGTCTTTTACACGAACCGTCTGTTGCGCATGGGGCTTCCGATTCAGTCCAAGGAATCCATCCTTTCGTCGATGACGTTCGCCCTTTCGGAAATTCACCGTCGCGGATTCCGCCGCATCTATCTTTTTGCGAATCCCGAAGTCGTGGAATGGTTTTCGGCCGAGGATCCCGCGCTCGATTTGCGTGCGCCTCTCGAAGAGACGGACTTGGTACTTGTCGCCTATCATTCGTCGTTTAGCTATTCGGAACTTTGCGAAGTCGCCTGGAGGCTCGAACGCGGCGCGGACTTCTGGGTGACGCATTCGGACTTTGTCTGCCCGGATGCCCTGGGGCCGGTTCCGGATGTCGGGAGCTTCATGGCGATGTTCAAGGCTGCGACCGGACGGGAGCCGTCCCGGATTTTCGGAAAGCCGAATCCCGAAATGCTCGCGCCGCTTTCGAAGAGATTTCGACCCGAGGAAATCCTGTTTGTGGGCGACCGCCTTTACACGGATTTCGAGCTTGCGCTCCGGGCGGGGTGCCATTTTGCGCTCGTTCTCTGCGGCGAGACAAAGGCGCGCGATGTCCGAAGGCTCGCTCGGCAACCGGATATCATTGCGGAGCAGGTCAGCGACATCGATTTCGAACGGCTGATAGGCGATTCTGAAAAAAATAGTTTGTAAACTCTTTAAAACACAGCGGGTTTTTCCTACCTTTGGCGGCACTTATGCCAAAGATGCAAATGTACGTGCCGGAGCTCTTCAGGCAGCTTCGCAAGGGCTATTCGAAACAACTTCTCGCCAAGGATTTGATGTCCGGCCTGATCGTCGGCATCTTGGCGCTTCCGCTAGCCATCGCTTTCGCCATTGCGAGTGGCGTGGGACCGGAGAAGGGTCTTTACACGGCGATCATCGCGGGATTCGCGATTTCCTTTTTTGGCGGGAGTCGATTCCAGATAGGGGGCCCGACGGGCGCGTTCATCGTCATCGTCTATGGCATCGTTTCGAAATACGGGTATGACGGCCTTGCGACGGCGACGCTCATGGCGGGCGTCATGCTTGTCATCTTCGGCATCGCGAAGCTCGGCGCTATCATCAAGTTCATCCCGTTTCCGGTGACGGTCGGCTTTACCGCGGGAATCGCCATCATCATCGCGCTCGGGCAGGTTCCGAACTTTCTGGGACTGCATTTTCCTTTGGGGGTTTCCGAACCTGCGGACGCCATCGGGAAGATTGCCTTGTACGCAAAATCGATCGGATCGACGAATTTCTACTCGGTCATTGTGGGTATTTTCGCTCTTCTCGTCTGCATCTTTTGGCCGAAAGTGACGACGAAGGTTCCGGGATCCCTGATAGCGATTGTCCTTGCCACGGCTCTTGTCAAGGTTCTCGGGTGGGACGATGCGCATGGCGTGATGACGATTGGATCGAAGAACCAGATTCCGACGGGTTTCCCGACACCGCATCTTCCGAACATCAGCCTGGAAATGATGCGGCAGGTTTTCCAGCCTGCGCTCACGATTGCGATTCTCGGAGCGATAGAATCCCTGCTTTCCGCGGTCGTCGCGGACGGCATGACGGGGACGCGGCACCGCTCGAACACGGAACTGATGGGGCAGGGAATCGCGAACATCCTCTCTCCGGTCTTTGGCGGAATCCCGGCGACAGGGGCTATCGCCCGAACGGCGACAAACATCAAGAACGGCGCGGTCAGTCCGGTCTCGGGGCTGGTTCATGCGGTGATCCTTCTGCTTATCATGCTTCTCTTTGGAAAGTATGCGGAAATGATTCCGATGGCGGCTCTCGCCGCGGTTCTTTTCCAGGTCGCGTTCAACATGTGCGGTTACAAGAACTTTGCAAAGCTAGTCAAGGGCGCGCCCAAGAGCGACGTGACGGTCTTGCTTGCGACTTTTGTCCTTACCGTGGTGATGGACTTGACTATCGCTATCGAAGTGGGTGTCCTTCTTGCCGCGATACTCTTTATCCGCCGGATGTCGGACGTGGCGGAAGTGGAATACGTAACGGAAGAGCTTCACGAAGACGACGAGGAACTCGCGGACCCGAACAACATCGCGAGCCGCCATGTTCCCCACGGTGTCGCCGTCTTTGAAATCATGGGTTCGCTTTTCTTTGGCGCGGTCGAAAAGTTCAAGGCCGCCTTGGACATGACCAGTTCGCATCCGAAAATTCTGATACTCCGGATGCGTCAGGTGCCGTCGATCGATGCCGCGGGAATCCAGATGATCGAGGGGCTTCTCTCCAAGTGCCGCTCCGAGGGCACGCAACTTCTGCTGTCGGGAGTCCATTCCCAGCCGATCGTCGCTCTTTCCAAGTCGGGACTTCTCGGGGAAATCGGTGCGCAAAACGTCCTTGCGAATATCGATGCCGCCCTAAACCGTGCCCGTGAAATCTTGGGACTTCCGATCGTCGCGGCGCGTCCGACCGTTCCGAGTGTCGATTGGGAACACAATGTCCAGGAACCGTGGGTTCCGCAAAACGCGAATGCGAAAATCGCCGAAGAAACGACCGAAGTCATCGCCGAGAGCGTTTCGGAAATTCCCGCCAAGGATATTCCGAAAATCGAAAACGAAAAGAAGGGTATGTTCCACAGGCTTTTCCGCTAGGCCAGAATATTTTCCTCGACCTTGCGCCATTTTCCCGGGGGCAAGTCGCCGAGCGAAAGAGTGCCGATGCGGATACGGACCAGTCGGAGCGTCGGAAATCCGACCGCGGCTGTCATGCGGCGAACCTGCCGATTCTTTCCTTCGGTAAGCGTAATTTCAATCCAGGACGTGGGAATGTTTTTTCGCTCGCGAATCGGGGGATTTCTTTCCCAGAGCCATTCGGGGGGCGAGACCTTTCTCGCCTTGCACGGTCTAGTCCTGTAGCCTTTGATGACGACGCCCTTTTCGAGCGTTTGCAGCGCTTCGCTGAAAATCTCTCCTTCGACCTGGACCAGGTATGTTCGCGGATGGCGCATTTTGGGGTCGAGCAGTCGCTTGACAAGCCGCCCGTCGTCGGTGAGGATCAGCGCGCCTTCGCTGTCGTGGTCGAGCCGTCCTGCAGGATAGACTCCGCGTGGAAAACCGAACATGTCTAGCGACGGATGGTTTCCTTCGGGGGTGAACTGGCTGAGAATGCCATATGGCTTGTTGAAGAGGAGAACGGTGGACACGCCGAGAATATAGGAAAATTGGGCTATCTCTGTTTCATTTGTCGGCATTCCAAATTGACGAGGTTAGAAAGAATCTAGACAACGAAATTAGTTTGTTCGAAATCCGAAGATGTCTTTTGGAATTTGGGATGGAAGAAAGCAAAAGGGTCCGGTTTCTTTCGAAACCGGACCCTTATGCGGTCGGACAGACTTGAACTGTCAAGCGGTTGCCCGCACTAGCACCTCAAGCTAGCGTGTCTACCAATTCCACCACGACCGCGTCAGAATCATTGACAGCCCAAATATAGTTTATTGTGCAGGGCTTGTCAAGGGGTTTTCTTGAGAATTTTCAACAGGAATCGTTGTCGCCGGGAGCTGCGGAACGGTCTGCTGCGTCGTCGCTTGCTCTGCGGACTGCTTTAGGGCCGAAGTTGCCTTTGTCGAACGATCGGCCTGGATGGTCATGTACCCGAGGCAGAAGACGAGCACCAGGTAGATGACACCGACAACTCGCGTGAGCTTCTGGACAAACGTCGCGGCGCCAGCCGTGGAGAATGCCGATTGCGATGTCATCCCGCCAAGACCGGCGAGACCGCCCATCTTGTCGTTTTGCAGGAGGACCAGGAGGATGAGGAACAGGCAAAGGAATACGTGAATGACGATTCCGACCCAAAAAAGTGTTGACATAGTGATTCCTAAAGGTTGTGATGAAATTATTTCGCTTCCGCGGCGTCGATGATTTCCTTGAAGGTGTTCGCCTTCAGACCGGCACCGCCGATAAGACCGCCGTCAATGTCCTTCTGCGCGAGAAGTCCTGCGGCGTTTGCGCCCTTCATCGATCCGCCGTACTGGATGCGCATGTCTTCGGCGACCTTTTCGCCGTAGAGTTCCTGGATGACGGAACGGATGTAGGCGTGCGCTTCTTCCGCCTGCTCGTCGGTCGCGGTCTTTCCCGTGCCGATAGCCCAGACCGGTTCGTAGGCGAGGACGACGTTCTTGTCCGCGTCTTCTGCGGAGACGCCCTGGAGCGCGCCCTTGATCTGGAGGCCGAGGATTTCCTTGAGAGTACCCGCTTCGCGCTGGGCGAGCGTTTCGCCGATGCAGATGATGACCTTGATGCCCGCTTCGAGGGTCTTCTTGACCTTGAGGTTCACGGTCTCTTCCGTTTCGTGGAAGTACTGGCGCTGTTCGGAGTGGCCGATGATGATGTAGTCGGCGCCGATTTCCTTTACCATGTCAACGGAAACCTTTCCGGTATAGGCGCCCTGGTCCTTCCAGTGAATGTCCTGGACGGCGAGCTTCACGTTGGAACCCTTGATGACATCGGCGACCTTTGCCGCGGCGAGGTATGTCGGCGCGATGACCACTTCGGTCTTCTTCGCGTCCTTGACCGCTTCGACGATGTCTTTCGCGAGCTGGACGCTTTCGCTCACGGTCTTGTTCATTTTCCAGTTACCAGCAATGATGTACTGACGCATATGGAGAAACTCCTTCGATAAGGTTGAAAATTTCGATGTGAATTTAGAAAAAAAGCGTTGCCTTGCGAGACAACGCCAAAACGAAACGCGGTTTTAGTAGGCCGATTCGAGGCTTGCCTTGGGAGGCTCGGATCCGCCGTAGCGGTCGCCTTCGATCTTGTCGAGAACCAGCTCGTTTTCGTAGCCCTTCATGCGGACTGCCTCGGGCGTTTTCCACTTGAGCCGAGTGATGAGCGCTCCGTCGCGGGCGAGGTATTCCCAGACGTAGCCTTCCTGCATTTCGCGGTCGGGAGGTCCCCAGAGAAGATTCACCATTTCCTGGGTCATGCCCTCTTCGATGTAGCCCTGGAGGAAAATGTCCTTGAGACGCTTTTCGATGCCCATGCTTTCCTTGGTGGCGAAGTATTCGCGCTCGTACTGTTCGACGCCGCGTTCGACGAGGACCGAGGACGAATACCGGCTGTTGCAAGCCGAAAGCGCGAGGGCGGAGAGCCCGATGGCGATTAACCTGTAAAGTTTCATAGTCGCTCCTGAAAGAGTTGTCCTTGAAAAATAAGAATTTTTTAGGACGGGCGGTTTACGGGGCTTCCGTTTTCGCGATTTCTTGCGCTTTTTCGGCGAGAATCTTTTCGATTTCCCCTAGAGCATCCTCTGCGTAGCGCGTCACGAGCGCGGATGCCGCCTTGGCGACTTCGAGAGGGGTCCGGCTTTCGAGCGCCTTTTTTTCGTCATAGGCGCGTTTCCAGAGGGCCTTTCCCGTCTTGCCTTCTCGGAGCGTGAATTCTACGGCGACGCGGGCAAAGGCTTTCGTCGCGTCCGAGTCGATTTCTTCTATCGCGTTCAGGTAGCCGGAAAGTTCCAGGTCGGGAATTTCCGAGGCCCGTCGTTCCACCTGCGCGAAGAGGCCGCTCTCTCTCATGACGCTCGCGACGGTGTTTGTCACCTGGAGTTCGGGCGAGCTTGCCCAGAAATCGTTTCCGTATGACATAAATTCGTAGGGGGATTCCCGATAGACGATGTTTGGCTGGCTGTAGGCGGGATCGATCGAAAATTTCTGGATGAACAGCCTGTAGGGAGTGCCGCTAGAAACCCTGGCGGCGCTTTCGCTTGCGAGCGTGTAGTAGCGGTTTTCGCCGGAAGTTCCGGCGCAGCCGAAGAGGAGAAGGACGGAAAGCGAAGAGAGGATTAGTGAAGTTCTTTTCATCGGGAGCCTCGGGATTAACGACCGGATTTCTTTTCGGAACGGATAAGCGCTGACGGGTTCTGGCGAATCTTCTGGGAAAACTCGGAAAGGTTCGAAAGGACGATGTCGAGCTTGTCCAGGATTTCGGAAACGTCACCCTGCGTGTTGTAGAGGAAAAGGTCCGTGCGGTCCAGAAATCCCCGAATGGATTCGAGCGTGGATACCAGGTCCGCGTTGATTGTCTTCGTGTCGATATCCTGGATCTTTTCCTGGACGAGGAGCATGTTCTGCTCGAGCTTCTGGGCGAGTTCCGCCTTTTCGACGTCGCCGAGGATTTTTTGTAGCGAGGCGGCGGACGCTTCGATTTCCCGAAGAGGCTTCTCCGCGCTTTGCGTGATGCGGTTCGTGTTCGCGCTGGCCCGTTCCAGGTTCTTGAGCGTTTTTTCGATATGCGCGGCGTTCTCTTCGGAAAGGATCTTGCCCAGCCTGGCGAAAACATCGTTCAGGTTTTCCACCGTTGTTTCCGCCTTGCCGGATATTTTCGTGAAAACGTTTGTTCCGGCGAGAACCTTTCCGCCTTCGGGAACGTCCGGTTCGGTCGCCTGGCCGCCGGAGAGCACCAGATCCTTCTTGCCGGTGAGCGAAATGCCGTTCGTCATCTGGGCGCGCGTTCCGGTCTTGATGGGGGTTCCGCTCTGGACGTCAAATTCGACGACGACGTTTCCGAGGTCGGTACTGTCGATGTAGATTTTCGCCACGTTTCCGACTTCGATTCCGTTCAGCATGACCTTGGCGTCGATGGAAAGTCCAATGACGGATTCGGAGAATACCGTGTAGTAGCGAGTCTTCTTGTTCGAGAGTTGCTGCTGGGCGATAAATATGGTGAAGCCGATGGCGGCACCGAGGCAGATGAGCAGGAAAATCCCGAGCCGAATGCGTTCTGTTCTTGTCGTATCCATAAAAGTTTTCAGTCCTCAAAGTCAAAATGGACAAGTTCGCGGCTTTTGACCGTTTCCCGGCAGTTTCGCGCAAAGAAGTCCCGGATTGCCGGAATCTCGGAATGGAGGCCTTCGTCTAGCGTGGCGTCCATCAGGACCAGCCCGCGTTCGAGGTAGATGAACTTGTCGCAGATGGTTCGAATGCTTTCGAGTTCGTGCGAAACGACGACGACGGAAACGCCCAGCGTGTCGCGCAATTCGAGCAGGAGTTCGTCAAGCGAACGGGAGGTGACCGGGTCGAGTCCTGCAGACGGTTCGTCGCAAAAGAGAAGTTCCGGTTCGAAGGCGATTGCCCGGGCAAGGGCCGCGCGCTTTCTCATGCCGCCGGAGAGTTCGGACGGGAACTTGTAGAACGCGTTCAGCAGGTGCACCTTTTCCAGACGGTCCGCGGCTATCTCGTCGAGCGTTCTCTGGGAAAGGCTCGGGTAGCTGCGGCGCAGGGGAAGTTCGACGTTCTGCGCGACGGTGAGGCTCGTGAGGAGCGCTCCGCCCTGGAAGAGAACGCCCGTACGTCTGCGGATTTCGTCGGGAATCGGTTCGCGCATCGGAATCTCCGTTCCGAAATACGAGATGGATCCGGATTTCATGTGTTCGAGCTTCAGGATATTGTTCAGAAGCGTCGATTTGCCGGAGCCCGATTCGCCGAGTATCAGACGGATTTCGCGTGGGGCGACCGAAAAGGAAACGTTCCGGAGAATGGTCTTTCGACCGTATCCGGCGCGCAAATGCTTGACTTGGAGAACCGTTTCCATGGATGCCCGCTAGTAATAGATGAAGGAGAATATCGCATCGGCGACGATGATGCCCGAGATGGACGTGACGACGCAGGATGTCGTCGCCTTTCCGACCGCATCGGCGCCTCCGCGAACGTTCATTCCTTTCTGGGCGGCGACGAGCGTGATTATCCAGGCGAACACGAGGGACTTCACCATGCTTTTCGCAATCAAGAGAAGCGTAATGCCGTCCTTTAGCGAGAACCAGTAGTTGATGGGGGAGACTTCGCAAATCATGTCGGCGACGATGAGTCCCGCGAGGCATCCGAGGATGGACGCGCAGAAAGAGAGAAGCGGCACCGCGACGCACATCGCCTTGAACTTCGGAAGGACGAGATACTGTACGGGCTGGATTCCCATCGTACGGAGAGCCTTGATTTCTTCGGCGACCGTCATGCTCGCAATCTCCGCCGTGATGGAACTTCCCGAGCGTCCGGCGAGAATGATCGAAGTGAGAAGCGGCCCGATTTCCGCGAACATGAGAAATCCCAGTCCGGAAGAAAGGTACGACGCGGCGCCGACCGCATTCAGCATGCCCGCGCTCTGGACGGCGAGCGTAAACGCAATCAGGAAGACGAGGAGAAAGACGATGCCGCAGGCTTCGCTGCCGAGACGGAGCAGCTGGAGAGCCGTACCGCGGAAAGGGAGGCGCTGCTTGTCGAAAGGCTTGAAAAATGTCCAGTAGAGACTTTCGGAAAGCAGGTAGAAAAAGGTCTTGAGGCCGCCGAGAAGAAAGAATCCGTAGTCTCCGAGCCTTTCGACTAGACCCATCCTCTTTTCGGGTTCCTTTTCGGGAACCGTGTGGACCGCTATCTGGGAAATCTGCCTTTTCAGTTCGGGAGAAAATCCGGCGAGGACCAGTTTCCGGTTCAGCTCTCTTGCGCGGATTCCGAGGCTTGCGAGAAGCGATTCGCCGAGAAAGTCGAGGCGGACAAGCGATGAACCGTCCAGGCGCAGATTCCCGTTCAAAAAAATTCGAGAACAGCTTTTCTGGATTTTCGCTAGCGTTTCCGGGGAAATCTCCCGGGGAAGCCGTAAGGTTGTGAATTCCTTGTCCATGGAGCCCCCAATTTAGAAAAGAATATGTTCTTCTCTGGAATATTCTCGAAAACTTTTGACGAAAGGTCCTGTTTCGGGGATGGAGCTTGTGCAGGGGCATTCGTTTTTTTTTTAACTTTTCGCCGATGAATTTTTCGTGCCTGTGGAAGAATGCCGTTCTGTGTGCCGCTGTCCTTGTCGGTGGCGCCTTTGCCGACATTTTCGACATGAACGGACTTTACGGATTGAAGTACGGGCCAAATCTCTCGATGACGATTTCCGGAAACACGCCGATTGTCTGGGGACAGTGGCTTTTCCAGAATATCAACACCGTTTCCTTCAACTGGATAGAGCCTTTGCGAAAGCTCCCTTACGGGCATTCGACCGAACCTTCCGCCGCCCTCTTGCGGTTTTCCGCCGATGCCGAAGTGACGCCTTTTTACGGTGGCTTCCGGCTGGGCATCGGAGGACGACCGTTCGAAATCAATCCGCAAATCGAGGCGCGTTTTGTCTATGAACATTACACGTATTTCAAGTCCAACGTGGAAATGACGCTCGCAAGCAACGGAAACAGCGGAAGTATCGCGGATTCCTGGAATGCGGACTGGATTACGGAAAGGGTCTATTCGGAGAATGCCGCTGTCGATTTCATGCAGAACTTCGCGTTCTTCTTCGATCTGGAATACGGATTCGGCACAGACGGAATCCTCGGACTCGGAATGCACTATACGCTAGTGGATATCAGCACGTCCTATGAGGGAAAAAGCTATGATTTTCGGCGCAACGTCCCGGTATTCAGCCGCGATTTCATCCTCGACCTGATAGCCTACGCCTATATTCCCCTGACACGGCACTGGGCCATCTCGGGCTACCTGAACCAATACAATACGGGCAATTCCAAGTCGTCGAACGATTCGTATCTCAAGGAACCGCTGAGCTTTACCATCGCCCTGCTAGGGCCTTCCCTGACCTGGGAAAACCGGCAGAATCGGCTGACTCTTCTCGGCGGTTTCTGGAAAAGGGAAAAGAAGCGATTCTACAAGGGAAGCAGGGCGCAGCAGTTCCTAGTCCATCTGCAGTATCAGAGGAATTTTGGCTTTGGAATCGGCTCCGTGCCAGAGGATTGACGGAAAGTCGCTTGCGTGTTCGGGAATGTCCCGAAAAATTTTCCGCGCCGTCCGCACCCAGAGCGATCCGCGCCCGCCCTTGCCGGAAAAGTCGATAATCGCGGGGAGAAGGATTCCGTCGTAATCCTTTCGGCTGTGGATGGCTATCGTGTCGGGACCTGCGCTGTCTTCGCAGGGGAGGTTTCCGCGCGCGAGACTTTCGAGATGGTTCCAGGTGAGCGGGCTTTCTCCGATGAATTCCTGGAGATGGTGCCGGGCCATCTGGCGACGGGCCTTTTCCTTGCGAAATTCCATATAGCGGAAGTCCTTCGACGAAACGTAGCGGAAGGATTCCTTTCCCGAAAGGACGATGTCGAATGTGTCCGCGGACCCGGGAACGTGTCTCCAGGCGAGGCTGAGGTGGACCGGAAAAAAATCGCGATTGACGAATCGTCCTTCGAGTGAAACCTGGACCTCGGAATCGAGCGTACTCTCGGAACATTCGTCCGCGGAAAGCGATTCGGCGAAAAATCCGAAACAAAGGACCGATGCGAGAAAAATACGGGACATGGCTTCCGGACCCTAGGCGCTTTGGGCTTCGGAAGTTTCGCGTTCGGGGAAGAATTGCGGATCGCCGAAGAGTTCCTTTCGGAGCCTATCCATCGTCTCCGTGTGTGTGACCGCTTCGAGGTTTCCGACCTTGACCGCTTCTTCGTAGAGGCGGATCTTGAACTGGACCTTTCCCAGGATTTTTTCCAGGGTCGCCAATTCCCTTTGCACGACCATCTGGCGTCTTCGAAAGAGGGCGAGCCTCTTGGAAAGCGTTCCGTCGCCTTCGTTATACCACTTGATGTACAGGCGAATTTCCTTGATGGGCATTCCGGTCGCCTTGAGGCATTCGATCATCGAGAGCCAGTTGATGTCTTCGTCTGTGTAGCGGCGAATTCCCGAGGCGTTCTTCTTCACGAAGGGCAGGAGACCTTCCTTCTCGTAATAGCGGAGCGTGTAGGCGGAAAGCCCAGTCTGGTTCGCGACTTGTCCGATGGTATAGAACATGGATACCTCCTAGATTTCTTCCGTCTTTTCGAGAACGATTAGCGCCCTGTCCTGCGTCGAATTCGGAATCCGGTAGAAATGCCTTTCGACGAGCGAAAATCCGTAATCTTCCGGGTGGAGTGTCAAAAGTTCGTCTTTGACGGCCGGTCCTTTCATGAAATAGGCTTTTCCGCCGGGCACTAGGGATTTTTGGATTCGCGGAAGGGTGAGTTCGATGAGCTCGAATGCGCGGCTGATGATTCCGGAAACGGGAAATGTCAGGCTGCGGCTTGTCACCTTGTGTCCAAAAACATCTATTCCCTCGAGGCCGAGTTCCCGGATGACGAGATTTAAAAAGTTGATGCGGTTCGGTCGGGGTTCGCAGAGCGTGAGCCGGATTTCGGGATTGACGAGCTTTAGGGGTATTCCGGGAAATCCCGCGCCGCTGCCGATGTCTATCATTCTTGACGGCCACTTGGGAACATAGGCGTTGATGAGCGTACAGTCCGCATAGTGTCTCTCCACGATGGTTTCGAACGCGTTCAGACGGGTCAGGTCCTGGTCCTTGTTGTGTTCCCGCAAAAGCCTGTGATAGGCCCACAGCTGTTCCAGGGTCCTGGATTCGAGTTCCACGCCGTGGTATTCCAGTAGCTGTCTCAACCCGGCGACAGAGGGAACGGCCCGCTTTCCGCCAAACAGGGGAAAGTCGATGTGGGCGGGGCGTCTGTTGAACTTTGGCTGCATAATTCAAACATAGAAAATTCACCGTTTTTTCTTCGCTTCGAAGAAAAATGCGTCTAGAAAGCGTGTGTTAAAAGGGAAATCAAGCGTGGATATTTTGAAAAAATCGTTTTCCCGATTCCAAGGCGTTTGTTTCCGAACGCTTTGCAAGTGGGCGTTCTGCTTTTTTTCGCTTGCCTTTTCGAAGCTCTGCGCTTTGGAAAGGGAAGGCGTTTCGGTCGAGGACGCGTTCTGGGCCTATGACGACGGAACGATAGGCTACGAGGAACTCGAAGATCTCCTTCGCGCGATAGACGTGGGGACCTCGGAAGCGTGCCTCCTGTGGGAATCCTATGGCGGGGATCCCTGTAAAAAAAGTCTCGGCGAACAGCTGGAAATCCTGAAGGTTCGGGGAAAGTCCGGATATTCCGTTTCGATCGATTCCGTGGGAAGCGTTCGTCGGGAAAGGTTGCGGTTCGCTCTGGGCGCTCGGCGTTTTGACGGCGAACTCCGGCTTGCGTCCGAAAACCGGGAAAATTTCCGGATGAAATACTGGCGCATCGTTTACAGGGACCGAAAATCGCGAGGCGTCTTGGGAAACCTCTTGGCATCGGATGTCGGTTCCGCGGTACCTCTCGAAAAGTCGGAGGGAACGGCAATCGTTCCTGGCGGAAAGAGCCTGTCGATTGGAGTCGCTCTATTGACGGATTCCTCGTTTGGAGGCTTGCTCTCTTTCGGAATCGGAAAATTTCGGCTTGCCGGCCTTGGAATGTTTGCGAAAAACGGTTTCCGGGATGCCTTCTTGCGCTTCCGGTACGTGGATTCGGATGTACAGCTATCCTATTCGAAAGATTGGGAAACGCCGATTCTCCTTGTCTCGGCGAGATCCGAAAGGAACGCTCGCTGGAGTGCCCGCTTCCGGAGCTATTTTCACGGGAATCGTCGTCTTTCGGGAATTTTTCGCGTTCCGAAATCCGTCGAAAGAAATCGGGCCGTGGGAAACGCGTCGCTGAAATATCGAATCCCCGGCTGGACTTTTGGGCTTGGGGGAAATTTCTTCGTTCCCCTGGAAGCCTCGGTCGCAAGGTCCGAACTGGAGGCGTCTGCGGAGAAAGGCGGAACCCATGCGAAAACGGTCCTTGGCTCTCGCTGGAAATTTCTGGAAGATTCGCTGGACGCGACGCATTTCTTGCGCGGAGGAATCCGCCTTTTTGATGCGGAAAGCCTTTTTGGCGAATGGAAATGGACGCAAAGATTCTTTGCGGCAGAAAATCGATGCGAAATCCGAACGGGAGTTCGGTTCCTTGTCGATTCTCCGGTTTCTTTCACGACGGTTCTTGTCTGGCGCGGGCCACAGAAAAAGCCGATTGTCTTCCGGGAAGTGACGCAGATGGATTTTTCGAGATTTCTTTCGGGAAAAAGTTCGCTCGAACTCCGCGGATCGCGTATCCGGAAACTCGCTCTGTGGCGATTCGGATTGGAAATAAGCGGAAAATGGTGACTTGCGGAAAGCTAGTCGATCGTCTTGTGTATATGGTAACCGTTTTTGTCGAAAGTGACCTTGACGGTTCCCTTTTGCGATGTGTTCAGCAGCGGAATTTTTAGGCTGTCTAGTCTTTCGGTCACTTGCCGGTGCGGATGGCGAAACTTGTTCCTTCTACCGTTCGATGCGATGGCTATACGGGGATTGACCGCTTCGAGAAATTCCCTGGAACTGGAAGTTTTCGAACCGTGATGGCCTAGCTTGAGAATGTCTGTCCCTAGTGGAATGTCCGTCGCGAGGATTTTCCTCTCGCCTTCCTTTGTGAGGTCGCCGGTGAGAAGCATGGAGCCTCCGATGCCTTCTAGGCGGAGCGTGACGCTTTCCGAGTTGGTCTCTCCGCAGCGAAAAGGCGCTGGATGCAAGACGCGCATTTCCCAGGAGGATGTTCGGTGTGGACTTTGGCGGGTCGTTTCGCGAAAAAGCATTCCGCGGCGAAGGTCCTGGATGGCGACTTTCTTCTCCATCGCCGTGGAAAGGACGCTTAGCCATTCCTTCTTTTCGGTGACGCGGGCGCATTCCTGGATCCATAGCGTTTCGATGGGAAATTCCCGGAGAAGAACTTCGGCTCCGCTGAAATGGTCTAGGTCCGGGTGAGTGATGATCATGCCTTTCAGCTTCCAGACTCCGGATTCTTGCAAAAACGGAATGATCTTGTCTCTTGCCACGTTCCTTTTTCCGGTGTTCACCCCGGCATCGACTAGAAACGATTCTCCGCGCGGGCTTCGGATAAAAATGCAATCGCCCTGTCCGATGTCCAGAACGGAAACTTCCCAGCGCGCGTCCCATTTTCTTTCGCATTCGGTCCATACAAGATAACTGCCAAGGACGAGGAAAATTCCGAGCGAGAACCTTCTCGCCCAGACGTTCTTTCGAAACGCGCTTACGGTCAGAATTCCAAGACCGACAAGGACTAGAATCCAGACGGGAAAAGGTCCCACGGTGATGGAGGCGAGCGTAACCGCAGAAATCCTTTCGACGAGGAATGCGGAAATCCGGAAGAGGAATCCGGCAGCCTTGCAGAATGTCGCGGCGATGAAGGGAACTGGCAGAATCAGGGCGAAAATTCCGGCCTGCATTCCGAGGCTTACCAGAGGAACGACGCAGATGTTTCCCAGGATGGAAATCGGGGAAAGCGAGTGAAACGACCAGACGAGAAATGGCGCGGTCGAGATGGTGGCGACGACTGTAATCCAGATGGCGCCGAAGATTTCGTTTTCCAGAAATTTCCAGAGGCGGCTTTTCCTTAGACGTTCGCTCCTCGCGGTAAACGGCGAACGCTTTCCGAACGCGATGATTCCCGCTGTCGCCGCGGCGGAAAGCTGGAATCCGACGTTCCAGAGAATGTCCGGGTCAAATGCCGTCAACAGAAATAGCGCAACGCCGAGAGAGTTTAGACTGTCCGCCTTGCGTTCGAAGAGAAGCCCGATTTGCACGACGGAAAACATGAAGACGGCACGATAGACGGCGGGCGAGCCTCCGGTGACAGGCGCGTAGGCGAGCATAAGCAAGATGGAAAGCGCGCTTGCGACGGAATGCGGCATCCGGGTCGCTTTCAGGAGGAGCAGGAGAATTCCCGAAAGCAGGACAATGTGGAATCCGCTGATGGCTAAGACGTGGACGATTCCCGCGCGGCGAAACCCGTTTTGCAGCGTATCGGGAATACTCGAACGGTCGCCGGCCAACAGGCCTATCAAGAGGCCCGATTCCGCAGGGGAAAGGTATCGGGAAAAATATCCTTTCAAGAATTTTCGGACACTTGAAAAAGCCTTGTCGAAAGTCCACCGGTGCGAAAGGATTTCGAACGATTCCAGTCTTCCGAATCCGACAAGGCCCTGGCTTTTCAGCCATTTCGGAGAATCGAAGCTCCCGGGAACGGTGGGCGGTTCGACGGAAAACCATTTGGCCGCATAGGCGATGGAATCTCCGGAAACCGGGTAGGGCGGCATTTTCCTGGAAAGCCGGACCTTGCCTTCGGGACCGTTCACGATGAGGGCGATCCCTTCCGGCCTGTCGAGGACGGATTCCACAAAGCCAGAACCGTGGATGGGAAGTTCCCCTGTCCTTTTGTCGTCTCCTTGCATGCAGTCCAGAACGAAAAGGCGCAGACCGAGGCCGAGGAGAAGGAACAGCGAAATTCGTCGCGGAAATCGAGGGAGCGCTTCGAGCGTGACGAGCAGAAGCGGAAGGAACGCGGCGCCGTATAGCGGATACCTTGCGGAGCAGACATAGAGAACCGAACAAAAGAAGGCGGCGAGAGCCGGACGTTCGGCAAGGGGCAGAAAAAACTTCCTCAATTCGGCAAAGGACACTTCGTTCTCCTGTAAATTGATTAAATTGGTTTCGATAGGGATAAACGCTCCGATGCTCCAAAAAAGGAAACTTTCCGTCTTTTTTATCTGTTCCTGCCTTCTTGTGCTGATCGTGCTGGGCGGTTGCGGGGAATTTTCCACGTCTTCTTCTTCGCGGGAAGACTTTTCGCTTTTGCCGATGGACGTTTCCTTTGTCCTTTATGCAAACGACATGGCGAAGAACGATTCGGCGGCTTCGCACTTGAATACGGGCGTTCTGATGCCCGTGCAGCCCGGCGCGTCCTACACGCTTTCCTTTGACGCCGATTCGTCTCGAAATCCGCCGCGGTTGCAAATATTCCGTCTTCTCGTGCGATCGGACTCGCTCTACATCGGAAGCGGAATCCGAAACATCAGGGCTTTTGATTCGCTCGGACGCTGGATATACCGCTTTGAATGCCACGAGAGCGAGCAGACTTACTGGGCGCCTGTCCTTGTCGATGGAAACTCCTATTATTCCGGAAAAGTGAAGAATCTGGTCCTGGACGGGTCGGGGAATAACAGCCTGCACTTTAGTTTGAACCTTGTCCTTGTCGGTTCTTATGGCGGCACATCGGACTCTGTGTCCCTGGATTCCCTTTCGAAGCTCTTTCTTCGTCGCTTTCGCGAGGCGTTTGCGGGTGGAGGCATATCGGTCGATACGCTCTATCTTCACCGGGCCTCCGAGAGATCGGATCTTTCGACGCGATACCCCGACGATGTTCCGTGGCTTGCCGGAAGGACATCCTCGGACTACTTTCTTTCGGAACTTGGCGGCTGGCCGAATTCTCCGGAAGAGACGGATATCTATCATGCGCTGGATCTGGTCCTTGTGCATCGCATCGAAATGCCCGGAGTCCTGGGGTATTCCGTCCTGTTTGGGGGAAACCTGGGCGCAGGTCTCGGGAGTACGGTTGTCGTCGGCACTCATTACTACGTAAACGCTTTTACCGAACATTCACAGACCTCGCGGGAAATCGTCGAAACCGCCATCCATGAAACTGCGCATTTTTTCGGGTTGCGCCATACGACATCGACAACTTCCGACCTGGAAAATTCGGGCGACGCGTCCAATGTGGAAGACGGCATCCCGGATACGCCTTATTGCGGATCGGTCATTCGCGCAAAGAGCCTTCCCCGGCTAATTTCGGTTCCCCTGGAAGCGCAGTCTCGCCAGGTCCTGCTCAAATCGACGGATACCCGGTGTCCCGACGCTGCCAATCCGATGTTTCCGACGGTAGAGACGCTCGAAACGGAACCTTTTACGGAAGGGCAGTTTACGCTTCTTCGAAAAAATCTCCAGCTTTACCCCCACTAGTCCTATGGCAAATCCTTTGCAGTTTTCAGAAAATGCGGTCCTCTTGGCATTTGTTCTCCAGCAGGGCCCGGAATGGAATGACGAAATTCTAGACGCTCTCCGCAAGACATGGGGCGAAATTCGCCACTTGGGAAGGCTTTTCCCTTTTGACAGGACGGAATATTACACGGATGAAATGGGCCATGGGCTTTTTCGGGGAGCGCTCTCGTTCGAAAGAACGGTCGCTCCGCAAGAAATCGGCGCGGAAAAGGAACGCTCGAACGCGCTCGAACGCGAACTTTCCACGCAGGGGAACGGGCGCCGGGTCAATATCGATATCGGCTATATGGATTTGGACAAGATTGTCCTGCCCTCCTACAAGCGCGGTCCTTTTAAACTTTATGCGGGAGACGGCCTTTGGCTCGACATGATTCTGCACTATGCGAAAGGCCGCTTCGAGCCGACAGCGTGGGCGTTTGACGATTTCAGGCGAAACCCTTACGAGCACGACTTGCTGCTCATCCGCGAAAAGTACAAGAAGTCGATGCACGTCAGAACTTAGGGGAGAGTGAAAAGTTGAGAGTGGAGAGTGGGACTCCGAGCGAACTTTTACTTCTAGCGGTCTACCGTATTTCCCGTCCGAGCGTCGCCGAGAGAGGCGACAGAACGGAACGCTTTGCGCCGCGGAGCTTTGTTTTTGTCTTGTGTAAGTTTTTTTTTGAGTTTCTCTTGACGGTCCGCACGCAAAACCTATATTTACCTTCGGAAACTAACCCGAACCCCGAGGCGCCGATGAAGACCGCGAC
>CAVGIM010000018.1:0-48164 GCA_963629575.1 Candidatus Methanomethylophilaceae archaeon
AGCTTGGAGCTTAGATCTGAGTTTCGCAGACGTTTAGGTTCAAACGCAAAGCGGATCGCTCTACGTCTCTAAGCTCTAAGTTCTCTGGACTAAGCTCTGATAAGCTCTGCTCGCTAAGCTCTCTCAATAAAAGAAGCCTAGACGTCTGCTGCGTCCAGGCTTCAAATCTTCGGGTTAGATTTTAGAGACTACTTTTTCTTGACGACAACCGCGTCCTGGACCTTCTTGCCTTTCAGCTTGTCCGAAGCCTCTTCCGCCTTGCGGGCGCGGTTCACGATGGCATACTGGCCGATACCCCACAGGTTCGAAATAATCCAGTAGAGCACAAGTCCCGAAGGCATCACCGCGCTAAACAGGAACATCATTGCGGGCATCATCCAGACCATCATTTTCTGCTGGGCAGGATCCGTCATCTGGGACATCGACTGCTTGGTCTGGAAGTACGTCGTAAACACCATCACGATCGGAAGAATCGCGAGACCGTCCGGCATGATGAACGGAATCGTTAGACCATTCCAGATAACGTCGGAACGAGACAGGTCGGAGATCCACCCGACAAAGGGTTGCCCGCGCAGTTCGATAGCGCGTCCAAAGACCATGAAGAGCGCAAAGAATATCGGCATCTGGATGAGCATCGGAAGGCACCCGCCCGTGCAGGAAGCCATCGGATTGATGTGATGCTTCGCGTAGAGCTCCATGATCGCTGCCTGTTTCTTTTGCGGTTCGGAACGATACTTGACATTGATCGCGTCGATTTCCGGCTTGAGCTTGCTCATTCCGCGCGTCGAGCGGAGCTGCTTGAGCGTGAGCGGGGTCGTAATCATGCGCACGAGAATCGTGAGGAGGATGATGCCTACGCCGTAGTTCGGGATGATGGCATAAAACGCCTTGAGCAGCCAGAGCAAAAATCCGCACAGCGCGACAAACCAGACGTCCGCGCCGCACCATGCCCAACCGCTCACGATAATCTTCTCGAACCCCACGTCGAAGCTCTTGATTTCGTTCCAGTTGAGCGGAAGCACCATAAAGTCGAACGCAAGCGTATCGTTGTCCTGCATGTAGTCGGAAAGGGAAATCCGATAGGTTCCGGGATCCTTGCTGTCCGCCCCCGATTCGGTGAAATGTTCCGCCTTGAGCGTCGCCTCGGATGCGCTCGGGAACTTGATGACCGCGGCGACATATTTGCGACGCATACCCGCCCAGAGAATTTTCCCGTCCTTCGCATTGAAGGTTTCCTTGCCGCGAACCGCCTCGCGTTCCACGCTATACATGTCGTTGAAAACGACTTCGCTAAAGAAATAGGAGCCTCCGCCAAAGCTTCTGCCCTTCGGGAAGACCTCCGTTTCCTTCATGCCACCCTGCCAAAGGATTTCATAGTCGTTCGGCTTGAATCCCTCGAACGAAACCGTCTGCCCGATGGAGACTCCCGACTTGGTGAATCCGTAGCGGCGGATGACCTTGTTGCCGTTCGGATCGGCAAACGTAAACACGAGCGATGTGTCGCCCTCGACAAAAATGGAATCCGGCGCATTTTCCGGGAGGGCGAACAACTGCCCCGAAAGATCGACGTTATCGACCTTAAGCCCCAAAGCGCCCAAAGCGGTATCCCCGATGATTTCCGGGAAGTTTCCCGCGGAATCGGGAAGCGCCTTGACGACGATGCTCGAAATTTTCGCTCCGAGATTGTCGAAGACCACCGAGAAATGTTCGTTTTCCACCCGAATCTTCTTCCGCGCTATCGGAGCGGATCCCTTGGCGGAATCCGAAATCGCGGAATCCCTGGCTATCTCCGGCTCTTTCGCCTTGGCGGGAGCGAGCGTTGCCGGCACAAGCCTTGACGAATCCAGGACGGAGAGTTCCGGCACGGACAGCGAACTGTTTCGGGCAGGCGCCGCCTGTTCGGTTTTCGATTTTTCGACGGCTTGCTGCTGGGCGCGATTCGTGGAAATCGTCATCGACCAGATGAAGAGCAGGACCAGGAGAAGGAGACCGATTACGGTTGACTTTTTCATATTCTTTTTTTCTCTTTCTTAGGCGGAACGGGATCGAAGCCTCCCCGGCAAAAGGGATTGCAACGGATTATCCGAAAAACGGCAAGATAGAAACCTTTGAAGATTCCGTGAACACGGATAGCCTCGATAGCATACTCGGAACATGTCGGAGAGAACCGGCAAACGCCCCGAAAAAAATAGGGATGGATTTTCCGATAGACCCGGATGGGAAAGACAAGCGCTTCTTCCAGGGCGCGTCCGAAACTCATCGCCACCCCATCTTCTCGAAAAGGCGAAAGGCGGCCTTGCGCAGACGCTCCGAAGTCATTTCGCCTTCCTTGTCGTTTACGAAAATCATCGCCCACACGGGAGCGGCAATTGTCGGAGCCTTTTCAAAAAAAATCGGGCGAAGAATCCGACGGCAGCGGTTTCGATAGACTGCCGAACCGTTTTTCTTTCGCGCCAAAAAACAAAAACGACAAACCCCATCCGGGCTTTCAATCCATTGCATCGTCAGGGACTTTGCATGGACGCGCTTGCCGTGATGGGCTATTTGTCGATAATCGGACTCGGACTTGAGCCGAAAGGAGCGAAGACTGGGGATACCAGGCCCTACTTCTTGTAGATGGTGTCACTGACCGTGAGACGCTTGCGACCCTTGGCACGGCGACGGCTGAGAACCGCGCGACCCCAGCGGTCTTCCATACGGGCGCGGAATCCATGGGTGTTGTGACGCTTGCGGTTGTGCGGCTGGAATGTTCTTTTCATAGTTCTAAACCTTTAGGCAACAATGCGTTACCATTGAAAAACTTTTTGGAGCTACAAAGATAGTAAAATTTTGAAATTTCACAAGGGAGGGTCGTTTTTCAAGGCGGAAAGCCTACGCACAAAATGTGGACAAGTCAAGGAAAGATGTTTGAAAGCCAATTTTGTCCCAAAACGGGAACCGGCGCGACTTGGGGAATCGGCGAGAACAAAAACTATATTTCGCATGTGGAACAGACAATCGTAGCACAGGCTAGCCCAAACGGAACGTCCGCCCTGGCCGTCATCCGCGTAAGCGGCGCGGAAACGCGAACCATCTTGCAGAGAATGCTTGACGTGGAAAACCCGACGCCCCGGATGGCGACGCTCGCGACCGTCCGCCATCCGCAGACAGGGAAGCTTATCGATTCGCTCGTGTTCATCTTTTACGCGGGACCGCATTCCTATACAGGCGAAGATTCGCTGGAGCTTTTTCCCCACGGAAATCCGCTGATAGCCCGAAACCTTGTCGAGGCGATGTGCCAGATTCCGGGCGTCCGCGTCGCCTACCGAGGCGAATATACCCGACGCGCCTTTTTAAACGGCAAGATGGACCTGGTGCAGGCAGAATCCATCGCCGACATTATCCACAGCCGAACGGTTTCCGGCATCGAAAACGCGCACAAGCTTCTCTCGGGAAGATTTTCGAAAGAGATTCACGAACTTTCGCGCAGGCTAAAGGACATTTCGGCACGAATCGAGCTCGATGTCGATTTTGTCGAAGAAGAAGCCAACCCGGACGTGAGCGGATGGAAAGAACGCTTTGACAAAATCCAGGAAAAAATCCGGGAATTGCTCTTGCATTTCAAGAATCCCGGTTCGCTCGACCGCAAGCCGCGCATCGTCCTCTACGGAGCTCCGAATGCCGGAAAATCCAGTTTGCTGAACGCTCTGCTTTCCGAAGAGCGCGTACTGGTGAGCGACATTCCGGGAACGACCCGCGACTTTATCGAAGTTTCGCTCTCGCTCCCGTCCGGCGAAGCGACGCTCGTCGATACCGCGGGCATCGCCGAAATTCCGCAGAGCGATCTGGACAAGCGCTCCATGGCGCAAAGCGAATGCGCGATAGAATCCGCAGACCTCGCCATTTGCCTTGTCGATTCCACGACGCTTTCGACAGAAGAAGCCAAAAGACAAGTAGCCGAAGCCGAGGAGAAAAGGCACTGGGTGGTTCTCTCCAAATCGGACCTGGCACATTCCGACAGTACCGAAGGGCTCTCCGGTTGCGCTCGAATCGAGCTTTCGGCAAGAACCGGCGCAGGTCTCGAAGCGTTCAAGGAAGCGCTGGACAAGACGCTCTTTCCGCAAGGCGAAAGCGGCGACGACTACTGGATTACGAATGAACGCGAATGCGCCGCTCTACGCGAAGCCTCCGCCGGCATCGAGCGCATCCAGAACCTGCTGGAAACGAATCCCGCCGTGGAACTCGTCGCCTTCGAAATGCGAACGGTTCTAAATTCCCTGGCCTCCATCGTAGGCGAAATTTCAAGCGAAGATGTATTGCAGACTATCTTCAGCGGATTCTGCATCGGAAAGTAAAAACCTATATTCATCCCAATGAGCACAGAAAACAAAATCGCCCTGTTAATCGACTGCGACAACGCCAAGGCAGACGCCATCTACGGCATCATGGAAGAACTTTCCAAATACGGCGAAACCAGCATACGTCGCGCCTACGGCAACTGGAAGGGTTCCAATCCATGGGAAGAAGTCCTGCATCCTTTCGCCATCCAGCCCATGCAGCAGTTTCCCTACACCAGGGGAAAGAACGCGACCGATCTTGCCATGACGATCGACGCGATGGAAATTCTCTTTACGGAAAATGTCGATCTGTTCGCTATCGTCAGCAGCGATAGCGATTTTACTCCCCTGGCGATGAAACTGCGCGCAAAGTCCAAGCAGGTTATCGGATTTGGCGAAGAGAAAACGCCACAACCCTTTATCGATTCCTGCAACACGTTCACCTACATCGACAAGTTCAAGAAACCGACCGAAAACGACGATTCGACAAGCTCCATCGAAAAGATAGACAAGAACAAGCTTCGCGGAAACAGCAAGATAATGAAAGCCATCCGCGAAGCCATCGACGAAAAGTCCGACGACGACGGCTGGGCGGAAGCCTCCGCGATTTCGCAGCAGATAAACCAGCTGGTCCGTCTCAGCCCGCGAAGCTTTGGCTACACGAAATGGGCGCAGCTTATCCGCGCAACGGAATACTTTGGAGAACGCAAGAACTCCAAGGGACAGGTGTTCTTCAAGAACAGGAAGTGAACCGCCAAAGAGCATCCGCGATGCAACAAGAAATTCTAGACCTTTGCGAGCGCGTTTCGCACGTCACCTACGAGAACCTGACGAAAATCATCCGCTATTCCCAGGCGGGAAGCGCCGACCGGGCAAGAAAGCTCGACGACAGCTACGAAAACGATCTGGATTCCTGGATGGGAGGCGGAACGTGTTTCAGCCTGACATGGCATCTCTACCAGGAACTTCGCCGGATGGGATACGCCCCGAGACTTCTGATGGGCGACAAGCGCACGGAAAGGAACGTTCATTGCGCCCTGCAGCTCCCGATCGACGGGGAAGACTTCTTGCTGGATCCCGGATACCTGATCTTCGATCCGCTCAAGATCCCGGAAAGAATTCCGTTTCAAAAGACGCAGTCCTTTTTTCCGCTGGTTCCAAACGCCGTCCGGCTGGATTTCGAAAACGGCGTCCTTTCGCTTTACACCGGTTCCGTCAAAAGCCAGATGAAGCTACGCTTCGAATTCGACATTCGCGGGGTTTCCCCGCAGGAATTTCAAAGGCACTGGAGCGAATCCTTTGACCGCGAAATGATGACCTATCCCGTTCTGAACAGGCTCGACAGGGAAAAGGGCGTCCAATACTACTACCAGAAGGGAAACCTCCTCGTTCGCGACAGAAACGGCTCCCGCCTGGAACGAATCGCCCCCTCGGAACGCATCGAGCGACTGCATGCGATTTTTGGAATCGAACGGGAAACGCTCGAAACGGCGTTCGGCATCTTGCACATAGAATAAATGCCCCGCCGAGACGGAGCATCCATTTTTGGGCGAAAAGCCTCTAGGCCTGCAGATTGACGCTTGCGTTTGCCGCGCCATACAGGCTGATGCTGTAGTCCTTGATGACATAGACCGGGACTTTTTTCAGGAGCGGCAAAATGTTCGGATTGTAGTTCCGCTCGAAGAACTTCATGAACAGGCTGTCGTTCACGAGCCAGCGCAAATCCTTTTGCATGGCGCCACCCGCCAGATAGAACCCTCCAAACGGAAGAAACATCGCGCAGATGTCGCTTGCGTAGCGGGCAAGCATTTTCACCCACAGCCGCATCATTTCGGCCGCAACGGGATCCGTATCGCTCGCCCGGCTGATATACTTCGGACGATCGCACCACTCGGTCGCTTCGATTTTTCGGAACGCGTCGTTGTCGGGAACTCCTCGCGTATCGCGCCACCATTCATACAGGTGCGCAAGCCCTTGGCCCGAGCAAAGAGGCTCCACGCCGGGAACCTGCCCTATCCGCTTCTGCATATAGTCGCGAAAATCCTGGGAATCCGCATCGAACGGGGCAAAGGTGACATGACCGCCCTCGGAACTCGCCGGGATATACTTCTTTCCGTCATGGACCAGAAAGGAAACGCCCATTCCGGTGCCCGGTCCAATGACAACTTTTGTCGCATGCCTTGCATCGGGAGTCGAACCGTCCAGATGTGGCATCTTGTAAATCTGGGATTCGTCGTTCACGTCGAGAGTCGGAATGCCGTAGCTTATCGCGACGAAATCGTTCACGACCATCACGGGAAACCCGAGCTTTGCCGTCAGATCGTCCCCATTGACTTTCCAGGCGAGATTCGTCATCGTGCAGCGGTTCTCCGCGACAGGCCCCGCCGCGCTGATGCAGGCATGGCTAGGCTTTAGATCCGGACGCTTTTCCAGAGCTATCCCTAGCGTTTCCGCGATAGGCTCCTCCAGCCCGGAAATTTTCCCGGAAGCGTAATCCGCCTTCATCACCAGGGTAAACTTTCCTTCCTTGCAGGCGACAAGACCGATATTCGTGTTTGTTCCGCCGACGTCGATGGCGAGGACCAGACGTTCGAATTCCGCATCGGGATTACACCATTTCAATTCCATATAGACTCCATGAAGATGCCCTTAAATATATCCAAAATCCAGAGCGTTGCGAAAAGGGTGCGAGCATTTCGCGGACTAGCCCTTGGGAAGCAGGCTCCGATACACCGCTACCTGCCGCTCCGCGATCTTTTTCCAGTCGAAACATTCGTCAAGCCGCTTCGACGCCCCTTCCACAAGCCGTCTTTCGAGCGAGACGTCGCCTTCGAGACTTTGAAACGCCCGCGCCAAGGCGTCCGGATCCTTTTCGGGAACGAGAATTCCCGTTTCTCCGTTCACGACGACATCCGGGATTCCGCCGACATCGGATGCGACGACGGGAAGCCCGCTCTGCATCGCCTCGACAAGGACAACGCCAAGGCCTTCGGTATCGCCCTTGGAATCGACGATCGCGGGCAGGACAAAGCAGTTTCCCTGCAGATATTCCCGGCGAAGTTCTTCCGGCGAAAGCGGCCCCGTAAAAGTGACGCTTTGCGGAGCGATCGCTTCGGCGAGCTTTCGAAGCGAATCGGTCTGGCTTCCCTTTCCCACGATGCGCACCTCGAACTTTTGGCAGTCAAGAATCGCGGCGGCGCGGATCAGGTATTCGATTCCCTTGCGTTCGATGTGCCTTCCGACAAAGAGAATCCTGTAGCGACCGGTTCTCGGGTGAAGGCTCGGGACCTTGCCCGTGGCAAGCGGAGAGCCATAGGGACTCCATTCGATTTTTGCGGGGCGAATCGCGGAAATTTTCGAAGCCGTGAAATGGCTGTTCGCAAAGATCGCCTGGGCCTTTCCGATAATGAACTTCATCACCGGACGGATCCATCTTTTCTTTCGGATGAGCAGAAGCTCGGCTCCATGGAAATTCAAGACCAGAGGAATCCGGAAAAGCCGGCATGCGCCAAGAACTATCAGCGCATGGGGAAACGGCCAGTGCGCATGGATCACGTCGTATCGATTTCGAAAGGCGAGCCAGAGACACAGGAAAAATCCGCTGATGCAATAGGGAATCGCGAGCAGCTGCATCGAAGGGTGCTTCGCCATCTTTGTCGGGGCGCCTTCATCGTGCGTCAGAATTTCGAGATTTTTGGGAGCGTAGCGAAAACGGTGGACCTTTACGCTGTCGATCGTGTGCGAACGCAGTCCCCTATGCGAAGGCGCCATGACTTCGACCTCGACACCGGCCGCGCGGAGGGTTTCCACGGATTTTCGCAGCCAGGGAACTTCATTGTCCGACTCGAACCGCGGATAGACGGACCCGACAACCAGGACCTTCATGGCGCAACGCCCGAAACTTTTGCCGCGGAAGCTTCGATGTATGCGGGATAGACAAGCGCCTTGACCGTATCGAGCGGTCGCTGGATATCCGTAACGGAATCCTTGGCAAACTCCTTGAACCTTCCGGCAAGACGGCGCCAGCCTTCCATTTTCGAATCGAGCAAGATAAGGCCGATGCCGCTTTTGTTTTCGAGAAAGCCTACGACATCGGAGCCGCGGCCCTTTGTCGCAAAGCTCGAGAAAACGGCCCTCCAGAATTTTTCTTCCTCGTCGCTCGGCAACGCGGCGCGAATCGCCCGAAAATCCATCTCGACATAGACAAAGAAACTTTTGTATTCGTCTGCGCGAATCATTTCTTCCTGGACGCGAAGCTCGAACAGGTCGTTCGGGTAGATGACAATCCCGTACTTCTGCTTCTTGATGCAATCGGAAAAGAATTTCGAAACCATATGGAAAATCCAGGATGAAAGAATTGAAACTTCAATGAAAATAGTATTTTAAATTTGAGGACACCTCTAAAAATTGCTTTGGTCAAGAAAATTTGAGCGAGACCAAGCGATGGCAGGAATGAAAAGTGGTGAATACTGGAGGTGTTTGCCACTTTGAATGACGAACCAGCGCGAAGCGTCAGAGCGAAATTTTTGAAAATTGAATTTTTAGAGGTGACCTTGGATAACAACTATGCAACGCTTGTTTAAATTGAAAAAGGCGCTCAAGGCCAGCTCAATGAATCCCTATGCGGAACTTTTCCGCTCGGGGCGTCTTGCGAACAGAGGCAGAGCCTTGACCGCACAGGAAATCGAAACGCTCGAGAAAAACGGCAACCGCGCCGAAGACTGGTCGCGCGTCTCGGTCGATACGCTTTTTACGCCGGACCGGATTTTCGATTCGACGTTTTCGGGAAACGTTTTTCTCCCGGCGTTTTACGGAACGCTTCTGATGCCCGGCGACGTCTCGTCAAAAACGGGCATCTACTCCTGTACCGTTCACGATTCGATTGTCGAAAACTCGCTTCTTCACCATGTAAACCTGATGTCTAACATCTGGGTTTCGCAGGGAGCGGTCATCCAGAACGTCGGTTCGCTTGTCGCAAACGGAAAGGCCCACTACCAGATCGTTTCCGAAATTTCCGTCGGCAACGAAATGGGCGGACGTCCCGTTCGGGTTTTTCCCGACATCACGCCGGAACTCGTGAAATCGCAACTCTTTTCGAAAGTCGATGCGGAAACCGATGCCGCTTTCGCCGCGCAGCTCGAATCCTGGCGAAACGAAGTTGTCTTGCCTTATGGAATCATCGGCAAGAACGCCATCGTTGCGAACACGAACATCGTCAGGAACTCCTGGATAGCCGACCATGTCCGAATCGACGGGGCGGCGAAAATCCGCAACACGGTCGTTCTCGGAAGCCTCGAAGAACCTACATACGTTTATGACGGAGTCATTCTCGAAAACTGTCTTGTCCAGGAAGGCGCAAAGATCCACTCGACAGCCCTCGTCAAGGATTCCGTTCTGATGAAACGCGTCAAGGCGGGAAACAAGGCGATAATCAACGCTTCGATTGTCTGCCCGTGCGTGCACATCGACGAGGCGGAAGTCACCCACAGCTTCGTAGGCCCGCTCACCCAGATGCACCACCATTCGCTCCTCATCGCCGCGCTATGGCCCGCTGGCCACGGAAACCTGGGCTACGGGGCAAATGTCGGTTCGAATCACACAAGCCGAATGCCCGACCAGGAAATCATGCCCGGACTCGGGATGTTCTTTGGGCTTGGCGTAAACATCAAGTTTCCCGCGAACTTTTCGGAAGCTCCCTATTCGGCAATCGCGACCGGCGTAACCGCCTCGCCACAGCGTCTTCGCTTTCCGTTCAGCCTGATCCTTCCCGGCGACACCCACACGCACAACGTAAGCTCTTCCCTGAACGAGCTGCGCCCCGCCTGGTGCTACGGGAAAAACGCCTACGCCATCTCCCGCAACGCCTACAAGTACAGGATTCGCGGCAAGGGATTTGTCGCCCCCGAAGAGTCCCTGGTCCTTTGCGACAGAAACGCCTATCTGGTCCTGGAGGCGCTCCACCGGCTGGAATGCGCGCAAATCAAGGAAGTCTATACCGAAGCGGACATCCCGGGAATCGGAAGCAACTATCTGAAGGAATCCGCGAGACATTCGGCTACGCTTATCTACCGAAGCTTCCTCGAACGCTATCTCGTGACGAGGATAGTCTCTCTGGCGGAAACGGACCGGACGATTCTAGCGCAAAGCCCGCTCGAAGCGCGAAAGATTTTCCCAGGCGACCTTTTCAAGGGAATCATCAGGGAAGTTTCTCTCCCGGATACGTTCGGCGAACTGATCAAGCGATACCGCTCGATAGAAAAGCAATGGTCCGACGCCGTTCTTCACGGAACGGACAAGGACTTTGTCCGCGGACGAAAGATCTTTGACGACTACGACGAAGCGCATCCGGCGGATTCGGCGTTTCTCGCCTACGAAAAGGCCCGCTTCGAAGACGTTCTCCGACGTTCCGCGATACTTCTCAAGGAACTGAAGGTCGAAGGCTGATGTCCTCTGCGGATTGGATTCTCCTCGCCCTGGTCGTCGTGGAAGTCGCCCTGCGAATTTTCCTGGAAATCCGGGAAGCCCGCACGGCAAGCGGCAAGATGGACCGTTTCGCCCTTTTGCGAATCATCCCGATTGTAAACGACATTTTTCCCGCCGAAGCGAACTTCGAGAAGTTCCAGACAGGCGGAGCGTTTGAATCCGCGCACGAAAAGGCGCATCGGGAAGAGCATCACGCATTTGCAAGGATTGCCTTCCAGACAGGCTTCGCCCTGTTTTGCGCGCTTTCGATCGGAACCGCCGGCATCCAGCTGGGACTTGGACTTTTCGAGCTGCTGATTCTTTTCCATCTGCTGTTCGCCGTTTCCAGGGTTTTCTTTCACGCCCTGTGCTTCGCCGAAGAATACGAGGCAGACGCTATCGCGACAAGACGCGTTCAATACGGAGTCGCCAGGCGCGCGCTCGAAGCCCTCGCCGCAAGCGAATATCCGCGAACCCCTCTTTTCGCCCTTGTCTATCGAAAGCATCCGACGGCCGGGATGCGCCTAAAAAAGATTAGGGAATCCAGGAAAAACAAGCGCGGCTAGAATAGCCCAAAGCCGTTTTTTTTAAATTGGGCTTCTGAAAAAAGCGTTTCAATCCGGAGTCTAAAATGGCGAAATACGATCCGCAACAAATCGAAACCAAATGGCAAGCCTATTGGGATTCACAAAAGACGTTCAAGACGGGAACCGACACGACAAAGCCCAAGTATTACTGCCTGGACATGTTTCCCTATCCTTCGGGAGCGGGACTTCACGTGGGTCATCCGGAAGGCTACACGGCAACAGACATCGTATGCCGTTACAAGCGCGCCAAGGGATTCAACGTTCTGCATCCGATGGGATGGGACGCCTTCGGCCTTCCCGCGGAACAATACGCTATCCAGACGGGAACGCATCCGAGCATTACGACGCAAAAGAACTGCGACAATTTCCGTCGCCAGATAAAGAGACTCGGACTTTCCTACGACTGGGACAAGGAAATCAACACGACCGATCCCAAGTATTACAAGTGGACACAATGGATTTTCATCCGCCTGTACAATACATGGTTCGACGAGACGCTCCAAAAGGGTCGCCCGATCTCGGAACTTCCGATCCCCGCCGAAATCGAAGCCCAGGGCAAGGAAGCGGTTCGCAAGTATCGCGATTCCAAGCGACTCGCCTACTACGCCGACGCCCAGGTCTGGTGGTGCAAGCATTGCAAGATCGTTTGCGCAAACGAAGAAGTCCTCGCCGACGGCTCCCACGAAAAGTGCGGCACAAAGGAAGTCGAACGCCGCAATCTGAAGCAGTGGCTAATGCGCATTCCGCTTTATGGCGAACGCCTGCTCAAGGGTCTCGACGACCTCGATTGGCCTCAGGGCGTCAAGGACATGCAGCGGAACTGGATAGGCAAGAGCCGCGGAGCGGAAGTCGATTTCGCCATCGCGGACGCAGACGGCAAGCCGACCGAAAAAAAGCTGCGCGTCTATACGACCCGTTGCGACACGCTCTTCGGCGCATCCTACATGGTAATCGCCCCGGAACACCGAATGGTCGAGGACCTCACGACGGCAGAAAACCGAAAAGCCGTCGCCGAATACGTACACGCGGCAGCGCTCAAAAGCGACATGGACCGCACCGAGCTCGCCAAGGAAAAGACCGGCGTATTCACGGGTTCCTACGCGATAAATCCGCTGACAGGCACTAAGATCCCCGTCTGGGTCGCCGACTACGTTCTCACGGGATACGGAACGGGCGCTATCATGGCGGTGCCCGCGCACGACACCCGCGACTTCGAATTCGCCAAGAAGTTCGGACTTCCGATTCTCTGCATCATGGAACCCGACGCAAGCTGTCCCGATGATATCCGCCCGAAAGTTCTCGCCGGCGAAGCGTGCTGGCCCGCCGACGGAAAATACATCAACAGCGCAAACGAAACGCTTTCCCTGAACGGGCTTTCGAAAAAGGAAGGCATCGAAAAGATGATAGCCTGGCTCGAAGCGAAAGGCATCGGCAAGGCAACGGTCAATTACAAGCTGCGCGACTGGCTTTTCAGCCGCCAGCGCTATTGGGGCGAACCGTTCCCGATCATCCACTGGGAAGACGGAGAAATCACCGCTCTCGACGACAAGGAATTGCCAGTGCTCCTGCCGAATGTCGAAAACTTCAAGCCCGGAGACGGCGGAGAATCTCCACTCGCGGGCGCGGACGAATGGCTAAACGTCGTCGACAGAAATGGGCGCAAGGGTCGTCGCGAAACAAACACGATGCCGCAATGGGCCGGCTCCTGCTGGTATTACCTGCGCTACATCGATGCGCACAACGACAACGCCTTTGTCGGCAAGGATCTCGAAAAATACTGGATGCCGGTCGATCTCTACATCGGCGGAGCGGAACACGCCGTGCTGCACCTGCTCTACAGCCGCTTCTGGCACAAGGTTCTGTTCGATCTCGGGCTGGTTTCCACGGACGAACCCTTCCACAGACTTTTCAACCAGGGAATGATCCTCGCCTACGCCTACGAAGACGCGGCAGGGTCCAAGATTCCCGTCGATCAGGTCGAAGAGAAAAACGGAAAGTTCCTTGAAAAGGGTTCGGGCAAGGAATTGCGGCAGATTGTCGCGAAGATGAGCAAGTCGCTCAAGAACGTGGTAAACCCGGACGATGTCATTCAAAAGTACGGAGCGGATTCGCTGCGTCTCTACGAAATGTTCATGGGACCTCTCGATGCGGTAAAGCCCTGGAACACGCAGGGGATCGAAGGCATGTACCGCTTTCTCTCGCGCGCCTACCGGGCAGTCATCGGCGAAGAAGACGCGGTCTCGTACAAGGATGGACCTCTCCCCGAAAACCTCGCGAAGATCATGCACCAGAGCATTCTCAAGGTGACGGAAGCGATCGAAAAGCTTAGCTTCAACACGGCGATTAGCCAGCTCATGATTTTCAACAACGAGCTGACAAAATGCGAAGAGCGTTACCGCGAAGCTTCGGAAGTCTTTGCGCAGCTCCTTCAACCGTTCGCGCCGCACCTCGCCGAAGAAATGTGGCAGAAGCTCGGGCACAAAGAATCCATCGCCTACGTCGCCTGGCCTTCCGCCGACGAAACCAAGATCGCGGAATCTCGCGTGGAAGTCGTTTTCCAGGTGAACGGGAAAATTCGCGCCAAGGAATCCATCGATACGGACACGGACAAGGACACGCTGGTGGAAATCGCGAAGAAGAACGAACGCGTGCAGGCCTACCTCAAAGACGCGACAATCATCAAGACGATAGCGGTCCCCGGAAAGCTGGTAAACTTTGTCGTAAAACCGGGAAAATAATCCAGCGAAAAGGAATCCAACGCCTCGGCTAGTCCGAGGCGTTTTTTCATTTGAGCTTCGGATATTGCCCAATGCGCAACTTTTTCAGAATTTTTCCCACGAGTTCCTGCAGGATGTTTCCTGCATCGTCGGAACCGATCGCTTTCTGCAAAAGAAGGCTCGCGGGAAAAAGCAACAGCGCGATAAACGCGGAATAAGCGACCAGCGGAACAAGGGAGGCCTTTCGAACAAAGTCGTAGGAAATGTTTTCTATCGCAATCGCGACAACGACCATTGCGGCAAAACTCGCCAGGGCGCGTCCCATGTTCTCGAGAGCGCGCTCCATTCCTTCGGTTCCATTCTGCCTCGCCCAGAGAAACACCATGCTCGCCACTTGCAAGATGGCACCGGCCGCGCCTACAATCGGAACGACGTAGATTCCAAAATCTTCGGCGAAAAAGAGATAGGCGGGAATCGTCAGCAAAAAGACTCCCGTATTGACAAGCGTCGGAGTCCACATTTTTTCTTTCGCGTAGAAAGACCGCACAAGGACCGCCTGCAGGCAAAGCCCAAGGCTCGCCGGCAAATACCAGTGCAAGAGTTTCGCGACATACTCCGTCGTTTCGCGCATAAAGGCTCCGCGTTCAAAGAGAATCCTCACCGCCGGGAACGAAAGCGCCCAGACGGTGATGACCGCGGGGACCAGGATGGCGAACATCCGCGAAAGGCTCGACCAGATTTTGCAATTCAACTCACCCAGACGATTTTCCTTGACAAGCCTCGCCATGTCGGGATAGCTTGACACGCCGACAGAAAATCCAAAGACGGCGACAAGCGTGTACATCACGCGATAGGCGTAATTCAGGCTCGAAATGCCGCTCGCTCCGAAAATTCCCCCAAAACTTCGAATGACGAATTCAAAGGCAAACATGCTGCCGACGCCAAAAGACATGGGAAGCATCATCTTCAGGTATCGCAAGACATCGGGATGCGCGGGATTTACGTAGGGAACATAGCGAAGCCCTCCGCGCCTTGCGCCAAAAATCTGGAGGACAAAGAACCCGACGAACGAGCCGACGGGAACGCCCCAGGCAAAACCTTCCAGCCCGTGATGACGTCCGAGCAGCCCGCCGACGATAATCGCCAGGTTATAGATGACGCCGGTGAGCGAAGGAATGGCGAACTGCTTTCGGGTATGCTGGACGGCAACGAGAAAGCTTCCCGCAAAAATGAAGAGCTGTCCCGGCAAGATAATCCGTCCAAAGTATGTCGCACGGTCGAGAATCGAAGGCGACAGATCCGCCGCCGAAGTAAACAGGACGATCAGTTCCCGCATCCAGACAAACGACGGAATGACAAGCGCGAGAAAGAGGACGCCTAGCGAATTCAGGATGTTGCTGAAAAATTTCCAGGCGCCGGCATCGTCATTCTTCGCCCTGTAGCCAAAAAAGATCGGGATGAACACGATGGAGAGAAATCCGGTGCTCACCACGTGATTCAAGATGTCCGGAATGAGAAAGGCCAGATCCAGCGCGTTCTTTTCGGCAGTAACGCCCGCCGCCCGAGCAAGCAGCATTTCCCGAAAAATTCCGAGGACACGGCTTGCGAGCATACTCGCCGCAATGATAAGGGTCGCTTTGTTCATTTGGGAGCAATGTTAGAAAAGTTGCCGCCCGAAAATTCCCTACCGGAAAACGGCGACATAGGAATTTCCTTTTTGCGGAACAATGACGCGCTCGGAAGAAATTTCGCCGTCGCTCCAGGAGACAAACGTACAGCCCGCCCCGTTTTCGGCCTTGAGCGCAACGGGAATTTCCGCAAAGAGGGGAATTGACGCATTTCGGACATCGATCCCATCGACGGAAACGCTTCCACAGCCGCTTGACGCGACAGAAACTTCCTGTATTTCTCCGAGTCCAAAGAATTCCTTCATCTCGGAAACGACTTTTTCCGGACGTTCCTTCGCAAATGTCCGGATCGTCTCTAAGGAGCTTTCCATGTAAGCCGCGCTGTGATTCCAGCGGGATTGGTCGCGAGGAATCTCCGCCTCGATTTCCCGCATCATCGCGTCGATTTTTCCAAGAACCGAATCGGCACAGAACTTCGTTTCGACAAGCGCCGCGAACCGATTGACGAATCGATTTCTGAACGCCGAATTTTTCAGGAGGTTCCGGAAGAGGACCGTATATTCCGCACCATTCGGGTAGCCGGAAGCCGTAGAATCCGTCACAAAGCGGAACATGTCGATATCGGAGTATTGCGAATGCCCATTGTCAAATCCCCAATCCAAGTCGTAGAGGAACCATTTCCACTTGGTAAGCGGAGACGTCGAGCGCCATTTTTTCAGATTGTTTCCGGGCCAGTCCTGATTCGCCACGAACATTTCCGTCTGCATGTAGCTGATGAAATTATCGATATCCACCTGGCTTGCGACATATTCATAGACTTCGGAATCGGTCAGATCGTTACCCTGTACATAATTTTCCAGGGCGATGAAATCGGCAGAGGACCCCGCAGACGCCGAATTGTCGCTCTTGAGAAGATCGATCGCGTTCGCGTCGAAACCGTAATTGGTCTCAAAGTAGTTCTCGTTGGAGCGTTCCCGAATGCTGTGAATTCCAAAGTATTCGCCGTTATAGAAGACGATTGCGTAGCGGCCTTTCTGGTAATCGACGCCGAGACCTTTCGTAATGCTTGATCCCAGACGATCGCGGAGATAGTCCTGGTAAAAATTCCCCCCGTTGTTTCGAAAGACGATATCCTTGAACGCCGAAAGATTCGGATAGTCCGGAAAAATCCGATAGTCTAGCCTGGAATTGCCATACTTCTTTCGAAACTTGAGCGCAAAGGATTTCTTTTCGTTCGCGCGGCTGTAGTTTCCAAAGATTTCATAGCCGGCAGGACTTTCAAACGCAGGCGTCGAATCTCCCGGTTCGAAAAAAGCGATTTCGGCAGGTATCGTCTTGTCGAGCCAGTAGTTTGCGCCATAATGCGGCTCGGCGGCATTCGCGTCTGGACCTTCCTCGTAGATTCCGGAATCCGGGCTAAAGAGCGCTTCCGGATCTGCCGTAACAAAGGCGGTCGCAATGCTTGGCTGGTCTTCGAAAACATAGGTTCGGGTCGTCGTTTCGCTCGGAAGGAATCCGTCACGGAAAGTGGCGACACGGAGAACCGTCGTCGAAGAAACGGTAAACGTCTCGGGGCATAGGGGACTCTGCTCCGTCGGGGCCTTTCCGCCAAACTCGCAGCGAACTGTCCCCTCGGAATCGCTGGAAAGGGAAACGTCAAACGGCTCGCGATAGAATCCGGAATGCGGCAGAGAGAACCTGTTCTCTGCCTGTCCCGCATAGGCAAAGCTTTCGATGCCGAGCGGAGACGGCCTGGCGAGCCCCCAGCCAACCGCGGTCAGCGCATAGGATTTCCCCGTAGGGACATTGGGATAGGCGATGGAATCCCGAAGCGTTCCCGCGGAATCGAACAGGAAAATTTCTCCGCCGGACTTGGGCAGTTTAAAGCCCGTATGCGGAAAATGCCCTTGATTTCTCGCGACTATCGACCGGAACGTAAACTGGACCGGCGAATAATGGTTGCTCACCGCGGCAAAGCGCATTCCATAAATATTTTCCAAGTCGGGAAAGCTTTTCCCGGTAGGAATGTTCAGCGAATAGGTAGTCGTCGAATCGCCCGTCCCGACGAGAGTCGTCGCCCAGCCTTTCCAGTCATCGACATCGGGCTGGGTCAGTCGAATTTCCAAAGGCTCGTCCTTTGTCACATAGCCCGTGAGAAGCAACTGGTTTGCGCTACCCAGATCGTGCGCGTCATTTTTTGAACCGGTTCCGACCCCTACAAAGATGCAAGCGCTGCTCCAACCGAGCTCCTCGTTCTTTCCAAGCTGCATCTGACCCGAAATCATGCGAGTGCCGCTTTCCGTCGAAACGTAGCGCGAGAATTCCCAGGGTTCCGCGGAACTCGTTCCCGCAACGGGAGCGCTTTGCGCATCGCTCCAGCTCCAGGCTCCGCCGCCGATCATCGATGTGGAATCGGAAGGCGCTTCGTAGTCAGGCCGATTTTTCTTCGAAAAGAAAACGATCAGAAAGCTTTTCGGCGGAACGGTCACATCGCCAAAAGTCCACTTGGCTTCGCGAATGGAATTGGAAAGCGCATATCCGGCGAGATTCACCGCGGTATCTGCCGGATTGAAAAGTTCGACCCAGTCGGAATGTTCCCCGTCTTCGTCCTCGAAATCCAGGTTTTGCGGAACGACTTCGGTAAATATGACGGGAGCCGAACGCACAAAGGGTGGTTCGGGAATATCCGGATTCTGCGCATCGGCCGTCTTTGGCATATCGGTGCAAGAAAGCGACAACGCACAGATTCCAAGGGCTACCGCAATGAATCTCATATCGTAAACATAAATTTTTCAAACAGGCAAGGACTCTTCCGAAAAAGGGACATTTTGCCTAGAAAAAATCCACGTTCAGCTTGACGCCGT
Organism: Candidatus Methanomethylophilaceae archaeon; assembly: GCA_963629575.1. GTDB lineage: Bacteria > Fibrobacterota > Fibrobacteria > Fibrobacterales > Fibrobacteraceae > Hallerella. Next base: position 18,575 of record CAVGIM010000018.1, read on the forward strand.
TCGTCTTGACATCCCGAACGAGAAGCTCGACATTCGTCTGGACACTCTTCAAGGCGGAGGAAACGGCGTTTCCCTTCTGGAAAACGAGCGCTGCGGAATTGTCGTTCCTGTCGAGTTTTTCCAGAACGCCAGAAACGCGAACGTCGAGCCGCCGGACCGATTCGCGGAGACTGTCCAGCCTTTCGATGGTTTCCAAAAGCGATTCCCTGGAAGAGTCCATTCCCGCGGAAATTTCGGCGGATACAGCCTCCAGTCTTTTCGCCGATGCGGAAAGGTCGTCAAGAACTCTTTCCAGTTCGTTCCCCAGGCTTTCAAGACTCGATGCCGATACGGAAGAAATCCTCTTTCCCTTTTGGGTCATTCGCCGAATTTGCCTTCCTTCCACCCCCGAATCAAACGCGTCGAAAAACGCCCGAGCCGAATCCAGAATCGTTTTCAGGCGAGAAACGGACTCGCCCAGATCTTCGCGGGCCGTTTCGAGCCCCTTGTCAAATACCGTGCAGAAAATCGTGTCGCCCTTCGAAAAGCTTTCGGAAGAATCGCCCAGAACAATTTCCAGTTCCCGGTTTCCCAAAAATCCCGCCGACGCGAAATGCAGCCGGGAATCCTTCGGAATGCGGACGCTTGACTCGACCTCGAAATTCACGTAGAGAAGGGTATCCGTCTTTTCGATATGCGTAATCCGCCCCTTGGGAATTCCGCCGACCTTGACGTTCTTTCCCCCGCTGACAGGACCTATCTTGTCAAATGCGGCCACATAGCGAACCCGAACATTGTGCGGACTGAGCGGATGAAAAAAGTACCACAGGAGAAAAATGCCGAAAGCGAAAAACAGAAGAAACAGAAGCATCCTCTTGTTTCCGTATCTCGAAAGCTTGCTATTCATAATCGGCTCCGTCGAGAAGCCCGTCAAAGGCATCGTTCCCGGAAATTCCTCTGGCCTTGTCCTGAATCGCCTGCACCAGCGACTTGTTGAATTCCTGCGCCGTGTCGATGCCATTCATCTTCATCAGCGTGTTCATCGCGATAACCTCGGAAATCACGGTGAGACTTTTTCCCGGGGCGACGGGGATAAGCACCTTGGGAATCTTGATATCAAGAATTCTTTCGTAGGAATGCGAAAGTCCCGTTCGCTCGTACGTAACGCCATGCTCCCAAGGTTCCAGTTCAATGACGACTTCGATTTTCTTCTTGCGTCGGACAGACGAAATTCCAAACATCGCCCGGACATCGATAATTCCCACACCGCGAATTTCCATATGATGCTTGATAAGCGACTCGGATCGACCGACCAGCGTGTTCTCCAGTCGCGTAATTCGAACCGAATCGTCGGCGACCAGCCGATGTCCACGCTCCACCAGATCGAGCACGCATTCCGATTTTCCCACGTTGCTGTCTCCGACGTAAAGCATTCCCACGCCATAGACATCGACAAGACTTGCGTGGACCGACGTGTACTTTGCAAAATACTGTTCCAGAAACCGCTGGGCCTCCTTGGCGAAATCAAACGTGGAAAGCTCCGTCGTCATCAGGGGAACATTTTGCGCCGAACACATTTCCAGCAGTTCGGGATGCGGCGGCAGGCTATGCGTTATAATCCACAAGGGCGATCTGTATTTCGAAAGTCCGTCGAAGACTTTTCTCCGAGACGAAGAATCGAGATGTTCCAGGTAGCTCCATTCCGTAGAGCCTATCATCTGGATCTGGTCGGGATTGTAGCCGTCGATAAACCCGGTCATCGCAAGACCCGGGCGGTGAATGCCGACTCGTGACAGTTCCGTCCCAAGCGTAGATTCCGCCGTGTGAAGCGAGAGTTTTAGCTTCTTGCGAAAATGCCTATAAAAATCAAGAACCGGGCACGAGGCTCGGCACTTGACATCCAGATTGTCGAAACAGCGATACGCCAACTTTACTTTTGCGCCGTAACGGTTGCCACCGATTCCGCCTGGTGCGCCTTTTGCTTTTCGTTCGCTTTCTTGAGCTGGATCTTGGCGCGTTCCAAGGCGTTGTCGATGGCCTTTCCCATGTTTTCTTCGTCTGCGGAGGCGACGATGACCGCGCCCTTGACATTGAGGGAAATTTCGCAGTGACGGTTCAGATCGCCAACCCTGTCGAGAACGATGGAAGCGGCCGTAATGTTCGGGTAAAACTTGCCGAGAGCATCCACTTCTTCTTTCAAGTGATCCTGAAGCGTATCGGAGATGGTGCAATGACGGGCAGAAATTTGAACTTCCATGACAAACCTTCCAGTTAAAGGGTGTAAGACAACGAAAAAGGCTTTCGCCTTCTCCAAAGATATACATCTTTATTGTTCAAAAAAGAACGGTTTTTAAAGAAAAATTTTTCTTTTCGATCGTCCCGGTTGGAATAGCTAGAATCTCAGCCATCCAGGTCCAGCTTTTGGTCGCCTCTAGATGACGGATTTTCGGAGACGCGCCGGAAGGATCTTCAGCTCTTCGCGGTACTTGGCAACCGTTCGGCGAGCCACTTTCACGCCCTGCCGTTCAAGCGCTTCGGCTATCGCCTGATCGGAAAGCGGCGACTTGCGGTCTTCTCCGGAGACAAGCTCCCTGATGGCATCGAGGATCTTGGCGGATCCGATAGACGTGCCATCGCCTTGGGATATTCCCGAACTGAAGAACTGCTTGAGTTCATAGACGCCGTAGGGCGTATCCACATATTTTCCGTTCGTCGCCCGATTGACGGTACTTGGATCGCGATGGATTTCGTCGGCAATGTCCTGAAGGATCATCGGTTTCAGGTTCTCCGGACCCTTGGCAAAAAAGTCGCGCTGCTTTTCGAGAATGGCGTTCATCACCAGTTCAATCGTGCTATGGCGATTATCGACGCTCTTGATGAACGAGTTCGCCGCGTTAAGCTTTTCCCGGACATATTCCTTGTCCTTCTTGCTCGCGGTCGGGCTTTGCAAAAGCTTGCGATAAGTTTCGTTGATGTGCAGGTGCGGAATGTGATCGCGATACATGACGACCTTGAACTTGCCGGGTTTCGTTTCGACGACTTCCATGTCGGGAACAATCGACTGGACGGGCGCATCGTTGATCTGCGTTCCGGGATGCGGGGAAAGGCGGGAGAGTTCGTGCACGGCCTTCTGGACATCTTCCGTCGAGACATCCAGCGTCTTGGCGATTGCCGCATACCGCAATTCCCTGAGCTCGTCATAGTGATCTTCGAGAATCCGAATGGCGAGCGGCGAAAAGTCCGGAATCCGATAGGCCTGGATAAGCAGGCTTTCGCGAAGATCGCGCGCTCCGATTCCCGGCGGCGTAAACGACTGGAGAACGTGAAACGCTTCCTGGACAGGATATGACGCTTCTTCGAGCGGTTTCCTTTTCTGCAAGACGTCTTCTACTTCGAGGATATCGGGATTCCGCCTGTCGGCGCTTGTTTCCTGGGCGACAAGCCCATTGTCCGCCGGAGCGAGGAAGCCGTCATCGCCGACGCAGCCGATAAGATACTCGACAATCCGGACAATCCGCGGAGGACGCTTCCATTCGCGGAGCTGGTTCTTCAAAATGTCCTGCATGCTGAGACCGCGCGTCGGCTCGGGGCGAAGCTCGTCATCGGCATCTCGACCGCCCAAGTCCCGGTATGGAGCCTCCGCGTTTCGAAACCCGTCCTCCATGTATTTTTCCCAGTCAATCGAATTTTCGCCTCCGGGTTCCATCAGATCGTGGCTGTTGTCGTCGCCGTCACGCCCGGAACTTTCCCTTGTCGGCTCGTCCAGGGATTCCAGGCGACTGTCGGGAGCGTCGTCCGCTTCGAGAAGAGGGTTCTCGGCTAGCTCTTCCGAAATAGCCGTTTCCAGTTCGATCGAGTTCATCTGCAGCATCTTGACGGACTGCAACATCTGTGGCGACAGATTCTGTTCGAGCCGCACGCCCTGCTTGAGCTGTATTCCTAAATCCATGGTGCCTCCTTAATCCAGCCGGAACGATTCCCCAAGATAGATGCGTTTCGCTTCTTCGTTGTTTGCGAGATAGTCCGACGAGCCTTCGGTGAGAACCTGGCTTTTGTACATGATGTAGGCGCGGTTCGTAATCGAAAGCGTCTCGCGAACGTTGTGATCCGTTATCAGCACGCCCATTCCCTTGTCGCGCAGGGAAGAGATGACCGACTGGATGTCCGCCACGGCAATCGGGTCGATGCCGGCGAACGGTTCGTCGAGCAAAAGAAAGTCCGGACTTGCGGCAAGAGCCCGGGCGATTTCGAGCCTCCGCCGTTCGCCGCCCGAACAGCTCATCGCCTTTGTATGCCGGATGTGCGCGATCTTGAACTCATCGAGAAGCTCTTCCAGCCGTTCCTTGCGGTCCGCGCGCTTCATTCCCTGCGTTTCGAGAATCGCCATGATATTGTCCTGGACGCTCATCTTCCGAAAGATGGACGCCTCCTGCGGCAAGTATCCCACGCCAAGTCGCGCCCTGCGGAACATCGGCTTTTCGGTCATTTCGACATCGTCGAGAAAGATGTGCCCGGAATCGGGCCGGACCATGCCCACAATCATGTAGAACGTTGTCGTCTTTCCCGCTCCGTTTGGGCCGAGAAGCCCGACGACTTCGCCCTGCGAAACGCTGATGGACGCTTCGTTCACCACCCGACGCCCGTTGTAGAGCTTGGAAATCTTTTCCGTGCGAATTGTCCGTATCAGGCTTTTCATTTTTTTTCCTTCTTTCTTGCCGGAACGCTTGCTTCGCCTTTTCGAGACGTGAGACGTTCCGACGAAATCACCCGGGAAGAGTCGATAGGAACTTTGGACTCTTTCGGCAAGATGTTCTGCTTGGACAGATCGATATATCGTCCGCTGGCAAGCGTTTTCGTTCCCGCCAGCTTTAAGTGTCGCACCTTTCCCTCGTCAAACGCAATCCGAATGGTATCTCCTGCGGCCTCGTTTTTGCCTTCGATGACGCGCTGCTTTTCCCCGATGTGGAAATACGTACTTTGCGCTTCGCCCGAAATCAGGGCGCCTTGCAATTTGCCGTTTCGAAAGGAAAGGTCGAGCCTTCCGCCGTCCATGCTGTTTCTGTAATCGGCAAAATCCGCTTCGTAAAAGGAGCCGTGCGCATTGAGGTTCACATAGAGCCTGTGGATCTTGTCGTTTGCGAATTCCGCGTAGAGCGTATCGCCGACAGCTTCCGTAAACTGGTCGGGCTTTCCCCGCTTGCCCTTCTCGTGCTGCTTTCCGCGGGCGTTTCGAACGACCAGCGCGCTCTTGAGCGTTCGCTTTTCCGTATCGATCGTCAGATAGATGGAATCGCCGGTGAGCTCGTAACCGTCCATGGTAAACCTGGGATTTCCCTTGAGCGCAACCCAGCCTTCGCGCTTGTCGAGATAGCCCGAATCGCACGTCACCACCATTCCGCCCTGCGTGATGACGACATTTTCGAAGGCCTTGGCAAATTCCGCATTCTGGTCAAACGAGATGAACTCCGCCCGAACGGCTGTCGTATCGATTTTTCCGTCCTTCTGGACCTGGTATTGATGCAAAAGCGGCTTTCGGGTGAGCGTCAGTATCTTTTCCTTCTTGTCGTAAACCAGGTGATTTCCGAAAAACGCATAGGTTCCGGCGGAATCCTTCGCCTCGACCGAGCCTTTCGCCGTCGCGATTTCCGTCTTGCGCCGGTAGCTGCCGCTTTTCGCCTTGATGTAGCCGTCGGGATGCGTAAAGACGAAGTTTCCCTCGCAATCGACCTGGTCCGCATTCTTGTTCCACGTGGCGCGACCCGTGCGAAACTCGATGGAATCGTGCGTAAAGCGGACCCGTCCGTTCAAGAGAAGAAATCCCGCCTTGCGCATCGCCGCAAGGCTATCGGCATGCCGCATCACGAGCGGAGACGTCTGCGCAAAGACCGGCTGGAGCATCCCGCACAGAAAAATTCCGAGCATCGCCGTTCGAAACTTCACCGAGGCCTCCTGGACGGAGGCTTGTGCGGCACCGGGGCGTCTAGATGTTCCGCGTTCTGCTTTTCGTCCTCTTCCTTGAGACGCTTGGCGGCATCCTGGAAGATTCCCGTCACGTCCGAAAGGATGTGCCAGTTTTCCATCTTGGCATCGCTCTCGAACCCCTTTCCCTGCAGCACGTCGCCGTCCTCGCTCACCACGCGGACAAAGCTTTTTGTCCGGACCAGGTTGTCCTTCTTGTTCCACAAAAGAGAATCCGCCCGAACCGAAGCGCCCTTGGGAGTAATCGCATAGACGTGTCCGTAGGCATAGACATAGCTCATCCGGCTGTCGAGCGTTCCCGAGTCCGCGCGCAAAAAGGCGGAGCGTTCCCCAAGCGAATCGAAAATATCGACAAGAATAGGCTTCGCGAATATTTTTTCCGTTCCGCCCCAGCGTTCGAGGTACGCCGTTTTCACCTTCCAGGAAAGCTTCTCCTTTTCGTAGAAATCCAGGAGAGTCGTATCCGTAAAGAGCATCATCGGACGCTCGACCGCATCGCCTTCAAGCGGCAAATCCTCTTCGGGCTCTTCGCAGGCGGAAAGCAGGAAAAGCGTCAAAACGCCGACGCCGAAAAGCGCCCGCAATGGAGAACTGGCAAGGCTTAGCAAAAAATGTGCCATCTGGGATTAAAAATACAATAATTGGAAACTCTAGAGGCAAAAATCTAGATGGGAGCGGAAAGCGATTCGGACTTTTTGAAGCATCTGCGCCAAAGGCCCTGACCCGCCTGCTGTGGGCAGGCAGAATCCATTTCAAGCGTTTCCGTCAAAGTGGATCCTATCGCTCCGCGCTGCTTCCCTCCAGGATGACCGCTAGAAGTAAAAGTTCGCTCGGATTCTCACTCTTCACCCTCCACTCTCAACTCTTCACTCTCAAGCTCCCCTTCCAACAGCTGACTCCCGATTCCTGATTTCTATCAACCAAGCACTCTATTCTAAGCTCCGATTTCTATATTTACTGCGTTAGAATTTTGCGATGTCGCAAGATTGTTCCGGAAGTCCTTGTCTAACCTTCCTTAAAAAACAAAATGAAACAGAAGCTTTCCGATTGGATTCGCCGCGAATGGAACGACTACATACTCCTTCTGCGGAACATTCCCTCCCTGGTCGTCAGTCTCTTTGTCCTCTCCGTGGTGTGCATGAACCTGCTCGCCAACAAGGAGCTGGTTTCGTTCAGGTATCTCGCCCTCGATTGCGGATTTACGCTCAGCTGGATTTCGTTCCTGTGCATGGACATGATCTGCAAGCGGTTCGGCGCCAAGGCGGCGGTAAAGATTTCCCTGCTCGCGCTGTTCGTCAACTTGTGCGCCTTCTTTCTGTTTCACCTGATGTCACACACGCCCGGGATGTGGGGAGAATTTTACAGCTACGCGGATTCCAGCCTTGAAATGGCACAGGTGGCAAACAACGCCCTCAACGCGACATTTGGCGGCACCTGGTATGTCGTCTTTGGCTCCGCGGTCGCCATGCTTGTTTCGTCGTTTGTCAATTCCGCCACAAACCACTGGATATCCAGACGGACCGCTTCCAGGAACTTCAAGAACTTCGCCATCCGCTCCTATCCCTCGACGATGATCGCCCAGTTTGTCGATAACCTCCTGTTCGCCTGTATCGTCAGCCACATTTTCTTCGGATGGACCATGACGCAGGTTCTCGTCTGTTCGCTCACGGGCGCGGTGATGGAGCTCCTTTGCGAAGTCGTCTTCAGCCCGATTGGCTACCGGATCTGCCGTGCCTGGGAAGCGGACGGAGTCGGAAAGGAATACCTCCTGTCCAAGGAAAGAAAAGGATGAACGTATTTGTCAGCGGACCGAGCCGCGGCATCGGCAGGGCGGTTGCGGAAAAGTTTCTGAAATGCGGCGCACATGTCTTCGGGTTCGACATCCTGGATGCAAGCGTTCATCATCAAAATTACGAGCATTTTATTTGCGACGTTTCCAAGGATTTACTGCCCGAAATCCAGACCCCTGCAGAAATCGTCGTGAGCAATGCGGGAGTCCAAAATTCCGGTCGCGACATCGAAGTGAATCTCAAAGGCTCGATGCGCTTTGTCGAAAGATACGCTTTCCAGCCCGCAATCAAGTCCACACTTTTCGTCGCATCGGCGTCGGCGCATTCCGGAGCGGAGTTCCCCGAGTATTCCGCGTCCAAGGGAGGGCTTCTCGCCTATATGAAAAACGCTGCGACAAGGCTTGCAAAATTCGGCGCGACCTGCAACAGCATCTCGCCGGGAGGCGTCACCACCGACCTGAACCTTCCCGTGATGCGCGACAAAAAGCTCTGGCAAAAAATCATGGACGTAACTCCGCTCAAGCGCTGGGCAAGCCCCGAAGACATCGCCGAATGGATTTACTTTCTCACTGCGGTGAACAAAAACTGCACGGGGCAGGACATCTTGATTGACAACGGGGAAAAGGACCTGAACGGCACGTTCGTGTGGCCGTGATTTTCAAAGTTTTCGAGTCGTTTTACGCAATATCTTACGAATAATTTGTATATTCAATCAGGAGGTTTCCTATGCCGTGCATTCTTCCTGTTTCTGATTTGCGAAATTACAATGAGGTCTTGGAACATGTTGCCGAAGGCTCGCCCGTTTTTCTGACTAAGAACGGACGAGGACGTTTTGTCGTCATCGATATTGAAGAATACGAGCGGTTAACTGCGGAACACAAGCTGCAAAAAACATTGGACGAAGGGGAAAAGTCCGCAATGGAAAACGGATGGATTTCAGCCGCAGAGTTGAAAATAAAATACGAGGCCTAAATGGCTTTGATTTTCATTTCGCCAAAGGCTGTCGAAGATCTCGACGGCATTAAAGATTACATCGAGAATAGATTAAAAAATCCCATAGCGGCGAAACGCACCGTGTTGAGAATTATTGATGCTTATGGCGTTCTAGCAGATTATCCCGAATTGGGATCTTTGTTGCAAACGAGCAATAAGTCGTTAAATCAATACCGGCATCTCATCGCCGATAATTACATCGTTTTTTATCGTATTGAAAACGGCAACGTTTATATTGTTCGAATTTTGCATCGTCTGATGAATTATTTGAAAATCTTGCTATAGGTCACCTCTAAAAATTCAATTTTCAAAAATTTGGTTGCGACGCTTCGCGCTGGTTCGTCATTCAAAGTGGCAAATACCGAGAGTATTCGCCACTTTTCATTCCTGCCTTCGCTTGGTCTCACTCAAATTTTCTTAACCAAAGCAATTTTTAGAGGTGACCTATAGTTCAAAAAATGCAGGGTTACTGGTTTGTTCTCTTTATCCAAAGAATACATCGCTTTTGTAGGCGACCGCGTTTTCAAGTTGCCCGATGAATTTTTCAAAAACCTTTTTAGAACCCGTTGTTTCCCGAGCAAACTGTTTTGATATTTCTATTGCCTTGGCTACATTGCTATTGTCTAAAGAGGTCATTTCATTACTCCCGATGTACAGTCATTCATTTTCTCGCTAGTTCAATTTCCGGTAGAATGATTGGGCAAAGCTTTTCGCATTCTTTATTGTGCCAGGCGACCACATAGCGGATTCGAACTTGCTTTACCAAATACCCCAAATCGTTCAAATGGGAAATCTTTTCTTTCGCCGCTTTCGACAATACGGCTACAGGATTTTTCGAACCACTGCCATCGTAGAGTCCTCCACGGAAAAACTTCAACGCATCTCCGCTGTGCAATCTGAAGATGCGCTTTTTTAGCCCTTCGCCTTCCCCATTTTTTTCGCCATAAAAGTAATCCAGCCACATATCCCTGTGACCGAACTGGCAAATGATTTCTGCGGGCTCCGGATACATAGCCTTTTCTTTTACCACGGGAGCGTACTTATCCAGGAAGGGGCAGCAATGGAAAACATACAGTTGCTTTTTTGCACGGGTAAAGCCTACATACAAGACACGGCGACCTTGCTCGGTACTGGCTCTCTGGTCTTTAATCATCATATAGACTCTGTCAAATTCGCGACCTTTCGCCTTATGAATCGTGGAGACAACGACTTCGTTCTCTTTACCGCGTTCAAAGTCAGAAACTCTTGATTCCATCAAAAACAGCTTCAAATCGTTTCGATAAAGACGATCATTGTGCTTTTGATAAACTTCAAGAGCCTTTAAACAGATAGGCAGCAAGGCGCTATTTCGATAAGTGCCTTCAAACTTGCTGATGGATGCGTTCCATTCATCAGAGCTGATGACAGGATCTTCGTTGCTTGAGAGCCATTTCACAAGGCATCTGAACTCTACAAGGTCGTAGAGCGAAAATCCGTCGCTATCCTGAATCAGCTTCGCCTTGATATTTTCGTGGTTCAGAAGAGCCATCATTTTCAAGGCATCGTCGTTTGTCTGGGTTAAAACGCAGACAGTCCCCTGCGGGGGATACTTTTTCAAGTGTTCGACAATGGGATATTCCATATTCGGCGAATCGAACTTTCGAACTCTTACCTCCCCTTCCCCGTCAGAAACCGCCCGAATCGGATTGATCTTCAAGCGATTTGGAATGTCCTGAACAAACAGGTTTGTAAAGTCGACAATCTTTTTGACGCTGCGGTAATTTTCGACCAGTTCGTATTTTTTGGCCTTGTAAAGCTCGATAAAGCGATTCAAGTTTACGGACCTTGAACCCGCCTTTTGGTGAACGCCTTCAAAAATGTTCTGGTCATCATCGCCTACGGCAATGACTCGCATCTCTTCATTTTCTTCAATCAAGGCCTGGACCAAGGCAAACTGGTGTTCATCCATATCCTGGGCTTCGTCGATAACCAGAACCTTCTTGGTTATCTTACTGTGTTCAATTTCGCCTGCCTTGATTTTTGCGACCGCCATTTCCACTGCCAACTTGGCCTTGTTCAAATCGCCCATTGTACCGAGCAAGTCAAAGGCATAGGAATGGAAGGTCCTTGCCGCCAAAAAAGAGGCCGCCTTGCCAATCAAAGGATGGAGCTTTTCCTTGAAATCCATGGCTGCGCTGCGAGAGAACGTGAGCATCAGCAACTGTTCGTGCTTCACGTCTTCCAAAAGCATCAACGACGCCAACTTATGGACGAGAACGCGAGTCTTTCCGCTCCCCGGACCCGCCGCAACCATGATGTATTGGCTGTTCTTATCTTCGACAATTTGCTTTTGGCGTTCCGAAAGGGAATCCACAATTTCGTGATACTTTTTGGGCGTAATGTTGTGGTTGATTTCATCCATTCGATCGCCCTTGAAATACTTGTTCAAGAACATCTTGTAGTCAAGGGAGAAATAATCGCTGACAAAAGTTTGAGCCTGCTTGCTGTCGCGCACCATCATGTTGGCGTATTCGCCGACAATGTGGATTTGCTGCATTTTCATCTGGTAGAAACGATTCAGCTTTTCATAGTCATCGACTTTGTACTTAATCAAGTTGCTCTTTTCGATTCGATGAATCTCAAGCGCATTGTAGAGGACAAGAAATCCGTCTTCCAACTGCAAAGAATCAATCTTGGAAAGATACAGAAGAGACTTTTCCAGCTCCTTGTAAGAGACCGGTTCGCCAGCAAATAGAGAAATCTAGCTTTCATAGGCGTTTAACAATTCTTTTTCGGAGAATTGAATCAGGGCTTCTTCGCGAGAATTCGTCTTGGCGTCGGCATTTGCCTGGTAAAGCCTATCGATAACAAAAAGAGCCAATTGCACTCGGTGCCTAAAATCGCTTTCCAAGTTTTCAAGGGAAACTTTTAATTCGATTTTTGTGCCGATGTCCGAACAGTAGTTCTTTTCAACAAGACCGTTGATCATCCAGAAGAAAAGAATTGTCTTGAAGTCCTTTGCATTCGCTTTTTTTATTCCATTCGCTTCGGCTTCTTCATTCAATTCCTTGAGATTGAATACGGTCTTTCCCGTTCTCAGTTTTGAAATCAGGAATCTTTCAAGCGCCTCGAAATGCTTTACCACCAGCTTGGACTTGTTTTTGCCATCCCCTTTCTTGATGTAAGCGGTCAGGTCCCTGGAATCTGCCAGGATGTTTTCCGCACGCAAAAGCTGGACCGTTTCTTGAACGGCGCTACATTCTAAGCCGAGGACATCCGCCATGTAATCCACGCGGGATTCCGCTTCATCCCCCTTGCCCTTGGAAACGCTTCGTTCCGAAATCAGAAGGCCAATGATTCGAATGGCGTTTTCTTTCTGCTTCTCGTCAAACATGCCGGACGCCATGATCTTGCGGCGAGCCTCATCCATATTCGAAACAAGAATGCCCGTAGCGTAAACTCGAGGGCAGTTCTGCTTGCGTTCGATGTAGCCCGCTTCTTCCAAAGCGAGAATCGCCGTTTTCACGCGAGTTTCCATTTCGCCGTTGTGGGCGTCAAAGCCCGCCTCTCTTGCGATTTCGAGAGGCGAGCGCTTCAGCACACTCCTGTTTCTTGTGAGGTTCTTGATAGCCTTCCATACCTGCTGGATTTCGCTCATGCTGAGCTTCGTCTGATTCAGCAGCAAGAAATGCTTGTTCAAATCGCTTTCGTTGAAAAGAACGTAACACTCCGCCCGCAAACTCTGGTCTCTCCCGGCGCGACCCGCTTCCTGGACATAATTTTCAAGAGAATCCGAAATTTCGTAATGGACGACAAGCTGTACATCCGATTTGTCAACGCCCATTCCGAATGCCGATGTGGCTACAACAACTTGAACCTTGCCGCTAATGAACGCTTCCTGGTTTTCCACCTTTTCGCTAGCTTCCATTTTGCCGTTAAAGGGCAAAGCCACAAATCCATCCTTGCTCAGTTTTTCTGCCAGTTCATGGGTTTTCCTTGTCCTGGAAACATAGACAATGGTCGGGCACTTCCTTGCTTCGATCAACGAACGCAATGTCTTGTATTTTTGTTCGTCGTCTTCTTGATAGATTACATGATAGGTAAGATTGGCACGGGTCGCCCTGGTGGCGAAAATCTTCAAATCGAGATTTAGCTTTTTCTTGAAATAATCGCAAATATCCTGCACCACTTTTTGCTTTGCCGTTGCGGTAAAGCAGGAGACGGGAATTTTTCTTGTCTCGGACTTTTGCGCCTGGACACTCTTGATGAAATCTCCGATATAGAGATAATCTACGCGAAAATCATGGCCCCAGCTCGAAAAACAGTGCGCCTCGTCGATTACAAACCGCGCAATCTGCCTAGAGAGCAATAGCTTTTCGATGGTGCGGGATCGCAAGGACTCTGGCGAAATATACAGCAAGGACGCCATTCCGGTAGCCACACGCTTTATAGACTCCGCGCGTTCAATCGGGTCCAGCAAACCGTTGATGGTTACCGCATCCACAATCCCCTTTGAACTCAGGTTATCGACCTGGTCCTTCATCAGGGACTGCAAGGGCGAAATCACGACCGTCAAGCCCTTGTAATTTTCGCCAGCCATCAGGGCCGGCAACTGGAACGTAATGGACTTTCCGCCACCCGTCGGGAAAATAGCCAACAGGGATTCGTCATTGACCGCCGCTGCGGCAGCCTGCTCCTGCAGAGGCGCTCCATCATAGGTTCGAAAGCTGTCGTACCCAAAAATCTCTTTCAGTTTTTTGTGAACATCCAGCTTGCTTTTGCAGTAAGCGCATGCGGGCTCATGGCACGGATTGTTGCGCAAAAAGAAAAGAATGTTCTCGGTGAATGGATAGTTTCGCAGGCACCAAGCCGGCGTAATGGAACGCTTTTCCTGAAGGTTGATCATGGACAATGCATAGGCAAGTTCAATCGGATGTTCTGTCGCGAACGATTCCACGGTGGCGTTTTCACAGATCAAGCCGGCAAATCGATTTTGAATCTGTTTTACAAGGTTCTTGGCACGGGATCTTGCTAAAAGAAGATTGTCGAAAAATCCCTTGCTTTCATCCTTCAAGCCGATATAATCAAAGAAGCCCTTAAATTCTTTTGAATCCTTCAACAGCTTGAAATAGATATCCTTTAATTCGCCATCCAGCGCATGGAAGGCGTTCACTTCGTCATGGAACAATTCCCTGGACTTTTTTGCGTCCAGCAAGGGATTGTTCAAGGCGTCGCTCAGAATCTTTTCGTCTTTCAGCAGCTTGTGGCTGGGCCGCATGGGGAACACCAGCGGAGAAAGGTAGAGCGTGTCGATAACCTTTTTTTTATCCAGCTCCATGAGTTTTAGATACTGAAGGTCGTGATTCAAGATGTTATGCCCGCCAACGTATTCCGCATCCTTCACAAAATTCAGGAAATCGCCCGGACTCGGCGTATGAATCGTCCGCTCCAAAGAGTCGATAGCACCGAGATCGGCAACTCTCCCACTGGACATGGAAACTTCAATATCTAAAAAAACGATGTTCACCATGTTAAAATAAATCTTTTTCGGGGCGAATTATGCAGGGAAACGCGGATAAAGTTTTTATTGTACTATTCCTGATCCGAAATTCTGGCTTATATGAGATTTGGGTACCTAGATTCTTTCCAACCCATTGTCATTCTTGATGTTAGAGTAGATTTTTCTTTTTATGGGAAAAATCTGCTTTTTTTGTGGTAGAAACGACGTAATAAAGAAAGGGTTGAAAAACGGGAAACAACGCTGGTTTTGCAAAGCGTGCGGCAAGGTTTTTTCGTCCCGAAAGCGCGCGGACAAGAAAAGAATGATCGAGCTCTATACCCAGGGAAACTATACAGTACGACAGCTTGCCTCCTTGTTCGGCTTTTCGGAAAGAACCGTATATCGCTCATTGCAAAGGTACTCAAACAACAGCTCGGCAAGACCTGTCCAGAAAGATCTTGTCGCCATGATGGCCGCTTCCTATTGGGGCTGGAATTTCGGCGGCGTCGCCATCAAGGATCACGTTTCGGGAGTTGTCCTCTGGCATAAATTTATCGGCCGAAAAGAACGAACCGGCGACTATGTCGAAGGAATCCGGGCTCTTGAGCGACAAGGTTTCACGATACGCGGCATCGTAAGCGACGGGCTGAAAGGCTTGCGGGACAGGCTGTCCGCCTATCGTTTCCAATACTGCCGGTTTCATCAGGTAATGACCGTAAAACATAAACTGACCAGCCATCCAAAGCTGGAGGCGTCAATAGAGTTGCTGGACATTGCGAAGCTTCTATGCCATACGGACAAAGAATCTTTTGTGGGGATTTTGAACGGCTGGCATGCAAGATGGGAGTCCTTTCTTGACGAAAGAACTGCCGATGAAAAGGGGAAGTCTTTCTACACCCACAAAAACCTGAGAAGCGCGTACCGTAGCCTTAAACGGAACAAGCCCTGGCTTTGGACCTTCTACGACAACATTGAGCTGGGCATTCCCAACACAAACAATGAAATGGAATCCCTATTCTCGTTGGTCAAGGACAAGTTAAGACTGCACAGAGGGCTGTCAATAGAACGAAGAAAAATGCTGATTGAAGGACTTTTTTCTGCACATAGCCCTTGCCGTTAAAGGCTTGCGAATGATTTCAGGTACCCAAATGTCATATAAACAGAAAGGGGTCTGTTTTCAGGTACCCTTTTGTCATATAAGCCGCAAAAGTAAATTTTCTATTTTCGCTATTGAAAATAAGCTATACCTAGATTCCGTAAAAGATTAAAAAAGCGCATTTATACATGGGACTCTTTCTATCGGCTTTATCGGATTATGGGATGCTCTTTCGGAACTATTCAACGCAAACTTTTCCGAAGTAAGCAATCTACACAAGTTCCATAAAGACGCACTAGATGTGCTACGCATTATGCGGCATAAAGTGGATTCTTTTAGAACGCAATATCACATGAACTTTTCACTGCTAGCAAGTTCAGCGGAAGGGACAACTGGATTATGTGCAAAACAAGATTACAAGAAATATGGACAGCAATGTAAATCAGCAGTAAAGGGTTTCTATTCCAATTCCTTCCTCATTCCTGTTGATACAGAAATTTCCCTTTCAGAAAAAATTGATCTTGAAGCCCCATTTCACGCCATGTGCAATGGAGGGTGCATCAGCTTTGTAGAACTAAATGAACAGCCCTCTTGCAACATCGAAGGTGTTCAGAAAATTGTGGAATACGCCATAAAAAGTAACTGCAATTATTTCGGAGTCAATTTCCCACTCGACAAATGTAAAATATGCGGACATTTTGGGAAAATTGACGATACATGCAGTTCTTGCGGATCAACAGACATCTTGCGGCTGCGTAGGGTTTCCGGTTATCTTTCAGAAAAAGCCACCTTTACAATAGGAAAAAAGAAGGAATTGGAACTACGAAAAGCATCCTCTTGGCATTAATCACACAATCCAACAGGCCAACCATTGATCCTGATACTTTCATCGGTTACAAAGCATTCCACACGGCGTTTGCCCCGCTGCTTTTCGATTCCCGGAGAATAGCGGTCGGTTAGGAAAACCACCCGCTGGTTTGTGGAGCCGACCCAATCGCGGTCATGGTCTAACAGGTTTTCCATAAAAGGACCATCGACTAGGACATCTGCATTTGCGAGTAGTTCATCCACAAATGGATTGTGAAGGTCGATTAGCTCCTGGTGCAAAAAACCGGTGAACACCAAGACGCTCAAGCTATTTTCGTGGCACCATCGGGCGACATCGGCGAGTCCTTCCGCCTGGAGCATCGGTTCGCCTCCAATAAACGAGACACCTTCAATGCCGTTTTGCTCTTTAGATTTGCGTATGGCCTCCTTTACATCGGCTGTGTCGACAATATGGCGTTCAACAAAAGGTTGCATGTGCGGATTACAGCAACCTTTGCACTTTCGGGAACACCCCTGACACCAGAGAGCAAACCTCTTGCCAGGGCCCTCCGCTTCGGTACATTCACGCGCAGATGCCAAGTTCAAACAAATCATTCTAAACGCAGTTCAAATCGACCAGGTCGTTCCTTCCTTGTAGACACGACAATGGTGCGCCCTTCTAGTTCGTCCGTATGTTCAAACACAAAATCAGCCAACTTATTGACAATTCTGGATTCAATAACATTTAACAGTCCGCGCCCACCATTCCTGGCGTCAGTGGCTGTAGCAATGGAACTGAAAATTACATCTTCATCTTCAAAGCGCAATTTCGCCTGATAGTGATCCTTCATGAAGTCTATCATCGGACGCATCTTCGTCTTCGCGATATTGACAAAGACCTTTTTATCATTGATGAAATTAAACGGAACTATATTGTCACCTATGCGATTTAAGAGTTCAGGGCGTTTCAATTCTTCGACAAAGTGTTTCTTTACCTCCTGTTCAAACCTACTATGGACTTCCTCTGGTGCCATATCCGGAGAAATGCAGCCATTGGCAGCGCCTATATTGGACGTAAAGATGATAATAGTTTCTGAGAAAGAGACCGTCTGCCCCTTGCTATCAGTCAAACGACCGTCTTCGAAAATCTGCAAAAACTTGTCAAGGATCCTGCCATGCGCTTTTTCGATTTCATCAAAAAGCAGAACACAAAACGGCTTTGCCATAACGGCGTTTGTCAACTGGCCGCCCGCTTCGTACCCGACATATCCCGGAGGAGCACCTATCAAACGCTGGTCGCTGTGTTCCTGACTAAATTCCGACATGTCGAATCGAATACAGGCACCTTCGTCGCCGAATATAAATTCGGCAATAGCCTTCGCAAGTTCAGTTTTGCCAACACCCGTCGGTCCCACAAAAAACAGCGTTCCCTTGGGCTTGCGCTGCTTGGCGGAATGTTGCAGGCCCGAGAAGCCCGTATAGGCGCGCAATATGACAGACCTGACCTTCTCAATGGCCTCGTCCTGGCCCTTTACGCGCTTCTTCAAGGTCTCGTCGATATTTTCGAGTTTTTCTCTATTGAGTTCTTCCCAAGGGCTAATCTTTTCGCCATACTTGTAGAGGTTGACCAGCTTTTCACAACTCAAAGATTCACCGTTCAATCCAGAAAGCCGCACCAGTTGAGCGATTTCTTTAAGGCTGAAGCCATCAAGGGAATCTATGAAATTCTCCTTATCTAGCTTATTTTCTGGACTGTTAAGACTTTTAGATACTTTTAAGTTCGGCATGACATAATCTACAAAGGCGCTTCTTTCTGGTCTGCCGGGATAGGGGATGTTTATGGAGCTGACCTGGGGGTTATCCAGGTAACAAATAGGCGGAATAGAGGACTGGTTCTTTGTCAAAATAATAACCAGGTTTCGCGGTTTCCTAAAATATTCCCCCGCAATATCATACTGCTGTGCCTGAAGCGTTTTCGCTATTTTCGCAAGGTACATCCGCTCTTTTTCGCTGAGGGAGTTCGAATTACCGAACAGATAGTCGGAATAGTCCAAAATAAAGGCGGTAGGTTCCGTAGCCCCATTCAGGTCTATCAGCATTTCCGAAAAAAAATTATCAACATCGGTATCACCGCTGGTTGGAGAGATGTTTGATGGTTGAGTGAACGCATCATCGTCGGCGTCCAAATACCCACCGGGAGCAGGAGACTGCTCCGGTGTATTCTTGCGGTACTTGCTCAATTCCCAGTTGGTTCCACCAACGCAGTCCCAGACTCGTACCCGCTTATAGTCCTTTGCTTTTACAATATCCACCACATTCCGGAGGATCGAATCATAGCGTTTCTGATTCAATTGATTTCGGCAGATGTCAAGAACATTGCCATAAATGACTATGGATTCTTTTACGCCTATATCACGATCAAGGCTTTCTTTCCAAGCATTCAGCTTTTTTTCAGCCATTATCTGCTCCTTATGTTAGAATTAGGCACATCAACGGAATCCTTTCCGATTCGGTCGGGATTTTCCCATATAACTCTTTCATCAGATAAATTGATATAGAGTTTCTTCAGATCTTCTTGCAGGGGCTTGATATCTTTCATGCAGCCCATGCCTTCGTATCGGTCAAAGCGCCACCTCATTTTGCCGGTATCGGTCACGCTAATTTCGGCATGCCTACCGTTGGCCTTGCTGCCGACAATTTTTACCACTGTCCGGTCATCTTGTTTTTCCAGAGTCACGCTATTACTGGTGATGTCAAAGCCCTGACCTTTGAGAATCTTGACTACGGACTTTACAACCGTTTTACGGGCATCTTCGGATACAACCTTTTCTTCGGCAGCTTTATCAATCTCAGAAATCGAATTCTGGATTGTTTCCAGGGTTTCGCCGGCCTCCTGACGCCCCAGCAGGGCATCCAGCGAGGCCAAGGTATTCTTCTTCTCGGTCGCGTCGAATTCTTCGGAGCTAATCTGGCTCTTGATTTCTGCAATCTGGTCACCAATGCTTTCGCGCTTTGTTTTTTCCATAGCGCTGTTTTTCCATTTGGTCGCCTTGGCTTCGGCGGAGGCAACCACCTTGGCCACCGCTGCTTCAATAGACATTGAAGTCTGCAACATCCCCGCTTCAACGGATTTGCGGATATCTTTTAAACCATCCTGCGCAAAGTTCTGCACTGCAGGGTTCTTGATTTTCCGTATAGCCGCATAAAAAGCTGACATCGCTTCCGATTTCTTTGCCTCCCGTTCTTCGGCTTCCATCCGAAGGCGTTCGCGGTCGGCCTGTTCCTGCTGAATTCGTATGGCATTGGCCATACGCCTTAGCCCATGTACATAGGATTGGATACGGCGGCTCGTTTCACGGGCATATTCAGGATTGGAATCCAGGTTGTCCTGCGCGTTTTCAAGATCTTGTTGCAAGTTGCGAATTTCATCGGGAATAAAGTCCTGCAAGCGATCTCTGGTAAAATCGCTAAGCATGTCCCAATGGCGGTTCAGGTAGCCACGAGTCGTTTCACGCATACGGGCAAATTTCAATGCCTGTCGCCCTGCCATTTGAATACGATATTCTGCTTCATGACTCATTTTGACGCTCCTTTTTCTGGTCTTTCTGCGACATAAATTCCTTGGAAGACATCTGCTGAATAGATTCTCCGTATACCTTGTTACTAAAGTTAACGTCATTCGTAAGAACTATCGGGTTCCGCACCTTAAATTTCAAGGCTACAGACAAGATGATGTCATCGCCCGAAATGTGACCTTCCCGATATTCCTGCGGCAACAGGCCCACATCGCCATCCTCGATAAAGACGCATTTTTGCCCCTTGCGGCGGAAATTCCGGAACTCCGCAATCTTTTTGGCCGCATTCTGTGCCTTCTGCGCCGCGTCGCCGTCTGTTTTCTGCTTGTTCTTGTCAAGTTCATCTAGAACTTTCTTGGGAATAACCAGCGCAGCCTTGTTCGTCTTGAAGGCATCCAGGAGCTCCGGGTTTTCCATGATGGCGCAGGTATCCACAACATAGATTTCATCAAAGTTCCCCTGGAGCGCCCCCAGATACGGGGAGATAACTGCCGCAACATCGTCTACAAGCGTTGATGCTTCAAGGAACGACCCGTAGTCAGCATTGTTGAAATACTCGGCGTCCCTGATTGGGGTGTCCATACTCTTGGCTCGTCTAGCCAGTGCTGCAGACATGGAACTATATGCAGTCCTAAAGCCTTTCACGCAAGAATCCAACGTATTCAGGGAATTCTTGTTTTCAAGGATTTTCCATTTCTTCTGGGATTCGTTCATCCCCTTGTCATAACCGATGCGGGAAAGTTCCGCCTGAAGATTCTTCAGGTGTGTAGCGAGGTCAAGTAGCGGCTGCTCTATCCCGACAACAGGTCTCATCTTGTTGGGTAACTTATCAAAAGTACTTACCAAAAGTTCCACTAGGGCATCCGATGCGAGTGCACGAATGATCCGTTCGCTTCCAAGCAATTTTTTGACAATGTCGTTTGACTCCATAAAGGCGAGCAAATGTATGTACGAATCTATATTCGATTCGCTGATGCTGTCTAGCACTTTGTAGACTCCCGACTGTAGCAGCGTAATCCTGTTGCAGATAAACTCATTATTCAGCAGGGATTCAATTTGCTTCTGGGCTTCGTCATAAGATAGTTCCGACAAGTCCCAGTCGCCGTACAGGAGCCTACCAACCATATCATCGGTAATCATGTTGTCGTAACCGCATTGCGTACTTTTTTCCAACATGTCGCTCAAAAAATCTGCCCGACCTTGGAAATCCAACGAATTCATCAGTGAATCAACGTGTGCCGGGATTTCGTTACCCTTACCGATGCCAAACAACAGGAATAAGACCTTGATATCCTGACCGCCATACACATCAATAATCTTCTGACAGACTCCAATAAAATCAAAATCCGCCTTCTTCGGCTGCAAGGCAACGGGAATAAGTTCCCGCGAATTATCCGCATAAAGTTCCACGCTGTTAACCACATACAGGGTCTTCATATTTGCATAAGCTGTTGAGCCCAGCATTTTTTTTACAGCTGCATCAGGAACATTTATGATCAAGGCCTTACTAGAGGTATCATATTTGCATGAGAAATCATGCTCACCGCAGAAGATGACGATTCTGTTCCCTTGCAGCGCATTCTGCGAAAGATTGACTTCAGCAAGCCTTGTATTTATAATGGAAACGGGGACCGTAATTTCCTTGTCGAGAATCGCCTTGAAGTCTTTGAGCAGAACAACTTTTTCATATTCCGAATCCACATCGCGAATGCGCAAGTTCCTGACGGCGTCTTCGTCAATTCCGGAATTTCCGCTCATTTGTGCTAGGTAGTCAACCACCTTGTCTGCCACAAGGGAATCCCTATTTTGATCTATCGTAATTTTCCCATCCCCCGTAATGTTGATTCCCCTAGGCTGAATCCTCCAGCCCAAGTTACTTTTTTCATCCGAAGAATTATCGCGGATGTCCTTTATTTCCGTATTTACGTTCTTCCAAGAGAAAAGAACTGTGTTTTTAGGGTCATCTAGGAACGACCTAATTTTGAGTTCGGGAATTTCGACATCATCTGGATCTACATCATCATCCAAAAGTGTGACATCGATAGCTCGAGACGCAAGGAATTTCAGCCCATAGGTCAGTTCCTTGTTGTAGAGGTTATAAAAGAAATCTTCTTCATTTTCAACCTCCGACCCCGGGAGGAGTCCCCTCATCTGCATCTCGCGCCCATCTTCAGTTAGCCGAAGTTCCGACATGGGGACTTCGGCCAAGTCGGCCGTATCGTAAATATCATCGCTAGACTCAAGAGCGTCAATATCGACCAGATTCAAAATGCACGGGATTAAAAGTTTGTTGACATCGGAAGGGACATCCGAAATCTGCAATATGCTAGAAAAGAAAGATGCGATGGGAACTTTTTCGTATTTCGGCTTTTCTTCGATAAGTCGGGCAGACTCAAGAATGGCCCACTCTATGACAGTGGAATTTCGAGGCGTAAAATGACTTATAACTGCAGTAAATTTCTGTATGGGATAAGAAATGTTCAGTGTCGTAAGCTTCATTTCTACTACCTCGTCTTCTTATAATTGTTACGGAAAGGTCCCCCTTTCTTTCCCCATTTTCCATCTAGGTCTTTGGTGCCGCACTTATCCTTATATTCCTGCACCGTTCTTTTCGCAAAATCATCATTGATAACACAACTCGCGTTAACAAAACATCCCTTGCGGTGAAGATCGGCCATAATGTTCTTATAGACCGGAGCCGTACGAGTTTCCGGGCTATCCATCTTGGGTAATTTGACATTCAGGCTATCAAAAGATTTTTTTGCCCCGACAATGAACAGCAGATTCTGGGCTCTCGAGAAAGCGACGTTTATTCGTTCAAAGGCAAGGACGTGCTTGCTTAGGCGAACTTCTCCATTTTTATCGGGTTTCTTGCTGCGAACCAGACTTGTAATAATGACATTTCGTTCTTGTCCCTGAAATCGGTCTACGGTATTGGTTGAGACATCGAGAGCGGTTAACTTCCCCTGACTGCGCAGCCGCTTGATTTTTCTTCGCATATTGTTTACTGCAGCCTGATAAAAACTGATGACGCCGACCGTAATTTTTTTGTCTCGGCCGTACCCTTGCGCGACATACGCCTGATTCAACTT
The DNA here is from genome assembly GCA_963629575.1 of Candidatus Methanomethylophilaceae archaeon. Classification (GTDB taxonomy): domain Bacteria; phylum Fibrobacterota; class Fibrobacteria; order Fibrobacterales; family Fibrobacteraceae; genus Hallerella. Next base: position 41,365 of record CAVGIM010000018.1, read on the forward strand.
TTCCAAGAGGGCAACCACGATGTTTTCTTCCAGCACATTGAATGCGGACGATCCCATAATGCCTTCATAAATCTCAGAACCGTTGGGGAAATCCGACGAATCTATCCAGAAGGCGTGTTTTTGTGGTTCAACGAAAGGAAGACCTGCACAGTTCTTAATCGTAAGCCCATGCGCCTTCGCCGTTTCCATGCTTTCTTCGGGAATCCCGCACACAAGTTGGTTATCGTAGAACCTATTGATAACTGCCATAATATCCTTGTGCATTCGGTACTGCGTCAACAGGGATGCCTTAATCGCCCGTGGAGCACGTTCAAAGTACTCCTTAAACAGTGAAGAAGTCACCATCTGCTTGTAGCGCTTAAAATTATCCATGGACAGGGCTTTTTTTTCGTCCTCCAGGTAGTCATCGCTTTCCTGAATATCGCCAATCATCTCTTCGTACGATTTCTCGTTCGCCTTGAACATGGGCGGAAGCTGGCGATGATCCCCAACCAACACAACCTTCTTCGCCTTCATTAAAGGCAGTAACAGTTCTGGAGGAGTTGCCTTACTCACTTCGTCAATGATGACGACGTCAAAGTCGTGGATATTCTTTTCTACCAATATTCGCGGATCGGCCGTGCAAGAGAAGCCGACCACATTACAGGAATTGATGTATATGGGCAGGTAATTGTCGTTATCGTTCTGGAGTTTTCGCCTATCTTTGATGCGCTCGTTCAGTTCACGATTAAAATCATTTAGTAAGTCGCCAAAATCCTCACGCATAACTTTGTCGTTCTGATAAGTCTTTTCCAGAGCGGCGGTCCTTTCCTTTATTGCGTTAATCAACGCATCAGTGCCATCTTGCAGGGAAGCGTTTTCGTATCGTTGCGCAATGGACTGCAGCTGTTTGCGTTCTTCGGCGATACTCCGGTCAATCGATTGTACTCGTTCATTGGCGGCATCAATTTTCCCTTCAATTGTGGCAATGTTATTGCGAACAGAACCAAGGTCAACCGCCTCCTTAGAATCCAGCTGTGCTCCGAGATCCTTCACCATATCAGCGATAGCGCTCTTTACGGTTTCAACCTTTGCATCTACATTCTGCAAGAATGCTCCCTTATCCGAAGCGAACAAATCCTGGAGAGCCGGAGATAGTATTTTCTTATGGGCCGTAGTCAATTCGCAGGCTATAGTTTGGGAAGTTCTTTTCCGCTTCTTGATTTCACGATTAACCCGCGAAAATTCCGCTTCCACTTTCTCAAATTCACTATCGGGACAACTGTCCATCAGTTCGTTCAATTCTTGCAGACGCAACTGCAACTTTTTCAGTTCGATATCGTCGTCAACCACCTTCCTGTTGATGGAATCGCGAATCGTTTGTTGCAATCTGATAAGCACATCCAGATTCTTGATAAATATGGACACATATTCATTTCGAGTCACATTCTGAAGATTTGCAGACGGGACATCCCAAAGGATATAGTCAGAATCATTTATCCTATCAGCCGTCTGTTCAACAATATCAAGTTGCGCATCTGACAGTACCAAGTCTATGGTTTCGCCAGAAAGCGCCCTGTTGAATTCCTCAAGATTTCTGCGCTCCAGTTCCACCAGTTCATTCTGCTCTGCGACTCGTTTCAGTTCGTCACGGGCAGTAGATAAATCTCCTTGTAGTTTATGCAGAGCATTTACTTCATTTTCCCTATTTTGAGAAAACTGCAAAATCTTGCTGTTTATGGCAGTTACATCGCTTTGGTCTTTTTCACATGTAGCCCGATCATCTTCCAACTGGCGCCACCTGCCCAGAGTCCGTTCCGATATCCGTTCAGACAGCGATTCGTAGTAGTAACGTAATGCAGTGTCTTCCGAAAGCTTTTCGACGGCCTCGTCATCTTTAGAGAAGCGGTTGCGGCTAGACTTCATCAATCGTATAGCCCTAATTTCCGGAACCTTCACCAAACGCTCAAGAGCATTATCGACGGCATCGTTTGATTGTGACGACAGAAGCACCCTTTCGCCTCGCTGGGCAAATTGGTATATGGCTTCGGCAATAACAGTCGTCTTACCCGTACCCGGCGGTCCTTGCAAAAGAAAGAGATCCTTGGAGCGGAGCATTTTTTCAATTGCTTCCCGCTGGTTTGCGTTAGACTCTATATTGGGATTCAACCAATGGGTAATTTCAACTGAGTCTTTTGGGTCAGGCACGCGTGCCCTGGATACATCAAACAGCCACTCTTCTAGGTGCGGGTTGTAGCTTTCGCCATTCTTGATAGAAGAAATTGCACGCCTGAAGCGACGGATCAACGACAAGTCGCCAATGGCAGATAACGCCAAAAAACCATCCGGAGGATACTTGGACGATATATTGCTTGTGATACGAGAAGCCTCTTCGTCATTAAGTGCGCCCAAATCACCCGCAGAGTTATCAATGACATCAAGATCATCATCATCCAGATCAAAGCCCCACTTGACAAAAACCGCATTCGGGAACTTTTCCTGAATTTCTGAAATTGTCAAGTGATTCTTGTTTTCTGTGTTATCCGCAGATACCGGCAAACTGGTCTGTGACAATAGTTGCTCAACATTAAAGGACTCGCCAATAGCTCCTTTTGAGTTCCCTATCTGCAAAACATCTATGCGGCGCTTTTGTTCAGAATCGTACTTGAAAGAAAAACGGTCCGTTGATATGCGGTTACCGAATGCACACAGTTCCTGACGTTTCAAAATGCGTTTCAGCTGCTGGTATTCGGCATCGCCTGCGAACATAAGCACGAACTCAAGGTTCCTGCTTTGCGGATTAAGCGACACGCCAATGTACTTCACGCCCTTAATCTGCAATTTGGCGACCCTTTCACTCCATTCAAGGTACTCCATCCAAAGGCTCAGCTTCTGGGACGTATACTTGGTAAAGGAGACCATCTTATCTAGGAGCGGCTGCATGAACTCACTTGACACCTGAGCAGGCGAATCCTGGCGGATAATTTCCAGAGAAACTTCATAGGGGAGTCGGTCAGGCTCACTTGCAATCAGATGGATTCTGTCAACAACAAAGCTCTTTCCGCGTTCTATTTTGCCTTCAAACAGGAAGGTCTGCTTTGTCGGCAACTGAACATCGGTCTCGCACCAGTCCCCCGACTGACGCGCTATACGCAGTCCTGCACGTCTGACATCATATCCCTTCTTTTCGTTGGTATAGCTCAGGTTCCTAAGATAAACCTGAGTCGGCAAACCTGACTTGAAAATGTTCTCTATAAGGTGTTCTGCCTTGTCTAATGGAGCTTTTATTTCTGAATTGTAATACGAAAAAAAAAGAACTCTCTTCTTCAATGGCCCTGATAGATGAATTCAGAAATTTTATTTTTACTTCGTCATTTGCATTAGGAAGCACTATGCAGAGTTCCTTTTCGCCGTCATCTACGGTCACCTTGGAATTGTCGATAGGTTCGTTGTAGTTGATTTCGACCTGCTTAGGCTTCGCCTTGCCCTCACCCAGTTCGAATTCAGTCGTAGATAGGGTTATTTTGGGCTTTGGGAACTTGGCATCAATGCGCTGAACAATAAATTCCTGTTCCACATCGATTGGCAGTACTTCGGCAGCATTTGCCGAAAGGTCTTTAGATATAAAACCCTTGGGAACCAAACCGCTTACTCCAGGGGCAAGCGTAACAAATACGCCATAGTCCTGATGGCCATTGGGCACGCCCTTTACCCTATCGCCCTTTTTGATGTTGGCTATGTTAAACGAAGATTCACCAAGTAAAAACGCCACAAAAACACCTCTTCTTTCTTACACAATCATAAAATAATAATTCCATTTTATATGAATGGGGGATTTTTTTGTGGGGGGGGGCGAAATTTTATTCCAACTTGGAACATTCACACAAATGCCCCCCAAAAAATCAACTTTCTGGATCCCTGAAAAGTTTAAAGCATATATTTAATCGTAGTTTTCATCAACGAATGTTCTTATCGCCACATTACCAATAGCATTCGAGGCGGCAGCATCCATCGCAGCTCCTAAAACTCCTCCAAATATCCAAGTCTCTTTATCGGTTGAGTCGCATTGCTTGTCCTTTTCTTGGGAGAAAACGCAGGGTTAGAAAACAAACAGCCCCCGGGATTCGTTTTCCGGGGATTTTTTTTGCTGTTTTCAGCCACGAACGGATTTACTTGACGATAATTTATACGCGACAGTAAATCTTACAAGGGAAAGGAATATTCGCATTACAAATAATAAGCGGCGTCAGCCTCCCGTTTTTCTGCTCTTTAAAAATTCTTTTTGAGCTTCAATACTGTACATTAAAACCTGGTAAGTGTTCCCGTTTGAACTGACTCGGTCGTCAATATAAATTCCGCAATTAGAACCTTTCTCTGTAGGTGTGTAGGATTCTTTTCCGTCCAAAGAAAGTGTTTTTGATAAAAAGCCTTCTTGCGTGAACCAATCTCTAATTTCTTTATACGAGATCTTGGGATGATTCTCTTCATCTTGGGAGAGAATTTTCAATTTAGAGGCAATATTTGAAATAGTTAATGGACTTCCATCCTGTAGATATCGGTTAAATAAATCTTCAGATATTTTAAGGGGAATGCTTTCTTTTTTTCTTTCAAATGATAAATTGCTTTTGTGGGCGTCGTTTTTTTTCTGAATTCGTTCATTTGCGATTTCGATGCATTTTTGAATATTTCCGAGAATATACTGTTGCCCTAAACGGCTACACAGAGTTCTCTCGTGCTCAACATTGTTGAACGTGCTTACGGATTTGATGAAGCCAACTTTTATTCCAAAATCTGTCGGCAGATTTGTTACTCTTCCAGAAGGCGTTTCGACTGGCGAAAGAACGCCATCCATAGTTAGAAAGCCAGCAATATCTTGATAGAGAAAGTGAGACATTTCCTTGGGCAAAAGAGTATTTAATCTTCCGACAATCTTAGAAATCGAAACAGGTTCGTTGAACAACTCGTATTTTTCAGCAAACTCTACAGGAATGGATATCAATTGTTTTTCGCCTCGCCTTGCCTGGCGACGTTTCTTGCGAGCAATATCATTTGAAAGATAATCCGCAACAAAGTGAAGACACTTTTGAATCCGCTCTTGGGAAGAAGAATCATTCTCATTCAATGGTTCATCTGTTATAGGATTAATCCCCAAAGAGAGTTTACGAAGATAGCTTTCTGCACGTTCCAAAATTTCTAATTCGGTCGCCATTATTTCCTCTATGTTCCGCTTCTCTTTCGATTTCTCGCAGTTCGGCCATATCCGCTTCATCGGCTTCAACAGCATCCTGCATTTTGCGGCGTTCGGCAAATGCTTCGTAAATTTCGGATACGTGAGTTTCCATCTGCTTATTGGAGATATGTCCCTTATCTCGCAAGACGCTCTTATTTTGGAAGTTCAGCAGAGCATCGACATTGTTTCTCCAAAAGTCCAGCGTCAGGTCCTTACGTTCCCTAACTCGTAACTCAGCGGAGTCCAAAAAGAGAACCGTAAGACGATTCAGCGAATCAATCTCGTCGTGCGATAGGTAATTCTTGGCAATAAAAATATCTTGCTTGCGAACCACCGTACCATGCCATGCAGTTAAGCCCATATTCGGTTTTTGAGCATCGGCTCGATCGCATATAATTTCAGCAGCAGTTCTGTTGGCTACGGCATAAAGCAGTTTGTTCTGTGTTTCGGCGAAGAACATTTGGGTTGCCTTGTCTGACGCATCGTAATCGCTACTTAGGGCAAGCAAATCTCGAACCTTCTGATAGAAACGCTTTTCAGAGGCTCTGATATCACGAATGCGTTCAAGAAGTTCATCGAAATAGTCTGGACGTCCATCGGGATTCTTAAGACGGTCATCGTCAATATCAAACCCCTTAATCATGAACTGTTTAAGGTGTTGATTTGCCCAAATGCGGAATTGGACGCCCCGTTTGCTCCGGACTCTAAAACCGATGGCCAAAATCATGTCCAATGAGTAAAAAAGGACCTTATAATTCTTACCATCTTCAGCAGTTGTAAAGTAATACTTTACAACTGAATTTTTGTCTAACTCCTTGTCCTGCAAGACATTGGCGATGTGGGCGCCTACATTTTGCTTTGAGGTGTCAAAAAGTTCTGCAATCTGATTTTGATTCATCCATACATTGCCATCTTTGGCCATTAAGGCGACTTTTGCCTTGCCATCAAGGGTGTTATAGATGATAATGCTCTGTTCAGCTTTTTCTGCAGAGCCTTTGTTTTCGTCTTTTTTCGCCATGTTTAGCCTATATTAGTCCGATTTCGCCACAAATTTCCATTCTACCTAAATATAACCTCGTTCGATTGTCAAATATTGTCAAGTTCAATATTTCTTCAATTTTGGAAAGCCTGCCTAGGGAGATTCCTGGCTGGTTTGCTATGGTTTTCTGCGAATGCCCGGCATCCAGCAAGACTTTAATTTGGGTATCTTAGACCTCGGTTAAGTCTCATCGCTTGCCCTTTTCATGGTTGGAAACAACAAGCTAGAAACTTGACCGTCCCTGGGATTAGTTTTCCGGGGATTTTTTTTGTTGTTTTCAGCCGCGAATGGATTTACTTGACGATGATAATCCGTGGTTTTTATTATTAATCCTTAGCCTTCTTCGCTTTATGGAGATTCAGTTTTTCAAATTGAATCTGTGAAAAATCCAGCTTCATCTGATGGATTAGCTTAAGGTCACCTCTAAAAATACATCAAACATCAAGAAAGTCAACTCCCTGGTCTACTTTCCTGTCTTTTAGTGGCCGGCAGAGGGCTCCGTCCCCGTCAATCCCGGTCCTTTCGGACCGTTTTCGCCCTTTCCGGGGCGTC
>CAVGIM010000019.1:0-1045 GCA_963629575.1 Candidatus Methanomethylophilaceae archaeon
TCCATATGCAGTGATGGCTCGATAGATGGAATTTATGTTCTTTTCACGGTTCCCTTTGATTCCTCCAACAAAGTATGCGTCTTTTTCGGGAATTCCCGGAATAAAAAGTTTCTGCTTGGAGTAATAGTTGAATCCTCGGTAGGTAAAACCATATTTCTTGGCATCTAGAGGATCGAATGTATAGATATGGTCCCAAGAATTTGATAAAATGCGCTCCTTGATTTCTAAAAATCTTGGGGAGGCGGCATCCATTGAATTGATTAAAAACAAATCGATGCGAGCTCCGGAGTTTTTCATTCTTTTAATCAGGGCGTCTGGAATGTCGCGCAAGGCGCTGTCGATGATTAAAATGTTTTTAGTCTTTTTCAACAGGGAAAAAATATCGGAGTATTCATGCCAGAAATACTTTCCGGGAATATCGAAAAAACGGTTCAACTTTTTGCTGAAGTGAATCCGCCTGAGAATCCTTTCGATATGAGATTGTGTTTGGTAAAGCCCTGAATAGCGCAAACACACATTTTGTTCACATTCCAGGTCGGAAAAGAGCTTTAAATGCTTTGCTCCGTATGGATAGACGAGAATTAAATCGATCTTCTCGGTTTCTGAAGGATGCTTTGGCACTATTCTTTAATCCTCTCTTGTTCCTGTGCCCTTAAAAATGTGGAGCAGATTCCGTCGGTATGTGGCAAGTAAACGACGTTCACGTCGAGTGGGGCGAGTTCTTTTTCCGTTTTGATCCAGCGAGCGTTGCCTTTCCAGTCATCGCCAATGAAAATCGCATCAAAATGAACAATTTCCCAAATGGAAATTTTAGACAGCGTGTTGCAGAGAATGACCTCGTCAACGCTTTTTAGCTCTTTGACTATTTCCGCACGATCTTGTTCGTCTATGACCGGATACTTGTTCTTGTACTTCATGACGAGTGCATTTGTGTTGATGCCTACAACTAATTTTTCGCATTGGGTCTTGGCGTTGCGCAATAAGTTCAAATGCCCGATATGGAACATGTCGTAGGTACCTTGGGTATATCCGATTTTGTACTTTT
>CAVGIM010000019.1:1063-46494 GCA_963629575.1 Candidatus Methanomethylophilaceae archaeon
ATTAGCCGGAAGTTTTGTCCGTTATGGCTTGAAACCGATTTTCCATGGACCGAACCGGTTGCAGATGGAGTCGTAATCCATGGGCTCGGATGCATTTGGTTGAATGACGCGCTTTCGCGAGAGGTTGAAAGAATCCGACAGAGGGTTTAGGGAGGGCCTGTAGTATTCGGTCTTTAGGTTTGCAACATCAAACAGAATATGTGGCAAATCGTCCGTGATGAACGGAGTGTGTCTGTGTTTGGCAAAACGCAGGGAATCATTGGGGTGTTCGATTTTCCAGCTGTCGGAAATCCAAACGAGAAACGGAACATCTAGCTGACAATGCAGGGCGGGTGCTCCAATTTTTTCAATTCCGTAGGTCCCTCCTGTATGAACACGATAGTCGTGCGCTTCGTCGCCATGGTCTGCAAAATAGATGACCAGAGCGTTTTTGTCTTCGAAAATTCGAATGATTTCATAGACGATGGAATCGTTATATAGCGTAGCGTTGTCGTACGCGGCTACGTCACGCTTTTGTTCATCTGAAAGTTCTTTTCGGAATGAATAGTCTTCGGTTTTGAAAAACGCGCGGTCAGGAGGAAATCTTTTTTCTGGAGCAATGTGTTGCCCTGTCAAATGAATCATGACAAGGTTGAGCGAGCTCGTTTCGAGTGAAAGTCTGTTTTGGCTATATTCTTCCAGTAAATCTCCATCATACTGAAATTTTTTCTTGTTCCTGTGGGTGAATAGCTTTGGCGCAAGCTGGGGGTGGTTAAAAAATCCACAGGATGCGTCCCAGGTTGATATGTTGGCTTTTTTGACAAATTGATTTGAGTAAAAGATAACATTATATCCGGCAGCCTTGAAAAGAGCGGGGAATAAAGGTTTTTCGTTCCAGCTGCAGGAATCGTCAATACTAGAAAGGGACAAAAAGTGTCGAAAAGCATCGCTTGTCGCATTGGTTGGGGAAATTGCATTGTCAAATACAAAGAGGTTTTGAAGAAGGGACAGTTTTGGATTGGTTGAAAGTGGATAGCCATAGAGACTTGAGTGATGCCTATTAAAGGATTCGCCTATAATGACGACTATTGTTTGTGGAGCGGAAACGATTGATGTCGCTTCCAGACTTTCGTTGGAGCGAACGCATGTTTCGAAAACATTCCGTTCCTGCAAAAACTGTGAAAAGGCTTCGAACGTTTTAAAGGGAAACATGCAGTGGAGGGCTGAACGGTTGGCTTTTCGCCAATCTTTTTGAAAATCCAGTGAAAAATTTCGCCCATAAAAAACAAGCGTGGCAATCGAAAGCAAAACATAGAGTGAAATGGCCAGGTCGCTCCATTTCCAGAAAAGATTGTCTTGCTTCAATTTGATTTTTTTGATGAGTTTTAATGAAAAATGTTCCAGCAAGGCGTAGAGAATGAATGCGGAACATAAAAGCAGGAATTTTCCCGTGAAAAGATATGTCGCGACAAATTCGGACGATTCGTTTGGATTCGTTTCGCTGATTAGCAGTAAAATGCCGGCATTGATATTGCAATCAAAAAAGAAATAGAGGAAGAAGTTCAGGAATGCAAGGAAATAGATCACGATGTGCGAAAGGGCAAGGAAACACAGGCTTCCCTTGGGGCTGAACTTTTTGATTAGGTATGCCGCGGAGCAAACAAAAAGGATCAGTCCCGAACAGAAGAGAAAATTGACGATTTGCTGCTGTATAAAATTTCCTTCAAATTGCCACAAAAGAATGGTCAAAAAAAGAAATGCTCGGGGATAGGCTTTAATAGGAGAAGCTATCGTATCCGCAAGCGTCTTGAAAAAATTTTTCCTGGGCATCTTTTTGCCTATACCTCCCACCGACCATTTTTCTTGGCACCGATGCGTCGTATTTTTCCAGCCAAGGTCATTCTTGCGAAGGCTCGCGTCACTGTCGCTCGGGATTTTTTGAGCTTTTGGGCTAGTTCCGTCTTGGTGAGTTTGGGGTTCTTTCTCAGCTCGCCGATAATTCTAATTTCTAGCTCATTTAAAGGCTCATTTAAAGGCTCATTTAAAGGCTCATTTAAAGGCTCATTCTGAACATTTATGGATACCGTCAAATTTCTGTTATAGATTACGGTAGAGATTACCAAGTCGCTTTCAAACTTTACTTTTCTGTGGGTCAGCTTTTCCCACGAAAGCATCTTGTCTATTCCGTAGCCTGCGTTTTCGGAGAGCTTTGCATAGCGGAAAAGTTTGATAAGTGTCGGATTTCGTGGCATGGAATGGTTTTGTACCCGAAGTTCCTTGAGGTCAAAAGGAAAACGCCCGGGATTTTGAAACTCGATCCGATCCGCAAAAATCCGAATGGTCGAATGCGCCGGGCTAAAGTAGTCCGCATGGGCAAGCATGTTTACCAACCCTTCTCTCAGGGCGTAAAGCTGGGAATTGTCGTCCGGGGAATAACCGTTTGGTCCTGTCGTGAACGGCGCATCGACATGTGTTCGGAGTCGCTGGATGAATACGTTGTAGTATTCCCAGAGATTTTCCTGTTCCGGCATTCGAAACGTATAGCGCGGTTCTGCGGAGCCCTGGGTTGTTCCCGGAATTTCCAGCATGTCGATCCAGAAATTGTTTACATGATACTGGATTTCGTCTCGTAAACCAAACATTAAAAGGCTGCCGTAGTTCAGTTTGCCTTTTTTCGTGATTCCTGTTTTTTCGCAAAACTTTTCCAAGGACAGATTGCTGTAAGGAAACTCGGGGTTGAACGCCTTGATCTGCGCCATATAGAATTCCAGGGAGTTCTGGTTGAGCATGGCGAGGGAAGAATTGGGAACGATCTGCTCGCTCTTTGTGCCGAATGCCTGGTCGCGGAACATCGCCATGACTTCCATGTCGGTTGCGCGGCGGTCTCCGCTGCCCGTTCGAATGAACGTGTTACGTTCGGACGTGAAGTAAATCGGCTTGAAAGGAGATGACGGGATGAAAAATGCCAAAACGAGTTTTCCGTCGATCCGATATTTTTTTGCCTTGGCGACGATAGGCTGGTTGAGCTTTTGTCTTTCTCGAATACAGTTGAAAAAGTCCGATTCGATTTTTTCGCCGTTTCGGACCCCGCTAACTTCAAACTTGCTTCCGTTTTGCTTTACTCCAAGGACAATCCATCCGCCGGATGTGTTGGAAAACGCGCTGACGCTTTCCCAGATGCTTTTGGGGAGTTCTGCCGCGGCTTCCTTTGCTTCAAAGTCATCCCATTCGATGTCCTTGAGCCTAGCGATGAGTTCGTCCTTGGTCATGGAATTTTTATGGTTTCTTCAAAAGATAGAAAATCTAACCCTACTCAAACCCCACCAGCATCGGTCCGCGCTTTCCATGCTGGACCTTGCGCATGTAGAGCTTTCCCGTGGAATCGTAGTGTAGCTGCTCGCCAAAAGGTTCGCCGTCCTTGTAGTAGAGGCTGTCCTTGAGCGTGCCGTTCGGGTACCAGTTCCGCCAGGAACCGCCGGGCTTTCCTCCCAGGAAGTTCCCTTCGCTAGCGAGGACTTTCGACGAATCGTAAAAGGAAAGGAGCTTTTTCTTTTCGCCGTCTTGCCAGACTTCCGCGTAATGGAGCGCGCGTCCGGGAAGCGTGTAGCGGAGCGTGTCCTGGACCTTGTTATCGACAAAGGTCGTTTCGGCGTCGATGCCGCCCTCGCCGAGTTCTCCGTAGGCGATGCCGCTTCCGTTCGAGAATGCGCTTTGCCTTTCGATGCTGCCGTCTTTGGCGAAGTAGGTCCAGACCGATTCGCGGACATCTTCCCTGTAGAAGGAACGCTTCCAGAGTTCTCCCGTCGCGCGAAAAAGTTCCGACTTGCCGTGAAGCTTTCCCGCGCGGTATTCGGAGCGCGATTCGAGCGCGCCGCCCGGGTAGAAAGTCTCCACGAAGCCTTCGAGAGTTCCGCCCTGGCAATGTTCCTCGCGAACTTTTTTTCCGTTTGCCGCGAAAGTTTCCCGTTTTCCTGCCGCGTTTTCGGGAAAGCAGGAATTCCTTTCCCGGGTGTTTCCGTTTGGGTAAAACTCTATCCAGGTGCCGACCGGTTCGCCGTCCCGGAACGTCCGTTCCGACGAAGGCTTGCCGTCCCGGAAGAATCCTTTCCAGGTTCCGTCCTTCTTTCCCTTCCGGTAAAGTCCGCGGGCCTGGACCTTGCCGTTGGAATACCATTCCGTCCATTCCCCTTCGCGTTCTCCCTTTTTGTAGAATCCCGATTCGGCGAGGTCTCCGTGCGACGTCCAGCGCTTGAATTCGCCGTCGGGCTTTCCGTCCCGGTAGGCGACGCGCGTCTTGCGGATGCCGTTGTAGTGGGCCGTTTCGCGAAATTCCTGTTCGCCGCAGGCGATGAGCGTCGCGAGGCAAAACATAAAAAATGCGATTTTTTGGAATCTGGCCATGTTCACAACTTAGAAAAAAGGTAATTTCCTAGCATGGATTCAAAAAAGTTCCAGTCGGTTCGAGAGATCCTGAAGAGCCGGATCAATGCGCCTCTCGCCTGGGGCGTTCTTCTGCTTACGCTTGTTCTGACCGTCCTGTTCTATTTTTCGCAGAAAAACCAAGAGGAGGTCTATGGGCGTTACGAGGAAACGCTTTCCGAATACAAGTTCTTCGCGTCTCGCGTGATGCAGCGGATGGAAAGGGCCCGCGTCTTTTCGGAAGATACTTCTGTCCTGATGAGTTCCCTGCGCAGCTTGCGCGAAACCGCGGTCGCCGCGTATGCCGCGTCGGAAAAGACCCGCTCGATTGGCTGGATGCCTCCGGAACGCGATTTTTCCGAATTCGAGACGTCGGTGCTCGGCTGGGTCGCTTCGATTCGGCGCTACGTTCCCGCCCGTTCCGCCTGGCTGGACAGCGCGCGCCTGCTGACGCGGGATCTGTATCGTCTGGACGCTTCGCTCGCGGAACCGTTTGCGCGGACTCTGGATTCCGCGCGGATGGGCTTTGCCGTCAGTGCGGATTCGGCAAGTCTTGCGCGCTTGCCGAAACCTCTCGGGGAGCGTTACCAAAATTCCCTGCGGGAAAACGCGAATCATTCGGCTCTCTGGATTCGGATAAGTAACGACGAGTCTCTGGTCCGCTGCGAAAATCTCTTGCAGATGTTCAAGATGCGTTCCCTGGAAAATCGGGAAGCGAAGCTGTGGATCCAGCAGGTCTTTTATCTGGTTTCCATTGTCCTGCTCCTTTTTACCCTCTTTTTTGTCATTCGTTCGAGGAAGTAAGATGTCCCGTTCCGTGCGGTTTTTCTTTTTGTCGGTTGCGGCGTTTCTGTGCTTTCTGGCTTCGTATCTCTTTTTGCAGACGCTTCCCTTTTACAGGAGCCTTGCGGGCGAAGAGGACCTGTTCTACGGCAAGATCTCTTCGGTTGCCTTTCCGCGGGGATTTCACGGGACGGGGATTCCTCTTTTCGACAGGACGTTCTTTTACCTGAACGAAGATCGGGAAGCCGTGTTCACGCTCGTCCTGCCCTCCGATCAGGAGGAGATTCTCGGGGAGTGGGTTTCGTTCTGGTCGGAAACGGGGATGCCGGCGCCGATCGAGGTTCGCGGCATCCGGATTTCTCCAAGGGAATGGATAGTGACGTCGATCGCGGGAAACGACGGGGAACTGGACGCTTTGGCGATTCGGGGCTTTCATATACGGGCGATGATGTGGTCGGGCGTGTTCGATGTCGTTTTGCTCGGCGCGGCGTTCCTTGCCCTGCGAAGGGCCCTGAGGCGCAGGCGATGAGGTTTCTCGCCTGTCTATTCCTTTTTGCTGTCGTTGCCCGTTCGGCGGATGCCGTTTCCTTTGTTGCGGATTCCATGCGAATCGCTATCGGTTCCTTCGAGAGCCCTTCCGCGGTGTGGCATCCAGAAAAAATTGTCCGTCCGCGAGTGCTTGTCTGGTTTCATGGAGGGATGCAGGGAAAAAAGTGCGACAAGGGCTACGAGGCGGGAGCGGCGCTCGTTCCCTTTCTGGAAAACGCTTCGCGGGAAAGCGCCGTGCTGAGTGTTTCCGCCTGCAAGGAGAACCACTGGCTTTCGGGCTCTCCTCTCTTTGCGGTCGATCGGGTGCTCGATTCCCTGGAAGCCCGCTGGGAGCTAAAGATCGACACGGTCTCGCTTGTCGGGGTTTCGGACGGCGGTCTGGGCGTTGTCGGCTACACGCTTTACGGAAAGCGCTCCGTTTGCGCTCGGCTTCTTGTCAGCACGAATCTCGCGGCGGTCGCGGAGGCGAGAAACCTGGCGAAGGATCCGCGGGTCCGCTTGGGAACGTGGACGTTTCTCCAGGGCGGCTCGGACAGGCTCTATCCGTCTTCCCGGACCGTTCCGTGGATGGAAAGCTTTTGTTCGGCATTGGGCGGAAAGGTCTGCCGGATTCGCTTTGACGAGCGCGGTGAGCACGACTGGTCCTGGTGGACGCTTCGACGGGAATCCTGGATTCGGGATTTTCTCCGCTGACTTTACTCGGCAAATTTTTTGAAGAGCCCTTGACAAAAACGGCAAAAGTTTTAAAATTTGGGACACACACTCGCGGGTGTGGCGGAATTGGTATACGCGCTAGATTCAGGTTCTAGTGTTCGCAAGGACATGAAGGTTCAAGTCCTTTCACCCGCATAAGTCTCGTTCTTTCGTCGGAACGGGACTTTTTTCTTGGAGAATCCTTTCGCAAAATTCGTCGGGGTGGGTTTTCTACGCGGGAATTTACCATATTTGAATTATGGTCAGCTCTAAAAATTCAATTTTCAAAAATTTGGTTGCGACGCTTCGCGCTGGTTCGTCATTCAAAGTGGCAAATACCGAGAGTATTCGCCACTTTTCATTCCTGCCTTCGCTTGGTCTCACTCAAATTTTCTTAACCAAAGCAATTTTTAGAGGTGACCTTATGATGCTGCGGTGGATTTCTCTCCTGTTTCTTTTGTCGCTTTTGCTTGCCTGCGGCACGGACGATTCGTTCGAAACATGCGAAAAGGGTTCCGTGGCAAGTCTCCGGGCGCTTTCTTCGGAGGTGGCCGAATCTTCCTTTTGCCGGACGATTTACGGCGAGGTTTCTTTCCAGTTCACGGGACGCTGTGCGCGAATGGGTTGCTTTTTCCTCTATGACGTGGATGCGGACGGAAACCGGGTTCTCGGAGACAGCATCTACCTGTCGGATGCGTCTGCGCTTCCCGGGAAATGGCGGGATACGGCGAAAGTTCGCCTTGCGCGGGTGACGGGCGACTACTATCCGGGCAAAAGGTTCGATGACTGTCCGTCGCTTGCCGACCAGGAATGCCAGCGGGCTTTCTATGTGCGCGATGTCGAATAGGGATTTCTCGACGCTTGAAAAATCCGTACTCGTGGGCGGTCGCGTCGCGCTCGCCTTTCTCGAAATGTCGGATGCGGAAGAGCTTCTGTACCTGGTGAACGCGTCGCGCGGCTCCCTGGAAAAGTGGCTTCCCTGGGTGGAGCGCTTTCGCACGCTGCAGGATGCGCGTTCCTCGATTGGCGCATACGAAGTGCAGCGCAAGATGGGAAACGGCGGAGCGTTTGGAATCCGTCTCGAAGAAGACGGGGCCTTGGCGGGGGAATTCATCTTGCAGTGGATGGACTTGCGAAACCGCGTCGCGTCTCTCGGGTATTTTCTGGGGGACGAGTTCGAAGGGAAGGGCTTTGCGCGGGAAGCGGGAACTCTCGTACTGGAATTCTTGAGGACCGCGGGAATCCATCGGGTCGAAATTTCCGCGGCGACGGAAAACGCGAAAAGCAACGCGCTTGCCGAAAGGCTCGGCTTTCGGATGGAAGGCGTCGCTGTGGATGCGGAATTCTTGCACGGGAAGTTTTGGAATCACAACCGGTGGGCGCTCGTTTTTGACGAAAATTCCCGGTCCGGTTACGATTGTAAACATTAAAATACAGAAAGCGTCCGGAAAAATTAGAGGATTGATTATTTTGTAGGCATGGAAGATTGTGCAGAAGAAAAGAAGCCGTCCGCTCCGGATGTTTTGCAATATACGAACTACCGTGTGTTTCTGCGCGACTACTATATGTATCGGAAAGCGACGTCCTCGGCGTTCAGTCTGCGATTCTTTGCGGCAAAGGCGGGGCTTTTGAGCCATGCGCACCTGAAGCTCGTCATGGACGGAAAGCGCAACATCACGAAGAACACGGTCGTGAAGATTGTCCAGGGGCTGGGTTTTACCGACGAGCGTGCCCAGTACTTTGAAAACCTGGTATTCTTCAACCAGGCGAAGACGGATAGGGAAAAGGCCTTCTACTACGGAAAGCTCGTCCGTTCGACTCCGGGGTCGAGGCTTTACAGGATGGACCGCGCCCAGTTCCGCGTCTTTACGGAATGGTATCATTCGGTTATCCGGGAAATGGTGGAACTCGTCGGGTTCAATCCCGCTCCGGAATGGATTTCGAGACATCTGGGAAACAAGATTTCTCCGGAAGAAGCCGCGGAATCGCTCAAGCTCCTGACGTCGCTCGGACTTCTTGCGCGGACCGCTAACGGCTACCGGCAGGCGCAGAACCTGATTACGACGGATGACGAGGTGAACGATCTGCTGGTCAAGGAATACCATCGGCAGATGCTTTCGAAGGCGGGCGAGTCTCTCGAAGACGTTCCGGCGGAAAAACGCGACATTTCGGCGGTGACCTTTGCCATTCGGCGGAAAGATTTCCCCTCTTTGAAAAAACATCTGCAATTAATGCGAAAAGAACTATTAGATTTCTCCTGTGAAGCGGGAACGGGCGAGGATGTTGTCCAGATAAACATCCAGCTGTTTCCTTTAACGCGAGGAATGTGATGCGGGTCTTGAAATCTTTCATTGTAGGCGTTTTGTGCGTCTGGACTCTTTTAGCTTGCGAAAGCTCGGACCGTGCGGGAATCGAAATCGGAAATCCGCAGGTCTATGCCCATGCGTTCAAGGCCCGCTTTGTCGTCGATTACGGAACCTCTGGCGGAAACGGGACGGATTCTTCCGGTTTGTCGAACGTACTCATCGACGGACTGGAGCTTTCGCTCTCCCGGTTGGCCGCCTATTCGAGCTACTACACCTACGTGAGCTTTAACCTGGCGGACGGTCTCACGCTCTGGCCCGAACGCCCGGAAGACTCCCCGATGAAAATCGCCTTTGCGGAAGATTCTTCGGGCGAGGAGAGTTCCTGGGACGCTGCCTTTGGCAAGATTGAAATCGACGATGCGGGCCTCTTGAAGGAAGTCGGCGCGACCTTTGCGCCCGAGAGTGGGGATGACCGGCTGACCGGTTCCTTGCTTTGGAACGGAGCCTACGAGCCGTTCGTGTTCTCGCTTTCCGGTCTGGATTCCCTGGAAGTGCGCTATCTGAAGAGCCAGCTGGATTCGTCCGCGAACGGGACGATTTCCCTGACGGTGAGCTTCTGCGTTCCTGTATGGACGGGGGATCTTCCGCTTTCGAGTGCGGAAATGGACGGCGACACGGTCCGGTTCGATGCCTTGCACAATGCGGTTCTGTGGGATTCGCTCACGGCTCGATTTGGCTCCGCGTTCTCGGCGAAGCATCGCATTGTCCGCTACTTGGACGGGTCGCTGGAAGACTCCTACGATCCGGAGTTTCTCGAAAACTTCGACATCGTCGATTCCAACTGGGTGTCGAACGGGAGCTTCGAATCGGGGCGCGACTGGATTCTCGTGGAACAGCTTGGCGGAACCGCCGATACGAGCATCGCCGAAAACACGATGACGGTTCGCGTAACGAATGGCGGGACGCAGAATTACAGCGTGCAGCTGATTCACGAGGATATCCCGATTCTCGAAAACCGCAAATACAAGCTTGTCTTTACGGGAGTGGCTTCCTCGCCTTCGTCGTTTATGGTGCGTCTAGGGTCCTACAGCACGTATGTGACCGAAGCGCTCCAAAAGACGTTTGTCATGGACACGCTCTGGAAATCCTACGAATTCGAATACACGGCGCTGGTGACCGATCTCTTTGCGCGGCTGGAATTCAATCTGGGAAAGACGGTCAATCGCTTTGACTTGAAGGAAGTCAAAATCTACCGAATAGACTGAGCGTTCTCGAAAACAAGCTAAATTTTTCCAAAAACGAATAGGTCTTGCATGGGAAAATTCAGCTTCTCTTTTTCGGTCTTGGCGGCTTTCACGACAATCTTTGCCTATTTGCCTGGCGAGCGGAGCTTTCCCTCGCTTCCGAATTCGAATGGAATCCTTGGGAATCCGGCGGGGCTTTCGGCTTTCGATTCTCCGGGAGCCCTCTTGAATTTTGGCCGGACAAGGAGCGGTGTCTATGAGATTTCGACAGGCTTTCACGGAAACAATCTGGGCGCATCCTTTGAATACCGCTCGGATTACGGTTCGCTGGACGAATCGCGCTGGAACCTGGTCGGATCGTTTCCGTTGCTTTCTCGCCTTGCGTTTCTGGGAGCGTCGTGGAGCGCCTTTCGCAGTTCGGATTTTGCGGGGACCGACTGGGCGCTTACCCCGGGAATTCTCGTTCGACCGTTCCCCTTTCTTTCTCTCGGTTTTGACAGCCGGAACGCCTTGCAGTTCGGTCCGGAGAAGTCTCGGCGAGTCCAGGAATACGGCGCGACAATCCGGCCGCTTGACGGAATTTCCGTGAGCTATGCCGGCGAAAACGCCAAAACCCATCGTCTGCTTTTCGATGCGGATTTCGGGCTCCTGAACCTGGGCGTGCAGGTTCCCATTCATGGCGATGACGAATACCGCGTCTATGTGTCGCATGATTTCGGCCGTTCCTTCAAGGGAACCGTCATGGTGGATGACGACTGGAAACCGCGACATGTTTCGCTCGGCTACCATTTGGCAAGGCGCGCAAATCCCTATCTGCTTTCGCGTGTCGTGCGCGTGCCGCTTTCCATGCCGCTGACAGAGACGGAATCCGGACTTTCGCTTTTTGGTCTCGGGGCGAGTTCGCTCAGCGTGGAATCCCTGCGCGAGCATTTTGACCTGCTCCTTGCCGACGAAAGCGCGCAACTGATCATATTTGACTTTTCGGGCTACAGGGCGGGAACGGCGATTTCGAAGGAAATCGAACGGGGAATCGCCAAGCTGAACTTGCGCGGTCGGAAAACGGTCGCCTATTTAGACGACTTGCGGCCGACGACTCTTCTCGCGTCGAGCGCGGCGACGAAAGTCGTCCTGGAACCGTCGGCCCGGGTGAACTTTCGCGGTGTCGGCGGGGAAGTCCTGTATTACAAGGGACTTCTTGACCTGCTGGGCGTGAAAGTGGAACTCTTGCGACATGGAAGCTACAAGTCGGCGGTGGAGCCTTACACGGCGGACTCGATGAGCGCGGAGGCGCGTGAAAACTACGAACGCCTTTACGGGGAATGGTGGAACGTCCTGACCGAGGATGTCCGGATGCGGGTCTCGGATCCGAGGCTTCTGGATTCCCTGCTTGCGCGTCCTAGCCTGCTTGCCTCCGACGCAAGGAAGGCTGGACTTGTCGATACGACGCTCTATCTCGATGAAGTCGCTCCCTATGCGCTCAAGACCGTCTATGGCGTGGAAACTCCGTTTGTCGCGGTTTCGAATTTTACCCCGAAGACGGGAATGCGCATCTTTGACGAAAACTGGCGCCTGCGTTCCAAGATAGCCTTGCTGAACATCGAAGGCACCATCGTGGAGGGTTCGGGCGGATACAATCCTCTGACGGATTCCCGCAGTACCGGTTCGAGAGAAGTTCTCGACGCGCTCGACAGGCTCCTGCGCTCCCCGGAATATTCCGCGCTGATTGTCCGCATCAACAGTCCGGGAGGTTCCGCGCTGGCGTCGGACGAAATCTGGCACCGTCTGCGGACGGTTTCCCGTTCGGGGATTCCCGTCGTCGCGAGCATTGGCGACATGGGCGCGAGCGGCGGCTACCTGATCG
Source organism: Candidatus Methanomethylophilaceae archaeon (assembly GCA_963629575.1). GTDB lineage: Bacteria > Fibrobacterota > Fibrobacteria > Fibrobacterales > Fibrobacteraceae > Hallerella. The sequence continues at coordinate 12,898 of CAVGIM010000019.1, forward strand.
CTTGCGGCGCAAGCGAAATCATCGCGGAAAAGGCGAGCATCGTCGGAAGCATCGGGATTTTTGGCGGAAAGGTCAGCTTCCAGGGGCTTTTCGACAAGCTGAAGCTTCGCGCGGAAACGGTCAAGACGCATGAATTTGCCGATGCGGAAGGAATCGGGAAGGCTTTTTCGGAAAGCGAGAAAAATGCCCTGCAGGATTATCTGGATTCCTTTTACGGGAGGTTCCTGGATATCGTCAGCGGAGCGACGGGACTCTCTCTCGATTCCTTGGACCGGAGCCTTGCCGGTGGGCGCGTCTTTACCGGGAGCCAAGGGGTTCAAAACGGGCTGGTCCATCAAATCGGCGGGCTGGACCGGGCAATAGGCGAGGCGAAGCGCCTTTCGGGCCTTTCGGAAAGCCGTACCGTGGTCCTCGAATCCATTCTCACGGACGATTCCTATCTTTCGCGCGGCATTTCGGACCAGGTTCGCCTGTTCTCCTGGATGAAATCCGTGGAAAAAACGCAAGTTTGGGCTCTTTTTGCAATGCCCCCCTTGCCGATTCGGTAAAATTTTTTACATTTGCCTCGACCATTGAGCTATGGTGTAATGGTAGCACAACAGATTCTGAATCTGTTTGTCTAGGTTCGAATCCTGGTAGCTCAATAAGAAAAGGCTGGTTCATGCGAATCGGCCTTTCTTGTTGGATAGGCTTTCTTTGGCGAAATATCGGACTTTAGCTACATTTGACGCATGGCCAAGGCGGATTTCGACACATTCTTTTCGGAATATTTTGGAGAACGCTGGAATGCGCTTCTCCCGGCGCTCCAGGGAGAAACGGTTTACGGGACTGTCCGGTATGCGGGAAAGGAGCCCTATTTTCTGGACGAGGCTTCCTGTTTCGCGGCCAAGTCCCTGGGGGCGGAACCGGGCATGGACGTGCTGGACATGTGCGCGGCTCCGGGAGGAAAGACGCTTGTCCTTGCCGGATGCCTTGCGGGAAAAGGTTCGCTGCAGTCGAATGACCGCTCCCCGGATCGCCGCTTGCGGCTTTTGCACAATGTCGAAAACACGCTTCCCGAAGAGTTTGCCCGAATCGTCAAGGTTTCGGGATATGACGGCGTGCGTTTCGGCATGTATCGCAAGGAATCGTTCGACCGGATTCTCCTGGACGCTCCCTGTTCCTCGGAACGCCACGTGATGGAAAGCGAAAGGCATCTCGCGGAATGGTCTCCGAAGCGCATATCCCATATCGCGGTGACGCAGGGGGCGCTCCTGGCGAGCGCGGTCGATGCCCTGAAGCCGGGCGGCCAGATGATCTACAGTACCTGTGCGCTGACCCGGATGGAAAATGACGATGTGGTCCGAAAGATTCTGAAAAAGCGGAAGGGAAAGGTTCGGGTCGTGGAACTTTCCCCGGAAATTTCGGGAACGGACGTGACGGAGTTTGGACTGCAGATGCTTCCCGACCGTTGCGGTGGCCGCGGTCCCATCTACTGCGCGAAACTGGAAAAGATTCAAAGTGCCTAAATGGCGAAATCGGCTGTCCTACTTAGTCGGATTTAAATTATTTTACCGGTATGAATGCTCGTTTTAGAATTTTTCCGATGACGCTCTTCGTTTTGAGCGGGTTCGTGTTTGCGCGTGAAGTTCCTGTGCGCTATGTCCTTTCGAACGATTCCGTGGAGCAGGATGCGAAGTTTGTGAAGCTTGCGCGGGATACCGTCTATCTCTTGCCGCTAGATTCCGCGGAAAAGGCCGACATTCAAAAGGCGGACGAGGCGCTTCTCGACAGGATTTCTCCCGATTCGACCGAAGAGGATTCCCCGGAGGCGGAACCGATTCCCGAATACGCGGATAGTTCCGAGACGCCGACCGATTCCGTTCCCGCAGCGGATACGGTGGCAAGGGTTGCCGAAGCGGACGATTTCGAGGCGGCGATTCTCGCCCAGGAAAAGCGTGCCGAAGCGGATTCCCTCGCAAGGCTCCAGGCGGAAGCGGATTCCATCCGGGCGAAGGAACAGGCGGACTCCCTTGCCCGGGAGGCGGCGATTCCCATCGAGGCGAAGTACATCCGAATCTTTAAATTCGACCTGAAGCGGATGACGAATCTCGAAAACGGCGAACCGGTCAACCTTTCCCTGTCGGACTTTGCCTTTGCGGACGAAGTCGAGGAAGAGGAACCGCTCTATCCCGAAGGCGGCGCGAATCTCCTGGTGACGTCTTTTCCGGACAGTTGCGAGCTCTTTATCAACGGCGAGCCTCTCGACATGGTGGCGCCCGATACCATCAAGAAAATCAAACCGGGAAAGTACACGATTTCGGTCAAGAAAAAGCTGAAGGACGTGGACTGGTGGGGAACGCAGACGGTGAAAATCGACGCGGATTCGCTGAACAGGGTCCGCATCGAAGTGGAACGCCCGCGGACAAAGCTGACCGTGGCGACGATTCCCGACGGCGTCGAAGTCTATCTGGACAAGCAGCCGAACGAAAGCGTCATGCCCGAATACATTACGGACGTTTCGTTTGAAACGGATCCTTCGGTGAAAAGGATTGTCTATCTGCGGAAGGTCGGATACCTCGATACCGCTGTAGCGGTCGAAGTCCGGGCCTTTATGCCGAACCCGATGTTCGTGGAGCTGGAAGCGGTCGATAATTCGAGCGTCGTGGAAATGCAGCGCGAATACGATCGCGAACGGTCTCGCCGCTATGTCGGACGCGGACTGTTGTGGAGTTCCATCGCCCCGATCATTGCCGGCGGCGTATTCTGGTATCTGGCGGAAAGGGACTGGAGCGATGCGGCGGACAAGAAGACCGCTTACAACAAGAGCGCCTTTGAAAGCGCGGACACCCAGAGCCTTGTCAAGAAAAACAGGGACCTGAACGATTCCGGGGATACGAAGGGGCTGGTCGCGCTGGGCTTCGGCGTTCTCGGGGTCGGGCTTTTTGTCACCGGTTTCGTTCTAGCCTTCTAGCGATAGCGAAGAGAATGACGCAGCAAAGGATGGGCGCGAGGATGTTGAACGGCGCCTGATACTGGAACCTTGCCGGAGTCGCTAGCCACAGATAGATGCCAATCGTCTGCCCCGTGAAGACTTCGAGACTGTGCCGTCCAAGAACCCTGCAGGGCGCAAAGTCCAAAAGGCCTGGCTTGCGCCGAACGATGAACGAAACGACCCCGACGAAGGCGAGAAAGTTCAGAAAGCGCAGCGCGCCGACATGTTCCTTGGAAATCCAGAAATCGCCGGGAAGCGGAAGATCGAAAAAACGGTGCGACCAGACGAGACAGATGGCGCAGAGCGGAATGGACGCTAGAAACGAGCGGTCTAGAAGCGTTGCCGTAATTTTCCGATCTTTCCAGAGAAGGCTGATGGCCGCTCCCGAAAAATAGACGAATTGCCAGGCGAAAAGGTCGAAGAATCCCGGATAGATCCAGTCGGGAAAAATCTCCAGGACATAACGCCGTAGGGAAAACTGGGCGAGTAGCCAGACGGAAAACGACATTCCCCAGGCGAGTTTCAGGTGACCGCGGTTCATGGCCGGAAAAACGAACGACCCGGCAAGGAGAAGAAACACGTAGAGCGGCAGAACGTCGATCCATTCCGGCGTGTAGGCGAGAATTCCGGCAAGGAGGCTTCCGCTTATCGGATGCTCGTAGAGACCGGCAAGGAACTTTCGGAGAGGCGGTAAAAAAAGATAGGCGAGAACGGCGATGAAAAAAAGCGTCGCGACGTGAAATTTCCAGATTCGGAAGGCGCGCTTTCGCATCCAGCCGGCGTTTTCTCCGCGCGATGCCTTGCTTTTTACGGCGAGCATCCCGACAAATCCCGAAAGAAAGAAGAATCCCTCGGCTGCGGAAAAAAATCCGAAGCACTGGTAGAGACAATGGGAAATCGGGCCGGAAAAATGATCCAGCGTCATCTGCAACAAAAGAAGCCCCCGAATGGAATCGAGGGCGAGAATGCGACCGGGCCTGGGAACGCTAGAATTCAACGTGTCCGCTGATTCCCATCGATACGTGGTTCGGTCCCGAGGAGCAGATGTTGTAGCCGCCCCAGAAAACGATTTCCGCTTCGACGGTCGGGTAGAGATAGAAGGACGGTCCGACAAAGTGCCGGCTGTCCTTTCCGACTTCCTGGCTCGGATCGTGGAATTCGTAGGCGAGGCCCATCGAGAATTTCTTGTGGAGGTCGAGCGACGGTTCGATATAGAACATCCGCTGGTCTTCCGTGAAAATCTGTTCTTCGGCGGGAGCTTCGTCGTCGGCGAGAAGCGCCTGGAAGTAGCTGGCGGCCAGGTTGAAGAATCGGTAGTTGAAGGACGGTTCGACGAGGAAGGAATGTACGCCGTGGCCTTTGTAAGGGTGCATTCCCCAGGTAGCGGTAATCCCGTAGTTGAAGCGGTCCGTGCTCTTTGTGTATTGGACTTCCGTTCCGAGCGCATACGTGTAGGAACGGCTGATTTCCTTGCCGAAAACCCAGTCGAGGCTCGGAGTAATCGTAAAGCGTTCTTCCGTCTTGGAAATCAGGTCGAATCCGTAGGTGATGAACGTGGCGAGCGAGTGCGAATTGTTTTCGGTCGCCCCGATGTAGGCTCTGCCGTTTTCGACTTCGAAACCGATTCCGCGGATGCGCTTGTCCTGGAGAATGACCGCGTAGTCTTCGGTGTCGCGCCAATAGAAATAGGAAAATCCGCCGGCGCTGTAGGTGAGGTCGCCAAAAACCACGCGAACGAGCGGCGTGAACTGCCACGCGAACTGGATGCCGTCAAAGTCGAAGGCGGTCCAGCGGTTTTCCGCGTCGCCCATCGCCGTTGCGCGGTTCTCGTGGCGGACCATGGAAATTCCCGAATCGCCTTTCGTCACGTAGTTGCTGTGTGAACGCCCCTTGACGCTTACGGAAACATTTTCGTCAAGGAAAACCTTTCCTTCGAGCTTGATATCCTGGTTTGCCGCATTGGTCGGGCTGAAATCCTTGTCCCAGTAAGTCGCATAGTCCGCGTCGATATCGCCGTGCAGTTCGACATCGACAGCGAAAGCGGCGATTGCGGAAAGAAGAATCAAAAAGCTGGAATGCTTGAACATAGTTTCCTTTGCAAAAGACAATTTGCAGACCAAAATAGAAATATGCTCGAAAAGAGTCCATCGGTTCCGCGTTCCTTTTTGTAAATTAGCCCGTATTATGGGATTTTTCTATCGATTTGTTCTCGCTCTCTGCCTTTTTTCCGCTGCGAGCGCGTTTGCCGCTCCCGCGGATTCCGTCATGGCGCTTTCCAGGAAATGGTTCGATTCGGGCAAGGCCTGGAGCTTTGACTTTCGGGTTCGCGTGGATTATGCGGGTTCCCCGGAAACGGGCATTCAGGGCGGTAACCTGCTCGTTACCGGAAAGGACATGTTCCGGCTGAAAATTTCGGGGATGGAAATCTATTGCGACGGCAAGAATTTCTGGCAGTGGAACAGGGAAACGAACCAGGTGCTCCTCAAGCTTCTGGAAGACATGGAAAGCAACATGCATCCGTCGGAACTTCTGTTCAAGTATCTCTCGTGCAAGCCTATCGAGATGAAGCGGGAAAAGATAGATGGAAAGACGGCAAACGCGATTCGGCTCGACGCATCGCGTTACGGCAAGGATTTTGCCGAAATGGAGGTGTGGCTTTCGACGGCGGACGCGTCCCCGATGCGTCTCGTGACCGTGGATCCGCTCCGCAACGTCTCGACCTATGATATTTCGAACCTGAAGCGAGTGGACAGTGTCAAGGTTTCGGATTTTGTACTGGTTCCGGAAAAAGGTGTCGATGTCATCGATATGCGGTAGGAAAATGAATCTTCGAACCATGAAGTTCTGTCTTTCTTTCTTGATGCTAGTCTCGGCGCTTTTTGCGTCGGATGACGGCTTCGCCAGCAATTTTACCTATTCCGCGGGTCCCGGCCCATCGACGGGTTCTCTCTGGGTGGTCAGTCGGGGAACTTCCGGTAGCGGAATCACGCTGGTAAACCTCGCGCTCGGCGCGGAAAACGTCAACGTGTCGAAGATGGCGACGGAGCTCTTGCCGGATTCCATCACGCCGGTTCAGGATGGAATTTTTTCGGACGTGACCGCGGAGCATCGGCGGACACCCTTTGCGAGCGCCGGAAAACTGGGCTTTGTCGTGCCGCTTGTTCTGGAAAGCGATTCGGGATATCTAGTCCCGTGGGGATATTTTAGCGGGCGCGCTTCGAATGCCGTAACGTCTAGGCCTCTTCCGACACCTCCGGGAGAATTTCCCGAACATTCGGAAATGTCCCATGCGGTTTCTGGTTTCGCTTTTGATTCGTCCACGAACGCATTGTGGGTGGCCCGAGGCGTTTACGGACTTCTCAGGGAAGACATTGGCGCGGGCGTCAATTCTCCCAAGCGGTCGCATTTCGTGGTGAACGCGAAAACGTTTTCCCTGGATTCCCTAAAGAACTCGTCGAAGGTGGATTCGACGACAAATCCGGCGGTCTATGGGATTGCTCGCGGTGCGGAAGGAAAGTTCTGGCTTGCGACGGGCGGTGGACTCTTTGCGCTGGACATGGCGACGCGAAAGCTTTCGAGGACTGGCGTTCCGTTCCTCGACACGGCCCGCGTGACGGGCGTCTGGAGCGGAGGTTCTCCCTTCCAGGTCGTCGTGGAAACTAGCAAGCGCTACAAGACGACTACCGAGGACAAGCTCTGGCGATCCTACGGCGGAAAGCCCTTTGCCGAAGTCGTCTTTCGCGACACGTCGGGAAAAATCCAGAAAAACGTCTATGACAAGAACGACTTCACGACGAGCGATGTCGCCTTTGTCGGGGACAGGGCCTTTCTTTCCGTCTTGGCCGTGGAAGGCAGCAAAAGCGGAATCTTGAAGCTCGACAGCGTGGGAGCGGTTCCCTTTGACGACGAAGAGCCGTGGCTTTACGGATTGAATGCGGGCGTGGTCGATCGGAATGTCGAAGTGACCGCGGTCGCGGCGTTTCCGCTTTCGGCAAGGGTGACGGGACTTGTCGCCTGTACGAACGGAGCGGGCATTTCCGTTTCCGCCGATACGGGAAAAACCTGGACGCACATCATGAACCAGACGTCGCTGAAGAACGACCTGGGATCCATTCGGATGATTCCTTCGGTAATCGGGGCGGGGAACCAGTCCATGGTTTCGTACAAGGTAAGCAAGAATTCCAAGATAACGATAGAAGTCTTTAGCTACGACATGCGCAAGGTCCGGACGATTGCCAAGAGTGCGGAGCGCATGGCTAGTTCTACGCGTAGCACCTTGCCGTCGGAGGACTTTTGGGACGGTCGCGACGACGGCGGAAACGCGGTGACAATGGGTGTCTATTATGTCCGGGTCAAGGACAATCACGGACATGTCGGCTGGGGAAAGGCGATGACACTGGGAGGCAAATAGCATGAAGCGTCTTTTCTTTTTAGCCGTACTCCTGTTTTGCGGAACGCTTTTGGCAGACAAGAAGGCGAACCTTGGAGGCTTTGACGGATTTGTCGAGCGCATGGGAACCGGCGGACGGGAACTCGGGCGTGGAAACGTCGGTGTCGCGGATACGTCGGCTCTTCCCGCCGCCTACTTCAACCCGGCGATTCTCGGATTTCGGAATACAATCGCCTACTCGCTTGCCGCGGAAAAGCGCGATCTGGACCGGGCCGGCGGCTCTCTCGGCATCGAAACGAAAGTGGGAAACCGCATGGGCATCGGCGCGGCGGTTCTCTACCGGACCGATCTGGATTTCGAAGTCATCGACAGCGACGACGAAACGGTCGGAAGCGCCCAGCCCTACTTTATGACGGCATTTGTCGGCGTGGGCTATCGGCTGACGCGAAAGGACGCGATAGGACTCTCTTTTGCGATAAGCTACGACAACTTGGACATTTCCGGGCATTACGAAGAGGCGAGCCTCGTGGATTCCTACCAGAGTCCCGTCGTTTTGAACATCGGATGGCTTCGGGAGTGGAACGAGCATTGGTCTTCTGCCGTGATGATTCGGAATCTGAGCTTTAGCAAGAATCTCTCGGCGACTTGGACGCGCAACGCTTCGAACGACAATTCGGTGGAAGAGAGCGAAGGCGTCCGTCCGAAAGTCCTGCAGATAGGTCTTGGTTACCACACAAGGCTCTTGACTCGCCCGATTTCCGTCTGGATGGAAGCGCTGGATTACCAGGTGGCGGACACGCTTTTGGTCTTTGATCCGGATTATCACGTCTGGACAGGGCGTTTCGGCATGGAATGGGAAGCGATCGAAGATGGACTTGTCCGTTTTGGCTTCGACGACAGAAACTATACTTTCGGCTTGGGGTACCGATTCAGCATCCGCTTCGGAAAGCGGCGCTATGACTTCGAAATCGATTACGCCCTGGTTTACGAATCCCAGGCGGACTTGTGGAATCCGCTAAGCTTTGGATTCCGCGGAACGATTTGAAAAATCTATTATTGTCCCATGATGTCCGAATATAGCGAAAACGTAGCTTCGAATGGTCCGCGCTGGCAGCGCAAGAAAGATGTCCGTCCCCAGGAAATTCTGGATGCTGCCGCGGAACTTTTCGTCGAACAGGGATATTCCGCGACGAAGGTAAGCCAGATCGCGCGCAAGGCCGGCGTCACCGCGGGAACGCTCTATGTCTATTATAAGAACAAGGAAGCGATCCTTCAGGAAGTCGTGATGAACACGGTCAGCTCCATCTTTGACGCGAGCGACGCCATTCTGGAAAAGTATGACGGATCCGCGGAGGGATTGCTTTCGATTTTGATCCAGAAGTGGTTCGAGGCCGTCGGCGGAGAAAGCAAGATTTCGGGAATTCCGAAACTCGTCGTTGCGGAATCTTCGAATTTCCCCGAACTGGCGGACTTTTTCGTCAAGCGCGTTCTCGACCCCGCCTACAAGTATATTTGCCGCGTACTCGAATACGGCATTTCCAAGGGGACGTTCCGAATCGACAACGTGGAAATGACCGCCTACATGATCCTTTCGACCTTGCACGGTGCCGTTCTCGATCCGCATTCGCTGCATATCGCAAAGAAGCACGGCTTGCCGATGGAATCGTTCGAGGAAGAATTGCGCAACTTGATCCTGGGCGGAATTTTAAATACAAGACGATAGCCCTTCATGATTCGATCGCTGTCTTTTGTTTCCTTGCGCAACATGCAGAAAGGGCATTTCGAGTTCGAAGACGGTTTTACGGTTGTTTGCGGAAAGAACGGGACGGGAAAGACGACGCTTCTCGAAGCGATACATCTTCTTTGCGAAGGATTCTCGTTTCGCGCGCACAGCCTTTTGGACCTAGTCGGCTGGGACGCTTCCGAAATGATCTTGCGGGGAACGCTTCTGGAAAGTCCCGAATCCGAAAGGGTTTTCGAAAGGGCGCTTTCCGTGAACAGGAACAAGGGAGTCACGGTGAAAAAGGACGGGTCGCTCTGCAGGAGCGCCGCCTCTTTTTTTGGGACAATTCCCGCGGTCATCATGCAGCCCGCCGACATGGAAATGGTTCGCGGAGCCCCGGAGATTCGCCGGCGCTATCTAGACGAGCTTCTCTGCTTTCGAAACGTGCGAAACGCGGACTTGCTCCGTCGCTATCGGCGCGTTCTCGCGGAGAGAAACCAGTGGCTGCGCCAGAACAAGGCGGGCGAGGCGGTAGGTGGCGAGGCTCTTTTTTCCGTTCTCAACGGGCAACTGGTCGATTTGGCGACATCGGTCTGGAAAGAACGCCTGGGACTTGTCGAGGAAATCTCTCCGTTAGTTTGTATGTATTACGAGATGCTCGACGGAAAAGTCGATGCCGTCGCTGTCGGCTACAAAAGCTCGGTGGCGGAATTTGGAATGTCGGAAACCGCTCTCCGGGAGGCCTTTGCCGAAAAGCTGGAATCTCTTGACTTTGCGGAAAGGATGCAGGGAATTTCGCTTGCCGGTCCGCACAAGGACGATCTGAAGCTTTCTCTCCACGGGCATGAAATGCGGAACGCGGGTTCCCAGGGACAGTGCCGCAGCGCGACTATCGCCCTTCGCCTTGCCGCTTCGGACCTGGCGAGCGAACATCTGGCAAAGCCCGTCCTTCTTCTCGACGACATCTTTGCGGAACTCGACAAGAACAGGCGCGGGGCCGTGGCGGAGATCATCCGCGAAAAGAAATGCCAGGTCTTTGTCGCGACGCCGCGGGCCGAGGACTTGCCGTTTACGGCAAATGCGAAAATCGAAATGTAGTCCGTAGTGCTCCCTGCACGAAAGGATTTCGAATGATTTCCTTGAAAAGCTGATTTATCCATTTTCCATAGACTCTGATTCTTCCATCGTTTTGGCAAAGCCTTTCCCGACATTCAGTTCTGCGAGTGGATGACAAATGATGACTCTCGAAAACGAGAATTGAATGGCGCGCCTACTTGATTCGGGTGACGGCGTCCTTGCGCTTTTCGTTCATTCGACGGTAGAACGAAAAAAGTCGGCTGCTTTCCGAAATGTGCGCAAAGACGAGGGCGTCCGCGTGCATCGCGGCGACGTGATTTGCATAGCGGGAGGTCTTTGCGGTATAATGCTCGCGCCGAAGGCAGGAGACGATGAACAGGCGGTTTTCGGCGAGGGCTCTTTCTTCTTCGCGAGAGAGTTTCTCGGGAATGGACTTGCCCAGGATCCAGATGGCCTTGCCGCCATTTCTTAGCGCGGCGTGAAACAGGGCGCTTTCCGCTTCGGAATGGAACGCTCCGATGAAGCAGATTCCGTTCCTTGCCAGGTTGCGGCCCCAGCAGCGGATCTTTTCCTTGGTTGCCTCGTCTGAATCGCGCGATGCGAAGAAAGCGATTTTGGATTCGTCCCACAGCTCGGCATTGCCGATAGAAAGGCGCCCGTTAAAAGTCTTTTCGTTTTTCATTCCATCCCTCAATCAAAAAGGCGCTACACAGGGAATCCATGTAGCGCACTGGGAACAATATAGCAAAAAGCCATCTCGGCGATGGTTGAAAGTTGCGAAAAATTGGTAGTAGAACGGGAAGCGGGACGCTCTGCATCTATAAGCTCCAGGCACTATCAACCAAGCTCGGATTTTCTACATTGCCCGGCATGGCTCGCGCTCGTAAATCGATCCGTCCGGATCCGTATCAGAAACCGCTGCTCAAAAAGCTCTCTCCCGAACAGAGCAAGCCGGGGACGCTCCCGCAATTCTTGGAAACGACACGCGCCCGTTTTGAATTGCACAGCGACTATGCGGCGGCAGGCGACCAGCCCGCGGCGATTCGCGAACTGGCGGAAGGATTCGAGCGCGGCGAACGATTCCAGTGCCTTCTCGGCGTAACGGGCTCCGGAAAGACGTTTACCATGGCGAACGTCATCCGGAACGTGGGAAAGCCGACGCTCGTTCTCACGCACAACAAGACGCTGGCGGCGCAGCTCTACCAGGAATTCAAGGCGTTCTTTCCGAACAATGCCGTCGAATATTTTGTCAGCTATTACGACTACTACCAGCCCGAAGCCTATATCGTCCACACGGACACGTATATCGAAAAGGACGCTTCGATCAACGACGAAATCGACAAGCTGCGTCTGCGGGCGACTTCGAATCTCCTGACCCGGCGCGATACGATTATCGTGGCGAGCGTGAGCTGCATTTACGGCCTGGGTTCCCCGAAGGAATACTTCGAACTGATGGTCCGCTTGAAAGTGGGAGAGGTTCGGGAGCGCGACCGGATTCTGATGGAGCTTGTCCACATCCAATACCAGCGGAACGATTTTGCGCTGGAACGCGGTTCGTTTCGTGTTCGCGGTGACGTGATCGAAGTCTATCCGAGCTATGACGACGCGGGAATTCGCATCGAGCTTTTCGGCGACGAGGTAGATAGCATCTGCCGATTCGACCTGGTGACGGGAGAGTCGAAAGAAGATCTGAAAGACGTTCGCATCGCTCCGGCAAAGCACTTCGTGACGCGCGAAGATTCCAGGGAACGCATAGCGCAGGATATCGAGCGGGAGCTTTCCGAAAGGCTCGAACAGTTGACGAAGGAAGAAACGGCGTTTCGCAAGGCGGGGAACGTTTCCGAAGCGGATTCGCGAGTCCTTGCGCGGGCGCGCCTGGAAAGCCGTACCCGTTACGACATGGAAATGATCCGGGCGACGGGAATCTGTTCGGGAATCGAAAACTATTCGCGGATCGTGGAGGAGAGAATGCCCGGGACGCGGCCTTTTACGCTTCTCGACTATTTTGGCGACGACTGGCTCTTGATGATTGACGAAAGCCATGCGAGCGTTCCGCAAATAGGAGGCATGTCCGAAGGGGACAGGTCGCGCAAGACGAATCTCGTGCAATATGGATTTCGCTTGCCGTGTGCGCTAGACAACCGCCCGATGAACTTCGACGAATTCGAATCGGTCTATCCGCGGCAGGTTCTCTTTGTGAGCGCGACTCCCGGGGACTATGAGTTGAAGAAAACCGGCGGAGTCGTTGTCGAACAGATTAACCGTCCGACAGGGCTTCTTGACCCAAAAGTCGAACTGTACCCGGTCAAGGGACAGATGGACGTCTTGCTCAAGCGCATCTCGGAGGTGACCGCTCGGGGCGAGCGCGTTCTGGTGACGACCTTGACGAAGAAAATGGCCCAGGACCTGACGGACTTCCTCGCATCGGTAAATGTCAAGGCGCGCTATCTGCACAGCGAAATCAAGACGCTCGAGCGCCACCAGCTTTTGCGCGGGCTGCGCAAGGGAGAATTCGACGTCCTTGTCGGAATCAACCTGCTTCGCGAGGGTCTGGATCTTCCGGAAGTTTCCCTGGTGGCGATTCTCGATGCGGACAAGGAAGGCTTCTTGCGAAACTACAGGAGCCTGATCCAGACGATGGGCCGCGCAAGCCGCAATGTAAACGGAACGGTGATTCTCTTTGCCGACACGATGACGGAAAGCCTGGAAAAAGCCTTGGCGGAAACGCGCCGCAGACGGCAAGTGCAGGAAACGTTCAACGAGGAACACGGAATCGTTCCGAAAACCGTCAGCCGAAAGCTCGAAGGCGACATGGAGGTTTCGGACCCGCTCGGCGACATCATGGGGAAGGGAAAAAAGGCGAGAAAGTCCGGGCAGGGGAAGCGACTTCCGATGGAAGCGGACGATTCGGACGAAAACGATTCGATCGAGGAACTGGAAGCGAAGATGAAGGCTGCCGCCGCGCGCCTGGATTTCGAGGAAGCGGCCCGCTTGCGCGACATCATCCGGGAACGGAGGTAGGCATGTCTTCGGTCTTCGTCAAGATTTGACATGACATAAAAAGAGAGCGACGCTTGCGCGCCGCTCTAAATGTTTTCACAACGGAATAATCCTTATTGTGAATTGCTTTCAGATTGTACAGAGAATATAAAATGAAATTCGAGAAAAGTCAAGAGAAAAATGAAAAAAGGAATCGTTTTCCCTGCAACTTGAATTGTCAGATTTTGTCAATTCGTGAAGTTATATTAAAAAATTTGTCGTTTGCCAAAAAGACTTGAAATCTTGAAAAAATCCACGAATTCTAGCGAAAGTAAAAAGGTTCGGTAGAAAATTGTATATATTGGAGTGTATTAAACATAAACTTTACATTCTGTCGATGGAGATTGTAGATGAAAAGGATTCTCGGGTTGGACTTGGGGACTGCCAGCATTGGCTGGGCGGTGGTGAACGAAGCGGAAAACGATACCGAAAAATCGTCCATTGTCAAACTGGGGGTCCGGACCATTAGCTTCGATAATTTTGTCAGCACGGCATCTAAAAAAGAGTGCAAGACTCCGGTCGAAGATTTCAATAGCGGAAAGGGCATATCGTGCAACGCCGGGCGGACTCAAAGCCGTTCGATGCGTCGCAACCTGCAAAGATACAAGCTTCGCCGGGAACGTCTAAGAACCATCCTGAAGGAACATGGACTTATCGACGAGGCCACGATTCTCGCGGAAAGGGGAAATCGTACAACTTTTGCCACCTATCGCTTGCGCGCAAAAGCCGTGACCGAAGAGATTTCTCTTGCGGAACTTGCCCGCGTCTTGCTGGCGATAAACAAGAAACGCGGCTACAAAAGCAGCCGCAAGGCGAAATCGGCCGATGAAGGCTCTCTGATCGACGGAATGGCTATTGCAAGGAAACTGCATGACGAAAATCTGACACCCGGTCAGCTTGTCCTTTCCGTCTATAACCAGGGAAAGCGCTACGAACCGGAATTCTATTCTTCGGACCTGCAGGCGGAATTCGACCGGATTTGGAACGTCCAGAAGAGCTTTTACCCATCGATCCTGACAGAGTCCTTGAAGGAATCGTTAAAGGACAGGAACAAGGCCGCCACGTGGGCCATCTGCAAGGCGCCTTTTGGCATTGTCGGAATGAAGCGCGGCAAGAAAGGTTTCGAAGCCAAAAAGGAAGAGTGCGAATGGCGAGTCCAGGCGATTTCCGAAAAGATAGGACTGGAAGAACTGGCGATAGTCCTTCAGAATATCAATGGACAAAAAATGGGGACTAGCGGATACCTTGGAAAGATTGGCGACAGAAGCAAGGCGCTCTACTTCGGGCATTTGACCGTTGGCCAGTATCAAATGAAGGAACTGCAGAAGAATCCCCACCATCGCTTGAGAAACGAAGTTTTCTATCGTCAGGACTATCTGGATGAATTTGAAGCCATCTGGGAAACCCAGGCGAAGTTTCACCCCGAATTGACACCGGAGCTGAAACGTGAAATCCGCGACATTGCGATTTTCTACCAGCGTCCCCTCAAGTCGCAAAAAGGCTTGATCGGAATATGCGAACTGGAAGGGCGCAAGGTGGAGCGAATCGTTGACGGAGTCAAGAAGACACGGCTTTCCGGTCCAAAAGTCATTCCGTCCTCTTCTCCGCTTTTCCAGGAGTTCCGAATTTGGCAAGTCTTGAACAACCTGAAGCTGACAAGCAAGGAAACGGGAGAATACCGCGACCTCGCTCGCGAGGAAAAAGAGAAACTTTTCGCGGAACTGGCATGCAGGGAGTCTCTATCCAAGTCGGAAGCCTTGAAGGTGCTGTTTGGAAAAGAGTTCCGCGAATACGAGCTGAACTTCGAAAAGATAGAAGGCAACCGCACGCAGGGAAAGCTTTTCGAAGCGTACCGGTCGATTATCGAAAGGAACGGTCTCGGAGAAAACAATTTTTCCAGGATGGCGGCAAAGGATATCCTCGGTGTCGTTCGGGAGGCTTTCGAAAAGCTGGGATTTGGAACGGATTTTCTCTCGTTCGATTCTTCCTTGACCGAAGGGGATCTGGAAAGCCAACCGCTCTTCCGGCTGTGGCACTTGCTGTATTCCTTTGAAGGCGACAAGACTCCCACAGGAAACGGAAACCTGATTTCGAAGATTGAATACCTCTGTAAAATGGACAGGGATTCGGCCTCCGAAGTGGCGAAAGTCTTCTTTGAAGAGGGTTATGGCAATCTTTCCGCCAAGGCCATCAAGAAAATTTTGCCTTTTATGAAGCAGGGAATGAAGTACAGCGAAGCGTGCGAATCGGTAAACTACAACCATTCCAAGCGTTCCATGACGCGCGAAGATCTTGAACGTAAAGTGTATAAGGAACATCTGACCGCGCTTCCCATGAATTCGCTGCGCAATCCGGTCGTCGAAAAGATTCTGAACCAGATGGTCAATGTCGTCAATGCGATCATCGATTCTTACGGCAAGCCGGACGAGGTGCGAATCGAACTGGCCCGAGAGCTGAAGAAAAGCGCGAAAGAACGCGAAGAAATGGCGCAGGCCATCAAGGACAGTACAGCGAAATACGAGGAGTATCGGAAAATCCTGGTTGAAAAATTTGGGCTGGAACATCCGAGCCGAAACGACTTGCTTCGCTATCGGCTGTACAGGGAGCTGGAATTCAACGGTTACAAGACGCTTTATTCGAACACCTACATTTCGGAAGAAAAGCTCTTTTCGAAGGATTTCGATATCGAGCACATCATTCCTCAGGCGCGGCGCTTTGACGATTCCTTTGCAAACAAGACGCTCGAAGCTCGAAAGGTAAATATCGAAAAAAGCAATTCGACCGCCCTGGACTTTGTCATGGCGAAATACGGCGAGGCCTATGGCGAAGAATACCGGCAACGCGTCGAAAAGATGTTCCAGGATGGAAACATCGGCAGGGCAAAGCGGAACAACCTGCTGATGCGCGAAGCGGACATTCCCCAGGGATTTATCGAACGCGACCTGCGCGACTCTCAATACATCGCGAAGAAGGCCCGGGAAATGCTGGAGGATGTCGTAAAGTTTGTCCTTCCGACAACGGGAGCCGTTACGGACAGGCTTCGCGAAGATTGGCAACTTGTCGATGTCATGCAGGAATTGAACTGGGATAAATACGACAGGCAAGGCTTGACCGAAATCTACAGAGACAAGGACGGCAGGCAAATCCGCAAAATCAAGGACTGGACAAAGCGAAACGATCATCGCCACCATGCCATGGACGCGTTGACGATTGCCTTTACGAAACAGAGCTACATCCAGTATCTGAACAATCTGAATGCGCGCGTTCCCAAAGGCATGGAAGAGTTCGTGGATCTTTCCGAATACGACTTGTCGAAGATAGACAAAAAAGACGTGAAGAGAATCGAGGCTTCCATTGAACGCAAGGAACTTTACCGGAACGGCAAGGGAAAGCTTTGCTTTCGGCCGCCCATGCCTTTAGACGAGTTCAGGGCCAAGGCGAAAGAGCAGCTGGAAAGTACAATCGTTTCGATCAAGGCGAGAAACAAGGTCGTCACTCGAAACACGAACGCGAGCAAGGGCAAAAACGGAAAGGCGAATCGCCAGCAAACCCTGACTCCGCGCGGGCAGTTGCACAACGAAAGCATTTACGGGAGCTGTCGCGAAGAGGTCGTCCGAGAGGAAAAGATCGGGGCCAAGTTTACAGCGGAAAAAATAGCCACGGTGTGCAGCGAAAAATACCGAAACGCTCTGACGAAGCGCTTGAACGCCTTTGAAGGCGATGCGAAACAGGCCTTCACGGGCAAGAACGCCCTTTCCAGGTTCCCGGTCTATCTGGATGCCTTGCATACGGAAAAAGTGCCGGAAATGGTGACCACAAAGACATACGAAACCGTCTATACCATCAGAAAGTCGGTGTCTTCGGGCAATTTCAAGGATGCGAAGTCGGTCGAAAAGGTGATGGACGGGAAGATCCGGCGGATTCTTCTGGAGCGCCTCCTCGAATGCGGCAATGACGCGAAAAAAGCGTTTGACTGCCTGGACGAGCACCCCATCTGGCTGAACAGGGAAAAGGAAATTGCTATCAAGACCGTAAAGATTCGCGCGGTGAGCAATGCGGTTCCCTTGCGAAACGGGCACGACTTTGTGCAGACTAGCAACAATCACCACGTGGCGATTTTCCGCGATGCGATCGGCGACTTGCAGGAAACCGTCGTATCGTTTTACGAAGCGACGCAACGGGCGATTCATGGCTTGCCGATTATCGACAGGGAATATCGAAAGGACGACGGCTGGCAGTTCCTCTTTACGATGAAGCGGAACGAGTTTTTTGTGTTCCCGAATGCGGAAACGGGATTTGACCCCAAGAAAGTCGACTTGCTGGATCCCGGGAACTATGCCTCGATTAGCCCGAACTTGTTTAGGGTGCAGTATGTTTCAAAAGTAGAATATGGAAATCAAATTGTTAGAGACTATAAATTTAGGCATCATTTAGAAACTACTGTTAAAGACGAGAAGGCTCTAAGAAATATTACCTATAGACAATATAAGACAATAAAATTTGCAGAGGATATCGTCAAAGTTCGCGTCAACCACATTGGCCAGATAGTCTCGGTAGGAGAATATTGAGGATGTAGGCCTTTTCGGAGAATCCATGATCAAGCGCACGCTCTATTTCGGGAACCCGGCCTATCTATGCCTGCGGGACAACCAGCTTGTCGTCAAGAAAAAGGACGCCGAGCCGCAAACGGTCCCTGTCGAGGATATCGGGTTTATCGTTCTGGATTCTCCGCAGGTGACCATCTCCTGCGCGCTCTTGGGCTTTTTGACGGAGAACAACTGCGCGGTCATCTCTTGCGATTCCAGGCACTTGCCTTCGGGGCTCTTCTTGCCGCTTTCGGGAAATTCCCTCCAGAGCGAACGGTTCCGCTATCAAATCGAAGCCTCCCTGCCTTTGAAAAAGCAGCTGTGGCAGCAGACCGTTTCGCAAAAGATTCTGAACCAGGCGAGCGTTCTGCGGCAGAAGCGAGGCGGTGAGGCAAAGTTCCTGTCCTCTTGCGCAAGCAATGTGCGAAGCGGGGATGCGGATAACCGGGAAGCGGTCGCTGCCGCCTATTACTGGAAACAGCTATTTCCCCGGATTGAAAACTTTACGCGGGATCGTTTTGGCGTCCCGCCGAACAACCTCTTCAATTACGGCTACGCGATCTTGCGGGGCGTGGTCGCGCGTTCCCTGGTCGCTAGCGGATTGCTCCCTACATTCGGCATTCACCATGCCAACCGCTACAATGCGTATTGCCTGGCGGATGATATCATGGAACCGTATCGCCCGATTGTAGATAAACTAATCGTCGAAATGCTGGACGAGGTGGAAGAGATTCCCGGCGAGATTTCCAGGGAGATGAAAACCGGCTTGCTGAAAATCCCGGTTCTCGATACGCGGATCGATGGCAAGCGCAGCCCCCTGATGAATGCGGTCTCCACGACGACGACCTCTCTGTATCGTTGCTTTGCTGGAGAGACTAGAAAGCTGCTTTATCCAGAGGTGCCGGATGAATCGGTTTAGCGAGTATCGGGTTATGTGGGTGCTGGTGTTTTTTGACTTGCCGACGGAAACAAAGGTGGAAAGGCAACGCCACAGCGAGTTTCGCAAGAGCTTGCTGAAAGATGGATTCAGCCGATTCCAGCTTTCGATATACATGCGGCATTGCGCCTCGATGGAAAACGCAAACGCCCATATCGCCCGGGTAAAAAGCTTTATCCCGCCAAAGGGAACGGTAAGCATTCTCTGCATCACGGACAAGCAGTTCGGCAAAATCGAGATTTTCTACGGAAGAAAGGAAAAGCCTGTTCCGCCCGAACCGGCACAGCTGGAGCTGTTCTAGAAAGGGAAAATGCCCGAAAAAACAAAAAATCGGCCTGATGAAAGGTCGATTTTTCGTTAATCGAAATCCAGGCGCAAGTCCTTGATTCCTTTCTAGTTAGAACAGGTCGGCTGTAAACGCTGGTTCTAATCTAGAAAATCTGAAAGCAATTCACAACAATTCACTCATAAAAAAAAAAGGACAAAAGCTGTAAACGCTGGTTCTAATCTAGAAAATCTGAAAGCAATTCACAACAAAGGAATGGAATGCCAGGACTGCCCCGATGCTGTAAACGCTGGTTCTAATCTAGAAAATCTGAAAGCAATTCACAACCTGCGCACAAGTCAACACACAGCGCTAACTGCTGTAAACGCTGGTTCTAATCTAGAAAATCTGAAAGCAATTCACAACTGTTTCATCTGTCCAGGATTCCAGGTGGCAGCTGTAAACGCTGGTTCTAATCTAGAAAATCTGAAAGCAATTCACAACAAGGAAGAGGCGAAAGCCAAGGATCAATCAGCTGTAAACGCTGGTTCTAATCTAGAAAATCTGAAAGCAATTCACAACTTCGACGAAGCGTTCAACGGGAGCGGCGACGCTGTAAACGCTGGTTCTAATCTAGAAAATCTGAAAGCAATTCACAACTTCATATTTATTTATCGCAAAAACTTTGACGCTGTAAACGCTGGTTCTAATCTAGAAAATCTGAAAGCAATTCACAACCACGACCTGCTGCTGGAGGCGCTAAACAAGGCTGTAAACGCTGGTTCTAATCTAGAAAATCTGAAAGCAATTCACAACTGTCATTTGGTGCTGTCATCGTTTCGCTTTGCTGTAAACGCTGGTTCTAATCTAGAAAATCTGAAAGCAATTCACAACATGAAAATCTCTTGACAAGTTGAGAATTTCGCTGTAAACGCTGGTTCTAATCTAGAAAATCTGAAAGCAATTCACAACCGCAATACCAAAAGAAAATCATCACCATATGCTGTAAACGCTGGTTCTAATCTAGAAAATCTGAAAGCAATTCACAACAATGAAATCTTGAAACGCGAAGCTGTCATCGCTGTAAACGCTGGTTCTAATCTAGAAAATCTGAAAGCAATTCACAACGGCGGAAGCGTCGCTCCGGTTGACTCTTCCGCTGTAAACGCTGGTTCTAATCTAGAAAATCTGAAAGCAATTCACAACTTACCATTTGTTATTGACAATGGCAAAAATGCTGTAAACGCTGGTTCTAATCTAGAAAATCTGAAAGCAATTCACAACTTTGGCAATTAGGCAATACTTCGGACGGCTGCTGTAAACGCTGGTTCTAATCTAGAAAATCTGAAAGCAATTCACAACTTTGGCAATTAGGCAATACTTCGGACGGCTGCTGTAAACGCTGGTTCTAATCTAGAAAATCTGAAAGCAATTCACAACTTTGGCAATTAGGCAATACTTCGGACGGCTGCTGTAAACGCTGGTTCTAATCTAGAAAATCTGAAAGCAATTCACAACTTTGGCAATTAGGCAATACTTCGGACGGCTGCTGTAAACGCTGGTTCTAATCTAGAAAATCTGAAAGCAATTCACAACAGTGCGCTTGACAGCCTGCAAAGGTTTCTGGCTGTAAACGCTGGTTCTAATCTAGAAAATCTGAAAGCAATTCACAACTGGCCAAAAGGGGTTGACAACTCAAAATTTGCTGTAAACGCTGGTTCTAATCTAGAAAATCTGAAAGCAATTCACAACTTGCCGGTATCAACACCTCGGCGCGGGCGGTCGAAAAGGGAGAGAGGATTGCCGGACTCCACTGTGCGTATGACTGGGCATACCCGGATGTGGATGGTTACTTTATGTCCAATGACGTTCTTCGGGAGAACTGTCCCGATACGATCGATCTTCTGAACCGGTTTGACAAGCGTTACGAAAGCCAAATTAGGTATCGGGACTCTTACGACTGGTACAGGCAGAGACCGGGACCTATGAGTTCTATCCGGACAACCAAAGCCTTGGGACCTTTGACAATTCCCAAGAGCTTTTTCGGAACGGATTTTTTTAGATTTACACCCGAAAACAAATTAGGAGTATCAAGATGCTGAAGAAACTTTCCCGTTTCGAAGGAATCAAAGGTCCCGTCGTCACCATCGTGATGGACGGTGTCGGTTACAGTCCCAAGGAAGAGGGCAATGCGGTCGCCCAGGCCCGAAAGCCCCTGCTCGATCGGCTGATGCAGAAGTACAGCCATGTGCTCTTGAAAGCCCACGGAACGGCGGTCGGCATGCCGAGCGATGCGGACATGGGAAACTCGGAAGTCGGTCACAACGCGATAGGCGCGGGGCAGGTCTATGAGCAGGGAGCGGCTCTTGTCGCCAAGTCCATCGAGACGGGCGAAATCTTCCGCCGCAGCGCATGGAAGGAAATTGCGGAAAACGTTCGCGAAAAGAACAGCACGCTTCACTTTATCGGGCTTTTCAGCGACGGCAACGTCCATTCGAACATCGAACACTTGAAGGCGATGGTCGCCGAGGCGAAAAAGGAAGGGATCAAGCGGGTGCGCATCCATGTCTTGCTGGATGGCCGCGATGTTCCGGAAACGTCTGCGCTCGATTACGTAGGACCGTTCGAAAAGTTCCTCGACGAACTGCGCTCGGACGACTTCGACGTGTGCATCGCTTCGGGCGGCGGACGCATGAAGATTACGATGGACCGCTACAACGCCAACTGGAAAATGGTCGAACTCGGCTGGAAGACGCACGTTCTCGGCGAAGGGCGCTTCTTTGCGAATACGACGGAAGCCGTGAACACGCTCCGCGACGAGACCAAGGCGATAGACCAGGATCTTCCGCCTTTCGTGATAGCGAAGGACGGAAAGCCGGTCGGTACGATCCAGGACGGCGATTCGGTCGTCTATTTCAACTTCCGCGGTGACCGCGCGATCGAGATTACGCGCGCCTTTGAAGAAGAGAACTTTGCGGAATTTGACCGAGTCCGCTTCCCGAAGGTGGAATACGCGGGAATGCTCCAGTACGATGGAGACCTGAAGCTTCCGAAGCGCTTCCTCGTTCCGCCTCCCGCTATCGAAAACACGAGCGGCGAATGGTTCAGCGAAGCGGGCCTCAAGCAGTTTGCCTGTTCGGAAACGCAAAAGTATGGGCATGTCACGTATTTCTGGAACGGCAACCGCTCCAACAAGTTTGACGGCGAAACATACCTCGAAATCCCGTCCGACGTGGTCCCGTTCGAACAGCGCCCGTGGATGAAGTCCGCGGAAATCACCGACGCGATGATCGAAGCCGTGAAAAGCGGCAAGTACAACACGCTTCGCTGCAATTTCCCGAACGGCGACATGGTTGGTCATACGGGAAGTCTCCGGGCCGCGACGATGGCCGTGGAAGCGGTGGACCTGGCCTTGGCAAGGTTCCTCCCCGTTCTCGATGCGATGGGCGGTGTCGCTCTCATTACGGCGGATCACGGAAACGCGGACGAAATGTACGATGTCGATAAGAAGACCGGTCTTCCGAAAACGAACAAGGACGGTTCGATCAAGGCCAAGACTTCTCACACGCTGAATCCGGTTCCGTGCATTCTCTACGATAACGTGACCGGTGGTCGCCTTTCCCTGAAGGCTGGCAACTGGGGACTTTCGAACCTGGCCGCGACAACGGCGAATCTTCTGGGATTTGAAAAGCACGACGCCTGGGACGATTCGATGCTTGCCATCAAGTAGTCGAGAGCGTCCGGTTTGGAACGGGAAGGTCGAATGTTCGGCTTTCCCGTTTTTTTTTTGCGCGCGCCATTTAGAGGTTTCCTGGGACTTTTTGCGGTAAACATCCGGGCAGAATGAACCTTTTCCCGAAAATTTGTGTATTTTCAGAAAAAAGGAAAGGTTGTCTATGAACTTGAAGAAAATCCTGATGTCTGTCTGCCTGGTGTCGTCCCTTGGACTTGTCGCGTGCGGAAGCGATTCCTCTTCCGGTTCCTCGTCGGAGGATTCTTCGAGCAGCAGCGCGGCGGCGCCGATTGTGCTTCCGGAATCGAATGCGGATTCCCTGATCGAAATTTCGAATTTCGGCGTGGCCTACGCCAACGCGTCGGAGCTGAAGCTTAACGGAAGCGTCGGAATCAACTGGGAAGCCGATACGGCGGTCTATATCGATTCCGTTTCCCTGCTTCTCGGAAACGGGAGCGGACTGCCTATCGAGGCGAACTTTAGCACGGAAGCCGTGGACTATGTCCAGAAGCAAAGCCTTTCGATTGGCAAGGAACTCAAGCCGTCGGTCATTCTCGATTCCTTTGAAGACTGCGGAATCTTGACTGCCTACATCGTCGTCTATGCGCATAACGATGCCGTGCAGATCGTCGCCAAGGATTCGACGACATTCGAAAAGACCTGCCCGGTGGAACTCTCTAGCAGCTCCGAAGCGGTTGTTCCCGTCCTTACCGCGAAAAGGGTGACGCTTTCCACCCAGGCTGTCGAAATGAACGCTATCGATCTGGACAGCTGGACCACTTACCTGTCGGCGAACAGGGATGCGAATGCGGAAACGATCGACCTTTACATTGGGCGGAAAAGTCGCGAGGCGGCGCTCTTTACCAATGCGTCCCTGGGCGCTTCCAGCGCTTCGAAAATCGGAGAAGAAGAGCTTAGCGGGTTCAGCTATGCGGACGAGCCGACATCGGCGAAGATAACGGAATTCCGCTATAACGAAAGCAAGCTGTCGGATGTGGTCAGCGACTTTGGAATGACTACTTCCTATGTCGTTATCACTCCCGCTTATGACGCTTCGACGGGAAAAGGGTTCTTTGTCGTTCTTCCCGCGGGGCCGAAAAATATCGGAACATCGGATTATTCGATCGATCTGATCGTGCTGGGAAATTGGGATTAGTCTGTCTTGAATCCTGTAAGAGACTCTCCGATAGGGGGAGTCTTTTTTGCGCGGAGAAAACAATAGGACGCGAAGATTTCCATGGAAAAAATTTGGCGAATCACCTTGCTGACAAACCCGGATCTCTGCAATCTGCGTTGTCGGCTGTGTTTTTTGCGGCAGCGGAAAAGGCCTTTCGGAATGGGAGAAATGCCCTGGGAAATTGCGGAAAAGGCGATTCGAAAGTATGCGCGCCACGGACTTTGCGAAGTGATTCCGAGTACGATGGGAGAACCGTTACTTTATTCGCAATTCGAAAAGCTGGAACGGCTGGTATCGGAACTGGATTTAAAACTGAATCTTACGACGAATGGAACATTTCCGCGAAAAGGTGCGGAACGCCTTGCGCGTGAACTGCTTCCGATTTCTAGCGATATCAAGGTGAGTTGCTGGGGCGTGAAAGAATCCAGCTGGAATGTCCTTTGTCCGGGAATGAATGTCCATGCCTATCTGAAAAATCTCGAAACGCTTGCTCGAGTTCGGCGGGAACTTTTCTGGGACTCGGGGCGACCGTTGTCTTCGCTTTCCCTGCAGATGACGGTTACCGGGACGAACCGCGCGGAAGTCGTTCCTGTCCTGGAACTTGCCGCTTCCTTGGGCTTTGACCGCGTCAAGCTGAATCGGGCGATTTTTCTGTCTTCCGCAATAGGGCGTGGCGAAGAACTTGCGCCGGGAGACTTTTTTGACGCTTCGACGGTGAGGGATCTTCCCGTTCGCATCGAAGGGACCTTTCTCCGGCCGATAGGATGGAAGGCTTTTCCCGAAAAATGCCCCTTTCCGGGGCGGGAACTCTGGATTCTTCCGGACGGATCGACGGAGCCTTGTCCGGATCCGGAATTTCGCTATGGAAACCGGGACGCGAAAAATCGCTGCGAAAGATGCCTTCTGTTTCCGCGGAGCGTTTCTCCGGAAGCTTGAAATTGTTCTATTATTTAATCAGGCTTACTTAACAGCCTGGATAAAATATGAAAAGCATCTATGTTGGAAATCTCCCCTTTGCGTTTCGCGACGCGGACCTCGCCAAACTGTTCGAGGAATTCGGCGAAATCAAGAGCGCAAAGATTATCATGGACCGCGATACCGGTCGCAGCAAGGGCTTCGGATTCGTTGAAATCGAAGATGACGGCGTTGCAGCGAATGCGGTTGAACAGCTGAACGGCAAGGATGTCGGCGGTCGCGCCCTTCGGGTCAACGAAGCCCGTCCGCGTGAAGCTCGTCCGCGCCGCTTCTGATTGCAAACAAACTAATTTTTTGTCTCCAGGTCGCATTCCGTGCGGCCTTTTTTGTTTGGAGGCTCCCTGGGATGATTTTCGAGCTTGCGCTATGTGGGCGGAAAGAACAGGTAGGCGACCGCGATGGCCGCGATGACGCCGACGGCATCGGCGATGAGACAGCAGGTGACCGTGTGGCGTGTCTTGCGGACTCCGACGGAGCCGAAATAGACCGCGATGACGTAGAACGTGGTGTCTGTCGCGCCTTGGAACATGCAGCTCAGGCGACCTGCGAAACTGTCGGGACCGTAGGTTTTCATCGCTTCGATCATCATGCCGCGCGCTCCGCTGCCGCTAAGCGGTTTCATGATGGCGGTCGGAAGTGCCGGTACGATTTCGCTCCCGATTCCGAGAAAGGCGAGAACGCTTGAAACGCCTCCGAGGAGAAGATCCATGGCTCCGCTCGCGCGGAACACGGCGACGCCTACGAGGATAGCGACTAGGTAGGGAATGACCATCACCGCAGTGTGGAAGCCTTCCTTTGCGCCTTCGACAAAGGCTTCGTAGGCCCGAACCTTTTTGCGGACGGCGAGCGCGAGAAACAGGATGATGACTCCAAAGAGCGTAATCCCGCTGACGAAAAGGCTCGTCGTTCCGAGCGCGTCCGCAGCCAGACGGCTGAAGTAGGCGAGGGTCGCGATGACGGCGGCGGAAAGGCCTCCGAGCCAGAGGAGCGTTACGGGATCCTTCAGCTTGATCTTCTGGAAAAAGCTTACTGCGACGATGCCCGCCATGGTACTGAAAAATGTCGCGAGGAGAATCGGAAGAAAGACGTCGCTCGGATTGGCGGCTCCCATTTGCGCCCGATAGGTCATGATGCTCACCGGGATAAGCGTGAGTCCGCTGGCGTTCAGGACGAGAAAGAGAATCTGCGAATTGCTGGCGACGGACTTGTCTTCGTTGGGGTTCAGTTCCTGCAGCTGCTTCATCGCCTGGAGTCCCATCGGGGTTGCCGCGTTGTCGAGACCGAGCATGTTCGCGCTGACGTTCATCAGCATCGTTCCGACGACGGGATGCCCTTTGGGAATTTCGGGAAAGAGCCTTGAAAAAAGCGGCTGGACGATTTTGGCGAGAATCTGTACGGCACCCGACTTTTCGCCTATTTTCAGAATGCCGAGCCAGAGGCTCAGAATGCCCGTGAGGCCGAGAGCGATTTCGAACGCGGTCTTGGACATGTCGAAAGCGGCGAGAATCGTCGTATTGAAGATTCCCGTCTCTCCGAAGGCGAAGCACTTGACGGCGCAGGCGAGAAACGCGCCGAAAAAGAAGAGAAGCCAGATGACGTTCAGGACCATTTCCTAGCGTCTCCGGTTTGCCATCTCTTTTTTGAGAATGTCCATCACCGGGCCGATTTCCGCGGGGGCTTCGAAAATCGGATTCGCGTATCGGGAAACGATGCCTTCGAGTTCCTTCTTGTGGTAGGAAACCTTGAATTCGGTGAACTTTAGACCGTGCGCCGTGCTGATGACGACGACTTCCTCGTCCTTGTCGATTTTTCCTTCTTCGCGAAGCTTGAAAAGCGCGCCGAGCGCCACCCCCGTGTGCGGGCAGGTGTAGAGTCCGATGCGGTCGCCGCGTTCCGCCGCGTTGGCGAGTTCCTCTTCGGAAACTTCGACGACGATGCCGTTGTAGTTCCTGATGGCGCGTTCCGCCTTGGGATAGCTGACCGGATTCCCGATTTGAATCGCGCTGGCGAGCGTCTTTTTCGCATGGACCGGGACCAGCTTGTCGAATCCGCGTTTGTAGGCTTCGTAGAACGGATTCGCGTTTGCCGCCTGGGCGACGACGATGCGCGGTTTCCTTTCGATGATCCCCATGGCGAGGCAGTCGTCGAAGCCTTTGGCGAGCGCGCTGACGTTTCCGAGGTTTCCGCCGGGGATGATGATTGTGTCGGGGACTTTCCAGCCCAGTTCCTGGCAGATTTCCGGGCTGATGGTCTTTTGCCCTTCGACGCGGAGGCTGTTCATCGAGTTCGCGAGGTAGATGCGGTTGTCCGCGGTAACTTCCTGCACGATTTTCATGCAGCCGTCAAAGTCCGTATCGAGCGCGAGTACGATGCTGCCGTTCGAAATGGGCTGGATGAGCTGGGCGACGCTCGTCTTTCCGCGGGGAAGAAACACGATGCTCGGAATGCCCGCCTTTGCCGTGAACGCGGAAAGGGCGGCCGAGGTGTCTCCGGTACTTGCGCAGGCGACCGCATCGATTTCCTTTCCGTGCCGGATCATCGAATTGACCTGGCTGACGAGGACGGTCATGCCCAGGTCCTTGAAGCTTCCCGTGTGGGAGTTTCCGCAAAGCTTTACCCAGAGCTTCCGAAGTCCGATCTCCCTCGCGAGCGCGCTTGCGTCGAACAGTGGGCTGAACCCTTCGCGGAGCGTAACGATGTCCTCTTCGGGGATTTCGGGAAGGACCATTTCGCGCTTGCTCCAGACTCCGCTCATGTCGGCGGGCCTAAAGCTCGTGCGGCGTTCCGCAAAGAGTTTCTTCCATTCTTCCGGGGAACGTCCGGCGAGCGCTTCGCGGTCGTGGTGCACTTCTAGCAGGCTTCCATCGACCTTGCTTCGGTAGATGACTTCGGAAAGCGGGTAGGTGTCGCTGCCGTTGATGTTCTGGAAATAAGCGTGGAAAGGTTTCATAGGATGCCTCGAAAGATAGCCAGAAAAGTTTTAACGCGGGAAATTTAGAAATCTTGCAAAAAAAGACTTTGTATATTTGCATTCGATGTTTCCTTTTTTCGGAGTTTCCGTGCAGAAATTCAGAACAGCGTTTTTGGTCGCCCTGCTTCCGATGCTTTTTTTGGCTTCGTGCATTTTCGATTCGAATGGCGACGCCCTGGTCTCCTGGCTCGATGACCAGGGATTTCCTTCCAACTATCTGGTTCAGACGGTCGAAATCGACGACCTTTCGCTCGAATCCTACCAGGTCGGCTTTGACAGCACGCCACGGCTCCAGTATTACCAGGGAGTGCTTGGCGCGGGAAACGGATTTTCGCATGAACTGGTCCTGGACTTCGGTTTCCGCGACAAGAGCTTCTTTGCCATGTTCGCCGCGGACAGCGCAGAGGATTTCCGTGCGGCTTTCCTCGCCCTTTACCCGGATTCCGGCTTCTATTCGCGTGCGGGGTTCAAGGATTCGCTCCCGATCAAGGAGTCCCTGAATATAAGGGTTTCCTGGATTCTCGAAACGGGAAACGGTTCGGGATTCATCGACAGCGTCGGCGAAACGAAGGATTCCGCCTGGGTGGCAACCCTGAGAAATTCCTTTGTCTCGGCGGATTCCGCGGATACGACCTTTAGCCTGAACATTTCCAGCCTGGATTCCGCGCTGCGACTGGACTTGCCGGCGGCTTTCTACGAATCGCTTGCCGAGGTGAAGGATGCCGCGCGCTTGCAGCTGAAGATATCGGCTCCGGAGGCAAGGCGCATTTATCGGTTCTACGGTCCGAGCGCGGATCTCGTTCCTTTCTTGCGGATCAAGGCCTATTCGCGCGAAGCCGATTCTAGCGGTTCTTCGAAAAGCGACGTCTATAAGAACATCTGGGCGTTCCGTTCCGCAATCGTCAGCACCCGGGCGGAGAACTGCTCCGATTGCGTCGTGCTTCATGGAGGCGTTCTGGAATCGCTTCTTGTGGAAATTCCGTCGGAAAGGATTCTTTCGGCCCTTGGCGATTTTTACGGGGATTCCTTCCCCTATACGGAGGGCGACAGCATCGATGTGCGCCAGGCGGTCGTGCTAGCCGAACTTTCGATGCCGAGGAGTTCGTCGAAGGAAGGGTCCGAACTGGGATTTCCGGTACAGATAGTCGCATCGACCTTTGTGGATTCGAGTGGAGAGGACATGCAGTCTTCCGAAGTTTACAAGCTGAACAAGTCCTACATCAAGAAGAATGGGCATCCGAACCTCGTGTTTCTCGACGGCGACACGCTCGGGTTGCAGCTCACGAACGGGATGCGCTCCTTTGTCAACCGCGCCGGGAAGGGCGCCAAGATGAAAGTTGTCCTTCGCATGGGATATTCGATGCTTTCTCCATACGATACGCTTTACTACGACCGCGTGACGGACAAGGGGGATTCCATCCGGATGTTCCTGGATAGCTACACGTATTCGCGTTACGACTTTACGGACTATATCGGAAGTCCGATGAACCTCAAGCTTTGGCTTGCGACAAAACGGGGGAATAGGAAATGATTCGGAAGGCTCTTGTCTGCGCCGCCCTGTTTGCCACCCTGGGAAATGCCGCTTCGATGATGGGCCTCGAAGCCTTGGGAAAGCCGACGGAAGCGGCTACGGCGATCACCCTGGGACGCGGTTTCTCCGGCGGCGCGAAAGCGGAAAGCGGTTACGTCGAATGGAACCCCGCTTCGCTGGCGTTTGAACGCAACACTTCGTTCAACGCGACGCTTCTCTTTGAAGAAAACGTGGCGAAAAACAGCGGAAAGTCGTATGCGTCGTCTTCGCTGGAAATTCCTTCGCTCTCGTTCGCGTTTGCGCTCGGCCGTTTCGGTACGGCATCGCTTGCGCTTTCGCAAAAGTACACGCTGAACCTGGACGAAGAAGTCGATGATTCCCTGAAGACTAGTCTTGCGAACATCAAGTACCAGGGAAATATTTACGAGATCGCTCCGGCGTATGCTGTCCGGTTGCCGTTCTTTCGCCGGCTGTCGTTAGGATTTTCCGCACATTTTGTCATGGGATCCGTTTCGCGGAAGCTCGCGCTGGGGGCGGACAATTCCCAGGTTCCGTCTGCGGACGCCTGGGCGACGAACAATGCGGAACTCACGGAATCTGCCGAGGGTCGCTTTGAAATCAAGAACCATCCGGCCTATTACACGGGCGCCGTCTTTTACAAGGGACTGAAGGCGTCGTATTATTTTTCCTACACGACGGCGTACACGCTGAAAAACAAGCTCGAATACAACTTGACGTTCAGCCAGACGGATACGCTTGTCCCTTCGAAAGTTTCCCGGGAAATCGATGTTCCGCCGACATACGCGACGGGCTTTGCCTTTCGTTACAGAAAGCGGCATCACGTGATGCTCGACTTTATGCTTCGCGGCTGGGATGCAAATATCGCAAACATCGGCGGTGCGTGGAACCTTGCTGATACGACGGATACCCAGACGGAATTTGTCGCTGCCTTGGGCTACGAGCGGAGCGGTTCGACGGACTATTTCAAGAAATATGTCCAGCGGATGGATTTTCGCGCGGGTGCATGGTTTAGAAATTATTACATTGCAGATGTCAAGGAATACGGAGCCTCTCTCGGCGCCGGATTCCCGCTCGGGCGGCGAAACACGAAAGTGGATATCGCTATCCAGGGCGGCATGCGCAAGTCGGACAACGAGACGGTCTGGGACGAGACTTTCATCGGAGTTTCCGTTGGGCTGACGGGCGTTGGCAATTGGGGCAATAAGCCGAAAACGGTGCACTAAGGGCACCAAAGGAGATCGACATGGATTCGAAAACAAAAGCTTCTCCGGCAAAGAACAAGGTTGCTTCTTCGATAAGGAGCATCGTCAAGGATGCCTTGAAAAAGGAAAAAGCGAAAGTCGAGGAATTGAAGGTCATTTCGCAAAAGGCCGAATCCAAGGTCGAAGAGCTGAAGAAGGCTTCTCGCAAGGCAAAGGACAAGGTCAAGTCCAAAGTCAAGGAAATCAAGACGTCCGTGGCGAAAACCGCCTCGTCGAAGCGTTCCGCACAGAAAAAGGCAGAAGTCCTTTCGGTTGCCCCGGCAAGGAAGCCGAAAGCGGTGGAGAAGACCGTCGCCAAGACGAAAAAGTCTTCGAACGCGGCAAGGAGCGATCGTGCGGAAAAAGCCGAAACGGTCAAGGTGTCGTCGGACTTTTCTCCGGAATATCTCGTTCTGATGCAGCGCGATCCGAACTTTCTCCATGCGTTCTGGGACGTGAAGGACGAACGCCTGAAGAATGCGCTCCACGGAAAGAAGTCTCTTGTGCTTCGCCTGTACGATGTCGCTTCGGACTTGACCGTTCGAAAGAACAAGAAGCGCAAGTTCCGCGATATCGAAATTCCGGCGAATGCGAAAAGCTGGTATGTGCAAAACCAGAAGGAAATTTCGTTCAGCGCCGCGTTGGGGACGAAGACCCAGGCTGGCAAGTTCGAATCTCTGGTCGAAGCGCCCGCCATGCAGGTCTTTAGCTTTGAAAGCGTCAGAGGCTCGGACCTGAAAACGGACAATGTCTTTTTCAAGGCGTCCCTGGGAGGCGCGGGAATCGGCGGGTTTGGAAGCTCCGGTCTTTCCAGCCAGTCTGTCGCCAAGTGGCTCGAACATCTCGCGAGTTCTTCGGAATCGTTTTTCTCCGGTGCGCTGTCGAGTGCGGCGTCCCTTTCGAGTGGAGCGCTCTTGCCTCCGACTCCGGGATCCATCAGCTACGGCAAGGATTTCTTCCTGTGGGTCAAGACGCGTCTGATAGTCTATGGCGGAACGCGTCCCGACGCCCATCTCCAGGTTCGCGGCGAACCGTTCCCGCTGAATCCGGACGGAACCTTCTCCTTTGAACAGGATCTTCCCGATTCCACCCAGATAATTCCGGTCTTTGCCACGGACAAGGACGGCGATTTCCCGACGACAATCGTTCCCGTCGTGATCAAGCGTACGGAATGACGATGACGGGCGCATGAATTCGGACTCCAATGGACAGCTCTACCTGTTGCTGCACGCGCATTTGCCGTTCGTGCGAAATCCGCGCTATGCGCGCTTTCTGGAAGAAAACTGGTTCTTCGAAGCCTTGACGGAAACCTATCTTCCGCTGGTACAGGCGCTTTCCCGGCTTGCGGAAAAAGGCGTTCCGGGCGTCTTGAACCTGAGCGTCTCTCCGACGCTTCTCGCCATGTTTACGGACAAGCTTCTTTTGGAAAGGTATTCTCTCCATCTGCAAAAGCTAGGGGAACTCGCTTCTAGGGAATTGAGACGGCTTTCCGGGGATTCGGAGCGCCTGGATATCGCCAAATTTTATGCGGCGCGAATCGTGGAACTTTCCGAAACTTGGGAAAATCGCCTGCATCGCGACATGGTTTCGGCGCTTGCTTCGCTAGAACGTCGCGGAAAGCTTGCTCTTCTTACGTGTGTCGGGACGCACCCCTTCTTGCCGGCCTACCAGTCGGAACCCGAAGCGATTCGTCTGCAGCTGCGCTTGACGACGGAAGCCTTTCAAAACGCTTTCGGCCGAAATCCCAAGGGCGTATGGCTTCCGGAATGCGGATACTTTGACGGACTTGACGCATTTCTCGCGGAACAGGGAATAGAATATTTCTTTATGGAAACGCACGGGATTCTGCTGGCGAGGCCCGCGCCGAAATTTGGCGTCTTCGCGCCGACAAGAACCCCTGCGGGCCTTTTGGCTCTCGGTCGGGAACAGTCGAGTTCCGTGGAAGTCTGGAGCAGGGAACGCGGATATCCCGGACATCCCGACTATCGGGAATTTTACAAGGACATTTCCCAGGAACTTCCGCGTTCCTATCTGGGGGATTACTTCTTTGCGAAGGACGCTCCGATTGATTCCGGGTTCAAGTATTATCGGATTACCGGCGGAGAGGACAAGGCCCTTTACCGTCCGTGGCTTGCGATGAATCTCGCCCGGGAACACGCGCGACTTTTTGTGGCGAACCGGGAACGGACAGCGATGGAACTCTCTCGCGAAATGGAATCAAGGCGTCCTTGCATCCTTTGCCCCTACGATGCGGAACTGTTTGGACACTGGTGGTTCGAAGGGCCGCAATTCATCGAGTCCGTTTTTGAAAGGACCGCTGCTTCGTCGTCGATTCGGCTCGCTTCGGTAAACGAGCTGTCGCCCGATCCGCATGACTTGGACGTTCACCGACCGATTTTTTCTTCGTGGGGCGAAAACGGCTTTGCTTCGGTGTGGGTAAATTCGGAAGTGGATTTTATCTACCCGAAGTTTTTCCGGATGTTCGGCGTGTTCAAGAAATGTCGCGCCGAGTCGCATCCGACAAGATTCCAGAAGCGCGTGCTTGCCCAGATGATTCGCGAACTTGCTCTCTTCCAATCCTCGGACTGGGCCTTTATGATTCACAACCATTCGGCGGCCGATTACGCGAAGCGACGTCTCGAAGAGCACGAGCGGGACTTTATGAAGCTCGCCGCGATGTTTGCCGGGGATTTTATCGATGAATCCCTGCTTCGGGAAATCGAGGATCGGGACAATCTCTTCCCGTGGATTTTTTCATAACCGTGCCTAAGAGAGCTTAGAGCTTAGAATTGCCAAGCGGGCTTTTTACTTTTTGCCGAAAGGCTTTTGACGTTTCACGTCTAGACTTTTGTCGCGAAGCGACCTGTTTCCGCCTGGCGGCGGAGGATGCGCCTGCCTGTCGGCAGACAGGCCTACCCGGCGAGGGGCGTGCCAGAGTTTAGTCGGGAGAACTTAGA